>NZ_CP151587.1:3183285-3861607 GCF_038396845.1 Gymnodinialimonas sp. 57CJ19
GATCCCGGCCCCTCAGTAGCTAGGCTACGCCCATGTTTTTGCCCTTCTTCCAAACCCTACGCTCCGCCCGCATCCCGGTTTCCCTGCGCGAATACCTCGCGTTTCTGGAAGGCGTTTCTGTGGGGCTGGTAACCTACGACATCGACGGGTTCTACTACCTCGCCCGCGCGGCGATGGTGAAGGATGAACGCCATCTGGACCGCTTCGACCAGGCCTTTGCCCACGCCTTTGGCGGGCTGGAGGCGATCAGTGCAGAAGATGTGCTGGAAGCTACGGAAATCCCGCAGGAGTGGTTGGAAAAGCTGGCCGAGAAGCACCTGTCCGAGGAAGAACGCGCCGAGATTGAAGCGTTAGGCGGCTTCGACAAGCTGATGGAGACCCTGCGCGAGCGCTTGAAGGAACAAGAAAAACGCCACCAAGGCGGCTCCAAGTGGATCGGCACGGCGGGCACGTCCCCTTTCGGCGCCTATGGCTACAACCCGGAAGGCGTGCGCATTGGGCAGCACGAAAGCCGCCACCGCAAGGCCGTGAAGGTCTGGGACAAGCGCGATTTCAGGAACCTGGACGGCGATGTGGAACTGGGCACGCGCAACATCAAGGTCGCGCTCAAACGGCTGCGGCAATGGGCGCGTAACGGCGCGGCGGAGGAGCTGGACCTCGACGGGACCATCCGCGCCACGGCTGAAAACGGCTATCTGGATGTGAAGACCCGGCCCGAGCGGCGCAATGCGGTGAAGGTGATCCTGTTCTTGGATGTGGGCGGGTCGATGGATGACCATGTGAAAGTGGTGGAGGAATTGTTCAGCGCCGCCAAGGCCGAGTTCAAGCACCTCGAATACTACTATTTCCACAATTGCCTGTATGAAAGCGTCTGGCGCGACAACCGCAGACGCTGGACAGAGACGATCCCGACCTTCGAGGTGATGAACACCTACGGATCTGATTATAAATGCATTTTCGTGGGCGACGCGGCGATGTCCCCCTACGAGATCGCCTTTGCGGGCGGCGCCAATGAGCATTGGAACGAGGAACCGGGCAGCACATGGTTGCAACGGGCCCGCACCCAGTGGCCGGATCATATGTGGATCAACCCAACGCCCGAACGGCACTGGCGCTACACGCAATCGACCCAGATGATTGATGAGATATTCGAGGGCCGTATGGTCCCCATGACCCTTGAGGGCATCGACCGGGGCATGCGGGAGTTGGGCCGCTGATCGCGCGCCTTCGGGCCGCTTGGGCCAAGGCACCGTGGTTGATGACCGCCTTCACCTTGGCGCTGCTCTCGACGCTGTTCTTTGGGGTGAATGCCGCACGAAAGGCGATCTACTGGGCTGACCCGCGCCATGTGGAGCAGCCTATCGCTGGCTGGATGACGCCCGGCTACGTCGGCATGTCTTGGAGCGTTCCAAGGGAAATCATGCGCGACGCCCTGAACCTGACCGATGCCGACCGGGGACCGATCCGGCTGCAAGACCTCGCCGATCAACGCAGCGTGCCTTTGTCGGACATCATTGCCCAGATCAATACAGCGATCGCAGCCCATCGGGCGTCTGGTCAATGACCGAAACCGCCCTTGCCCTTGTGGCCACTTACGGGGCGATCATCGTGGCCCTTTGCGCCTTCTTTTCTTGCCTTCTGGTTCCGATCCCGACCTCGATCGTGATGCTGTCGGCGGGCGCCTTTGTGGCGGCAGGCGATCTGGAGGCGGCGCAGCTATGGCTTGCGGCGTGGACTGCGGCAGTGTTGGGCGACAACACTGGCTATCTTTTGGGGCGCACCAGCGGGGCCGCGCTTTTGGCGCGTTGGGGCCGAAGCCCTTCCCGAGGGAAGGTGATTGCCAAAGCGCAGAAAACCTTGCGCCAGAAGGCCGGACTTGGGGTCTTCTTCTCGACCTGGTTGTTCGCGCCCTTGGGGCCGTACGTCAATATCGTGGCAGGTTCGGTTCGAATGCGTTGGCCCCGCTTCTTGCTGTGGGACGCGGCGGGGGAGGCAATTTGGGTCAGCTTCTATCTGGGGCTCGGCTACCTGTTCGGTGACCGAGTGCAAGACCTTGCGACCTTGCTTGGCAACACCTCGGGCTTTCTGGTGGCGGGTTTGGTGACGGTGGGTTTGGGCGTGGCCCTTATGCGCCGGGTCAGAGCCACGTCCTGAGCTGTTGGCATTTGCCATTGCCGCACCGAGCCGCGCGCCCCATATCTGAGGTATGTTGAAGCTGACCCCGATCCTTCTTGCCGTGGGCTACGGCCTTGTGAGCTATATGTTCTCGGCCTGGCGCACCAATCGCGACCTTGATGCACGCTCCACTGAGTTGGCCGACGCCCGGTTGCGCGAGATTACCGAAAAATTTGCGAAGGTTCTGGGTGTCGATAACATCCGTGTGAACGTCTACGAGGTTGATGCCGTAAACGGGCTGGCTGCCCCCGATGGGCGGATTTTTTTGACACGCGGGTTCTACAATCGCTACCTTGCGGGCGAAGTTACGGCCGAGGAGTTGGCCAGCGTGATAGCCCATGAGTTGGGCCATGTTGCCTTGGGGCACACAAGGCGGCGGATGATTGATTTCTCCGGCCAAAACGCGGTGCGAGCGGTGTTGGCGGGTGTTTTGGGGCGGTTCATTCCCGGTATCGGTCCGATGATCGGCAACGCTGTGGGGGCGTTGCTGGCGGCGCGGTTGAGCCGACAGGACGAATATGAAGCCGACGCTTATGCCACGTCCTTGATGGTTTCGGCGGGGCTTGGGGCTGCGCCACAGAAGTCGATGTTCGAGAAGCTGGAGCATTTGGCGGGTTTGAAGGGCGGTGGCGCGCCGGCATGGTTGATGAGCCACCCCAAGACAGCAGAACGGATCGCGGCGATTGAGGCGATGGAAGCTCGGTGGCGGTCTGAATTGCCATCGGAGTGACGGGTTTTATGGTTGGAAATTAGGGGGCCAGCCCCCTTGGCGCATCTGAAGATGCGCCTACCCCCGCGATATTTTTAAAAAGATGAAGCTAGGCCGACAGTGCTTTGCCGAGGCGGGGGAGCCTGACCCGTTTGAGCAGCGCACGCAGTGGGAGGGTTTGGCCTGAGAGGCGCTCGGCCTCGGCATGGGTGGTGGCGACGGCCTGGGCGACGGCTTTGGGATGGGTGAGCCAGAGGTCCATCAGAAAGGGATCGGGCGCGGTGGCTTTGACGCCGTAGCCCGAGAGTTCGCGGGCCGGGAAATCCTTGAGATTTTGGGTCAGGATCGTGGACGCGCCGCCTTGGACCGCGGTGGCGAGCACGTGGATGTCGGCGGGATCGGGCAGCCAGAGGGGTGCTTCGTCGCCGGGGGGCGTGAGCGCCTTGGGGAACCGCAAGTTGGCGCTTGAGGCCTCGGATTTGGCCAGTTGTTCATCCAGCGCGCCGCCATTGCGGGCCGCGGCGCGGGTCCATTCCTCCAGCAGACGCTCGGACCAGATCGGCGTGAAAAGGCTCTCTTCTGCGCAGCTGAAGACGATTTGGCGCAGCACCGTAGGGTAGAGCACACAGGCGTCGATGACGACGACCGGCAACGGGGAGCCCGCGTTCATAGGGTAAACGCGAGCGCCTTGAGGTAGCCCGTATCACTGAGGCTTGGGTGGACCGGGTGATCGGGGCCGGCAAATCCGGTGTAGATGATCCGGGGATCGCGGCCTGCGCGACCGATGCCACGGATGCAGGAGGCGCGGAACTTCGTCAGATCGGCCGCGTGAGAGCAAGAGCAGAGCATCAGCGTGCCGCCTTCCGCCACCAGCGAGGCAGCGATACGCGCGACGCGTTCATAGGCGCGCAGGCCCTTGTCGAGCGCCGGTTTCGATGGCGCGAAAGCGGGGGGATCGGCAATTACGACGTCGAATTTCGCGCCCTCTGCGGCCAGAGCCTCCATCACGGTGAAGGCGTCTCCCTGGCGGGTTGAGAACCGGTCGGCGCAGCCCATGGCGGCGGCCCCCTGCCCGGCCAGCGACAGCGCGGGCTCGGAGGCATCGACGGCCAGCGCGCTTTTTGCGCCTGCCGCGAGCGAGGCAAGGGCGAAGCCGCCTACGTGGGTGAACACGTCTAGAACGCGCGCGTCCTTGGAGAGATTCGCCATGAATGCGTGGTTCGGGCGTTGGTCGTAGAACAGGCCGGTTTTCTGGCCGCCCATGACATCGGCCATGTAGATGGCACCGTTCATCGGCACTTCGATCGGGCCTTTGGGAGCGGTGCCGGCCAGGGTGAGCATTTCTTCGGGCAGTTCCTCCAATGCGCGGGCGCGGGAGGTGCCGTTTTTGATCAAAGTGGTGGCGCCGGTGGCCTCCAGCAGCAGTGCTGTCAGATCATCGAGCCGCTCTTCAAGCCAGATCGCATTGGGTTGCATCACCAAGGTGTCGCCGAAACGGTCCACGATCAGGCCGGGAAGACCATCGCCCTCGGCATGGATCAGGCGGTAGAACGGCGCGTCATAGAGCGCTGTACGGAGGGCCACGGCGCGGGTGATCTTGGCGCGCAGCCAGTCGGTGTCGATCACGGCACCGGGAGCACGATCCAGAACCCGCAGGCCGATGCGCGCGTTGACGGTGGCCACGCCAATGCCCATGGGCTGCCGTTCGGCATCCTCCAGAAGGGCCAAAGCGCCCGCAGGCACGGCTTTGGAGCGGCGATCAAGGACGAGGTCATCGGCCCAGGCCCAGGGGTGGCCATGGCGGATACGGCGGGCGTCGGCCTTGGGTTTAAGGCGGAGAACGGGAAAAGAGGGCGCTGTCATAGCGCCCCCTCTAGCGGGTTATTGGCCCGTTCGTAAGATGGAAAGTGCTGTTAAGGCTTAGTTCGAGGCCACCAGAAGCGATGCGTTCGCGGGGCCGATGAATTCTTCCGAGACCCAAGCCTGCAAACGCTGGCTGATGCGCAGGCGCTGGGTCACCCCTTCGGCGTCGGCGATGACGGCGTCATTTCCGCCCAGTGCCGGGAAGGTCAGATCCACGTCGGTGGGGCCGGAGAGTATCTCTCCGGTGGTGGCGTGGCGGATCGTCATCACGAACTCAATCTCTTGCTCGGAGGGGATGTTGGAATACCGCACTCGTTGGGTTTGAGCGTGGAAGCGGGTCACGTCGAGCGACACGATCACCGGCACGGCCCCCGATACGTTGGCGAAAGCAGGTTCAAGCGCGGCGCTCATCAGAGCGGCAACCTGGGCGTGACGGTCGCCAATGGGGTCTTCGCGCCATACGATATCCGCGCGGGGCTTGATGGTGTTGGCTTCCGAAGCGGTCAGCGTTTGCGGCACGTTAACCACAACTTCTGCAACGTCCCAATCCTGCACCACGATGTTTTCGATCACGGGAATGCTGTCGGGGCCGATGTCGCGCGACACGTCAGTGCTGCTGACGCAGCCGGAAACCGCGAGGGCGGCGCCAAGAATAACGGCGGGGATGAAACGGGACTTCATCATGGGACTTCTCCTGCGTGAGGGGCCCTCAGAGCCCGACTTGCCAAACTGTCTGCGCTTGCTGCGCGTCCCACTTATTCGCCGGTGAGACAGGTGGTTTATGTCGGGAAAGCACGGCGAAAAGAGGCACAGGGCGCGCCCTTTCCAAGGTCATAAGCGGGAGATTTCTGGCCCAGATTGAGGCAGATTAGAGGCAAATTATCCGTGGGTCGCGTCAGACGATCTCTCGGATGGTCGCAAACTGGGCCTTGGCGATGCTGAGTATCCAAGCGTGCTCGGAGGCGATGAACACAAATACAGGGGGGCGAAGGGCGGCGATCGGCGTGGTTCACGCCGGGGCGATGTCAGCATTCAGGGGGACGCTGACAGAGAGGGCAACGGATTGCAAGAAAGATAGCTGCGCGCAATTTCTGCCCCCTACACCACAGCGGTGCTTGGGTTCGCCTTGCTTATAGCAGCGGCGGGATCAGCCCCGTCGGGGCCGGATGGCAAGGTGCCGGTTCCTGTTGCCATGTTCAGCCCGCCGGGCGCCATGGCAGGGCTAACCGCAATATCGGGCACCGCTGCCATCGGCATCTCATCCAAAGGCATGCCCACGCCTGCGCCCGGTTGCGCCATCGGAAAGCCCGCCAATCCATCGGCGGGCAGCGGCGCAGGTTTTGCCGCATCGGTTTCTGCAGCCGCTCCGGTTGCCGGGTCGGGCCCTGCGCCGGACGATTTCGCGCCCCCAAGGCGGACCGCGCGGCGCCCCGACAATTGCCCAAGCCCGCCCGTGGCCACCACATGGCCGCTCTCGTTTTCAAGCGTCACAGATGTCAGGTCGCTGTACTCGAACGGGATCAAGTCACCCTCTTTCAACGCCTCAACCTTCCCGAGGGGCATGGTCACGCGCATCAACACCGCGTCCAGCGCCATGGGGGCGGTGCTGAGGGCGCCTAACATCTTTGCGCCCCACTGTTCGGGCGCGTCGCCTTGCGGTGCGGCAAGCGCGTTGCGCCGGGCAATGGCTGGATCATTGGGCATAAGAACGACCAACTCACCCGTCTTATGGCCGCCCATCGTGACCGACACTTTCAACAGGTGGTATCCGCGTTCGGGCATCAGCAGGTTCAATTGCCCCCGTTCGGTGATGCTGCTGCCGTAACTCATTCGGTCCGGCCAATCACGATCGGGCAGAGCGACAGTTTCCAACGCAAAGGCCCCCAGGACCAGATCCACGAAGTCGCGGCAGAGGGCTTCGTCAATGCGGGTGATCGTGCGCGGCGGTTGCAGGACCTCTTCCACATGGCCGGTTGCCTGTACCTCGATCAGGGAATCGACAAGGGGGTGATCCAGCGCGAACAACCCGCGCCGCCCGCTGTCGTCTTCGATCGCGGCAAGCAGCCCATGTTCCGGCAATCCGGCCACGGATTCCGATAGGGTGGCGTCGCGTGTGACGCTGACCTCAGCCACTTCCGGAGCCAAGGTGCCGTAGGGCATGGCCGAACGGCGGATCGCGCGGGTCAGCCCCGTTTGCAAACCGGGCACAATATCGCCGTTCTCGGCCCCAGAGCCGAGATGAGCCGCGATCATGCGGGAGAGTACGGATTGCGTGTCGGTAGCGGACATCTTTGTGCGGGGCCTTCTGGCAGGTCACATAAGATAGGGCATCGCACAAAACCCGTTAACAAACCCCTTACGCCGCCTCTAAAGCTGCTAAAGGAAGCTGCACCCGAAACCACGCTCCTCCGGGGCTGGCAAGAAAGCTCAGACGCCCATCCAGACGGCTCATGACTTCGCGACTGATTGCCAATCCAAGCCCCGCCCCCGGCGCCCCCCGGGCCGTATCGAGACGAGAAAATTTCTCAAAGATCAGAGACTCTTGCCGTGAAGGTATCCCCGATCCGTTGTCGCGGAAATCCACCGCAACCCCTTGGTCCGAGCGCACGACGGAAATCGTCAGTTCCGGCACCGACGCGTCGCAATACTTCTGCGCATTGGAAATTAGATTAATGAACACCTGCGACAGACGGTCCGCATCGGTCCAGAGGCTCACGTTTTCCGCATCCCGGTCGCGCTTGATAATCATGTGGGTTTGCGATTCCGCCCCCGCCGCCGAAATTGCCCGGTCCATCACGTCGCACAGCCTCACACTGCCCATATTCAGCGTCACGCGGCCATTTTCCAACACGCTCAGGTCCAACAGATCGTCGAGCAATCGGGTCAGGCGCATGGACTCGTCGTGGATGATCCGGCTGAAGCGCGCACGGGCGGCATCGTCGAGCGGGTCAGACTGCATCAGAATTTCCGAGAACGCCCGGATCGAGGTCATGGGCGTGCGCAATTCGTGACTGATCTGCGACAGGAAGGCATCCTTTTGCACCGACAGCTCCGTCAGCTTGGCGTTGGCTTCGCGCAGGCTGCGGGCGGCCTGGGCCAGTTCCTCGGACTTGGCCTCGAGCTGGCTGGAATACTCCATGATTTGCGCCGTTTCGTCGGCGACGGCCAGCAGGTCGCGCACGGAAACACTGGCCGCCCCCGCGATCTGGGCCACCATCGCATGGGCCGTTGCCGCGCCGACCGAACCTGCCAACTCGCGCTCTAGCCGTTGGAGGAAATCGGGCGTGGGCTCAGGCACGTCGCCTTCGTGGCCTTGAGCGGCGGCAACCTCGGCAAAGAGCCGGCCCGCGCGGCCCGACCCAAGAATACGTTGCGCCATGATCAACAAATCGTCGGCCGTGCCGGCTGCGCCTCTCCATCCCTTCAACGCGCGGGAATGGTCGAAAACATTGACGAACTGTGCCCCTTGCAAGCGTTCCAAGGGGGTGGGGAACGTCAGGAGTGACCCCATGATGAACAGCGACGCATTCACCCCGAGCGACAGGACCATGGCGGTTAGGAGCGGATCCGTGGCCTTTAACCCCAATGGCGTTGCGGGCGATAGCCAGCCGATGCCGAAGGGCCCCTCGGACAGGATCGGGGCGATCATGCCGCCGGTTTCCACCACATTGGGCAGCAGCAGGAACCAGCCCCAAATCGCGAAGCCGAAGCCGATCCCCAGGGCCGCACCGGGCCGTGTGGCGCCGCGCCAAAGGATGCCGCCCACCAGGGCCGGCAGCACCTGTGCCAACCCCAGAAACGAGATCAACCCGATGGAGGCCAGCGCCGCGTTGCCCCCCGATTGCCGATAGTACAGCAGCCCCAACAACAGCACCCCCGCGATCGAGAAGCGCCGCGCCATCAACGCCATGCTCCGCATGTCGCCACCGCGGGCATCGCGTCGCGGGATGATCTGCAACCACAAGGGCACGATGATGTGGTTGGAAACCATCGTCGAAAGCGCCAGCGCGGCCACGATCACCATAGAGGTCGCCGCCGAAAATCCGCCCAGAAACACCAGTAGCGCCAATAGGTCTTGGTCCAACGACAAGGGCACTGTCAGCACGTAAAGGTCGGGGTTTGTGCCGGTGCCGGGCAAGCTCATCCCCGCCACCGCGATGGGCACCACGAATAGCGAAATAAGCAGCAGATATAGTGGGAAGGCCCACCCTGCGACGGCCAGGTGGCGCTCGTCCGAGTTCTCGACCACCAGCACTTGGAACATCCTTGGCAGGCACAGGATCGCCGCCCCCGCCAGCACCGTCAGCCCCAGCCAACGGGACCCGTTCAGGGGCTCACTCGCGATGGGAGAGGCTTCAATCCGCGCCAGCATATCCCCCGGCCCGTCCGCCACGCCCCAAACCACGAAGACGCCCACGCTCAGGATCGCGGCCAGCTTCACGATGGCCTCGAACGCGATGGCGCTGACAAGGCCGGGGTGACGCTCGTTCAGGTCCAGGGATCGGGTGCCGAAGATGATGGTGAAGACCGTAAGCCCCCCCGCCAACCAGACCGCCGTGGCCCCTGATCCGGCGGAGCCAAACGCACCGGGTTGCGCGAAGACCGAGAACGACAGCGTCACCGATTGCAGTTGCAGGGCGATGTAGGGGGTGGTGCCGATCACCGCCAAAACCGTGACCAGCGCCGCCAAGCCGCCGGACTTTCCGTAGCGGCTGGAGATCATGTCGGCGATAGAGGTGATCCGCTGCGCCCGCCCGATCCGCACTACCTTGCGGAGCAGCCAGTACCAGCCCACAAAAACCAACGTCGGCCCCAGGTAGATGGTCAGGAACTCCAACCCAGACCGCGCCGCAGAACCTACCGCGCCGTAGAATGTCCAGGCGGTGGCATAGATTGACAGGCTTAGCGTGTAGGTGATCGGGGAATTCAGCCACCTCGCCCCGCCCCTCCGGGCGCTTTTTTCGGCCCAGAACGCAATGGCAAACAGGCCCAGAACATAGAGCACACAGACCGCGATCAACCCGTCGAGACTGCGCATGTCAGTCGCGCTCTGACGGGTCGGCCAACAGGCTTGCTGGCGCGATCGGAGGCTCTGCCTCGGCCGGGACACTGCCGACAAGGGCGCGGCTGACAAGAGCGGTCAGGACGATCATCCCAAGCCAGATGGCGAAGTAATAGACCAATTCTCCGGCCAGGGTTGCGTCCTCTCCCGCACCGTCGCGGATGAATACGGGGCCGAAAATGAGGATCGCGCAGAGGAACGGCAAAAGCCGCGCCGCGTCTTGCAGTCGGTATTGCCGATAAGTGCGGCGTTCCAGAAAAAGGCGGCGGGCCACGGGTCTACCCCTCTGAGTGTACGACGCTTTTGCGCATCCCGGTAATAACGTCGAGCAGTTCTGTGTTGGCAAAGGGTTTGGTCAGAAAGCCGTTGGCCCCCAGTGCCATCGCTTGATCTCGGTCCTTGGCCTGCCCCTTCGCAGTCAGCATCAGCACCGGTAGATCCCGGGTTTCAGGGCGCGCCCGCAGGTCGGCCAGGATCTCGAACCCTGAACGCCCCGGCAACATCACGTCCAGCACCAGCATATCCGGCGACAGGCGGGCGATTTCTTCCAGCGCGTCCCCGCCCTTGCCATGGCCGCGCACATCCCATCCGGCACGGCCAAGAATGAAGCTGATTGCCTCCAGGATATTGGATTCATCTTCCACGATCAGGATGCGCCCGACGGTGGCGTTTATCCCGTCAGGTTTAGCGCCTTGCCCCGCGCGGTCTATCGTATCGAGCCCGATATCGGGCCCGGCATCATGTGCAGTCATTTCCGCCGCCGAGCTGCCAATAGCAGCCGCGCCTTTTTGTTCTCCGGTCATCAGCCCTCCTCTTCAGGGTGCACGAACCCTCCCGTTCGCCTGCGCCCCAAGCCTGATTGTGCGAGTGTGCATAGACTTGCGCCGCCGCGCAATGACTTCCTGTCAGAATGGCCCCTGCCCTAACGCCGGGCCGTGCAGCCCTCTCGCGGGCAGGTGCCGCAACCGGGGCCGGCGGCGATCACCTCCAATGGCTCCGAGGCTGCGGTAAGCGGCATGAGCAGCATCGTCGCCTCCACCCTTGCGGGCGCGCCGAAACGGGGGCTTGCTGTGCCCTCCTCTGACACGGGCTGAGCTATGGTCCATGCCTTGAACCTTGTGCCCCTTGGGGTCTCGATAATGGCCGTATCGGGCTGGCCCACCCGCGCAAATGCCCGGTAGAGCGGCCATAGGGGACAGCCGGCCGCCACGCGCGGCAGCACAAAACCCTGCAACTTGCGGCGGTGCAACATCGCACCCGATGCGTCGCAAATCGCCAACCCCATCAGCGGCACACCCGCGCCGGATGGCAGGCTCGCAATGCGCCGCAGCATCTGGGCAACGTCGCCCCCAAGCGCGTCCAGAATGCGGGCCGGATCATAGGCCATGTGTTGGGCCAAGGGCGCTAAATCGGCCATGGGCAGGCGCTGCGCATCGCGGGCATAAGCGCGCAAACGCGCCACGGCCTTGACGCGGGCGGGTCCGTCGATCATGCCCGCGTGACGTGCCAAAACGGCGGCAATGGCATCATCAAGGGTTGTGCTATCGGCGGCCTCGATCTCGGCGAAGTAATGGTCTTCGGCCTCAAACATCGCCTCCACGGTTTCTTCCGGCGCCGAGACTTCCGCCCCTGCCCCCGGCGCCTCGAACTGCGCCAAAAGCCCCGTGGCACGTGACGACAGCCGCTCCGCATCCTCATGCAGGTTGCGGTGAAACCTGCCCCGCCAAGCCGGGTCCAAATCAGCCTCTTTCACCAGAATATCCGCCGTGGTGCGGATCGCAGCGACCGAGGAGAGCACTTCGTGCATCGCTTCGGCCAAAGCCGGATCGTGGGCCAATCGGTCCCTCAGGGCATCAATCTGGCCCTCAAGCGCGCGGGCGCGGGCCTCTTGCGCGGCGATCAGCGCGGTCCAGCCGGGGAAGCGGGCGACCAATTCGTCGATACGCGCGGTTTCCGCGGGGACACCGCCCAAGGCCCTCGCGGCCGCGTCCAGCAACTCGCTGATGCCCGCGTCCACCCCTTCAGTCAGGGCCGAGACGTCTACCTCCAGGGCATGGGCCAATTGCAGCAGCAACTTGCCCCCGATCTTTCGGTGATTATGCTCGATCAGGTTCAGGTATGAGGGCGACACGCCCACCTCTGCCGCCAATGCCCCTTGCTTGATCCCCAATGCCAAGCGCCGTTCGCGTATGCGACTGCCGGTGAGATGGTCGGGTTTGTGCTGCGCCATGGGGGCTCTTCTTTACAGAATTTTCAAGCAATTTACACAACCGGGGGCGCAGGGCAATGGGTACAGCCGACGGCTCCTCGCTACGCTCCTCGCCGCATTTTCCTCAAGTTTTCCGCATTGAGAATGCGGCGTTAACGGGTCGGAAACGTCTTTGGAGGCATCTTGGTCGCGGGTGTCTCTGTACGATTTTTCGTGTGAGGAGTGAGAAATGGAATACTCAAGTTTTTCGCCAAGGGCGGATGCCGCGGGTCTTGCCGCAACAACACAACTATCCCATGGGCAGAATGCACTAAGCACATCTGCTGAAACCCAGCGACCTGTCCTGGCGCCAGCCGGAACTGATCCGACACGGGCCAAAACCGAAGGGGAATTTCAGCCTCTGGATACATTTGAGGTGGGCGACAACGATCACGTCCCGGTCCCCCCCGAACCGCCACGCGAGGCGACGGTGCTTGCCGTCATCGCCGATGCGCCAGAAATTGAAGAGCCCGCCGAACCGGTAGAGATGGAAGATCCCATGACCGCCACACTGCGCGATATCGATGGGGAAGCGGAAAACCCGACCGTGGATATCCGTCGCTAGCGGATACGTCGCGACACCCTGCCCAAGGAGCGCGATGGGACGTCCTCAGACAGGTCGGGACCGATGGGCTTAAACACGAAAAGGCCCCGCACGCAGATAGCGCGCGGGGCCAATTCTCGATCCAATCAGACAAGTGGCTCTGAGTTTATTCGGCCAAAGCGGCGTCTGTCACAACGTGGGTGAAAGCCCCTTCGGGAGCGGCCGAGATCACCGGATCGGAGCCACCCGCCAACAGCGTGTCGACGGTGCGTTGATACGCGGCCTCGTCCAAACGGCCATCGCCGCCTTCAACCAGCAAGGCAACCTCGCCCATCATGCGCAGCTGATGCTCTTCAGTCTGGGCACCGGTCTCATCGTAGTCGAGCACGATCATCGCGGCATCATCGGGGTTTTCAGCCGCCCAGGCCCAACCGCGCATGGAGGCGCGTACGAAACGGGCCAAACGGTCAACAAACTCGGGGTCTTCAAGGTTTTCTTCCAACGCCCAGATACCATCTTCCAGCGTGGAAACGCCGTAATCCTCATAGCGAAATGTCACCAGCTCATCGGGCGTGACGCCCGCATCGATGACCTGCCAATATTCGTTGTAGGTCATCGTGGACATGCAGTCCGCTTGGCGCTGCAACAGCGGATCGACGTTGAAGCCGGCCTGCAACAGCGTCACGCCGTCATCGCCGCCCTCCACTCCGATACCCAGTTGGGACATCCACGACAGAAACGGATACTCGTTACCAAAGAACCAATGCGCGACGGTATGCCCGGCCAGATCGGCAGGCTCGGTGATCCCGCTATCGGCCCAACAGGTCAGCATCAGGCCCGAGCGGACGAACGGCTGCGCGATGTTCACGACCGGAAGGCCGTTCTCCCGGGCCGCCAAAGCCGAAGGCATCCAGTTCAGCATCACATCCGCGCCGCCACCGGCCAGCACCTGCGGAGGCGCAATGTCCGGGCCGCCAGGAATAATGTTCACCGTAAGCGCTTCTTCGTCGTAGTAGCCGTTCTCCAGCGCCACATAATAGCCCGCAAATTGCGACTGCGTGACCCACTGAAGCTGCAAGTTTACCTCGGCCGCATGGCCATCCGCGAGCGCCATGCCGCCGCTCGCCAAAAGCGCCGCAGCGCCAAGTGTCAGATGTTTCATAATATTCCCTCCAAGTTGCGTAGTTATTGTTGTCGTTAACTTCGTCTTTTCACCCTCAGCAGCACTCTCCGGTGCACTTGTGCCTCAGGCAATCACGTCGGCGACCGCTATCTCAATCGCGCTCAGCTTCGCATCTTCCTATCAGCGCACACTTCGGTGCAGCCTTCATTTGCGCACACTTCGGTGCGACGGATGCCAAAACGTCAACTGACGCTCCATCAATGCCATCAACCCATACAGGCCCGAGCCGGCAAGTGCCGCGACAGCAATCTCTGCCCAAACCATATCCATGGCCAGACGTCCGACCTCGATCTTAATCCGAAAGCCCATGCCCACCGTGGGCGAGCCGAAAAATTCAGCCACAATTGCCCCGATCAGCGCAAGGGTTGAGCAGATTTTCAACCCGTTGAACAAAAACGGCATCGCTGTGGGCAGACGCAACTTCAGCAATGTT
Organism: Gymnodinialimonas sp. 57CJ19; assembly: GCF_038396845.1. Classification (NCBI taxonomy): domain Bacteria; kingdom Pseudomonadati; phylum Pseudomonadota; class Alphaproteobacteria; order Rhodobacterales; family Paracoccaceae; genus Gymnodinialimonas; species Gymnodinialimonas sp. 57CJ19. The sequence goes on from NZ_CP151587.1 coordinate 3,197,503, forward strand.
TGCCAATAATTGGCCGCGTAAGTGTGCATCAAATCGCGCTGAATGGCGTCGCTTTCCTTCATCCCCTGCACCGCGTTGACCAGCATGGGAAAAAACACCATCGCCACCACAACGGCCACCTTGGAGGACGGGCCAAATCCGTACCACATCACAAGAATCGGCGCGGTGCCCACGATTGGCAGTGCCGCGATGAAATTGCCCACCGGCAACAAGCCCTTCTGCAAAAACGCAGACCGATCAATCGCCAGTGCTGCCAGAAACGCTATGCCGCAGCCCAATACGTATCCCACCAAGGCACCGCGCAAGATCGTCTGGACGAAATCCACCCAAAGCGTCGGAATATTCGCCGCGAACGCCAGCGCAATGGCGCTTGGCGCGGGTAAGATGACCGGGCTCACCTCGTAAAGCCGCACCGCCAGTTCCCAAAGCGTTAACAGCGTTAACCCAAACACCACCGGCACCAAAATGCGCGCGCCCGCCACACACTCCCGCGCCATCCAGGCGTTCAATGCCCAAGCGCCAAGCCAAACCGCCATCAACAAGGCCGCGCGCCAATCCAGAATTCCCACGATGACAATAGCAAGAACCGCACCGCCCATCCAAACCATGGGCCCGACAGCTTGGCGTGCCTGAACTTCACTCACCGCGTCGCTCCTTCATCTTGGCAAATACAACTCACTCCAACACCCGCCCCATGCGCCTTCATCGATCCAGGCCCATCCGCCGCAACGTTGTCCGTTCCACGACCCCTAAAATGCTCACCAACACCGCTGCGCAGAGCGCCGCCATGAACAATGCGCTCCAAATCTGGATCGTTTGGCCGTAGTAACTTCCTGTAAGCAACCGGGCCCCCAATCCGAACCGAGCCCCCGTTGGCAACTCAGCCACGATCGTGCCCACCAGTGCCGCCGCGATGCCCACCTTCAAAGAGGCGAACAAAAACGGGACCGAGGCCGGCAACCGCAATTTCCAGAATGTCTCGCCCCGGCTGGCCGAATAGGTCCGCAACAGGTCCAGATCCATTGCGCCGGGGCTTCGTAGCCCCTTCACCATGCCGACCACGACCGGGAAAAACGACAGATAGGCCGAGATCAGAGACTTCGGCACCAATCCCACCAAACCAATGGCATTCAAAACCACGATCACGATGGGCGCGATCGCCAGGATCGGGATGGTCTGCGAGGCAATCGCCCAAGGCATCACACTCATATCCATCGCCCGGTTATGAACAATCGCCACCGCCAACAACATGCCCGACAGCGTGCCGATCACAAAGCCCAACAGCGTCGGCGCGAGGGTTTGGAAGGCATGGAACCACAGGCTTCTGGGGTTTGGGCGCAGCTCGCCGCGGCGCTCACGAAACATCGCCTCTCCGGCGGTGGTGTTCCACAGTTCAATCGCCACCTGATGCGGCGCGGGCAGCCGCGGCCGCTCTTGCCACATGGTGTCGGTAAACAGCTCTCCGGCGCTGACCTCCAGCCCCCGCCGCTCTGCCTGATCCAAGGTCCACGCGCGGTTCATATTGTAGGCCGCCGCGTACCAGATCGCGACGATCACGCCGACCACGACCAGTACCGGCAACACCGCCCCGGTGATCCGGCGCATGGTCACGCAAAACGCGCAGGGTGCCGGGGCCGCGATATCACTCATAGGCATGCCCCTCGCGCAGCCCTTCCCGGACCCGGTGGGCCAGCGCCAGAAACTCCGGCGTGTCGCGGATTTCCAAGGGACGCTCCCGGGGTAAATCGCTCTCGATCACATCGGTAATCCGCCCGGGGCGGGGCGACATGACCACGATCTTGGTGCTCAGGTAGACCGCCTCAGGGATCGAGTGGGTCACGAACCCAATCGTCTTTTCCGTGCGTGCCCACAGCTTCAACAGCTCTTCGTTCAGACGGTCGCGCACGATCTCATCCAACGCGCCGAATGGCTCATCCATCAGCAGAATATCGGCATCAAAGGCCAACGCCCGCGCGATGGAGGCCCGCTGCTGCATCCCACCGGACAGCTGCCACGGGAACTTCTTCCCGAACCCTTCCAGATCGACAAGCTGCAAGACATGATCCACCCGCGCCTGTTGGTCGCTTTTGGAATACCCCATAATTTCCAGCGGAAGCTTGATGTTCTTCTCAATCGTCCGCCACGGGTAAAGGCCAGCCGCCTGAAAAACATAGCCGTAAGCCCGCTGCCGCCGCGCCTCGTCCGGTGACATGCCGTTGACGGTGACACTGCCGCCTGTGGGCTGTTCCAGCGCCGCGATCGTGCGTAAAAACGTGGTTTTCCCGCAGCCGGAAGGGCCAATGAAGGAAACGAAATCGCCCTTGTTGATATCCAACGAGACATCAGAAAGCGCCTGCACCGGCCCGTCGTTGGTCTGGAACGTGAGGTCAAGGGATTTGGCTTGGATAACGGGAGATCCCGCATCTGTCGCACCGGATGTATGAAGCTGATCGGTCAATACATTGCTCATCGGGCGGACCCCGGCCGCGGGTGGGGGAGGAGCCCCCGCCCGGGGGAGCGGTCGGGGGCCGCCCGGCGTGTGGCCGGGCGAAACACAGGAAATACGGGTGCGGTCAAACCCCCGCCGGAATGTTCATCGGATCACGCTCGATCTTGCGGGGCGTGTTCAGCGCCTTCCACTTCGACAGAGCCTGCGTGGCGCTGGCGCTTGGGGGACGCTTCACAAACTTGCCCCTGCCCGGCTGCGGCTGGCTGTTCTGGCCAGCAGCCCAAACGACGTCGCCGCGCGATAGCGTGTAGCGCGGCGAGGCGCTGACTTCCATTCCCTCGAACACGTTGTAATCAAGGATGGATTTTGCCGTAGCCGTGGTGATCGTGCGGCCCAGTTTCGGGTCCCAGACCACGATATCTGCGTCACCGCCCACGTTGATACCGCCCTTCATCGGGTAGATGTTAAGGATCTTGGCGATGTTGCTGGACGTCACCGCGACAAATTCTTCCGGCGTCAGACGGCCTGTTTCCACGCCGTTGGTCCAGAGCATCGCCATGCGTTCTTCCAGACCGCCGGTGCCGTTGGGGATCATGCCGAAGTTGTCGACGCCCATGCGTTTTTGTTCGTCGCTGAAGGCCGCGTGGTCCGTCGCTACAACCTGCAACGATCCCGATGCCAAGCCCGCCCAAAGCCCATCCTGGTGGTCCTTGGACCGGAACGGAGGCGACATGACACGGCGGGCGGCGTATTGCCAATCCTTGTTGAAATACTCGGACTCATCGAGCGTCAAGTGCTGGATCAGTGGCTCGCCATAGACACGCATGCCTTTTTGACGCGCACGGCGGATGGCCTCGTGGGCCTGCTCGCAGGACACGTGAACTATGTACAAAGGCGTACCGGCGGCGTCAGCGATCATGATGGCACGGTTGGCGGCTTCGCCCTCAACCTCGGGTGGGCGGGAATAGGCGTGGCCTTCCGGCCCCGTCACCCCCATCGCCATATATTTCTGCTGCAGTTCCTGCACGATATCGCCATTTTCCGCATGGACCAGCGGCAGCGCACCCAGTTCGGCGCAGCGTTTGAACGAGGCGAACATCTCGTCGTCCTCGATCATCAAAGCGCCCTTATAGGCCATGAAATGCTTGAAGGTGTTGATGCCGCGTTGGTTAACCACGGCGTCCATCTCGTTAAAGATATCTTCAGACCAGCCGGTTATCGCCATGTGGTAGGAAATATCGACGCAAATCTGGTCCTTGGATTTGCGGTCCCACTCATCAATGGCGTTGAGAAGGGAGCCATCTTCACCGGGCAAACAGAAATCCACCAGCATTGTCGTGCCGCCAGCGGCAGCCGCGAAGGTGCCTGTCTCGAAGGTCTCCGCCGCTGTGGTGCCCATGAAGGGCATCTCCAGGTGCGTGTGGGGGTCGATCCCGCCGGGGATCACATAAGCGCCCTCCGCGTCGATTACCTCATCTGCGGTCAGGTTCTCACCGATTGCAGCGATCTTTTCGCCTTCAATCAGTACGTCCGCCTTCCATTGACGGTCTGCGGTGACAATCGTGCCGCCCTTGATAACCTTGCTCATGAAACCCCCTATTTTCGCATGTTACTGTGCCACCACGCAGATCATCCGCTGGTCGCGGGTCATAAGCGGGATGTAGACGCTTTCGACCACGTTGTTGTGCAAGTACCAGTAGCAGCCGTCATCTTGCAGACGGACCGACGAGGTATCCTGGCCCGGCGCGACAAGCACCAGCACTTCCTCGGGCAATGTCTCCGTTTGCCCCTCAGGCGTAGGCGACACACATCCAGCAAGCGCCAAAGTCGCTCCCATAGCCAACCAAATCTTTGAATTCATGTAACAATCTCCGCCGTCTCGACGACCGCGTGAAAGAGAACATTCGCACCGGCCGCTGCCCATTCCGGGCTGATTTCTTCGGCCTCGTTGTGACTTAGACCGTCCACGCAGGGACACATCACCATCGCTGTCGGGGCCACGTCATTGATCCAGCACGCATCGTGCCCTGCCCCGGATACGATATCCATGTGCGAATATCCAAGTCTTTCAGCCGCTTGTCTAATCGCCGTGACACATTTGTCGTCAAAGGCGGGCGGGTTGAACTGGCCGACGATCTCGGCCTCGAAGGTGACGCCGATGTCTTCACACAGCTTTGGCGCGCGTTCCATCAGCCCGGCCACCATGCCTTCCAGCTTGTCGAGGATGTGTGTGCGCATGTCGATTGTGAACACAACCTTGCCCGGAATGATGTTGCGAGAGTTCGGGTAGACATCCACATGGCCAATCGCGCCGACAGCATTGGGCTGGTTCTTCATCGCGATTTCATGGACCAGTTCCGTCACCAGCGCGAGGCCCCGGCCCGCGTTCTTGCGCATGTGCATGGGCGTAGAGCCGGTGTGGCTTTCCTTGCCCGTGATCGTACATTCGATCCAGCGCAGACCTTGGCCGTGGGTGACCACGCCGATATCGACACCCTCAGCCTCAAGGATCGGGCCCTGTTCGATATGCAGCTCGAAGAAGGCGTGCATCTTGCGGTCGCCGACGACTTCGTCGCCTTTCCAACCTATCCGCTCCAGCTCATCCCCGAAGCGTTTACCCTCGGCATCGACCTTGTCGTAGGCCCATTCCTGAGTGTGTTTCCCAGCGAAAACACCGGACGCGAGCATGGCGGGGGCGTAGCGCGTCCCCTCCTCGTTGGTCCAGTTGGTGACGACGATGGGATGTTTGGTTTTGATCCCCAAGTCATTCATCGTGCGGATAATTTCCAGCCCGCCAAGCACCCCCAGAACGCCATCGTATTTGCCGCCGGTGGGCTGCGTATCCAGGTGGCTGCCCACATATACCGGCAGCGCGTCCGGGTCGGTGCCTTCGCGCCGCGCGAACATGTTGCCCATCTGGTCCACGCCCATCGTGCACCCCGCAGCGTCGCACCAATCCTTGAACAAATGCCGACCTTCGCTGTCCTCATCGGTCAGGGTCTGGCGGTTGTTGCCGCCCGCGATACCGGGGCCGATTTTTGCCATCTCCATCAGGCTATCCCACAGGCGGGCGCCGTCGATTTTCATGTTCTCTGCGGGGGCTGGCATATTCTTCGTCCTTCGAATGCTGGCTTGGGGTGGGGGCGGTGCTGGAGCGCGCTAGTCCAAGTTGGTCAAGACGTCTCGCAACGTGCTAAACAGTTGATCTATCTCGGTCTTCGAGATGATGAGAGGCGGAGACATGGCAATGATATCGCCCGTGGTGCGGATCAAAACGCCCTTGTCGTAGCAATCAAGGAAGGCTTGGAACGCGCGTTTTGTGGGCTCGCCCGCGATCGGCTCCAGCTCAACCGCGCCGATAAGACCCTCTGACCGGATGTCGATCACGTGGGGGCAGTCGCGCAAGGAATGAACGCCATCGGCCCAATAGGGCGCAAGCTCGGCGGCGCGTTCAAACAGGCCGTCCTCTTTATAGGTCTCCAGCGTCGCCAGACCGGCGGCCGAGGCGATGGGATTGCCCGAATACGTGTAGCCGTGGAACAGCTCAATCAGATGTTCGGGACCAGACATGAAAGCGTCGTGGATCTGCTTGGTGGCGAGCACTGCGCCCATGGGAATGACGCCGTTGGTCAGCCCTTTGGCGGTGGTAATCAAGTCCGGCATGACGCCGTAATGTTCCGCCGCAAAGCTGGAACCCAAGCGCCCGAAGCCGGTGATAACCTCGTCAAAAATCAAGATAATTCCGTGCTTTGTGCAAATCTCGCGCAGCTTTTCGAGATAGCCTTTTGGCGGCATGAGAACACCGGTGGACCCGGCCATTGGCTCGACGATACAGGCGGCGATGGTCTCGGCACCGTGCAGGGCCACGATACGCTCCAACTCTTCGGCCAGGTGGGCGCCGTGCTCGGGCTGGCCTTTTACAAAGCGATTCTGGTCCGGCAGATGAGTATGAGGCAGATGATCCACCCCGGTCAGGAGGGAGCCGAAGGTCCGGCGGTTGTTCACGATGCCACCGACGGAAATGCCGCCGAAGTTGACCCCATGATAGCCTCGCTCACGCCCCACCAGCCGGGTCCGCGTGCCCTGCCCGATGGCTTGTTGATAGGCGATGGCGATCTTTAACGCCGTCTCAACACTTTCCGAGCCAGAGTTGGTGTAGAACACATGCTCAAACGGTTTTGGGGCCATGTCGCGCAGGCGGTTGGCCAGCTCGAACGCTTTGGGGTGGCCCATTTGGAACGCGGGCGCATAGTCCATCTCGGCGGCTTGCTTCTGGATCGCTTCAACGATGCGGGGCTGGTTATGGCCCGCGTTGCAGCACCAGAGACCCGCCGTGCCGTCCAACACCTGCCGCCCGTCGGCGGTGGTGTAGTGCATCTTGTCGGCACCGACGAACATGCGCGGCTGTTTCTTGAACTGCCGATTGGAAGTGAACGGCATCCAAAAGGCGCTAAGATCATTGGGAACCGGGTTGCTGCGGTCGAGAGCCATGGCTATTTCCCCCCGCCGCACGGAGGCGGCAAAATTTTCATCTAACGCGCTTGTAGCGCGAAATCTTTTGACCAAATGGTCAAGAGCACGCTAGCAAATGAATCGTAGCAGTCAACGCTAACGATCCATTCGCGGGCACAAACCGCACCAAAACCCCGGACTTATTGTCCTCGATGGCTCGAATTCAGCATTCCGGGCCCAAAATTGCCGCCCCTTTGGGCACCAAATAAACAGGCGGACAGATGACTGCGCAGAAACCTCGGACCCGCATCCAAGAAAAGAACCGTGCCTTGGTGTTGGGGGCCGCGCTCGAGGTGTTTTCCGCCCACGGTTTCCGCGGCGCGACATTGGATGCGATTGCCAAGGAAGCGGGGCTGTCGAAGCCAAATCTTCTATACTATTTCGCCTCCAAGGAAGAGATTCACGTCACCCTTCTGGCGGGCTTGGTGGACACTTGGCTGGACCCGTTGAGAGAGCTTCGCGACGACGGTGACCCGCAGCAAGAATTGCTGGCATATGTGCGGCGGAAATTGCAGATGAGCCGGGATCTCCCCCGCGAATCGAGGCTGTTCGCCCAAGAAATCGTGCAGGGTGCGCCGCGGATTGGCGACGGTCTTTCCACCGATTTGCGGTCCCTGGTGGATGAAAAGGCTGCCGTAATCCAAGGCTGGATGGAAGCCGGAAAACTCGCGCCGAGCGATCCGCACCACCTGATTTTCTCGATCTGGTCGCTGACCCAGCATTACGCCGATTTCGACGCGCAGGTCCGCGCCGTTCTGGGGGAAGATCGCGACCCGCTGAAAGAGGCGGAAGGGTTTCTTGAAACGCTGTTCTCGCGGCTTCTTACGCCCTGATCTGCGTGGTATTGAAGTCTTCCAAATCCAGGCCATCAGCTTCGGACGCATGGAAATCAATGTGCAAATGGTTTCCGTCGGGGTCCCAAACGTTAACCTGAACCAGCGCCACATCGGGCACCCGCACAAAGCGCATTCCCTCACCCGCCTCTTGCAGACGCGCAATAAATTCGTGCAGGCCCTTGGCGCTGAACGCGGCATGTTCCAATGCCAGATCGTCGGCCTTCGGGGGCGTTTGATCCACGCCCACCAGATGCACGACAGGCACGTCGCCCGCATACATCCACGCACCGGGAAACGGGAAACCGGGCCGAAACCCGTTTTCCAGCTGCAAAATATGCTCGTACCACGCGATCATCTTATCAAGCTGCGTCGTGCGCAGGTTCACATGGTCGAGCCGTTCAATCATTCCGCGGCCTCAACCCGGCCCGGATTGTTGATGTGGGTTGTCCAGTTTGCATAGTCTTTGCTGACTCTTTCACCGGTGCGCTCGTCCAACGCGCCCGCTTCAAGTTCCACCATCGTAATGCAGTTTTCAACCGGGCAGACGTTCACGCAGAGGTTACAGGCAACGCATTCGTCGTCCATCACCTCGAAAACGCGATCCTCGGACATGGAGATTGCCTGATGCGAGGTGTCCTCGCAGGCCGCATAGCACCGGCCGCAGCTGATGCAGGCGTCTTGGTCGATCCTCGCCTTGGCCACGTAATTCAGGTTCAGATACTGCCAGTCCGTCACGTTCGGCACCGCGCGACCCACCAGTTCATCCAGAGACATCTCTTTCTCATCAAGGAATTGCGACAGGCCCGAGATCATTTCCTGCACGATCTTGAAGCCGTAGGTCATCGCCGCCGTGCAAACCTGCACGTTGCCCGCGCCAAGGGTCATGAACTCTGCCGCATCGCGCCAAGTGGTGACGCCACCAATGCCCGAAATCGGCAAACCCTGGGTCTCAGCGCCCCGCGCAATTTCCGAAACCATCGACATGGCAATCGGCTTTACTGCCGGACCGCAATACCCCCCGTGAGAGCCTTTTCCGTCGATAGATGGCTCGGGCGACATCGTGTCGAGGTTGACCGAGGTGATAGAGTTAATGGTGTTAATCAACGACACTGCGTCGGCCCCGCCCCGCTTGGCCGCGGCCGCCGGTTTGGTGATGTCGGTGATATTGGGGGTCAACTTCACGATCACGGGTTTGGAGTAATATTGCTTACACCAGCGCGTCACCATTTCGATGTATTCGGGAACTTGCCCCACCGCCGCGCCCATGCCGCGCTCGGACATCCCATGGGGGCAGCCAAAGTTCAGCTCGATCCCGTCGGCGCCGGTATCTTCCACCAGGGGCAGGATGGCTTTCCACGCCTCTTCCTCGCAAGGCACCATGATTGACACGATGATCGCGCGGTCCGGGTAGTCGGCCTTGACGCGTTTGATCTCGTCCAGATTTGTATAAAGATCGCGGTCGGTGATCAGCTCGATATTGTTGAGCCCCAATAGCCGCCGATCCGCGCCATAAATCGCGCCGTAGCGCGGGCCGTTCACGTTGACCACGGGCGGCCCTTCAGAACCGAGTGTTTTCCAGACGACCCCGCCCCACCCCGCCTCGAACGCGCGGCGGACGTTGTATTCCTTGTCAGTGGGCGGCGCAGAGGCCAGCCAGAAGGGGTTGGGCGATGTAATGCCGATGAAGTTAGAGGTCAGGTCAGCCATGATTTATTCCTTACCCATCAGTGTTTTATGCATATCTTCGGCGGCGTCGCGCCCCTCGGCCACCGCGGTCACGGTCAAGTCCTCGCCGCCAGACGCGCAATCGCCACCCGCCCAAACGCCGTCCACGCTGGTGCGGCCCGCGTCCGTCACGGTGATCTTGCCGCCATCTATCGCCAGCTTGTCCGGCGCGCCGTCCAATGTTTGGCCGATGGCTTTCAAAACCTGATCGGCGGGGATATCGAAGGTTTCCCCCGTGCCTGTCAGGCTACGGCCTTCTGCCTTGGTGTATTCGCACCGTAGCGCGGTAGCAGCGCCGTTTCCAAGCACCTCGACCGGCATGGCGTTGAAAATGAACCGCACCCCCTTGGAGGCCGCGAGGTCTTGCTCGAACCGGCTGGCGGGCATGGCATCTCGTCCCCGGCGATAGACAAGCGTCACGCTTTCCGCACCCAGAAGCTTGGATTGGACCGCGGCGTCGATCGCCGTCATGCCGCCGCCGATCACCACGACATTGCGGCCCACAGGCAGCACACCAAGATCGCTCGTCTGGCGAAGATCGGCAATGAATTCAACAGCATCCGTCACGCCGGCGCGGTCTTCACCAGAAGCACGCAGGGCGTTGACGCCGCCCAAACCCATGCCAAGGAACACCGCGTCGAAATCTGATTGCAGGCCATCAAGGGTCAGGTCCGTCCCAAGGGCTTTGCCCGTTTCCAGGGTAATGCCGCCAATTTTCAGGAGCCAATCCACCTCGGCAGCAGCGAAATCGTCGGTACTTTTATAGCTGGCGATGCCGTATTCATTCAGACCGCCAGCCTTGGGCCTTGCGTCATACATCACCACATCGTGGCCCTTCATCGCAAGGCGGTGTGCGCAAGCTAGGCCCGCAGGCCCCGCCCCCACTACGGCTACGCGCTTGCCGGTTTCAGCGGCACGGGTAAACGGATGTATGCCCGCTGCCATCACGGTATCTGTGGCGTAGCGTTGCAATTGGCCGATCAACACGGGCTTGCCTTCTGCGGTTTCGCGCACGCAAGCCTCTTCACAGAGCGTCTCGGTCGGGCAGACGCGGGCGCACATGCCGCCCAGAATGTTCTGCTCCAGGATTGTTGTCGCCGCGGCCTCCGGCGTGCCGGTGGCGATTTGCCGGATGAACAGAGGTATATCAATGGATGTGGGGCAAGCCGTGATGCAGGGCGCATCATGGCAGAAATAGCACCGATCGGCGGCCACGAGGGCCTCGTGCCCATCCAGAGGGGCGTGCAGATCGGTGAAATTCTGCGCCAGCTCGGCGGCATCAAGACGCGCAGGCGCGATACCGGGAGTAAAGGGAGTGTTACGCATAGGGCCTCGCTTGAAATCATGGCTTGGTCAGGAATCAGGCTGGCACGAGTTCAAAAATTTATCAAATGGTAAAATTTTTACGTGACCGGTTTTTGCTCCGACGCCCGCGTGCGGGCGGTTTTGCTGCTATATTAGGCGAAAAGTGCAATGTTCCCGAAAAAGGGTCACCGCACGCGGCGGGTTTTCCCCAAGGCAACGCTGCGTTATAGCCGATATGACAGGAAGACCCATAGACATGGGCCAATGACAGACGGTGAGAGCAACATGGCAGAAAAGACGCATGACAACGACGTAGCCTTTATCAAGGCACTGGCAGACGTATTGCGAGAGAACGAGCTGACTGAACTGCATGTAAAGCGTGAATACGGCGAGAATGATTGGCTGAACGTCCGCGTCGCCAAACAGGCCGCAATGGCCGCGCCTGCGGTAGTGCAGGCCCCGGCAGCTGCCCCCGCTGCTGCGCCGGCGGCCCCTGCCGCTGCGGCGCCGGCCTCTCCGGCTGCTGCGCCCGCCGCTGCCGATCCGTCTCAGGCCGCAGGCGCCGTGACCTCACCCATGGTCGGCACCGTGTATTTGCAGGCAGAGCCCGGCACCCCGGCCTTCGTCAGCGTTGGCGACAAGGTCTCGGAAGGCCAAACCTTGCTGATCATCGAAGCAATGAAAACGATGAACCATATCCCCGCACCCCATGCTGGCACCGTAAAGCGGATTGTCGTGGGCGATGGCGCCCCCGTCGAATTCGGCGCGCCGCTGATGATCATCGAATAACTGAAAGGGTCCTGGCCCATGTTCCGTAAGATCCTGATCGCCAACCGGGGCGAAATTGCCCTGCGTGTCATCCGCGCGGCCCGTGAAATGGGTGTTGAAACCGTCGCTGTGCACTCCACCGCTGACGCCGATGCGATGCATGTGCGCATGGCCGACGAAAGCGTGTGCATAGGTCCTCCGCCCGGCACCGATAGCTATCTGTCCATGTCCGCGATCCTCTCTGCCTGTGAGATCACCGGCGCTGAAGCGATCCACCCCGGCTATGGCTTCCTGTCCGAGAACGCGAATTTCGTGCGGGCCGTTGAAGACCACGGCATCAAGTTCATTGGCCCCTCGGCCGAGCATATCTCGATGATGGGTGACAAGATCACCGCCAAGGAAACCGCGAAGCGTTTGGGCATCCCCTGCGTTCCCGGCTCGGACGGCGGCGTGGCGACGATAGAAGAGGCCCGCGCCATTGGCGAAGAATTCGGGTATCCGGTCATTGTCAAAGCCACCGCCGGTGGCGGCGGGCGCGGCATGAAGCTGGCCAAATCTGCCGATGAGATTGACACCGCCTTCAAAGGCGCCCGCCAGGAGGCCAAGGCCGCCTTCGGCAACGATGAGGTCTATATCGAGAAATACCTTGGCACACCGCGCCATATCGAGGTGCAGGTGTTTGGCGATGGCAAAGGTAATGCCGTCCATCTGGGAGAGCGTGATTGCTCGCTCCAGCGCCGCCACCAGAAGGTGTTCGAAGAAGCCCCCGGCCCCTCCATCACCCCGGAATTGCGCGACAGCATCGGCATGATCTGCGCCAACGCGGTGGCCGAACTGGGCTATGAAGGCGCGGGCACGATCGAGTTCTTGTACGAGAACGGTGAGTTCTATTTCATCGAGATGAACACCCGCTTGCAGGTGGAACACCCCATTACCGAAGCGATCATGGGCGTGGATCTTGTCCGCGAACAAATCCGGGTCGCGGCAGGTGAGCCGATGTCGTTCAACCAAGCCGATCTACAGGTGCAAGGCCACGCGATCGAGGTGCGGATCAACGCCGAGAAGTTGCCCAACTTCGCCCCCTGCCCCGGCACGATTACCCAATACCACGCCCCCGGCGGGCTTGGTGTGCGGATGGATAGCGCGCTTTACGATGGCTACCGTATCCCGCCGTACTACGATTCGTTGATTGCCAAGCTGATCGTGCAGGGCCGTGACCGGCCCGAAGCTTTGGCACGTCTGAACCGCGCCTTGGGTGAATTGATCGTCGATGGCATCGACACGACGGTCCCGCTGTTTCACGAGCTGCTGCAAGCGGATGCCGTGCAAACCGGTGATTACACCATCCACTGGTTGGAACACTGGCTGGAAGAAAACATGTCCTAACGCGGTCTCGGGCCGGATCATCTGATTTGGCCCGGTCCTCTGGCTTGAGTGCTGGCGCCTTGGCGCTCAGCGCAGGGCCTTTCAGCTTATTTGCTAGATGCTGACGGCCAGCCGATGCCCCTGTCCAGGGAATCGGCTGGCCGTCTTTTTCACGAACACGATGAAGCACTGAAGCGTCCGGCGGGGTGAGGCCCACGAACAATGCAATGCAATACATCTTGCATAAGCGGCCCCCAAAGGGGCGCGAGGGGTGCAACCGAAAGCGTCTGCTTCACCGGCCACTGCACTTGAAAGCCCCTGCCCTGAACCAGAGCCTCAACGGAGCTTTGACGGGAGAGAATTAATCATAACAATCTTAATGCCCGGTTAAGCGCACGGCGAAATTTCATTCTCGGCCGGTTCCCGATCATAATGGGGGGAATTTTCCATGGGCTTTTGCGGCCACGCCCCTTAAAATTCAGACATGGCCCATGATATGACCTCTGATGCCCGGCCCCGGTTAACCCCGGACCTGATGATCCGGGCCTATGCCTCGGGCATTTTTCCGATGTCAGAAAGCGTGAATGACCCCGAGGTTTTTTGGGTCGACCCCCAATGGCGCGGTATTTTTCCATTGGAAAACTTCCACATCTCCCGCTCCCTGCGGCGCAGAATCAAACGGGGCGACTACAGCGTTCACGTGAACCGAGACTTCGCAGGCGTTGTGGCGGGCTGTGCGGACCGGGACGAAACCTGGATCAACGCCGATCTGACCGCGTGTTACGGAGCGCTGCACGCCCACGGCTTTGCGCATTCGGTCGAGATCTGGGACGACGAAGGGCTGGCCGGCGCGGTTTTTGGCATCGCGCTCGGGGGCGCGTTCTTTGGCGAAAGCATGTTTTCGCGCCGCACCGGAGGATCGAAACTGGCCCTTGCCCATCTGGTCCACCGCCTGCACGCCGGGGGCTACACCCTGTTTGATACGCAATTCGTCACCGATCATCTGATCAGCCTTGGCGCGATCGAAATCCCAAGGGCGACTTACCGCGAAAAATTGACGGAAGCACTGGAGAAAGAAGCGGATTTCTTGCGCTTGCCGGAAGACGCGCCGCTGACGTTCTAGCCTAGGCCGCGCAGCGCAAGACCCAAACGTCGTAGCGCGAATGCTCCAACGCATTCAACGCCGGACTAGAAGCTATCATCCATCCAGAAAACAGGGTTTCCCCTTCCAGATCAAGCACTTCCAGAAACGCAAAGGCATCGCCTTCGGGGTTAGCTGAGGGATAGCGGCATTCAATCACGCGGATTGCGATGCGCCCGAAAACCACGGTTTGACCCATGGAAAGCTCGATATCGGTGGGTTGTCCCAGCATTTTATCGAGGGCACGAAGCGATACCGTTGTGCCGGTTTCCGTGGCGGGTTGGCTGACCGAGGTGACGGGGCCGCTGACACCGGGGAAGGTTTCAAACGTGCCGGCCGCGCCGGTCCCGAGGTTCAGCTGGATATCGCCGTTTTCCGCCCCTTCAGAGAGCGTCAGGCCAGTGCCGTCGCCGTCTCCGGTGTCCAGTTGGAATTCATCAAACGTGCCATCGCCGTCGATCACGTCAAATTGCTGCGCCATAGCGGGGGCAGCCAGAAGTAGTGCGGACAGGCCAAGGGTGGATACAAGTTTCATCAGTTATCCGCCGCCCCGCCCACAAACCGCAGGAGCAATGTGATGAGGCTGACTGAGGATTGCGTGTCGAGAAACTCGCCTCCTGCCTCAAGATTGAAGGGGGAGCCGCCGGGAATAACCTCTACATAAGAGCCGCCGAGCAGGCTTTCGGAGGAAATCGCAATGGCGCTGTCGTCGGGAAGGACGATGGCGTTATCGACGGAAAAGGTAGTTTCCGCGAGGAAGGTCTGAGGATTCAGTTCCATCCCGGTGACCGTGCCGATCTGAACGCCACCAAGGCGCACTTCCGTGCCTACGGAAATCCCCTCGGCCGAGCGGAAGGCGGCCAAAAGCTCATAACTGCCCGAGCCCGAGACGGTGCCGGGGCTTTGCGCATAGAGGAAAAATCCAACAGCGGCGGCCAGAACGGCGCCGCCAGTTGCGATTTCGGTGAAGGAATAATCAGTCTCGGCCATGGGACGTAGGTATCCTGCCCACGGCCTGCCGCCAAGGGGGAATAGAGCAAGGGGTGTGGATCGGGCGGAGGCGGTTATTCCGGCGCCTTACCCGGGCGTCTTACTCCGGCGTCCAAGCCTCATAATCGCGGCGCGGGGCGGGTTGCTCGCGTCGGATCGAGCCTGCTGGCGCATGGGCCATGGCGGTGCCAGTCAGGTTTGGCAAATGCGGCGTTTCCCAAGCCTTGTGAATCACGGGCTTGTCGGAGGGCGCCTCATCCCACGTGCGGTGAAGCCAGCCGTGCCATTCAGGATCAATGCGAGACGCCTCGACATCGCCATTGAAGATCACCCAGCGTTTGCTGTCATCGGAGGTGCGATAGAAAATGTTGCCTTGAGCATCCTCCCCCACTTTTTCGCCTTTGCGGGCGGTAAAAAGCTGAGTTCCGATGGTTTGACCGTTCCACCAAGTGAAAAGGCGATTGATGAGGCTGGCCATGGGCTGTGATCCGCGCGGTTGGGTCGTTTGAGGGGGTTTTGCCCTGTTGCGGCGGCGGCGTCCAGTGCGCGTTGCGTCGCGCTTGGGGGAGAGGACGGATTGAGTTGTATTGGCCAAGATGAAGGAGCGGGCCGGGCGTTTCTTCATTGGCCGTTGCGCAGAACATTTGGTCTTCGATGGGGCGCAGATATTGCGGGCCGCGGGCCGGATGACCTACAAGCGGGCAAATTTATCGGGAGAGACTTGATGACAGATGGCCCCAGCTACGGCTTTGACACCCTTCAGATTCACGCAGGCGCTCGGCCTGATCCGGCGACGGGGGCACGGCAGACACCGATCTACCAGACCACGGCCTATGTGTTTCGCGATGCAGATCACGCGGCGGCTTTGTTCAACTTGCAGGAGGTGGGGTATATTTACTCGCGCCTGACCAACCCCACGGTTGCCGTGTTGCAGGAGCGGATTGCCACCCTGGAAGGCGGCGCGGGGGCGGTGTGCTGTTCCTCGGGTCATGCGGCGCAGTTGATGGCCTTGTTCCCGTTGATGGCACCGGGGCGCAATGTGGTTGTCTCCACACGTCTTTATGGCGGCACGGTCACGCAGTTCAGCCAGACGATCAAGCGGTTTGGGTGGAATGCGAAGTTTGTCGATTTTGACGATCTGGATGCCGTGAAAGCTGCCATCGACGACGATACGCGGGCTATTTTTGGCGAAGCGATTGCCAATCCCGGCGGCTACATCATGGATGTACGCGCGGTGGCCGATATTGCCGATGACGCGGGCATTCCGTTGATCATCGACAACACCACGGCGACGCCTTATCTGCACCGCCCCATTGAGCATGGGGCGACCTTGGTTGTGCATTCCACAACGAAGTATCTGACGGGCAATGGTACCGTCACCGGCGGGTGTGTTGTCGATTCGGGTAAATTTGACTGGGCCGCCTCGGACAAGTTCCCATCGCTGAGCGAACCGGAGCCTGCCTATCACGGGTTGAAGTTCGCCGAGACGTTCGGTCCGCTGGCCTACACCTTCCACGGAATTGCCATTGGTTTGCGTGATCTGGGCATGACGATGAACCCACAGGCGGCGCATTACACGTTGATGGGGATCGAGACGTTGTCCTTGCGCATGGAGCGCCATGTGGAGAACGCGCAGAAAATCGCCAAGTGGTTGGAGGATGATCCGCGGGTTGATTTCGTGACCTATGCGGGGTTGGAGAGCTCTCCCTACTACCACCGGGTGAAGGATGTTTGCCCCAAGGGGGCGGGTGCGTTGTTCACCTTTGCGGTGAAGGGCGGCTACGACGCTTGCCTGAAGCTGGTCGATTCGCTGGAGATCTTCAGCCATGTGGCGAACCTGGGCGATACGCGGTCGCTGATCATCCATTCCGCGTCGACCACGCACCGCCAGTTGACGCCTGAACAGCAGGAAGCCGCCGGTGCGGCCCCCAATGTTGTGCGCGTTTCAATTGGCACGGAAGACGTGAACGACCTGATCGCTGATCTGGACCGAGCCCTGTCGGCGGCAACAGCGTAAGGGCTTCGTTAACCAATTCGACCCTAAATGGGGGCGGTGTGGAGCATTCCATGCTGCCCCCTTTTTTTTCACAGGCGCCCTCCCCCTTTTGCCATGCCCTTAAAAGGTTTAGTCTAAAACTTGCCGATCGAGGGTTCGGGGCGCTGTGAATGGTTTGCCCCAATCGGATTCCCCTGTAAGAGGGGGCGATTGTGGCACCTGAGCCACGGCGCAGACGAAATATTGAGGCCTGACTTGACTGTGAAAATCGCACTCTTCCTTTCGTCCGACGGCATTGCCTTGGCCCATCGTCAAGCCGCAGGCCATTGGGCGATGATCGGAGAGACGGCACTGGACGTGCCCGATCTAAGCGCCACGCTTGCGGGCCTGCGCGACCTTGCGGTGGAACGCGAGGGCGACGGGTTTGAGGCGCTCTTGGTGCTGCCTGACGACCAGATCCTCTACACCTCGCTGACCGCGCCGACCGCCGACCCTGAGCTGACCGCGTTTCGGATTGAGGAAGGGTTGGAGGGTCTGACCCCCTACGCCGTGACCGAGTTGGAATACGACTGGCAGGTTTTGGAAGAGGACCGGGTAAAGATCGCCGTGGTCGCCCGAGAAACGCTGGACGAAGCGCGCGGGTTTGCCGCGCAATACGGCTTCGCCGGCAAAGGGTTCGCCGCGATGCCCCCGATGGAGCGTTTCCCCGGCGTGCCGACTTTCGGGCTTGGGAAAGAGGCCGAAGCGATGGGCTTCAGCGCCGAGGGGATTGCCTTTGGCCCAGATACCCACGGCCAACCGGAAGTCCCTGCTGCGGAAACGCCCGTTGCGGCGGCTGCCGAGCAGGCGGAGCAAGACGCCGGCGAAAGCACCGTGACAGACGCCCCCGATCCCGAGGCTGCCCCCAAGGATGACGCGCCCGAACTGTCGCTGGAGCCGCAGGGCGAGGCATCCCTACCGGTACCGCCATCTATAGAACCGCAAGACACCGTAGCCGAGCCGAATGCCGCCTTGGCCGAGGCTTTACAGGTTGCCGCAGAGGCTGAAGAAGAAACCACCGTTCAAGCCATTGAAGACCCCAGCGTTTCTGGCCCGATCACGGCATTGCCAGCAGACGACTCCCCGGCGCAGTTGCCCAACGTTGCGCCAGAATTGCCGTTGGAAACCATTGGCGACGCAGGCGACGGCGATGATCTGTTGCCCCCTGCCCCGTCGCCTGCCTCATTGCAGGCTCGGCAACGGGCGCGGGCGCTGCGCGAAACTTCGCCACCGACCGAGGCTCCGAAGAATGAAGACGTCCCAAAAGGCGAAGCGCCGCTGGAATCAGCGCCAAAGCCGGACGCCCCCGCAGATGGGCAATTCGTAGCACGTCGGGGGCCGACCGCTGCCCCCACAGGCTCGGACCGCGCGATTGCGACGCCCACCGAGACCAGCGGCGCCGTGCCAGCACCCGACCGCGGGCGTGGCTCACTTGTTGGGCAACGCAGCTCGCGCCTTGGGCTGG
Organism: Gymnodinialimonas sp. 57CJ19; assembly: GCF_038396845.1. Taxonomy (NCBI): domain Bacteria; kingdom Pseudomonadati; phylum Pseudomonadota; class Alphaproteobacteria; order Rhodobacterales; family Paracoccaceae; genus Gymnodinialimonas; species Gymnodinialimonas sp. 57CJ19. The sequence goes on from NZ_CP151587.1 coordinate 3,216,094, forward strand.
CTCATCCCGATGATCCCGCCCGCAGCGCCCCAACGCCTACGTCACAGGACCACGCACCCGGCGCGGCCACACCACCTGCGGGTGCTACGCCAGCAGCGGCATCCGGTTCCCCGATGCCGCGCTTGGCCGAGCAATTGCAGCGCGTGCGCAACGCCAGCAAGGCCCGCCCCGAGGCCGCATCGGGCGAAACGCCGCCGCCGCGCCCCCGGGTGGAAATTGTGCCGCAACCACCATTGGGCGTCACCGGAGTCGCGGCGCAGCGCAAGCCCTCTCCGTTTGATGAACCGCCTGCCGGGTCGGCGAAATCCGCGACGCGCGGCGGGCGCCTTGCCGGGATATTGAAGCGTCGGTCCAACGCAAAGCCGGCCGAGGCGGACCCGCGCCCTGCCCCGCCTGTGGACACCGCCGCATCAGATGCAGCGCCTTCGCCGGAAACGACGGAAGTGGCGGCGCCGGCCCGTGGCAGTCTGCGGCGCCGTCAGAAGGCCACTGCCCCTGCGGTTGAGGGTGAAACAGCAAGCGATCGGACCTTTGCTTCGGGCCTATTGGCGCGCAAGGCGACCAAACCGACGGGCGGATCGTTCAGGACCGGCTTGGTCCTTACGGTAATCTTGCTTCTTTTGTTGGCGCTCGTGGCGATTTGGTCCGTGCTGTTCATGCCCGACAGCGCCGTCGCGCGCTTCATTGGCATCGGTCAGGATGACACCACCATGGCCAGCGGCGTGCCCGCCCCCGTTGTGGGAACCGCACCGCCCGTCTTCGGCGTTTCCGAGACAGAGCAACCGACTTTTGCCGATGAGGCCGCAGCCGATGGCATCGTGCTGGAAGGCGATACGCCGGAACTCCCGGATATGGCCGCCAGTGATCCCGCCACGGACGCGGATATCGCCGAGCTACCGGATATTGACGCAGACCTTGATCTGCCGCCGCTTCCCGTTATCGACCAGGGGCGCAACCCCTCGATCGAAGAAGCCGAAGCGCTTTACGCCGAGGACGGCATTTGGGCCCGGTCCCCCGAGCGGCCAGACCTGCGGCCCTTTGATCTGCTGGACCGCGTCTACACCGCCTCGATTGACCCTGAGGTCAGCGCCTTTGACGCGGTGGCCTTGCCTGATCCGGGCGTGAACCCCGGCGAAATTTTACGCCGTTTCCCCCCGCCGCCGGCCTTCGGGACCGAGTTCAACCTGACAGAGAATGGCCTGATCGCCGCAACGCCAGAAGGCGTACTGACGCCCGAGGGCGCTTTTGTCGTTTTAGGGGTGCCGCCTCGGGGCGCCGTTCCGCGCCCGCGTGAGGTGGCCGCGGCCGCGCCTGTGATTGACGCCGAGGATGCGATCCTTGCCGCCTTCCGCCCGGCCGAGCGGCCCGGTGGTCTTTCTGAAAATCGTGAACGGCAAATCCTGGGCGGACTGACGCAGGTGGAGTTGAGCGAACGCCGCCCTTCGGCCCGTCCCGCTTCGCCGCAGGAAACAGCCGCGCAGGCCTCGCTTTTCCCGGCCGAGGATGAAGCTTCCCCGACGGACCCCGATGCCGTGGATGAGGCTGTTGAACTGGCGCTTGCGGGCACAGAGCTGGCGATTGCGCGCTCCCTTTTGCCGCGTACCCGCCCCGGCAATATTGCCGAGATCGTGGCCGCCGCAGACCGCACCCCGACCGAGGCCCCCACCGCCGTTGCCGCCGCTGCCGTTTCGCCCGGCCCCGCGATTCCATCCAACGCCGATGTCAGCCGCGCCGCGACCGAGCGTAATGTGATCCGCCTGCGTAACGTGAATCTGATCGGCGTCAGCGGCACCTCTTCGTCGCGTCGCGCCCTTGTGCGCCTTGCCTCGGGCCGCTTTGTGCGGGTCACAGTCGGTGATCGCCTGGACGGGGGCCGGGTCGCCGCCATTGGCGAGACAACCCTGCAATACGTGCGCAGCGGACGCACTGTGACGCTGGAAATTCCGGGCTAACCTGCTGAAAATGCGCCGCGATCCGCCGCGCACGATCCCCTGCAGCCGCAAGGCCCCTACAGCAGCAGCAGCGCCGCCAGGCCCAGGAACGCGAAGAAGCCGACAATATCTGTCACCGTGGTCACAAACGCGCCCGAGGCCAGCGCCGGGTCAATCCGCAAGCGGTCCAACACCACAGGCACCAAGATGCCCGCAAGGCCCGCCACCAACAGGTTGATGATCATCGCCGCGCCGATCACGACGCCCAACATCACGGTTCCAAACCACACGATGCCCACGATCCCCATGATGACCGCAAAGATGGCGCCGTTAATCAGGCCGACGCCCGCCTCCCGCGCCACCACGCGCATCAAGTTGGAGGGGGTCAAATCCTTCGTCGCAATCGCCCGCACGGCCACCGTCAACGATTGAGTGCCCGCGTTTCCGCCCATGGATGCCACGATCGGCATCAGGACCGCCAAGGCCACGATGGTTGCCAAGGCAACCTCGAATTGAGCAATCACCAGCGAGGCGATGATCGAGGTGACAAGGTTCACAAACAACCACGGGAAGCGCTGTTTCGTGGTTTCAATCACCCCGTCAGAAAGGCTCGATTCCTCGCCCACACCGGCAAGGCGCAGGATGTCTTCCTCGGCCTCCATATCCAGAACAATCATCGCGTCATCGATGGTGATGACGCCCACCAAACGGCCATCGTCATCAACGACGGGAGCCGTGATCAGGTGGTATTGGTTGAAGGCATAGGCGACTTCTTCTTCCGGCAGGTTTGCCTGAATGGGACGAAAACTGTCCTCTGTGATGTCGTGCAGCTTCACCCCGCGCACCGTCGCCAGAAGGCGCCCCAACATCACGTAACCCGTTGGCTTCATACGAGGATCTGTCAGGATGACGTGGTAGAATTCTTCCGGCAAATTTCCGGCCTGATCGCGAATGTAATCTATCGCCTCGCCCACCGACCAATGCTCGGGGACGGCCACGATCTCTCGCTGCATAAGGCGGCCGGCGGTATCTTCAGGGTAGTTCAGCGCCGCTTCCACGGCGGCCCGATCCGCCGGTTCCAACGCCTCAAGGATCACCTCAGCCTGGTCATCGCCGGCGTCTTCCAACAGATCGACCACATCGTCCGAGTCCAACTCGCGCACGGCCACGGCGATCTGCGTATCAGGCAGCAGCGTCAGAACCTCTTCGCGCAGGCCTTCTTCAAGTTCGGACAGAACCTCGCCGTCGATGCCCTTGGACCAATGCGTTAACCAATCTTCGCGCTCGGCGCTGGTCACCTGTTCCAACAAGTCGGCAATGTCAGCAGGATGGAGCGGTTCCATCAACGCATCGATGGCGGCCACATCGTGGGCTTCTAGGGCATCACGCAGGCGGGCGCGCAGGGATTTATCCAGCGCATAGGTGTCGCGTGCATCGTCGGTGGACTCGTCTACATCTACGGCCATGGGGTGCCCCCTGTTTTTCGCTCATAAACCGCCTAACATGGGGGCTCTAGAAGGGCTATCACCGAGAAAGAAAAACCGGAGACTACCGTGCAAGAACATTTGATCCTTGGCCAAGTCCTGTGCTTTGACGGCGACCCTCGCAAGCTGGGGCTGGACACTGTGCACCATGAAAGCGCAGGCGGCGTCCTGATCCGCGACGGCATGATTGCCGATGTCGGCGATGGCGCGGCTTTGCGGGCGGCGCATCCATCGGTGCCCGTCACAGACCACGGGTCCGACGTGATCTTGCCGGGCTTTGTGGACGCCCACACCCACTACCCCCAAACGGCGATGATCGCATCATGGGGCAAGCGGCTGATTGACTGGCTCAACACCTACACGTTCCCCGAAGAAGCCCGCTTTGACGACCCCGCCTATGCCGCCGATATCGCGGGCCGCTATCTGGATCTTCTCACGGCCAACGGCACCACCACCGTCGCCAGCTACGCCACGATCCACCCCGCCTCGGTCGATGCCTTCTTTGCGGCAGCCCAAGCCCGCAATATGCGTGCGTTGACCGGCAAGACCTGTATGGACCGCAACGCGCCCGACAACCTGCGCGACACCGCGCAATCGGCCTATGACGATAGCCGCGCGCTGCTGCAAAAGTGGCACGGGCAAGACCGCCTCGGCTACATCATCACGCCGCGGTTCTCGCCCACCTCCACGCCCGAGCAACTCAGCGCCTTGGGGTTGCTCTGGGCTGAACACCCCGATTGCCTGATGCAAACCCACCTGAGCGAGCAGGTGGACGAAATCGCCTGGGTGCGCGACCTCTTCCCCGATGCGCGCGACTACCTGGATACCTACGAGGCCCACGGGCTGCTTGGAGCAAAAGGCCTCTATGGCCACGCTATCCACCTCAAACCCCGCGAAATCAGCCGCTTATCCGAGGTCGGCGCCGCGCTGATCCATTGCCCGACCTCCAATACCTTCATCGGCTCGGGCCTGTTCGACATGTCCCTTGCCGATAAGCTTCCCGTCGGTCTCGCGACGGATACCGGCGGCGGTTCCAGCTTCTCGATGTTGCGCACCATGGCCGCCGCCTATGAGATCGGCCAGCTGCGCGGCGAGGCGCTCCACCCGGCAGAACTGCTTTGGCGCGCCACCGGCGGTTCCGCCGAGGCGCTCCACCTGTCGGACAAGATCGGCCGCGTCGCGCCAGGGTTCGAGGCCGACCTCTGCGTCCTCTCCCTCTCCTCCACCCCCGCCATTGCCCAACGCTCCGCCCGCGCCACCACGATATGGGAGGCGATCTTCCCCACCATCATGATGGGCGACGATCGCGCCATCACGCAAACTTATGTCGCCGGCACACCGGTCACCTCGGTTCCGTAATTCCTCGTTCTTGAAATATCCCGGGGGGCGGGGATTTGCCTGCAAATCACCGCATTGGGGGCAGCGCCCCCAGCACGCGGCGAAGCCGCGTTCATGCCGTCTTCACCCCGGGGCGATACGCCCGCAGGACCTCTAAACCGCGTCCTCGACCGCGCCGACGATATCATCGACCACCGCCGTCATCAGCGCCTCATCTTCCGCCTCAGCCATCACGCGGATCAGGGGCTCCGTGCCGGATTTACGGATCAGCAAACGCCCGGTTCCGGTCAACCTCTGCTCGCCCGCCGCAATCGCGGCTTTCACGCCGGGCGTGTCCAAAGGCGTCGCGCCAAGCTCGAACCTGACGTTCTTCAACAGCTGCGGCACGGTCTCGAAACTATGGGCCAACGCGCTGGCCTTTTGCCCCGTCCGGACCATTTCCGCCAGGAATTGCAGACCCGCGATCAAGCCGTCACCGGTCGTCGCATAATCAGTCATCACGATGTGGCCCGATTGCTCTCCGCCCAGGTTCAGCCCATTGGAGCGCATCGCTTCCACCACGTGGCGGTCGCCCACAGCGGTGCGATGCAACGTGATCGCAGATTCCGCCAAATATCGCTCCAACCCCAGATTGGACATGACCGTGGCCGCCAGAGTGCGCCCCTTCAGGCGGCCTTCATCGGACCAGCGCTTGGCAAAAAGGGCCATGATCTGGTCGCCGTCGGCAACATTACCCTTCTCGTCGATCAAAATGACCCGGTCAGCGTCGCCATCAAGGCAAATGCCCACGTCCGCGCCCACTTCCCGGATCTTTGCCGCTGCCGCCTCGGGCTTGGTGGAGCCGCAGCCGAGGTTGATGTTGAGCCCGTCAGGCTCCACCCCAAGCGGGATCACATCGGCGCCCAATTCCCACAGCACCTCTGGCGCCGCCCGGTAGGCCGCACCGTTTGCGCAATCAATCACGACCTTTATCCCATCGAGGGTCAAGTCGCTGGGAAAGGTGGATTTAACCCGCTCCAGATACCGGAAGCGCCCGTCATCAATGCGCTTGGCACGGCCAATGTTCGTGGATTGGACCAGATCGACGCCGTCCAAGGTCATCGTCTCAATCGCCAGCTCGGCTTCGTCATCCAGTTTGAACCCATCGGGGCCGAAGAACTTGATGCCGTTATCCACCGCCGGATTATGGCTGGCCGAGATCATCACGCCCACATCCGCCCGCATCGACGGTGTCAGCATCCCCACCGCAGGGGTCGGCACCGGCCCCAGCAACAGCACATTCATTCCGGTCGAGGTAAACCCCGCCGTCAGCGCATTCTCGATCATGTAGCCTGAAAGCCGCGTATCCTTCCCGATCACAACCCGATGCGCCGCCGAGCCATCGCGCCGGAAGAAGCGCCCTGCCGCCGCCCCCATGCGCAGCGCCATTTCGGCGGTCATCGGATAGGTGTTGGCTTGGCCTCTTACACCGTCGGTGCCAAATAATTTACGCGTCATTCCAGTTCCAATACCTTCGCTTTAACCAATCAGGTCACTGCCCACGATGAACCGCGCGCCAAAGCGCGATCATCTGAGTGTGCATCTCAATATCATGGACGCGCAATATCTGAACGCCCTGCCCCAAGGCCCATAGGCCAATGCCCGCCGACCCTGGTCCCCGCTGGTCAGCCAGCGGTTGAGCCGCAATCGTCCCGATAAACCCTTTGCGTGACACGCCAAGCAAGATGGCGCAGCCAAGGCTGTGGAACAGTGACACCCGCTGGATCAGCGCAAGGTTCTGCGGTTGTGTCTTGCCAAAGCCGATGCCCGGATCGACGATAATCCTGTCGCGGGCCACACCAGCGGACACGGCCATTTCAATGGCGTCTTGCAGCCCGTCATATACATCCAACAGAACGTCCGAATAGGCAGATGCGGCCATCGCTTGCATGGTGTCCGGGGTGGCGATGGAATGCATCAGGATCAGCGGTGCGCCTATGGCGGCGGCTACATCGGCCACTTCCGGGTCATACCGCAGGCCCGACACGTCATTCAGAATATGCGCGCCTGCCGCCATGCCAGCCCGCGCCGCGGCTGATTTGCGGGTATCAAGGCTAATTACCGTGCCGACGCCTTGCAACGCCTCGATCACCGGGGCGGTGCGGGCAATTTCCTCCTCAGGCGTCACGAAAGCCGCACCGGGGCGCGTAGATTCGCCGCCAATGTCGATAATCTCGGCCCCCTCGGTCACCATCTGACGCGCCCGTGCCACGGCGGCCTCCAGCTCGATATGGTGCCCCCCGTCCGAGAAACTGTCGGGCGTCGTGTTCAGAATCCCCATGGTCCGAGGTTCGTCAAGCGACAGCGCACCGAGCGGGGCACGCGGTGCGCTCATCCGGCTCAGCACGTCTTCCGGCACGTCGGACAAGGGCACGATCTGCGCGGGTCCCCCACGGGACAGCCTCTCAACCCGGTCAAACCAAGCCCAACCGCCCGCCAAAGGCAGGGCGGCGACGGGGCGCGCGGGGTCAATGCTGGGGATGGCTCGCCAATAATAGGTCATGGCGCGAAATATCGCCCGATGCGGCGCGACACAAGTGTGCACAAACTATGTGCAGTATACCCGCGAATGCGGGGTCGCGCTCTGCCCGGATCTCTGGCACCAAGTGGCATGGCACAAACACCTACTTTTCGGACCCAACGGCTCACCGGCCGTCCCCCTGTTCCAGAGGCGGCGCCGCTTTATGGGCGCTTGTTCGGCGACAGCGCCAAAAATGACCTGAGCCGCGATATTCAGGACTGGAAGCGCCATTCCATCGCGCCTTGGCGCCTGTCTCATGCGGGCAATGAAGTGGGCGTCGGCGGCTTCCGCATTGGCTTTGCCGACAACGGTCTAGAGGTTCTTTTCCATTTCATACCAGAGGTTTGGGGCCAAGGCCTTGCCAGCGAATTTCTGAGGGCTGCCCTCGATTACGGGCGCGTTGATCTGCGCGAAGATCGCTTCTTTGGCTATGTGGAGCGCGACGACAACGCCTCGGTCCGCGTGATGCAAAAGGCCGGATTTGTTCCCGCGCAGAACGAGGCAGACAAACGCCTGTTGATGCGCCTTACGTAAGATCGGGCATCGCATCGGCGGCGAAGGCATCGGGGCCCGTTTCACCTTCGGCCCCCAGGGTAATGACCCGTTGCGCCTCAAACGCATCGCCAAGCCACATGGCCAGCGCGACGGGATCGGTCACATCGGTGCCCGGCCCCTCTACCGCATCAAGGACCAGTTTGGAGGGGGCCCAAACGCTGATTTTCCCTTGTTTCATCGCCCAATCAAGCTCTGTCCGGCTGTCCACGACAACGCATCGGGCGTCCCTTGCCGCCAGGACCCAGGCCGATTGCTCAATCGCCAACAGCGCGATCCGCCGTTGGGGCATGGCGTGGGCGGCTTGCGGGGCGGCCACCTTGGGGGCGTCGACACATAGGATCAACGGCGCTTCGGCCTTCTCCAATGCGTCCAACAAGGCAGGAAGGTCGGTCCGGTGAATAGCGGCATCGGAGAGGTAGACCACGATGGGATGGGGGGCGGCTTCGGCCAGCAAACGCAGGCGGCGACGGCCTTCGGGCGCTTGGCGGAGGATTTCGACCCCCAAAGTATAGGGCCCCCGGTCCAACTTGCCGATCCGCACGAAGACCCGCGCGGCCAAGGGGTGTTCCAGAATGCTGTCGGCGATACGCGCGGCGAGGGTTTCCAGCAAGTTCACCCTCTCGGCGGCCAGGGCGGCGTCAATCGCTTCGGCGATGGTGTCGTAGCTCAGGATGCGATCCACATCATCGGTGGCGCTTTCTGCGCGGGTCTCGACCTCGACCACCACATCGAACTGGATCTTCTGGGTCACGCCCCTTTCGGCCTGAAACGCCCCGATCTCCACCTCGCGCACATGGTCCGTCATCGAGATACGGTCGCGCGGCGTGCCGTCGGCGGTCGCCTTGGCCCGTTCAGAGGGATGGCTAAAAGCTTGGGAAATCTCGTCAGACATGGGCGTGCGCCTTGGATTGGGACAAGGCTCGTCTAACACGAGAAAATCGCGCCGCAAGGGCCAGCTTGCGGCGACTATACCGCCAATTCCGACGCGAACTCAGTATTGCTGGCGGTAGAACTGGTGGATGCCGATGGCAGCTGTTTGCGGATAAACGCTTGCCCAACGGGGGTTTACCCAATCGGCGTGGTAATGGGTGGCCCCCGCCGTCAGGTCGCGCGGGGCGTCGTCAATCATGATCCGCGCGATATGGCCAAGACGGTGCATCGCGGTCTCGTCCGTCATCTCTTCCGAGCGTCCGTCGCAGGTATAGGTGAACTGGCAGGCGAACTGGCGGCCCGTACCTTGGGTGATGACGCCGCAGATCGTGTCGGGGTAATTCCCCGCATCAACGCGGTTCAAGATCACTTCAGCGACGGCGTATTGGCCGGCAATCGGCTCCCCCCGTGCTTCAAAATAGAGCGCTTCCGTCAAGCATTGCCATTGGGCGTTGCCGCGCGGGGTGCGCAATGCGTCCAACTCGGCGGCATCCATGATCCGGGGGTCGTCGCCCGCGAGCGCCGCGTCATAGGCAGAACCGATCTGGCGCAAGCGTGTGGCTGTCAGCGACGAAAGAGAGGCCGCCTCCATCCCCATCAACTGATCCAGCACGCCGGAAAGCCCGTTGGCCGCGGTCGATGTACTCAGCGTCACATCCGTGGCCGACATGTTTTGCGCGTTGGCACCTGAGGCGGCGCAAACAATTAAAAAGCCCGCGCCAAACGCGGACAGAATCCGTAGTTTCATCACTGCACCCTTCCAAGGGAAAAAGCCGGTCCCGTTCTATTGCGGGTCCTGGCTGATCTCGTTGGCGGGTAGTTAACTCAAATTTTAGGAACGGCAAAATCGGCCCTGAGTCCTGTGTTGGCCCGTATGAGGCCCACTAGATTTAGAGGACACGCCTTAAAGCTATACCTTAACGTCCCCCAGCAAGCCCTTGTCTTGGATGGAGAATTGAGCGGCTGCAAGCTTTGCCACCGGCACCCGGTACGGAGAGCACGACACATAGTCGAAACCCGCCTTGCGCGAGAACTCAACCGACTCTGGATGGCCGCCGTGTTCGCCGCAAAGCGCCAGGGTCAGTTCGGGCCGCACCGAGCGCCCCCGCTCAGCGCCCAGAAGCACCAACTCCCCCACACCGTCCATGTCCAACTCTCGAAACGGATCCTCCGGGAAGACCCCCTGTTGCACGTAGGCGGACATGAAACGGCCCGCATCATCGCGGCTGAGGCCATAGGTCATTTGGGTCAAGTCATTGGTGCCGAACGACAAAAACGCCGCATGTTCGGCGATCTCTCCGGCCCGCAGGGCAGCACGCGGCGTTTCAACCATGACGCCAAGGCGATAGGTGAAATTCACGCCGGTTTTGTTGCGCACTTCGGCAGCAATACCGTCAATGGCGGCTTTCACAATCTCCACTTCACGGCGGGCCGTGACCAGGGGGATCATGATCTCTGGGACGATCGGCGCGCCTTTCTTGGAGGACGCAACGGTCGCCTCAAAAATCGCGCGGGCCTGCATGTCATAGATCTCAGGCACGGTAATGCCCAAGCGGACCCCACGCATCCCCAACATCGGGTTGAATTCCTGCAACGCCTCAATTCGCTGCGCCACACGGCTCACCGGTATGTCCAGCGCTTCCGCCAAGGCGCGGATGCCATCGCGGTCACGGGGCAGGAATTCGTGCAAGGGCGGGTCAAACAGGCGGATTGTGACGGGCTGGCCCTTCATCAACTCGAACAATTTGGTGAAATCTTCCCGCTGCATCGGCAGCAAGCGATCAAGGGACGCCGCGCGATCCTGGGCGTTCTCGGCAAAGATCATCTCGCGCATCACTGTCATGCGCGTGGCGTCGAAGAACATATGCTCGGTCCGGCACAGGCCGATCCCGTCCACCCCGAAACTCTGCGCCATGGCCGCATCTTCGGGCGTGTCTGCGTTGGCGCGAATACCAATATCACGGGCCTCATCGGCCCAATCCATCAGTTTGGCGAAGGCACCGCCCAGGGCGGGTTCGATCATCTCCGCCGCGCCGACGAGCACTTCCCCCGCCGAGCCGTCAATGGTGATGATATCGCCCTCATGAAACACCCGACGCCCCGGCACCGTGATGGTTTTCTTGCGCGCATCCAGTTGCAGGCTCGTCGCGCCCGCCACGCAGGGCAGGCCCAAACCGCGGGCAATGACCGCCGCATGGGAGGTCACGCCACCGCGTTCTGTCAAAATCGCCTGTGCCGCGTGCATTCCTCGAATATCCTCGGGCGAGGTTTCGCGGCGCACCAGAATACAAGGCTCCCCCTGCGCGGCGGCAGCGGTGGCACCGGCGCTTGAGAACACGATCTTACCGGTCGCGGCACCGGGGGCGGCGGGAATGCCCGTGGTCAGCAAATCACGATCCCCGCCGGGTTTGACCTGCCGGTGTAGCAATCCGTTGAGCGTATACGGGGGAATGCGCATCAACGCCTCTTCCCGAGAAATCACGCCGGTTTCCGAGAGGGCGACGGCGATTTCAACCTCACCGCGGGCTGAACGGGGGGTGCGTATGGCATCGAGGATCGACAGTTCCCCATCCATCAACGTGAATTCGATCTGCATTTCTTCGCGCAGCCGGTGACGCATCACACCGTGGGCATTGCGCAGGGCTTGCAATTGCTCGGGCGCGACATCTTCCAAGGCAGCGCCACGGGGGTCGCTTTCGATAAATTGCGCCGCCCCTTCTGTCAGCGCCTGACGCCCCTGCCCGCGGGGCAGATATCGCCCGGTAACTTGAGGTTCCCCGGTGTCGGAGGAAACGAACTGAATGACCCCTGCCCCGGAAATCCCCTGCGCCGGGCCAAGCGCCATCTTCTGCACTACAAGGCCAAGCCCCGCATCGGCGGGCGCCCCTCGGGCTTGCCGCAAGAGCCGCGCCGTCGTCCCTTCCCACGCCCGCGCCATGGAGCGCAGAACTTCCGCCAATTGCACCGTGGGGTCCTGCGGAAACGGCTCTTCCATCTCGGCCTCATAGGCCGCCTTGGCGATTCTTGGGGTGATGGGGTTTTCAAAATCATCGGCATCAAGGCGATGGACGTGCACCGCGTAGGAGCGGATGAAATTCGTATAGACCGCGCCCGCCACGTCGGGGCCGTGGGTTTGCGCCAGCGCGTCATGGGTGGCGTCACACATGCCGACATTCAGGATCGTGCCCGGCCCGCCCCAATCGGGCGTTTCCGAAGACGACCGCACAGACAAGAGCGCACCGGAGCCAAACAGGCCCACCAGCGATTCCAGATCAGGCATCCGCCCTTCCGCGATCGCGCGCACTGTATCGAAGCTGAGCGCGACCGTTGGCGGCACGGGCATATCCAGCCGCACCAACCGCTGAAGGCACTTCGCACGGTTCCCATGCCGGTCCTTGCGGATATCGGCGGTGGGTGTGATCTCGGTGAAGTCAGGCGTGGTAAGCATGGGCCGGGTTCCGGGTTAACATTCGCGAACGATACAGTCGGAGCCATGACTGTCCAGTTAACCGGGCAATCATGTGACAGTTTTGTGCAGAAGTGTTGCTGCGGCGCGGCGTAGGCGGATTACCCCTCGATCTTGGTCAAATCCGCCACCGAGCCACAGGTTTGCGTAATATCGTGCAGCAAGTTCAACCGGTTACGGCGGATGATATCGCTGTCGGCGTTCACCTGAACGGCCTCGAAGAAGGCATCAATGGGGGCACGGAGCTTGGCCATCTCGCCCATGGCGGCTTCAAACTGCTCCTCGGCCACCGCTGGCGCGATGGCTTTCCTCGCCGCTTCAAGGGCGTCGAACAGGGCCGTTTCCTCAGCCGTTTCGGCGTATTTGGCGTCCGCACCGAAGCGATATTCCACCCCGTCCTTCTGCTCGGCTTGGGCAAGGATGTTGGCGGAACGCTTGTAGCCCTGGATCAGGTTTTCGCCGTCGGGCGTGTCGAGGAAGGATTGCAACGCGCGGGCGCGCTTTACGAGAAGATCCAGCACATCGTCATTAGCACCGCCTAGGCACGCATCAATAACGTCATGGCGAATGCCTTGATCGCGAAGCAGAACTTTTAGGCGATCATGGAAGAATCCGATCAAGTCTGCGGAAAGTTCAATAGCGTCCTGAGGTTCTTTGTCATAGCCGCCTTCAAACGCCTTTATCATCAAAGCCTGAAGCGAGAATTGCAGGCCGTTCTCAAGCGCCAGACGAATAACCCCCAGTGCCGCACGGCGCAGCGCAAACGGGTCTTTCGACCCGGTAGGCTTCTCATCAATCGCCCAGAAGCCTGTCAGCAGGTCCAGCTTGTCGGCCAGCGCCACGGCGACGCTCAACGGCGCTGTGGGGACGTCATCGGTGGGGCCGAGGGGGGCGTAATGCTCTTCGGCCACGGCGGCGATTTCGGGGGCGAGGCCCGCTTCCAAGGCATAGTATTTCCCCATCGTGCCTTGCAGCTCGGGGAACTCATAGACCATTTCCGACGACAGATCGGCCTTGGCGATGCGGGCGGCAGTCTCGGCCGCCGTTGGGTCCGCGCCGACCATGGGGGCGATTTCGCGGGCCAAGGCGGCGATGCGCTCCACCCGTTCCGACTGGCTGCCCAAGCGGCGCTCAAACGTGACGTTCTTCAACGCCTCGCGCCATGCGCCCATACCGTCGCGCGCAATGCGCAAGTCGTTGTCCCAGAAGAACTTTCCGTCTGCCAGACGGGCGAACAGCACCTTGGAGTTACCGGCGATGATCGTGGCTCCGGCATCGGCCGTGTCGCGGTTGGCAACCGTGATAAAACGCTCAATCCGGCCCGTGGCGGGGTTGCGGACCGAGAAGAACTTCTGGTGTTCGCGCATGGAGGTTTGCAGCACTTCGGCGGGCAGGCCCAGGAAATCTTCGGCAATCTCGCCCATCAAGACGACGGGCCATTCCACAAGGCCCGCGACCTCGGCCAGAAGGCCGGCGTCTTCCACAACCTCCAGCCCCGCCGCGAAGGCCATGTTGGTGGCATCGTGCCAGATCGCATCGGCCCGGTCCTGGGCCGACAGAACCACATGGGCGGCCCGCAGTTTGGAAGAGTAATCATCGAACGAGGACACCGCAAAGCGGCCCGGTGCCATGAAACGGTGGCCTTCGGTCGTGTTGCCTGCCGTGATGCCGTCCACGTCGAATGGCACCACTTCCGAGCCATCTTCGCGCGACAGAATGCACAGGATCGACTGCAACGGGCGCACCCACTTCAGGCTACCCGAGCCCCAGCGCATGGACTTGGGCCAAGGGAACGTGCGGATCACTTGCGGGATCAACTCGGCGATGATGACCTGCGCCTCGCGGCCCTCGGTCGTGACTTTGGCATAGTAGAAGGTGCCCTTCTTTTCTTCGCGTTCTTCCAGCGCATCACGCGACACCCCTGCCCCGCGCAGGAAGCCTTCCAACGCTTTCTCCGGCGCGCCGACCTTGGGGCCACGGCGTTCTTCGGACGTGGTGGGCGAGGATTCCGTCAGCCCCTCAACGGTCAGGACAAGGCGGCGGGGCGTGACGAAAGTGCCCGCAGAGGCGTAGGTCAACCCTGCCTCCACCAGACCATCGGTCACCATCCGCTTGAGGTCCGCACTGGCGCGAGCCTGCATTCGGGCGGGTATTTCTTCGGAAAAGAGTTCCAGCAGAAGGTCGGGCATGGGAAGCGTCCTATTGATCGTCAGGCGCGGGCAATCGCGCGAATGGGGTTATCGGCGGCACCTATTCCAGCGTGCCGTTAAGTTGGGTCCAGGCGAAGCCGCGCCCGTCGGGGAAGATGGCAACCACGCGGTCCACGCCACGGGCGAAGTCGAATTGGCTCATGTAGGCCTGCGCCGCGCCGCTCTCCAGCGCCCCGCCAATAGCGGAGGCATCAAAGCAATCGAACCACGCGGGCGGGAACAGAGGCGTGGGGTCGGCGTAGGGTGTGGCATCGGCCAGAGGGGCCATATCATCCAGCGTGAAACAGGCCCGGTAGCGCAACGGAGAGGTCGCGGCGTCAATGCCTTGCGCGTCCGAGATCGCCAGCGGCACCAGCGTGCCGTCTTCGGCCTGAACTGTCAGAGAAACCTCTTCCAACGGCGCATAATAGGCGCGGGTGTTGGTGTACCAAAGACCCACGCCAAACAGGATCGTGGACAGCACGATCACCACCACGATGATGCGGCCCGAGGTCACGCGGCACCTGCCGCAGTTGTCACATCCGCGCCGCCTGCTGCCGTTTGCACGAAGGCATCGGCGCACATCTTCGTCAAGGCACGGACCCTGCCAATGTAGGCTTGGCGTTCCGTGACCGAGATCACGCCACGGGCATCAAGAAGGTTGAACATATGGCTCGCCTTGATCGCTTGGTCGTAGGCGGGGTGGACCATGATGATAAGTTTGCCGGTCTTTGGGTCCACGGCGTCGTGGGACAACAGTTGCTGACACTCGGCCTCGGCATCCTCAAAGTGGCGCAACAAGGTCTCGGTGGTGGCCGCGTCGAAGTTGTGGCGGGAGTATTCCTCTTCCGTCTGGCGGAACACGTCGCCGTAGGTCAGCGCGATCGGCGCATCGGGGTCGTTGTAGGGCATGTCCATGACGTGATCGATGCCAAGGATATAGATCGCCAAACGCTCCAACCCGTAGGTCAACTCGCCCGAGACGGGGTGGCAATCGTGGCCGCCAACCTGTTGGAAATAGGTGAACTGAGACACTTCCATGCCGTCACACCACACTTCCCAACCCAAGCCCCAGGCGCCAAGGGTGGGGCTTTCCCAATCGTCTTCCACGAAACGGATGTCGTGCAGATCGGTATCAATTCCGATGGCCCGCAAGCTGCCAAGGTAGAGGTCCTGCAGGTCGGGCGGGCTTGGTTTGATGATGACCTGATACTGATAGTAATGCTGCAAGCGGTTGGGGTTCTCGCCATAGCGCCCATCGGTGGGGCGGCGCGAGGGCTGCACATAGGCCGCCGTCCACGCCCGGTCGCCCAACGAACGCAGGGTTGTGGCAGGATGAAACGTGCCTGCGCCAACTTCCATATCGTAGGGCTGCATGATCGCGCAGCCCTTGGCCGCCCAATACGCCTGTAGGCGCAGGATGATCTCTTGGAACGAGCGGGGGGTGGTTGCCTCAGTCATCGGTGAACGGCTCCGGTATAGCGGGTTTGGCGCGATGACTAGACGGGGCGCGGGCCGTGGTCAACAAAGCGACCCGATCCAAAGCGCCGATGCGGCGATGGCGCATATCGGCCACGCTAGGGGCATCACTTGCGGAAAACTATTGCAAAACAGGGTGCAATCGACGCAAAGCCCCGGTACGTTCAGGACTGGATCGCGCGGGTCACGTAGGGCCAAGCGTGTTGAGAATTACATACAGGGTTACGGGATAATCATGGCGATGCGTTTTTTGCAGGGGCTTATGGCCCTGAGTTTTGTGGTTTTTGGGTTTGTTGGCAGCGCACAGGCGCAGAACCAAGTCTGGGTTCAGATCGAGGCGCATCAAAGCCTTGCCGCCGCCGAACAACGGGTACGCGCCTATGCGCAACTGGTCGAAAACGTGAACGGTTTTCGCGCCACCACCGGTCTTTACGCCGTGGCCCTTGGCCCGTTTGACCCGGAAACCGGGCAGTTGGTGATCCAGCGTCTGCTCGGCCAAGGTCTGATCCCACGCGATAGTTTCCTGGAAGATGGCGATCTTTATGCCTCGCAATTCTACCCCGTTGCTGCGGGCGATCTGGACCAAACAACCCCGCTTGTTGAGGAAGAGACTGCCGAGGAAATCGTCGTCGAAGAGGTGGTTGAAGAGGTCGTCGTCCCAGACGAGACCCCGCAACAGGCCCGCCAGTCCGAGGCCGCCCTGACCCGCGAAGAGCGCGACCAGCTGCAAATCGCCCTGCAATGGTTCGGCTTCTACAATGGCCGCATCGACGGCGCCTTCGGCCCCGGTACGCGCGGCTCCATGCAGGCGTATCAGACCGACCGCGGGATGGAGCCTTCGGGAATCCTCACCACCCGTCAACGGGCGCAGTTGCTTGGCGAATATCAGGGCGAGTTGAACGCCCTGGGCATGCGCAACGTGCTGGACCAACGCGCGGGCATCCAGATGGATCTGCCCATGGCGATGGTGAATTTCGGCAGCTACAACTTCCCCTTCGCCCAATATGACGAAATCAACGACAGCGGCGTGCGCGTCATGTTGATCAGCCAGCCGGGCGACCGGGCGACGCTGTTTGGCCTCTACGAGATCATGCAAACCCTCGACATCGTCCCCCTTGAGGGCGAACGGGAGCGTGGCAACGACAGCTTCGTGCTGACCGGCCAATCGCCTGAGCTGCGCTCTCATACCGAAGCGCGGCTGGTGAACGGCGCGGTCAAGGGCTTCACCCTGATTTGGGAGCCTTCCGCCGACGACCAGATCGCTCGTGTTCTGCCGATGATGCAGGCCAGCTTCCAGGCCGTTGAAGGCTCGCTTGACCCGGCAGCGGTGCCTGAGGGGCTGGATGAAAGCATCGACATGGTCTCTGGCTTGACCGTGCGCCGACCCGATATCGTGCGCTCTGGCTTCTATCTGGATGCCCAAGGCTCGGTCCTGACAACGACGGAAGTGATCGGCCAATGCGGTCAGATCCTGATCGACAACGCCTATGAGGCAACGGTCAGCTTCCGTGATGAGGCTTTGGGCATTGCCGTCTTGACCCCCAACCAACAGCTTGCCCCATTGGGGTTTGCCCAGGTGGCCGATGCACCTTCGCGTCTGCGTGCAGAGATCGCCGTGGCGGGTTTCCCCTTTGGCGGCGCGTTGTCTTCGGCCTCCACCACCTTCGGCACCTTGGCGGACCTGCGCGGCGTGAACGGTGAAGAAACCGTACAACGCCTTGCCGTAGACACCGCCGATACCGAGGCCGGCGGCCCGGTTCTGGACCTGTCGGGCAATGTCATTGGCGTGGTTCTTCCGGGCACTGTGGGCAACCGCACCCTGCCCTCCGATGTGACGCTGGCGTTGCGCTCGGACCAACTGGTGCCTGTTTTGCAAGGCGCGGGCATTGGCCTGACGCTGGCGCAGCCCGTGGGCGCATTGAACCGCGAAAACATCAGCCGTGAAGCCGCAGACATGACGGTTCGGGTCAGCTGCTGGAACTAAACCTTAGCCGCGCGCCTTCTTCAGGCGCGTCAAAAGTCTGAATACATAACAAAGCCGGGCGCATGATACGCCCGGCTTTTCCTTTTGGTGTGTCACAAACGGGACCCATACACAGGGGACAGAAGGACGTGTTGGGCAAGTACACACCGCAAGGATGGCTGCTGCCTGCACGAATGGCCCGCACGAACACGCGGACCATCCGAATATCTGGCTTAAGCGGCAGGCAACATTACTGTGTCGATCACGTGGATCACGCCATTGGACTGGTCCACATCGGGGATCGTGACCGTGGCGACTTGGCCCTGCTCGTCGGTCAATGTGATCATGTCGCCGTTCATTTCAGCGGTCAGGGTGCAGCCGCCGAGGGTCTCAACCGGGTGCGCGCCGCCGTCATCTGCGATCATGCCGCCAATGGCGTCAGAGAACACTTCCGCGCCCACAACGTGGCAGGTCAGGATTTCGACCAGTCGGTCGCGGTTTTCAGGCTCGAGCAACGCAGCCACGGTGCCTTCAGGCAGCGCGGCGAATGCGTCATCGGTGGGCGCAAATACGGTGAACGGACCGTCGCCTGCCAGCGTGTCCACAAGGCCTGCTTCCACAACCGCTGCGACCAGCGTTGTGTGGATGGGCGAGTTGCTGGCGTTCTCGACGATGTTCATTTCCATCATCATGTCAGCGCCGCCAACCTGTGGGTTCGCGTGGCCATCGGCGAAAGCTGCGCCGGAAAGAAGAGCTGCTGCGGACAAAGTTGCTGCAAAGGATTTGATTGTCATTGTGAGTGTTCCTCAGTTGGTTGCCGGGTCGCTGCCCGGAGACATGAGAAGCCACGAAAAGACGGTTCATCTTGTTTCAAAAAAGATGAAATATTCTGATGAACGATTTGTGATCTTGGAAAAGTCGTTTCCGACCAGCACCTTACAGCGCAACAAGCGTGCCCAAGGCAAGAACATCGCCAGTCGGATCACCCGTGGGCGAGCCGCCCAAAGGCTCATCAGTGATGGCCAGCGCCGCCCCCACCGTGAACAGCGCATCCAAATCCGCGTCAGGGGTCAGGGTGGTCAGCGCGTCGTCGTCCAAAATACCCAACGACACTGGCGCATTGTCGCCCACAATCACCCACAGCTCCTGCGAGCGGTCTGCGGCCATGGTGCCCGCCACCCGGCGCACTTGCAGCACGCCAGAGGGCTCTCGGGTTACGGCAAGTCCCAGGGTGGAGCCTTCAAGGGGCACCAGATGGGTCATCAACAACGTCCCCGCCGGGATGCCCGTTTCCGGCACATCGGTGGTGGGGAGCTGGATATTGGTCAAAACGGCAAAGCCCACCGCCGCAATCGCCAGTGCCGAGGTTGTGACCGACAGCCCGCGCCAGAAGCCCACGCGGTCCCATAGGCTGCCGCGGGTGGTTTCGGTGCTGAAAACCTGCGCCTCGATGCTGTGTAGAACACGGGCGGGCGGGGCCACGGGCGCGACCTCCAGATCAGCCATCGTGGCGAAATAGACCTCCCATTGGCGGATTTCTTTGGCCAACACGGGCTCGGCCCGCAGCCGCGCTTCAAACGCGGTGCGCTCAACGGGCGACAGCAGGCCGAGCACATACTCAGCCGCCAGCGGGTCCGTCTCAGGCGGTATGTCGGTCCGGTCGCTCACGACGCGAGGCACTCCTTCAAACTGTTCAGACTGCGGCGCAGCCATGTTTTCATCGTGTTTAGCGGCACATCGTACCGCAAGGCCATGTCCTGATACGACTGCCCTTCCAGATAGACGCCGCGAACGGCGTTGGCGCGGTCCGCGTCCAGCTCCGCCAGGCAATCCACGATCCGGCCCGCTTCACTGGCCGCAATCGCCGTCTGCTCGGGCGTGGCGCCGAGGGCCGAGAGCGTCACGATGTCATCGACATCGTCCGTCGCGGGACCCTGTGCGCGCAATCGGTCAATCGCCGCGTTGCGTGCAATCGTAATCATCCATGTCATCGGACTATGCCCGGTCACCCGGTAACGGTCCGCCTTGTTCCAAATCTTGACGTAAACATCCTGCAAAACATCTTCCGCGCCAGCTCGGTCCTTTAAGACACGCAGGATCACCCCGAAAAGTTTCGCAGAGGTTGCCGAATAGAGGGAAGAAAAAGCCGAACGGTCGCGCAATTGGATGCGCGCCATCATTTCCTCAAGGTCCTGCGGCGTTGTCATGGGCCTACCCAAAGCACAGCTTGCGCCAGGTTGCCAGTCACGAGTGTTCCTGTTGTCACGGCGCCCTCCCCCTTGCAGCGCCGCGTTATTTAATGCATTTCGAGCGGAAGGCAATTTCCAGATTTTTGAGGGCACCATGGCCGACGGCAACAGCTTGAGCATCGACGCGAAACCCACCGAAGAGTTCTCGGTCCGTGAGGTGTTCGGCATCGACACGGATATGAAGGTCAAGGGTTTTGCCGAGCCGACTGACCGCGTGCCCGAGATTGATCCGACCTATAAGTTTGATCCCGACACCACCTTGGCGATCCTTGCAGGCTACGGCTACAACCGCCGCGTTATGGTGCAGGGTTACCACGGCACCGGCAAATCCACCCACATCGAGCAAGTTGGCGCACGTCTGAACTGGCCCACCGTGCGGGTAAACCTCGACAGTCACATCAGCCGGATCGACCTGATCGGTAAAGACGCCATCAAGCTGCGCGACGGCAAACAGGTGACAGAATTCCACGAAGGCATCCTGCCTTGGGCGCTGCGCAATCCCGTGGCCATCGTGTTTGATGAATACGACGCGGGCCGCGCCGACGTGATGTTCGTGATCCAGCGCGTGTTGGAAACCGACGGCAAGCTGACCCTCATGGATCAGAACGAGATCATCACCCCAAACCCCTATTTCCGCCTTTTCGCCACGGCCAACACCGTGGGCTTGGGCGACACGACGGGTCTGTACCACGGCACCCAGCAGATCAACCAAGCGCAGATGGACCGTTGGTCTCTTGTCGCAACGTTGAACTACCTGTCCCATGATGCGGAGGTGAACATCGTTCTCGCCAAGCAGCCCCACTACAACACCGAGGCCGGTCGCAAGACGATGAGCCAGATGGTGACGGTGGCGGAGCTGACCCGCACGGCATTCATGAACGGAGAGCTTTCCACCGTCATGTCGCCTCGGACTGTCATCAACTGGGCCCAGAACGCTGAAATCTTCCGCGACGTGGGCTATGCCTTCCGCGTGTCGTTCCTGAACAAATGTGACGAGTTGGAGCGCCAGACCGTGGCCGAGTTCTACCAGCGTTGCTTCGATGAAGAGCTGCCCGAAAGTGCCGCCTCCATGAGCCTTGGCTGATCGGAACGATACTACACCCGCGTCCGGCAATTCGGGCGCGGATCATCTCGGCCGTAACCCTGTTGTAACGCCGTCGAAAAAGCCGCGAACGTCGCTTTGGGTCGGTGTCACCATCGCATTTCTCGCGGTTCTGCAATTTGGCCCGTCGCTTGCGATCATCGTGCAGCGGGACATGATGGGCCAAATGGATTGGGCGGGCTACATTGGCTACCAATTGGGCAGCCTGTTCGTTCCTTTGGTGATCGGGTGCCTAGGTTTGCTGTTCCGGCGAAACCGAGGGCTTGGTTACTTCGTGGTTTCTTTTATGGTGTTCGTGTTCGCGAGCCTTGGAAGCACACTCGCCTGAAGTATCGGGCACCTAACGTATCGGGCGCCCCACTTATCGGGCGTCTAGAGCATCAGGGCTTGCAGCACCAAGTGTGCAACCAAAGCTGGGAACGTTATGGGCCTGAGATACCTCATTTCCCTCGTCGCGCTGGTCTTGACTGTGGGCGCGCTGAATGCGGAGGGACTTCGCCCGCCCGCCTTTTCCACTCGCCCTGCGGCGCTTGCTGACATCCGCGCTGCGATTGCGTGGTTCGGGGCCCATTGCGCGATGAACGCCCGCGAGATCGACCACTACGGCGCATCGGTAAGCCTCGCTTCGCTGTCGGAAGAAACCGGCGTCGCGCTGGAGGAGATCACCCGTTTGGCCCAGGCACGGGGCCGAGAGAACGCCGTTGCCGTCGCCGTATTGCACGCCGGTGGGGAGCCCCCGCGCAATCCGCCGGAACCGTTCCTCTCGCTGCTGCGCCAAGTTCAATCCGATTGCCAGGATTTTGAGCGTATGCGCAATGTCCTCCGCCACGAAATGGCGCGGGACGTTTTGCCCGAGGTTGCTTTGGAGGACGGAGAGAGGGAGCTTGGGGATTTGCTGGACCCACAGCGCTTCGACCAAGGCCGCGCGACCCGCATGGGCTATGTCCTGGCAGCGGTGGACGACGTATTGCAGGCCGGACAATTTGAAACCGAATTGCGCGACCTCGCCCGCCTGATCTCGGGCCAAGAGGACCTTGAGCTTGCAGATATCGCAGGCATCCCCTCAGGCGTACAACGGCGCTGGATTGCGGCGGAATTGCTGCTGCCCGCCCCTGAAATCATCACCGACCTGACAGCTGCTGAAGCATCAGACCTTTTGCAGCGTATCGAGACTTCCCCGGAAGGGGCGCTGACCCGGTTTTACGTCCGAGTGCTGATCGCCAACCCCGAGGCCAGCCGACGGGCCACCCTGACCCAAGGCGGGTCCGGTGTGCTGACCTTTCAGGAATACCCGTCGGATCTGACCTGCCACCCGATTGGCGATAGCGCCGCCTTGCGTTGCCAGTCGTCCTGACGGCAGGCTTCGGGGCAAGGGGCGTGGGTTTTCCCCTCGACCCGCGGCAGCTCCTTGGGTCACATTTGCCCGATGAAACACCTCGCTCTTCTGCCCGTTCTATTCATCGCGGCCTGCCAGCCCACCTATAATCCCGGTCAAACTGTGACCCTTGCGGGCGGGGAGACCTGCACCGTGCTTGGCCCGGACCCGCAGGGCACACGGCTTGATTGTGCGACCCGTGGGGTGATTATCGCGGATATCCAAACGCCCGATATCAATGCGCAACTCAACCCTGAAATCGCGCCGGGCGTGCGGCTTGGCGACATTCCCGGCGTGCCCAACATCCCGGTCATTCCGCAAACCGAGGCAGAGGCCGCCTGCCGGGCGGGCCAATACGCCCAGAACCGGGTGCGGGGTGAGGTACGGGGCGCCGTGGAGGGCGCCGTGCTGGAAGCGGCGGGCTTGCCGGGCAACACACTGGGACTCATCCGTCGCAGCCAAGACATCGCGCGCCGCATCGAAGGACGCCCCTCAGCGCCCGCCCCCGTCGACCCTTGCGCCGGATTGTGACGCCAGCGCAGGGCAGGAATTTGCAAATTCCTGTCCAACGCCCTTGCAAGGGCGTTAATCAGAGCCTTGCAAGGCTCTGCACAGGCTTTTGCAAAAGCCTGCCGCGCGCCCGTTGACCATCGCGCGTGACGGGTCCATCGTCGCGCCCATGACACATCCTATGCCTGACGCCATTTCGGCCGCCGCCCCGTTGATCGCCCCTTATATTCGCCGCACGCCAATTCTTTCAGTGGAAGCGCATGCGCTCGGTCTGCCCTGCCCCGTGACTTTCAAGCTGGAGCACACACAGATCACCGGATCGTTCAAGCTGCGCGGCGCGTTTTACAACATGTTAACCCGGGATGTGCCCCCCACCGGTGTGGTGGCCGCGTCAGGCGGCAACCATGGCGCCGCCGTGGCTTACGCGGCTACAACGCTCGGCCATCAAAGCCGCATCTACGTCCCGTCGTTGATCGCGAAAGAGGAGAAACTGCGCCGGATGCGCGGCTTTGGCTGCGAGGTCGTGTTGACTGAAGGCTCCGTGGGGGCCTGCATGGACGAATATGCCGCCTACGCGCAGGCCTCTGGTGCGCTCTCGGTGCATCCCTATGACACGATCCCGACGCTCACCGGCCAGGGCACATTAGCCCGGGAGATCGAGGCGCAGATGGACGGAATTGACACGATCTTTGTATCCACCGGCGGCGGCGGCCTCATTGGCGGTATTTCCGCATGGTTCCGGGACCGCGTGAAGATCGTCTCGGTCGAGACCGAGGGAACGAACACGCTGGAGAAATCCATGCGTGAAGGTCCAGACATCGACGTTTCCGCCAGCGGGGTCGCAGCGGGGTCTTTGGGCGGGCCAAGGCTTGGCGTCGATAGCTTTGCCTTGATCCGAGAGTTTGTGGACGAGGCCGTGATCTTGCCGGACTCGGATGTCTTTGATGCCGCCAACCGCTTGTGGGAGGCCACCCGCCTGATCGGAGAGCCGGGCAGCGCCGTGGCGTTGGCGGCGCTGACCTCGGGCGCCTATGTGCCAGAGAAGGACGAGAAAGTTTGCGTCGTGCTCTGCGGCGGCAATGCCGAGCCCGATTGGTTCGTCCAGTAGCGGCGATTAACAGCATAGGCGCATGTCGCGACGCGCCCTGCCCATCGCCACGCGCAAAACGCTGCGGGTTTTCCAGCCTTGGCCTGCGCTGCCGCGCCGGTCAAAGTGGCGTTTTATGTCAAGGATATCCCATGCGTTTTCTGTCCCTTGCAGCCCTCGCCCTTGTTCCCCTGCCCGCCACGGCGCAAACCTCGGCGGAAATGGAAGTCCTTCCACGCCTGATCGCCAGTGCCTGCTTTGATCTGGTGGAAGAGCGTCACGGCTGCGAGACCGTCGTGCTCCTGACGTCAGAAACGGAACCGGACACCGCCGACCTGCTGATCTTCTCGGACCGCCGTGCCAACGCGCCGCACGAAAGCCTTGCCGTGGCGCGCAACATTGCTTTCAATGGACCGATGTTTGGCCAATCTCCCAGCCTTGCGCAGGCTGAGAATGGATCGCTACAAGTGATCGAAGAGCAAATCGGCATCGGCCGCTTTACCTGGACAAATGAATTAACCATCGCCTACCGGGACGGGGCCTTCGTGATGGCGGGGCAGACCTATTCAACCTATGATCGGATCATGGGCGGATCGTATAGCTGCGATACAAACTTGCTGACCGGAGACTGGATCGCTTCGGCCGAACGTCCCGACCCCGACGAAACCCAAGACGCGCCGATCTTCGATGTGACCGAGCGCGGACAGATTGCCGGGGCCCATATCGCGTTGTCGCAATGGAACCCGGAACAAAGCCGCCCGCAACCCTGCGACGATGTCTTTACCGCGTGGTACGAGGCAGCCCCGCAGTGATTTTACGCCCCTGCTTCAGTCGCAGGTCTTGCTCTTGGCCCCGTGTCGGTCCAGATATCAGGGATGAGCAAGTTCAACCCCTCCGATAATCCCGCTGACCCGTTCAAGAAGGCCCTTGCCGACGCGACGCGGGTGATGGCCGATGATCCCGATCTCGCCGTGACCTATACCGTTGATCCCCCCGGGCTCAGCGCCGACAGCGTCCGCTTGCCTCAGGTCAGCCGCCGGATGACCCGCGAGGAGGTTCTACTGGCCCGTGGCACCGCCGATGCATTGGCCCTGCGCCACAAATATCACGACCAAGGCACCGCTGCGCGGTACGCGCCGCAAGGGGCGATGGCCCGCGACCTGATGGACGCGATGGAAAACGCCCGCTGTGAAGCCATGGGCGCCCGCGACATGCCCGGCACCGCAGGCAACATCGACGCGAAAATCGGCCACGATGCCCGCCGCAAAGGCTACGGCGAAATTCGCGAAGCATCAGACGCCCCCCTGTCCACTGCGGCGGGCTACCTGATCCGCCACCTTGCCACGGGCCGCGATCTGCCGCCTGAGGCGAGCAATGTGATGGAGCTATGGCGTGGCTTTATCGAGGACCGTTGCGACGGCACTTTGGAAGACCTGCAAGACGTGCTGTCTGACCAAAAGTCCTTCGCCAAATTCGCCCGTCAGTTGATTGACGATCTGGGCTACGGCGACCAGTTGGGCGATGACCCCGATGATATGGACGACGAGGCCGAAGACGACGCCGGCGAAGACACAGAAGACGACGCCCCCGACAGCACCGGCGAAGACGACAATGATGACGAAGAGGCAGAGGCCTCTCCCGAGCAGTCGCAAGAGGAACAGCAGGACGAGTCCCAAGCCCAGGTCGAGATGGACGACAACGGCGATATGGACGAGGCGGAAGAGCAGGAAATGCCCGACGGCGAAGCGCCGCAGGAACCTCTGCCGCCTGCACCTCATTCCGAGGCAGATCCCGGCTATACGGTGTTCTCGACCGAGAATGACGAGGAAATTGCCGCCGAAGACCTTGCCGAGGCACAAGAACTGGAACGCCTGCGGGCCTATCTGGATCAACAGCTCGATCCGCTGAAGGGCGCTGTGTCGCGCCTTGCCAACAAATTGCAGCGCCGCCTTCAGGCGCAACAGAACCGATCCTGGGAATTTGACCGCGAGGAAGGCATTCTTGATGCGGGCCGCCTGGCGCGTGTGGTGGCCAACCCCACAACACCCCTGTCCTTCAAGGTCGAAAACGATACCGAATTCCGCGACACGGTGGTGACGCTGCTGCTCGATAACTCGGGCTCCATGCGGGGCCGCCCGATCTCTATCGCGGCGATCTGTGCCGATGTTCTGGCCCGCACGTTGGAGCGGTGTGGCGTGAAGGTAGAGATCCTGGGCTTCACCACGCGGGCGTGGAAGGGCGGCAAGGCACGGGAAGAATGGTTGGCCGAGGGTCGCCCGCAACAGCCCGGGCGCCTGAACGACCTGCGCCACATCGTCTATAAATCGGCCGATGCGCCGTGGCGGCGCGTGCGCGATAATCTGGGCCTGATGATGAAAGAGGGTCTGCTGAAGGAAAACATCGACGGCGAAGCGCTGGAATGGGCGCACCGCCGGATGGTGGGCCGCACCGAAGCGCGCAAGATCCTGATGGTGATCTCGGACGGGGCGCCGGTGGACGACAGCACGTTGTCGGTAAACCCGGCCAACTATCTGGAAAAACACCTGCGCGACGTGATCGCCATGGTCGAGAAACGCCGCGCGGTGGAGCTTCTGGCAATCGGCATTGGCCACGACGTGACCCGCTACTATGAGCGGGCGGTGACGATCACCGACGCCGAGCAATTGGCGGGCGCGATTACAGAACAACTGGCGTCGTTGTTTGATACCGACCCACGGGCGCGCGCGCGCGTAATGGGGATGAAACGGGTCGGCTAGGCCCCCCTGACCGGCGCCTCGTCGGCGCCTCTTACAACGGCCCCGCGATATTGGCCCTCCAACCGGGCCCGCCGCCCTTTCAGGGCTGCATCGACAACGACGCCTCAGGCCACCTCCCTTGCGCCCGCGCCTTCGGCTTGGGCGCGGTGGCCCCTGCGGGGCGCTGAACAAAGGTTAAGCATGTTCCAAGATTTCACCGCATCGACCCGGCCCGAAGATGGCCCCCCGCGCCTTGCCGCCCTAAGGGCGCAGATTGCCAAGGTCGGGTTGGATGGCTTTCTTGTGCCACGCGCCGATGCCCACCAAGGCGAATACGTGGCCGACTGCGATGCGCGACTGGCGTGGGTGACGGGTTTCACCGGATCGGCCGGGTTTGCCGCCGTGCTGCCCGATGTGGCGGGTGTTTTCGTGGACGGACGCTACCGGGTGCAGGTGCGGGCGCAGGTGGCCGATGTCTTTACCCCCGTGGATTGGCCCGAGGTCCAACTGGCCGAATGGCTCCGCTCGGCCCTGCCCCAAGGCGGCAAGGTCGGGTTTGACCCCTGGCTGCATACGGGGCGCGAGATTGCGACGCTGGAAACGGCGCTTGGCGGCTCAGGCGTTGAACTGGTCCCCTCGAACAATCTGGTGGATGCGATCTGGACAGACCGCCCGGCCCCGCCCGCTGCCCCGATCACGATCTTTCCCGATGATATTGCCGGAAGAACCGCCGCTGAAAAACGTGCAGCCTGTGCCGAGGCTTTGCGCGATGCCGGCCACGGGGCGGCGGTGCTGACCCTGCCCGATGGGATTTGCTGGCTGCTCAACATCCGAGGCTCGGACATTGCGCGTAATCCTGTGGTCCAAGCCAATGCGATCTTGTTTGACGATGGCACCCTGCGCCTTTTCCTCGACGACGCGCGACTGACGCCAGACCTGCGGGCGCATCTGGGGCCTCAGGTGCACACTGCCCCCCCGTCCAGCTTTCCCGCTGCCTTGGAAGGGCTGGAAGGCACCGTGCGCCTGGATACCGCCAGCGCGCCCCACGCGATTTCGGAAATCCTGCAAGACGCGGGCGTGGATATCGCCGCCGAGCGCGACCCGACGGTCTTGCCCAAGGCCCGCAAAACCGACGCCGAGATCGCCGCCACAGGCACCGCACACCTGCGCGACGCCGTGGCGATGGCGCGGTTCCTGCATTGGTTCGATGAAACCGCACCCACCGGCACCCTGACGGAAATCGACGTGGCCAAACAACTCGAGAGCTTCCGGCGCGACACCGGCGCGTTGAAAGAGCTCTCGTTTGACACCATCGCAGGCGCCGGCCCCAACGGCGCGATCGTCCATTACCGGGTGACAGAGCAGACAAACGCCCAGGTCGTGCCCGGCCAATTGTTCCTGATCGACAGCGGCGGGCAATACGAGGACGGCACCACCGATATCACGCGCACCCTGCCCGTCGGCACGGTCGGGGATGAGGAACGCGAGTGCTTCACGCTGGTCCTGCAAGGGATGATCGCTGTGCACCGCACGCGCTTTCCCAAGGGTGTCGCCGGGCAGCATCTGGATGCGCTGGCCCGTGCGCCCTTGTGGTCCACTGGACGCGATTATGACCACGGCACCGGCCACGGCGTTGGCGTCTATCTGAACGTGCACGAGGGGCCGCAGGGCCTGTCGCGCCGCAGTGACGTGCCACTGGAGCCGGGGATGATTGTTTCAAACGAGCCGGGCTACTACCGTGAAGGGGCCTTTGGCATTCGGATCGAGAACCTGATCTACGTGGTGGACGCTCCCGAAGGGGCCGATCCGCACCGCAAGATGTTTGGTTTCGAGACCCTGACATTCGCCCCCATCGACCGCCGCCTGATTGTGACCGAAAGGCTCTGCGTTGCGGAACGGGACTGGCTCAACACCTACCACGCCGATGTTCTGGCCCGCGTCACACCGCTGTTACAGGCCGGGGGCTACACTGCCACAGCCGCCTGGCTGAAGGCCGCCTGCGCGCCGATTTAGAACCAACTCTGGCGCGGGCTCAGGCCCGCGTCAGGGCCGCGCCTTGTGCCTGCCGCATGTCGCAGGGTACATACAGCGCTCAATCAGACATTATATGGGAGTAATTCATGGCCGATCACATCTCGATCCGCTCAGCATCCGGCACTTGGGTCGTCCGCGCCAGCGGTGCCGTTCTGGGCGAAAGCTCTGCCGCGCTGGAACTGATTGAAGGCGATATGCCGGCGGTCATCTATTTCCCCCGCGAAGACATCGGGATGAGTTTTCTGGAGCAGACCCAGACATCGACCACCTGCCCGCACAAAGGCACAGCGACCTATTTCACTGTAACCGGCCCCGATGGCGACGCCGTCGATGCCGCGTGGAGCTACGAGACACCGCTTGACGGTGTGAAAGAGATTGCGGGCCACATTGCGTTTTACACCGACCGGGTGGCGGTCGAGAAGCTCTAGCGCGTATTGCTCAGCGGTTCAGAAGGAACCCAAGACGTCCGCCGTTCAGGGCATTGAGAAAAACCTCATAGGCGGCATTGCTTGCCGCGCCGTCGTCGCCCCAATCGCTGCGCATGGTCAGCGTGATGGACCCGCCGCCTGCGGAGATTTCCGGTTCGGCCGGGGATGGCAATTCGCTCAGGATTGGCCACGCCTCGCGCAGTCGAACGGCCAGGGATTCTGCGTCCACACCCTCGGCAAGGGCCAGAACCATCGCAGCGCCCTCTGTCTCTCGGTTGGCGAAATCGGCCAGGGCCAAAGCTTCGACCGGGCCCGCCTCTGCGCCGGTGATCGGCAACTCGGCCCCGTTGCGCAGCCAGCAACGGACCGAGACGACACCGCCCAGATTACCCACCCGCCGCAAGCCGCCAAGCAATGTCTGCGCATCGGCGCGGGCGGCGAGGTTCGCCCCCGTGGGCGCGCGCACCGCATCCAGCGCCGTCCACCCTGTAGCCCAGATCGCGCGATCCCCCAAGAAAAGCATCCGCAGGGGCAAGCCTTGATCGCCCCCGAAGGGATGGGCCGGATCACGCGCGAATGTATCTGCGGCGTAGTCGGTATCCCCGTGCCAAAGCACCGGGGCGCCGCCGCGGTCGTCTTCGGAAAGTCCGTTTGAAAACAACGCGCCCCGCAGGCGCATTTCGCTGTCGGGGAAGATATCCATCGCACCCACGCGCACCGTGCCTGCGGACACTTCCCATGTTTCCACCCAGTCGAGCGCCGTCAGCCCCACGGCAGCGCGGATCGCCGCATCCTCGGTTCCTTCGATGATGTCGCGTTGCAAGGGCGCGGCAGAGCGGAGCGCTGCAAACCGGTTTGGCGTGTTCGGGTTGCGCCCTGCCTGAGCGCCGCGCACCGCGATCCAGCGCACCGCATCGCCATTGCCGTAGCCCGCAATGATTGGCCCCTCCGCGCCGTCCAGCACCGCTTGCGGCACGCTGGAAAGCACGGTTTGCAACCGACCCGCCGCGCCCTGAGCAGCGGAGGTTTGGGCGCTGAGTAACAGCAGAGCGAGGGCGAAAAGAATCCGGATCAACATGGCTGCAAGCATGCCGTGTCCCAGCCCATTCACCAAAGAAATAATCTGTTTCCGAATGCCAAGTTAACTGTGTTCTTCCGCCGCCGTTGCCGCCAGCGCCTTGTTGTAGGCTTTCAGGGCATCGACGTGGAACAATGCCCCTTCAAGGGCCGGTGGCCCGCCTGTGGGAGACAATTGCACCACCGGCAAGAAGTCGAGGCCGGTGCGTTCAAAGATCGGCAAAGCCCGTTCAAGTGTCGCATTGGTGTCGGTGAAAATGCCCTGCTCGATCAAGGTCAGCAAACGTTCCTGCGGGGCGGAATTTTCGTGGGTCATGGGGCGCATCACGCGACCCACACGGAACATCGCCAGCAGATAGGCCTGCGGGCCGGCGGCAAGGTGGATATTGCGCCGCTCCAGCTGGGTCAGGAAGAAGCTGCGATGGACCATCTTGGACGCGACCGCCGTGGACATCGACACGGCGACCATCACCGCCAGACCGGTTTGCCAATCGCCCGTCAGTTCAAACACGATCAACGTGGTGGAAATCGGCGCCCCTAGAACCGCCGCCGCGACCGCCCCCATGCCGGCCAGTGCGTAAAGGGTCTCTGAGCCCGACACATCGGGGAAAATCCCCGTCGCCACCAAGCCAAAGGCCAGGCCCGAAATCGCCCCGATCATCAGAGAGGGCGAGAACACGCCGCCCCCCATGCGCCCCCCTACGGTGATCGCCGTGGCGATCGCCTTCAGGATCGCAAAGACGATGGCCTCCCATAGAAACAATTCTCCCGTCAGGGCGGCGGAAGTCGTCTCGTACCCCACGCCGATGATGTGGGGGAACCAGATGGCGATTGCGCCCAGGGCGAGGCCCGCGATTGCGGGGCGCAGATAGCGGGGCAGCTTTGTGCGTTGCTGCAGCGCGTTGCCCACGTCTTCGGCCCAGAAGGTGCCGCGCATGAACAAGACAGCGATGAACCCGCACAGGATGCCAAGGATCAGAAAAGCAGGAAGCTCTACGTAAAAGCGCAACATGCTTTCGCTTTCCAAGGTGAATTCGGTGACATCGCCAAACTCCAGCCGGTTAATCACCGTCCCCGCCGCGCTGGCAATGACGATGGGGGCAAAGGCATGGACCGCGAAGTGGCGCAGAACAACTTCAAGGGCAAAAATGGCGCCCGCGATTGGCGCATTGAAGCTGGCCGAGACGGCGGCCGCCACGGCGCAGCCCAGAAGATCGCGCCCGGTGATGCCATCGGCGTTGATCCAGCGCGATATCTTCGAAGAAATCACCGCAGCCAAATGCACCACCGGCCCTTCGCGGCCCGTGGAGCCGCCGGTTCCAAGGGTCACGAGGGATGCGAGCGCCGAGCCGATGCCCGCCCGCCCTTCAACCCGGCCATCATTGAGGGCCGCGCCCTCGATGACATCGGCCACGGCGCGGACCCGGCCATCGGGCGTAAACTTGTATAAGATAAGGCCTGTCACCAAACCACCGACTACCGGAATGATCAGGATCATCCACCAGGGAAGTCCCTGTGCGAAACTGTGCAGTGTCCGGACATCCTCGACGCCGTAGAGCGTTTCCTGCAACCAGCTGATGCCTTTACGGAACCCCAAAGCGGTGAAGCCCGCCGACACGCCGATCGCCAGTGCGATTAACCAGAATTGGAACTGGCTCGGTCCCTTTTCCAACAACAACGACCAGATGCCCCGCAAGGCGGTGACGCTTCTGGAGGCTTGGGCTTGAATCAGACCGCGCGGATCAATGGCCACGGGACAGGCTCACTTTCTGGCGCGGAACGCATCTGGGGGACACCGAGGGGCAACGCCGCGCGGCCGCCTCCCCTGAATACCATTACTTTAAAACGGTAGAGAAAGCTTAAGGATTTGGAAAGCCACAGCCCTGGAAATTCAGTGTTTTCCGACAATTGGGTGTGGCTGTCCGGCACGGCGGGGGGGGTATCGGGGGCCTACCCCTTGAGCAGAGCCCGTGCCGCGTCTTTTGCAGCGTCGGTTATCGTGTCGCCAGCAACCATGCGGGCAACTTCCTCCACGCGCTGGTCGTCGGACAGGGGCACCACGCGGCTGAAAGTCACGCCCTTTTCCACCGTCTTGGCCACTTGCCAATGATGCGCCCCAAGGGCCGCCACCTGCGGCGAATGGGTCACGACCAACACTTGCCCGCCCGAGGCCAGATCGGCCAAGCGCCGCCCAACGGCATCGGCTGTGGCTCCGCCGACGCCCCGGTCAATCTCATCAAAGATCATCGTTAACCCGGCCTGGTCCGAGGTCAGGCAGACCTTCAGCGCCAAAAGGAACCGCGACAGCTCTCCGCCCGAGGCGATGCGGTTCAGCGGGCCAGAGGGTGCGCCGGGGTTGGTGGCCACGGTGAAAGTGATCGTGTCCACGCCGTCAGGCCCGGCGGGGGCCTCTTCGCGGCGGGTTTCAAAGACGGCACGGTCCATCTTCAGAGGCGCAAGCTCAGCCCCCATGGCGCGATCGAGCTTCAGCGCGGCTTTCGCACGCGCCGCCGTAAGCTTATCCGCCGCCCCTTTATAGGCGGCGTCTTCGCGGTCACGGGTTTTGGTTAATTCTGCAATCTCGGCTTCTCCGCCATCAAGCGCGGCAAGACGTTGACCCAGTGTCTCGGCCAAACCGGCCAAATCATCAGCCAGCACGTTGTGCTTCCGTGCCAACCCGCGCAGGGCGAAAAGCCGTTCTTCCGTCATCTCCAACTCGGCCGGGTTGAACTCCAGCCGTTCCGCGAAACTGGCGACGCCGGCTTGCGCCTCGCCCAATTCCACCAGGGCGCGCTCCAGCGCGGCCATGGGCATTTCCAAGCGGCCCTCGGCGTGCTCCACCACCCCGTCGAGCCATCGGCTCGCGTCGCTCAACGCGCCTTCGGCGCCGTTCAGGCCAAGGGCGGTGATCGCCTGGGCCACATCTTCGCGCATCTTTTCGGCCGCTTGCATCATCCGGCGCTTGGCGTCCAACTCCGCTTCTTCGCCGTGCTCGGGGGCCAGCTTGGTAAGCTCAGCGACCGCGTGGCGGAGAAATTCTTCCTCCTCGCGCATTTCCACAAGCCGTTTTTCCGCCGCCGCCAGTGCCTTGCCCGCGGCCGCCTTGCTGCGCCAAGCGGTGGCCACCTTGCCGCGCAAGCCGTCGAGGTTGCCGTATTCATCCAGCATTGCGCGGTGGTTCCTGGGGTCCAGCAGCCCCTTGTCGTCCTGTTGGCCGTGTAGCTCTACCAACACATCGGACAAGGCACGCAAAACCTCGCCACTGACGCGCCGGTCGTTGACCCAAGCGGTTTTGCGACCTTCAGGCGTGTTAATGCGGCGCAGGATCAGCTCGTCCGAGGCTGGCAAGCCCGCTTCATCCAATACGGCATAAGCGGGGTGGCCTTCGGGCAGATCGAACTCTGCCACCACTTCGCCCTGCGCCGCGCCCGTGCGCACCAGATCAGCGCGGCCCCGCCAGCCAAGCACAAAGCCCAAACTGTCGAGCAAAATCGACTTTCCCGCCCCGGTTTCCCCGGTCAACACATTGAGCCCCGGCTGAAACGCGAGTTCCAGACGGTCAATAATCAACATATCGCGGATATCGAGATGGCGCAGCATAGATTGTGTGTTGCCCAAAGCAGGCGGAACGGTCAAGCGCTTACGGCATTCCCGCCCGACTTACAGCCAATCCCCACGCACGGTCTGCTGCCAGACTTCGCGCAGCCAGTTTTCTCCGGCGGCTTCCAATGACAGCCCCTGCCCCGTCAACTGACGGTAAGCGTCGTCATAGAACGGCGAAGACTGGAAGTTGTAGCCAAGGATCGCGCCAGCGGTTTGCGCCTCTTGCGTCAGACCGAGTGCAAGGTAGGCTTCCACCAGACGCAACAGGGCTTCCGGCGTGTGCGACGTGGTTTGGAATTCCTCTACCACAACCCGGAACCGGTTGATCGCCGATGTGTAATGTTCGCGGCGCAGGTAGTAGCGGCCCACTTCCATTTCCTTGCCCGCCAGATGGTCAAAGGCGAGGTCAAAGCGCAGGATCGCGTCTTGGGTGTATTCGCTATCGGGATACCGCTCGATCACGACACGGAGCGCTTGCAGCGCCTGATAGGTCACGCCCTGGTCACGGCCCACTTGGTCGATCTGGTCATAATAGGACAGGGCAAGAAGATACTGGGCATAGGCCGCGTCTTCGTTGCCGGGGTAGAAATCAAGGTAGCGTTGGGCCGCCACACGGGCTGCCTCATAGTCGCCATCCTCGTGATAGGCAAAGGCCGCCATGATCAGCGCCCGCTCGGCCCATGTGGAATATGGGTGCAGACGCTCCACCTCGATAAACAACTCGGCTGCATTGTCGGCGCGACCGTTTTCCAGCTCAAATTCGGCTTGCTGATAGATCGTCTCGGCGTCCAGCTCTTCCAAAGGGATGTTCGCATTGCGCCCGGCAAAGAAACCGCCGCCGCCATTGCCGCTGAACAGGCCGGTGCCAAGGAAACCATTGCCTCCACCACCGCCGCCACAGCCCGCCAAAACGAGCGTCAGCCCAAGGGCTGCACCGGAAAGTCGAAAGCGGTTGGTTGTCATGCGATTAGCCTCAAACCCATAGTCCTGAGCCCGATCCCGGACCCTGTCGGCACTGCTCTAGCACATTCCTTTTGCGGGCAAAATCCCTCAACCGACACGAAGATGCACCGAAGTGATAACGTGATGTTGTGGCCACGTCATGCGACGTGCGCAAGATCTGCTGATTTTACGCCAACGCCGGGCAATGCGGCCGCCTGATCCGGCGTGCATTCCACGAAACGCACCGCTCCCGGCGTGGCGAAAAGATTGCGAAGCAACTGGTTCGTAACCATGTGGCCCGCCCGGAAACCGGTGTAACAGCCCAGAATGGGAGCACCGGCCAAGGCCAAATCCCCCAATGCGTCCAACATCTTATGGCGCACGGCCTCATCCGCATGGCGGAAGCCACCGGGGCTGAGGACGTCGTCGCCATCCACGACGACTGCATTGTCGTAGGTCCCGCCCAGGGCAAGGCCCGCCTCGTGCATCATGTCCACGTCGGCGCGGCGGCAGAAGGTGCGGCTGTCGCACAATTCGCGCACGAAACGGCCATTGGCCAAATTGGCGATCCGCCGCTGATAGCCGATCGCCTTATCGCTGAATTCGATGGTGTAATCCATCTCCAGCCCGCGGGAGGGCGACAACTCGGCCCAGGCGTCGCCATCTTCGGCGCGAACGGTCTTGAGGATTTCCAGCGCGTGGATTGGCGCGGATTGGCGCTGGATACCTGCATCGAGGATCGCGCGCACGAAGGGCGCGGCAGACCCATCGAGGATCGGAAGCTCGGGGCCATCCACCTCGATCAGGGCGTTATGGATACCAGAGCCGATCAGGGCGGCCATGATATGTTCGACAGTGGAAACTTCGGTCCCATCTTCGGCCACCAACTTGGTGCACAGGCGGCTTTGGGGGACAAGATCGTAGCGGGCGGGGATCATTGCGGCATCGTCCAGGTCGGTGCGGCGGAACCAGATGCCGACGTTGGCGGCTTGCGGCAACATGCTGACACGAGTCAAACGCCCGCTGTGAAGACCGACCCCACTGAATGTGGCTTTTCTGCGAAGTGTTGCCTGCATCAAACTGCCCGCTCTTCCGTCCCAACAAATTCCGCGGCGTCGATTGCGTAAGACGCTCTGCCGGAAGCGGCTCTGGCGCTAAAAGGTTAACGCATGGTTTCCGCTGTATATGGGGGTAACGGGGGGCAGCGCTAGGAGCAACTCAAGCTTTATGACGCCTTGCAACAATGGGTGGCGGTGTGGGCGAAAACTTGCCTACATCTTGTGGGTAACTCTGTAACACTCTGTACTTAATACGAAAAAGACCGGCGCGAGGCCGGTCTTTCCTGTCACAATGTGACTGCAATTTAGTTCGCTTGGCGGCGCAGGAAGGCGGGAATTTCAATCCGCTCCTGATCGGGGTCAACAACGCCATCATCCGCCGCGTGATGCTGAGGCGCCGGCGCGGGGGCCGGAGCCGCCATTGTGGGCTGACGACGTTCGGCCGGGGCCGCGCCATCTTCGCCGGTGCCCGTCATACGGTTGATGAGCGAATTTATGCCGAAGCCGCGTTTCTGAGGCTGTTCACCGCCAAAACCACCCTGCTGCTGAGGTGCTGCTACGGGTGCAGCCTGAGGTGCGCGGGGCGTATCACGCTGGATGGCAGCACGCAGACGGGCCAAAGCTTCGGGCGTTGGGGCACCGCCGGCGGCGGGCTTGGGGGCCACGTAGCCCTGCTGATCTTCAGCCGCGACAGCCACCGGAGTGGGTTGCTGCGGTGCAGGTGCAGGTGCGGGTGCAAAAGCGGCAGGCGCCGGCGCGGGTTGATAGGCAGGCGCTGGCACGTCGTCTTCGGCGACCAGATCCGGTTCTGCCTCGGCGGGGGCCTCAAAACTTTCAAACAAGGAGGGCTCGGGCGGCGTTTCCGCGGCGGCTTCCTCATACTGCTCCACCTCTGCGGTGGGTGCGGCGGCCGGCGCTGGTTTGGCCTCTGCGGCGGCGGCGACGGCGGAGCCCGTGGCGTAGAACTGACGCGAAGGCATTGGCACTTCTTCCTGACGCTCTGCCGCGTCAATGCCGGTTGCCACAACGCTGACGCGCATCTGGCCTTCCATCGCCGTATCCAGGGTAGAGCCGACGATGATGTTCGCCTCTGGGTCCACCTCTTCGCGGATGCGGTTGGCGGCTTCGTCCAACTCGAACAAGGTCAGGTCGTACCCACCTGTAACATTGATCAACACGCCACGCGCACCACGCAGGCTGATCTCGTCCAGCAGCGGGTTGGCGATCGCCTTCTCGGCGGCCTGCATGGCGCGGTTGTCGCCATCGGCCTCGCCCGTGCCCATCATGGCCTTGCCCATTTCGTTCATCACAGCGCGAACATCGGCGAAGTCGAGGTTGATAAGACCGGGGCGAACCATCAGGTCCGTCACACCTTTAACACCTTGATAAAGCACATCATCCGCCATGGCGAAGGCTTCGGTGAAAGTGGTTTTTTCATTCGCCAGACGGAACAGGTTCTGGTTCGGAATGATGATCAGCGTATCGACGACCTTTTGCAGGGCTTCGATGCCCTCATCGGCCTGACGCATCCGCTTGGTGCCTTCAAACTGGAACGGCTTGGTTACAACACCAACGGTCAGAACGCCCAACTCCCGCGCGGCTTGCGCGATAATTGGTGCAGCGCCGGTGCCGGTGCCGCCGCCCATGCCCGCGGTGATAAACGCCATGTGGGCGCCCGCGAGGTGGTCGACGATCTCTTCGATGCTTTCCTCAGCGGCGGAAGCGCCAACCTGAGGGCGTGCCCCTGCGCCGAGACCTTCGGTCACGCGCTGACCCATCTGGATACGCGCGTGCGCGGTGGATTGCTGCAATGCCTGAGCGTCGGTGTTGGCAACAACAAACTCACAGCCATCAAGCTGTTGGTCGATCATGTTGTTCACGGCGTTGCCGCCTGCGCCACCGACACCGAAGACGGTGATACGGGGTTTCAGCTCGGGTTGAGCGTCGGTCATGGTAAGATTCAGAGTCATGGATACTGTCCGCCTGTTCTTGTCCTGGCCCCCGATCTTCTGGTCGGAATTGCCGAATTTGCCTCATTTATTGAAGGCCAGCGTACCGCCGTTCCCCTGCGTCGTCACGCAGAAAATACGCCCCATGCGCGAAATGTGGCCGTTTTGTGGCGAATTTATCGGCGATTTAGCGGTCTGACCCCATATGCAGGGGTCACCAGTTGTCGCGGAACCATTTTACAGCGCGACGAACGGACCGTGCAGGCAGCCTGTCGGCGGGCAAATCGAAGTCCCACCACTCGTCCTGAGGGCTCGCTGCAAACAGCGCCAAACCGACACAGGCCGAGAACGCCGAGCCATAGGCCGACTGCGGCAGGCCCGCCACCCGCATGGGCCGCCCCAGGCGCACCTGGTTGCCCAGAATGCGCGAGGCAAGACCATCAAGGCCGGGGATCTGACTGCCGCCCCCGGTCAGGACGATCCGTTGCGACGGCAGATGTTCAAACCCTGCCGCATCCAGCCGCGCCCGCACGTCTTCAAGGATTTCTTCGACCCGAGGGCGCATGACGCCGATCAACTCGGCCCGTGATACGGTGCGGCGGTCGTGGTGCCAATCACCGGTGTCGCTGTCCAACTCGATGATCTCTCGGTCATCCAGACCCGTGGCCATGAGACCGCCGAACTTGGTTTTGATCCGCTCGGCCATATCCACGGGGATATGCAGACCTTGGCTGATGTCGCGCGTGATATGGGCCCCGCCCATGCGCACGGTATCGGCAAAGATCATGTGTTTTTTCATGAAGATCGACAGGCTCGTGGCTCCTGCCCCAAGGTCGATGCAGGCCGCCCCCAGTTCTTGCTCGTCCTCCACCAGTGAAGACATGGCCGCGACATAGGGCGCAGAGGCCACGCCCGCCAGTTCCAGATCACAGCGTTTGACGCAGTGTAGAAGCGTCTCGATCGCGTGGCTGTCCACGGTCAGCAGATGCATGTCACACGACAGGCGGTTGCCCACATGGCCGCGCGGGTCCGACAGGCCCGAGCGATTATCGAGAGAGAAGTTCACCGGCTGCGCATGCAGCACTTCGCGCGACGCGCCGATATCGGGCATGTCGCAGACGGACAACACGCGGCCAATATCGTGATCTTCCACGGCGCCGGTTTGCAAATCGACTTCACCGGTCAGGCCATAGCTGCGCGGCCGTGCACCGGAAAGCGAGACGATCACGTGATCGACACGGGCGTTGGCCATTTTCTGGGCGGTTTGCACAGCGGTGCGGATGGCACGCTCGGTTTCTTGCACCGTATCAATCTCGCCAAACTTGACGCCGCGCGACCGGGTTGTTGCCGCGCCGATCACCCGGAACGAGGATTGCCCGGCCATGGCGCCGATGCCGTCATCCTCAGGCTCGGTGCCGTCGAATTTCAGCACCAGACAGGCCACCTTGAAGGTGCCGATGTCCAATACGGCAATCACGCCGCGTCGCATGGCTTCGGTACGTTTGGCCCGCATGGCCCGTTGTGTTTGATAGAGAAGATTCATCCGCTCGTGTCCCCATCGGATCTTTCAGCCGCCAGCGTACGCATACGCTGTAGCTCTTCCATTGCATCATCGGTCAACCGCACGGTCGGGCGACCGGGGTTGCGTAAATCAACTGCTGTCACGTCCCGCGACAGGATTTCACCCACATCATGAAGCGCCAGCACACGGTCCAGCGCGGCAGTCGCTCCGAATTCGGGCAGCATGATCCGCGTTTCGTTGGTCAGCACCACATCCCACCGCCGTTGCCCCATACGCACAAGCCCATGGACGCGGTCGCCAAGAATGGCTGCCGCCTCGATCAGCGCCAGCGCCTCGGTCACGGCCAGATCGGCCCCCTCCCCGCCCAGAAGCGGCAAAGGGTCTTCAATCTCTCGGGTGCCGAAGCCCGCAACGAAGTGACCTTCTTCGTCGATGATGCTCAGCCCCTCATGGGTCAGCCACAGGGCGGCGGGGATACGTTCGTCGATGCGCACGGCCAGATAGCCGCCGGACTGAATGCGCAGGTCAGCGCTGCGCACGGGGGGCAACGCCTCCAGGCGGCCGCGCAATTCATCAAGGTCCAGATCGAAGGACGAGATCGGCAGGTCCAGCGCAAGGGCGGCGCGGACCTCTTCCGTGACATCATCGGAGGCACCGTCGATCCCCAGCACGTTTACGCGAAACTCTGGCCGGTTCTCAACCTCGCGGCGGATCTCATAGGCGGCCTCAAACAAACCGTTAATGCGGGCCTCATCGCTGAGATACCAGGCAACGGCAGCAAACAGCGCGAACAGCGGGATGCCGATGTTGAGCGCTTTGCGGAAGATCGGCGTGAGCCAAAGGCGGGTCACACGGTAGCTGAGCTTGGAGGGGGCCGGATCATGGGGGGCTGCGCCGCCGGACCCGTTGCGACGGGGAATGATCGACCGAACGGAGGTGCGTTGAATGTGACGAGGCGCCTCGCCTGCTATTACCGGTCGCATGACGCATCCTCCACCAACCAAGCGCAGAGTTTACCAAAGCTCATGCCCGTCGCCTGCGCCTGTTCGGGCGTCAGGGATGTGGGCGTCATGCCAGGCTGCGTGTTCACCTCGAGGATAATCAAACCATCAAGGCCGCGTGCCTCATCCCAGCGGAAATCGGTACGGCTGACACCCTTGCAACCGAGCGCCGTATGCGCCCGCAGGGCCATGTCCATGCAGGCATCCCAGATCTCTTGCGGCACCTGCGCCGGCACCACATGGCGCGAGCCGCCGGGTTTGTATTTCGCATCGTAGTCGTACCAGCCATCGGTAAGGATATCGGTCACGGTCAAAGCGCCGGGATCGCCGGGCTTGTCGCCCAGGACAGAGACCGTCAGCTCGCGCCCTGGCGCAAAGGTTTCAACCATCACCTCGGCGGGCATATCGTCGGACAGCTGCGGCGGGCCGTTGGCGGCCTCGTTCACCAAATAAACCCCGACGGAGGAGCCTTCATTATTGGGTTTCACCACATAGGGCGCAGGCATCACATGAACGGCGCAGACATCTTCCTTGCGGGCAATCACGCTTTCGACCACCGGCAAGCCATGGGCCTTCAGAGCCACTTTGGCGCGGGTCTTGTCCATGGCGAGGCTTGAGGCCAGAACGCCCGAGTGGGTGTAGGGAAGGCGCAACCACTCCAACATGCCCTGGACGCAGCCATCTTCGCCCCATCGACCGTGGAGCGCATTGAACACAACATCAGGTTTAATTTCGGACAGACGTGCGCATAGCGCGGCCCCGGCGTGGACCTCGCCCGGATCAACTTCGATAACGTCAAATCCCTCTCCGCGTAACGCCTCGGCGCACCCTTGACCGGTGCTAAGCGACACCTCGCGTTCCGCAGAGGGGCCACCCATCAAGACGACGACACGAGATGGAAGGCTGCTCAACCCTGCCACCGCTTCTGTCCTCATTTTGTCCGGCTGATACGTTGCCTGCCGGATCGATTATCCCCGCTTATGCGGAGCCTTGCGTTGTTCTTTTGTTGCGCAGCTTGATCCGAAAACCGGTTCCCACTTTTCGGGCTGCGCTGTCTTTTCTTACCGCGCAGCTTGATCCGAAAACCGGTTCCCACTTTTCGGGCTGCGCGTGGCTATTCTGTAGTCCCACCGGGTGTGCCGACCCGCATGATTTCCCACACTAGTTCTATGCCTTGGGATTGGAAAACCCTTTTTCGCACTTCTTCGCCTAATCCTTCGAGATCTGCGGCAGTTGCGCCACCTTTGTTCACGAGAAAGTTGGAATGCATCTCGCTCATCTGTGCGCCGCCAAGGGTGGCACCGCGCATACCGGCGTCGTCAATGACCTTCCAGGCCTTGAGATCATGGGTGTCATCGGCCCGCCCGGTGGAGCTGAAGCCAGCGGGATTGCGAAAGGTCGATCCGGCGGTCAGGGATTTGGTGGGTTGGGTGGCATCGCGTTTGGCCAACTGCTCCTCCATCCTTGTGTGCAACACAAGGCTGTCCTCGCCGCTACCACGCAGGGTGACCGACACGATCGTCGCGCCTTCGGGAATGTCTGTCTGGCGGTAGGCGAAGGTAATGTCGTCGGCGGTCAGCGTGACAGGCGTGCCATCGCGCAGGATCACCTCGGCGCTTACGAAATGATCCGCCACGTAAGAGCCGTAGCACCCCGCGTTCATCCTTAGCGCCCCGCCCAGAGATCCCGGGATGGTGCGCAGAAACGTCAGATCAATCCCCGCGTCCGCTGCCGTACGCGCCAATCGGGCATCCAGGGCAGCCGCCCCGGCGGTGACCGTGTCACCTTCCACTG
The DNA here is from genome assembly GCF_038396845.1 of Gymnodinialimonas sp. 57CJ19. Classification (NCBI taxonomy): domain Bacteria; kingdom Pseudomonadati; phylum Pseudomonadota; class Alphaproteobacteria; order Rhodobacterales; family Paracoccaceae; genus Gymnodinialimonas; species Gymnodinialimonas sp. 57CJ19. Next base: position 3,258,455 of record NZ_CP151587.1, read on the forward strand.
AAATATCCATGAACGGACGGCCCAGTTTGACGACCACTCCGGGCATTCCACCGTCGCGCACGATGAGGTTGGAGCCGACGCCCATGGGAAATACCGGCACCTCGGGATCAAGCGCCTTGAGGAAATCGCTCAGATCATCGGCATCGGCGGGTTGAAACAGCCATTCCGCCGGGCCGCCTACGCGCAACCATGTGAGCGAAGAGAGGTCTTTGCCAGCGGTCAGACGCCCGCGCGGGGTGGGAAGGTGATCTGTCATTCCGGCTCTGTCTCCTTGCGCAAGCGGCGCACCAGCACCCCAAGTCCGCCCGCCAAAAACGCGCAGGCGGTGAAGGGCACCATTAATCCGAACAGGATGTAAATACCCACCAAGGCTTCGTCCATGTCTTCGCTATAGACCAGCGTCAGCATCAGAAGACACAGCCCCGTGCTGACGCCCCAAAGCGCGAACAGCATCCAGCGCGTGCCGATGCGGGCGGTGATGTATCCCGCCAAGATGCCTGCAATCGCGGCGAAGCCCACGAACAGCTCTGTATTCATCGGGGCAGGTCTCCGTCCCCTGCCCCGGACATCGCGCGGCGCAGGTGATGGGCGGCGCGTTTCAAGGGCCAGCGCAGGATGGACGCGCCGGCGGCAAACACGACAACGCCCCAGAACGGGCCAGACTGATAGGTCACCCACCCCAAAAGCGGGATGCCCGTGGCAATCAGCACCCAAGCGACCGGCCATTGAATGCGGCGTGGGCCCATGGCCGCAAGGCAAGCAAGCAGCGCCCAAACACAAGCAAGGATCAGGGAAATAGGCATCAGGAAGCGCCCCCTTCGTCCGTCCGAGCACTCACACGAGCGCGGGCGTGTTTATAGAAGTATCGCAGAGGGTTGCGGTACATGGAGACGACGGCAAGCACGATGACCGCCGTCCAGATCCAGCCATGGGTATAGCCCACGAAAACCACCATCGGCACAGACAGCACCAAAAGCGGAAAGCCAAACGGCCATTGCAAGCGCATCGGCATCATCGCCACGATGGCCGAAGCCACGACCCAGACGCAAACGAGGGTTAATGCGAGGCTCATGTGACGTGCCTTTGTCGGGTCCGCATGCCCAGAAAACTGCCGGTAATCGCCGAGACTATGGTTAGCCCCGCAAAGGTCACGGCACCAAGGAACATGTAACCCGCCGCGCCGAATGACGTGTCAGTCGGGGAAAAGGATGGCGCGGCCTCCGTCGGCGTTTCCGGGAAGAGAAGCGGGATATAAGCCAGCAAGAACGGCAGGTTCAACGCCGCCACCAGCGCAACAACGGCAGCGCCGAAGCGCGCGCCAAAGGCTTTCGTGACCCCGAAAGCCAGCACCCCGGCAGCAAGGATCAATGCAAGGGCCAGTGCGAGTTTCATGACGGATCATCTTGCTTATGGTTGCGGCGATAGGCGGCGCGGCCGATCAGCACTGCGACCCCGGTCCAGATGGTGCCGGGCACCAGCACGAGGAACGTCCAAAGCGCCTCTGGCAGCCCGGTGCGCTGGCGGTGGGCTATGGTCTCTCCGCCAAAAATCTCGGGCGCGATGGGGGCGTTGCCGGGATTTAGCGCGCCGGACAATGAAACCGCCGTCCAAAGCACCATGGCCCCAAGGATCAAAAGGCCCGGCATCACGCCGCTGCGCGTCACCCACATCAGCGCAACAACGCCGGGCAGGATGATCACGATAAGGGCGAGGACCAGGGTGTCCGTCATCCGGCGGCCTTTTGGTTATCAAGATCGGCGAGGCGTGCAGGCAAACCGTTGGCCCAAGCAGAGATCGTACCAGCCCCAAGGCACACGACCATATCGCCCGGTTGCGCCTGTTCACGCACCAGACGCTCCAAATCATCTTCGCTGTCGATGGCGCGGGCATGGCGGTGGCCGTGGCGGATCATGCCTGCCACCAGATCATCGCGCGATGCGCCCTCGATCGGGTCCTCTCCGGCGGCATAGACTTCGGCGATGGCGACAACGTCGGCCTCCGAGAAACAACCGCAGAAGTCTTCAAACAGAGAATGCAGACGCGAATAGCGGTGCGGCTGGTGGACGGCGATGACGCGGCCATCACTGGCCTGACGCGCGGCCTTGAGGACAGCGGCGATTTCCACCGGGTGGTGGCCGTAGTCGTCGATGACGGTGATGCCGCCAACCTCGCCCACCTTGGTGAACCGTCGGTTCACCCCCTTGAACCCGTCCAAAGCTTCGCGGATTTCATCGGCCTTCATGCCCAGATGCCGCGCCACGGCCACTGCCGCCAAAGCGTTGGAGACGTTGTGATCGCCCGGCATCGGCAAGGTGCAGCCTTCGATAACCATGTCTTCTGCCTGAAGCGCGATATCAAAACAGGCCACGCCGCCTTTGTAATGCAGGTTGACCGCACGGACGTCGGCCTGTGCGTTAAAGCCGAACGTCACCACGCGGCGGTCGGTGATTTTACCCACGAGGGTTTGCACCTCGGGGTGGTCGGTGCAGCAGACGGCAAGGCCGTAGAACGGGATGTTGGAGACGAAATCGAGAAAGCCCTGACGCAGGTTCTCGATGCTGCCCCAATGCTCCATATGCTCGGGGTCAATGTTGGTGACGATGGCAATGGTGGCGGGCAGACGGTTGAAGGTTCCGTCGCTCTCATCGGCCTCCACCACCATCCAATCGCCTTGCCCCACCCGCGCGTTGGAGCCGTATGCATGGATGATCCCGCCGTTAATCACCGTCGGATCAACGCCGCCGTGGTCCAGCAACGTGGCAACCATCGTGGTGGTCGTGGTCTTACCGTGGGTCCCGCCAACCGCGATGTTGGAGCGTAGGCGCATCAGTTCGGCCAGCATCTCGGCCCGGCGCACAATCGGCAGACCACGGGCGCGCGCGGCGTCGTATTCCGGGTTGCCCGGTTTGATCGCCGACGAGATCACCACAACCTCTGCGCCTTCAAGGTTCTCGGCCTGCTGCCCCACAAAGACCCTGGCCCCAAGGCTTTCCAGACGCTTGGTGATCGGCGTGGCTTTCAGGTCAGACCCCTGCACGTCATAACCGTGGTTCAACAACACTTCGGCGATGCCCGACATGCCAATGCCGCCGATCCCTACAAAATGGATCGAACCGAGTTGGGTAGGTAATTTGGTGACAGCGGCGTTCATGGGTTACCCTTTCGGCGTGGTGTTGGGGGCGAGGCTTTCGACAAGCTCGACAAGACGCTCGGTCGCGTCGGGTACTGCAACAGACAGGGCCGCAATCGACATCTGCGTGGCGGCCTCGGGCTGGCTGAGGATTTCGGCGATGGTCTGGGCCAGAGTTTCCGGCGTGAACTGTGCCTCGGGCATCAGCACGGCGGCGCCTGCCTCGACCGGGCCCCGGGCGTTGGCGGTCTGCTCATCGCGCACGGCGATGGCCAGCGGCACGTAGATCGCCGGGCGACCGACCACGTTGATATCGGCCACCGACGAGGCGCCCGAGCGGCAGATAACAAGCTGCGCCTCGGACAGGCGGCGGGGCATTTCGTGCAGGAAGGTATCCACCTCGACCCGCATCCCCAGGAAATCATAGGCTTCTTGCACGCGCGCCACGTCTTCTTCGCGGGCCTGCTGCGCGATGCGCAGGTGTTGGCGCAATTCTTCGGGCAGCAGAGCGATGGCAGCGGGCACCACATCGGACAGGATACGTGCGCCTTGGCTGCCGCCGAACACCAGAAGGCTCATCGGCCAGTCGCCGGGGGGCGTATAGGGCGCACTGCCCCGTTCCACGATCGCGGCGCGGACCGGGTTGCCGGTGTGCACCGCATCCGCGCCCAAAGGCACATCGGTGGGCCAGGTGCCACAGGCCACATGGGCCACATGCTTGGCGAAAATCCGGTTCACTCGGCCCAGAACGCCATTTTGTTCGTGCAGCATCCGAGGCCGTCCCGTCAGCCTTGCGGCGGCCATGGCGGGGATCGTCGGATAACCGCCAAAACCCACGACTACATCGGGTTTCTCGCGCATCATCCGCAAGGTGGCTGAAAACACGCCGCCCATAATGCGAAACGGCACGGCCAGTTTCGCCAGCGGCCCGCCCCGTGTGAACGTCGCAGAGGAGACCTGACGGATTTCCACCGCGTGGCTGAACCCACCCACATACCGCGCCCCACGGGCGTCGGTGGAAAGCGTCACCCGCCAGCCCTTGCGCAACATCGCCTCGGACAGGGCCTGGGCCGGGAACATGTGCCCCCCGGTGCCGCCAGCGGCGATGATGAGATGAGGCTGTGTCATGGCGGCGCTACCGTTGGCGGGAAAGAAGGTGGTCGGCGATATCGCCCTGTGGGCGCGTGCGGGTGAATACCAAAAGCATCCCGACCGCAATCCCTGTCGCGATCAAAGATGACCCGCCGTAGCTGACGAAGGGCAAGGTCATGCCCTTGGCGGGCAAAAGCCGCACCGCAACGCCCATGTTGATGAAAGCTTGCAGCGCCAGAAGGGACACAAGGCCCGTGCCTGCCAGACGCGCAAAAGGATCGCGCTCTTTCATCAGCCGAGAGAAACTGCGCAGCGCGATGGTGAGGTAAAGCGCGATGATGACGAGGACGAGCACAAGGCCATATTCCTCGGCCGCCACGGCGATGATGAAATCGGTATGGGCATCGGGCAGCGTCCATTTGACCGAGCCTTCGCCCAACCCGGTGCCAAACAGCCCCCCTTCCCGGATCGCGTCGGTGGCGTAGCCAAGTTGCGTATTCTCGCCCACTTCGTCGCTGAGAAAGCCATCAATCCGGCGGCGGAAGTGTTCCGATGCGGAGTACGCAAACACCCCGAACAGGCCCACGGCTCCGATCACAATGGCCAGCACCAGCATTGGCGCCCCTGCCACGAAGTAGATCACCATCCACGCAAAGATCACCAAGGCCGCTTGGCCAAAGTCCGGTTGCAACGCAAGGCAGCCGACCAAAAGCACCGTCACGATGAGAGAGAAGGTCTTTCCGGGCGGGCCCGCGACCTCTTGGCTGGCAGCCATCATCCAGGCGGTGAAGACCACAAAGACCGGCTTGAGGAACTCGGACGGTTGCAGCGAGGCAAACCCCAAAGAGTACCAGCGCGTGGCCCCCATGCCATAGTCGGTGCCGAAAACCGGCAACATCGCCACCGCCAACACCGCAAACGCAAAGCCAATCACGCCCCATCGGCGCACCGCCAGGGGGGACATCATCGACACCAAGATAATGACGTTCAGGGCAATGCCGCCGAAGAAGGCTTGCCGGATCACGTAGTGAAACGGTTCATGCCCATTGCTTTCCGCCAAGGGCGGAGAGGCCGCAAACCCCAAGAGGATACCGATCGCAAAGAGCGCGAATACGCAGCCCAATGTCACGCGATCAATCGTGCTCCACCACCGTGGAATAACTGCGTCGCCCGTGTGCACAACGACTGTGCCATGCGCCATTTCCGTCATGGAATGCCTGCCTTGCCCTCAAGCGACGTTATGCGCCGCGTGTCTGCCCATGCCCGAGTTATCTCGGGTCTATCGCATGAGTTTAGCCTGAAAAGCCTTGGCTGGCTAGGGTTAGTGTGGGTTTCGCCGTGGCGGCACAGCCCTTGGGATCACGTCCATGGGCTAGGGTTGAAGCTTCTCGACCTGCGCGATGAAATCCGCCCCGCGCACCTCGAAGCTGTCGTATTGGTCGAAGCTGGCGGCGGCGGGGGCCAGAAGCACCGTATCGCCGGGCTGCGCGTCGGCGCTGGCGCGGGCCACGGCGGTGGCCATGTCGCCGCAAACCTCTAGGGGTATATCGCCCAGATGCAGGGCGAAGGCCTCGGCCTCGCGACCAATGACATAGGCCTTGGAGACTTGCCCCGCCGCTTCCCAAAGGGCCTCCAGCCCGCCGTCTTTTTCCAGCCCGCCGCAGATCCAGCGGATCTTCTTGAACGCGCCCAGGGCCTTCACGGCGGCATCGACGTTGGTGGCCTTGCTGTCGTTGACGTAGAACACGCCGCCGATTTCCGCGACCCGTTGCGAGCGATGGGGTAGGCCCTCAAAGCTGGCGAATGCGGTCTCGATCACGCGGGGCGCAAGGCCAAGGGCGCGGCACACGGCATAGGCGCAGGCCGCGTTCTGGTGGTTATGGGCGCCGGGCAGCCCCGGCACCCCACGCAGGTCGATAGAGGCCACCTGGCGGCCCTTGCGGAATTCGCTCAGCCAGCCTTTGCGGGTGCTGATATCCCACCCCGGCCCGCTCAGCTTGCCTGCGGCCACCCGGATCAGGCGTCCGTCCTCGGGCCCTTCGACCATCTGACCGGCCAGATATTGGCCCTCTGCCTCATCTACCCCAATCACGGCGCGTTCCGGCCCGCCTTCGGCAAACAGGCGGCGTTTGGCAGCAAAATAGCCCCCCATGCCGCCGTGACGATCCAGATGATCGGGCGACAGGTTGGTGAAAACGGCAATATCGGGCGTCAATGCGCGGGCAAGTTCCGTCTGGTAGGACGACAGCTCCAGCACCACGACCTCTCCGTCGATTGGGGGCTCGATATCCAGCACGCCGCGGCCGATGTTCCCGGCGAGTTGCACGGGGATGTTCTGCTCTTCCAGAATATGGGCGATCAGGGCCGACGTGGTGGATTTCCCGTTCGATCCGGTTACCGCGACGACGCGCGGCGGCGTGTCGTGGAAAGCCCAATCCCCCTGCCCCAGCGATCGGAAGAACAGCCCAATGTCGTTATCGACCGGCACGCCCGCCGCGTAGGCCGCAGCAATGGCGCGGTGGGGCGCGGGGTATAGGTGCGGGATGCCGGGGGAGGTCACGAGACAGGCGACATCTTCCAGCCCATCGCGGATCGGATCGTGCAGGGTGAACCCCTCCTCCGCCGCCCGCGTACGGCCCGCTTCGCCATCGTCCCAACACAGCGCCTCGGCCCCGCCTTCACGCAACGCCCGCGCCGCCGCGAGGCCCGAGCGGCCAAGCCCCAGCACGATCACCTTGCGACCCTCAAAACCCATCACCGGAATCATTGCTCTTGCTCCTTAACCAAGCGGCTGCCCGCCACGTGGCGCCCATCGGCGCGTAATTCGATCTGAGTAAAGAATATCGCCACCATGCGCACATCCAGATGCAGCGGCCCGCTAGGCCCGGCGATCGTGACCTCGATCAAGGGCACCTCTTCGGACAGGGCGAACCGGTCGTCGTTGCGGGCCACTTCTGCGCCGTTGACCAACAAGGCGCAGCCCTTGAACCAATGGTTCACGACCTCAACGTGCAGCCCCTGAACCTCGGCCGAAACCCGGCGCACAAAGGGGTGCCAGGCGGGAGAGGTCATCGCAGTTTCAAGGTCGCCAAACCGATCAACGCCAGAATAAGCGAGATGATCCAAAAGCGGATCACGATCTGCGGCTCGGCCCAACCCTTCTTCTCGAAATGGTGGTGGATGGGGGCCATCAGGAATACGCGCTTCCCGGTCATTTTAAAGTAGAGAACTTGCACGATCACCGACACAGCCTCGGCCACGAAAAGGCCGCCAACGATGGCCAAAACGATCTCGTGCTTGGTGCAGACGGCAATCGCGCCAAGGGCGCCGCCCAAGGCAAGAGATCCGGTGTCGCCCATGAACACAGCGGCCGGTGGGGCATTGTACCAGAGAAAGCCCAAACCGCCCCCGATAAGACCCGCGCAGAAGATCAGCAGCTCTCCGGTGCCCGGTACATAATGCACGTCCAGGTATTCGGTGAAGTCCACCCGACCGACCGCATAAGCGATGATACCCAGGGTCGCGGCCGCGATCATCACGGGCATAATCGCCAAGCCATCAAGGCCATCGGTCAGGTTCACGGCGTTGGCCGAGCCCACGATGACGATCATCACGAAGGGGATGTAGATGTAGCCAAGGTTGATCAGCACGTCCTTGAAGACCGGCATGGCAAGCTGGCTCGACAGGTCTTCGGGGTGCAATTGCGCGGCGATCAAACCGGCTGCCAATGCAATCGCGAAGCCCGCCGCAAGGCGCACCTTGCCCGACACGCCCGCCGTGGTATTACGGCTGACCTTCGCCCAATCATCGGCAAAACCGATGAGTCCAAAGGCCACCGTGACGCCCAGAACCAGCCAGACATAGGGGTTATCGAGCCGCGCCCACATCAACGTCGACAGGCACAGCGCCGCAAGGATCAACAGGCCGCCCATGGTCGGTGTGCCGGCTTTGGTTTCCAGATGGCTTGCGGGGCCGTCCTCGCGGATCGGTTGGCCGTCTTTGTACTTGCGCCGCAGGGCGTTGATCAGTGGACGACCGAAAATGAATCCAAAGACCAGCGCCGTGAAGAAGGCGCCGCCCGCCCGAAATGTAATGTAGCGAAACAGGTTGAAGACATCGCCGCCGTCCGACAGCTCACTTAGCCAAAACAACATATTGCGGCACCTCTAACCTTTACCGTCAAGCGATTGCCCCAGTTTCCGTAGGGCGTCAACCACTACAGACACCTTGGACCCCTTCGAGCCCTTCACCAGCACAACATCGCCGGGCCGCAAGCTGCGCGGCAGAACCCGGCACAAATCCTGCGCCGTGGCTTCGTGCAACCCGCGTTTTGCGCCGGGCAAAGCCGCGTGCAAATGCGCCATCAACGTCCCGCAGGTGTGAACCACATCGACCGCGTCCATACTGGGCAGCTTGGCCACATCGGCGTGCATCTGATCGCGCGCCTCGCCCAGTTCCAACATGTCCCCCAGCACCGCAATGCGCCGCCCGCCCCGTTGCGGGGTGATCGCGGCCAGCACCTCCAGCCCGGCCGCAAGCGACGCGGGATTGGCGTTGAAGGCGTCGTCGATCAACTCGATCGCGATATCATCGGTGCGGCTGAGCGTAATCCGCTCTCGCTGACCGCGCCCCTCAACCGGCTGCCAATGAGACAACATCATCGCGGCCTGGGTCGGGTCGGCGCCAGCGGCTGCCACGGCGCAGATCACGCCGACCGCGTTGCTGGCATAATGACGCCCCGAAACCGACAGCTTGGCCAGTCGCCCGCCCTCGGCCGTAGCGATGCGCATGACGGTGCTGTCCTCGGACAACATCACATCGGTCAGGCGCAGGTCGGCGCCCTCTGCCTCTCCGAAGGTGACAATCTCTGCGCCCTTGGCCTTGGCGGCGTCGATCAGGATGCCGCTGGTGCTCACGTCGAGGGGGATGATCGCCACGCCGCCGGGTTCCAGCCCGTCGAAGATGGCCGCTTTCTCTGCCGCGATTCCTTCGATCACGCCGAAGGCCTCCAGATGGGCCGGCGCAATGGTGGTGATCATCGCCACATGGGGCCGCGCCATGCGGGCCAGGGGCGCGATTTCGCCGGGGTTGCTCATGCCGATCTCGATCACCGCGAAATCGGTGTCAGCGGGCATCCGCGCCAGCGTCAGGGGCACGCCCCAATGGTTGTTGTACGAGGCGACCGCCGCATGGACATTACCCTGTCCCGTCAGCGCCTGCTTGAGCATTTCCTTGGCGGTGGTCTTTCCCACCGATCCGGTGATCGCGATCACCTTGGCATCGGTGCGGGCGCGGGCCGCTTGGCCGAGCCGTTCCAACGCGGGCAGGACCGCGTCCACAACCAGACATTTCGCAGGGTCCACACCGTCGGGCACATGGCTGACCAGGGCGGCAACGGCCCCGGCATCCAACGCTTGCGCCACGAATTCATGGCCATCGCGCGCGGCGGCCAAAGCCACAAACAGATCACCGGGCTGTATTGTGCGCGTGTCGATGGAAACGCCTGTGGCCTCCCACGTGCCGCTGGCGGTGCCGCCGGTGGCCTCAGCCGCCTCGGACGCTGTCCACAAGGTCATATCGCGCCCTCCAAGGCGGCCACCGCGACCGAGGCCTGTTCCACATCGTCAAAGGGATAGATCACGTCGCCCACCTGCTGGCCCGTCTCGTGGCCTTTTCCGGCAATCAGAAGCGCATCGCCCGGTTCCAGCATGTCCACGCCGCGCAAGATCGCCTCGGCCCGGTCCGCGACCTCTGTCGCTTCCGGACAGCCCGCCATGACGGCGGCGCGAATGCTGGCGGGATCTTCCGAGCGGGGATTGTCGTCTGTCACAAAAGCAACATCGCTCCACAGCGCGGCGGCCTCGCCCATTAGCGGGCGCTTACTTGTATCTCGGTCGCCACCTGCCCCGAAAATAACGATTAATCTTCCCAGAACGTGGGGGCGCAACGCCTTGAGCGCCACTTCCAAGCTATCGGGCGTATGCGAATAGTCAACATAGATCGGTGCACCGTGACTACGCCGCGCGGCCAATTGCATCCGGCCCCGCACGCCCTCCATCTTCGGCAAAACCGCGAAGACGGCATCGGGATCTTCGCCACCCGCAATCACCAGCCCGGCGGCGGTCAGCACATTCATCGCCTGAAACGCACCGATCAGGTTCAGGCGCACCTGCCGCGCCTCTCCCTGCCAGCGAAACAACACATCCTGGCCCGTCTCATCAATCCGCCGTCCGGTGATTTTGAGCGCGGCGTCGGCATATTGCGCGACGCCCAAAACCTCGATCCCGTGATCTGTGCAAGCCTCCGCCACGCGGGGGCCATAGGTGTCATCCAAGTTCGCCACAGCCACGCCACCTTCGGGCAACAGCTCGGTAAAAAGGCGCAGCTTGGCCTCGAAATAGGCCTCCATCGTGCCGTGATAATCCAGATGGTCCTGGGTCAGGTTGGTGAAGGCCGCCGCCGCAAGGCGCACGCCGTCCATCCGCTTTTGGTCAAGCCCATGGGACGAGGCTTCCATCGCCCCGTGGGTCACGCCTGCTGCGGCCATATCGGCTAGAACGCGGTGCAACGTGATGGGCTCGGGCGTGGTGTGAATGCCCGGCGCCTCATAGGCGCCTTCGACGCCCGTGGTGCCGATATTAACGGCCTTAACCTTTAGGGCTTCCCATATCTGGCGGGTGAAGCTGGCGACCGAGGTTTTGCCATTCGTCCCCGTCACCGCCACCATGGTTTCAGGCTGCGCGCCGAAAAACAGCGCGGCCGCATGGGCCAAAGCGTCGGCCGGGTCTTCCACCACGACCAAAGCGGCATCGGATGCGGCAAGTTCCTCTGCCGCGATCTCGGCGCCTGCGCGGTCCGTCAACACCGCCCCCGCCCCCATGCGCAGGGCGTATTGGATGAATTCCCCCCCATGAACGCGCGTGCCGGGAAGCGCCGCAAACAGCGTGCCGCTTTCCACCTTGCGGCTATCAAGGGCAAGGCCCGACACCACCACATCGCCGCCGCTCAGGGCGGTCAGCCCCAGATCGGATAGTCGTCGTTCAGCCATTGCCCGCCTCCTCAGTTTGAGGAGCTGGATAGCTGCAAACCGAGGGGATGTTCAACGCTTGGCCGCAATCCAAGAAGCGGTGCGGTGCGGCGAATGACCTCTGCCGCGACGGGCACGGCTGTCCAACCGGCGGTCCGGCGCGGCTGATTGCCCGACGGGTCCGAAGCTTCTTGAAGGGTGACGATCAACACATATTGCGGGTCGTTCATCGGGAAGGCGCTGGCGAAAGTGTTGAGGTTGCGGTCCTCGTAGTAGCCCCCATTGGGACGTGGCAGATCGGCGGTGCCGGTCTTGCCGCCCACGGCGTAGCCTTCCACTTCGCCAAAGCTGGCGGTGCCTTCGGTCACGACCTGGCGCAGCATGGAATTCACGATGCGGCTGGTGGATTCCGAGATGATACGCGGTCCCGCTTGCGGTGTTTCACGGCGCAGCAAGGTCGGCTCGATCATCGTGCCGCCGTTCACGATGGTAGAATAGGCGGCCGCCAAATGCAGCGGAGAGGTGGACACACCGTGGCCATAACTAATTGTCATTGTGGACAATTCACCCCAGCGCGGCGGCAGAAGCGGACGCGAGGACGCGGCCTCGACCAGTTCAACTTCTGTTGGCTCCAGCAGGCCAAGGCTGCCAAGGAAATCACGCTGCCGTTCGCGCCCGATCGACTGCGCCATACGCGCCGTGCCAATGTTGGAGGAATGGATCAGGACGTCAGCAACGCTCTGCTCGGCCCCGTAGTACGAGAAGTCGCGGATCGAGAAACCGGCCATCCGCAGGGGCCCCGTCGTGTCGATCATGTCGAAGGGGGAATAAAGGTTCAGTTCCAGCGCCTGCGCGATCGTGAAGGTCTTGAAAACACTGCCCAATTCGTAAACGCCCTGCACCGCGCGGTTGAACAGGGGGCTGTCGGCCTGGTCACCTTCCAGAAGCGGCCGCGGCCGCGCGTTGGGGTCGAAATCGGGCAGGCTGGCCATCGAAATGATCTCGCCCGTGTGGGCATCCATCAACACGGCCGAGGCGCCACGCGCGCCCATCAAGGTCATGCCGCCGGCGAGGATTTCCTCCACCGTGGCCTGGACCGTCAGATCAAGCGAAAGCGTCAGCGGCTCGACCCGGCTGGGGTCGCGCAATTCGTCGTCGTAGTGTGCTTCAATCCCGGCAATGCCGATCACTTCGGCGGCGTTGACCGCCTCTTCCCCGAAACTTGCGCCGCCCAGAATATGCGCCGCGATCGAGCCGTTGGGATACAGCCGCATTTCACGGGGGCCAAACAGAAGCCCCGGTTCGCCCAGATCGTGCACCTGCTGCTCTTGTTCAGGAGAGATATAGCGGCGCAACCACAAGAACCGCGATCCGCTGGTGAAGCGGCGGTGCAGGTCGTCGGCGTCCATTTCAGGGAAAATCGCGGCCAAGCCTTCGGCGGCGGCGCGGGGGTAGATCAGGTCATGGGGGTGAGCATAAAGCGCGTTGGTGGCGAAGTTCGTCGCCAGAATACGCCCGTGCCGGTCGGTAATGTCGGCGCGGGTGTTTAGAATCGTCGGCCCTTGGCTGACAATGCGCGGCTCGGTCGGGACAGACGTGGCCAGCCCCGCCATGCGCCAACCCACGGCGCCAAACGCCAAAACAAAGCACAGCGCCACCAGCAGAAGCCGCGATTCCGCGCGGATACGCATCTTGTCCCGCAGCCCCTCATGGCGCAGACGCAGGTTTTCCTTCTCGACGTTATCGGGGTTTTCGCCGCGTGCGCGGGCATCGAGAATGCGGGTTAACGGTCTTAACGGAATGCGCAGGCTCATAGGGGCTCGACCTCTCCGTCCCATTCAGGGGTAGAGGCATTCTCCAGGATGAACGCCTCGGCGTCATCAATGGGCGAAGGGAACGGGATCTCCGCCACGTTGCCAAATTGGTTCGAGGTCAGCGGCAACAGCTCCAGCCGGTCAAAGTTAAAGCGGGCCAGTTCGCGCAAGCGATCGGGACGGTTCAGATAGGCCCATTCGGCCCGCAGGATACCAAGGCGCTCGCGCTCCTGGACGATCTGGCGCTGCAACCGGTTCACCTCACGGTCGGCCATCTGGGTCTGGATCGTTTGATGGTAGGCCCAATAGCCCAGGCCCACGACGATAATGGCGGCGATCAACGTGGTAAAACGCATGGTTAAAGGCCCTCCAACTGCGGCAAGCCAAGGGTTTTCAGGTCGATGTCTTGGGCCGGCGCATCGGTGCGGGTGGCGATGCGCAACTTGGCGGACCGCGCGCGGGTGTTGCGGGCGACCTCTTCGGCGTCAGGCGCGATGGCTTTGCGGGGTGTCAGGGTGAAACCGGGGGTCTTGGCGGCGGCCTCGGGCTCGTAGCGGGAGCCGCCTCCCCCGGTGCTGGCCCGCTCGGCCATGAACTTCTTCACGATCCGGTCTTCCGAGGAATGGAACGTCACAACCGCCAGTTTGCCGCCGGGCATCAACGCCCGTTCGGCGGCCATCAAGCCATGGGCCAATTGCCCGAACTCATCATTCACCGCGATGCGGATCGCTTGGAACGATCGCGTCGCGGGGTGGCTTTGACCGGGCTTCTTGCGGGGTAGGCATTTTTCAATGATCCCAGCCAGTTGCAGGGTGGTGTTGATGCGGCCCTTGGCGCGCTCTACCACAATCGCCTTGGCAATCCGGCGCGAGGCGCGTTCTTCCCCGTACTGATAAAGGATGTCGGCCAACAGCTTTTCGGGCGCGTCGTTAACCAAGTCTTCCGCCGACAGCCCACTTTGCCCCATACGCATATCCAGAGGCCCGTCGCGCATGAACGAAAAGCCCCGCTCCGCGATATCCAGCTGCATCGACGATACGCCAAGATCCAGCGTGACGCCGTCCAGCGGCTCGCCCGCCAATGTATCGAGGTCCGAGAACGTACCCTCTTCCAGACGCAAACGATCACCATAGGACCCGGCCCAATCTGCGGCCAACTCGAAGGCCAAGGGATCGCGGTCCACGCCAATCACTGTGCTGGCACCCCCTTCAAGCAAGCCACGGGCGTATCCACCAGCGCCGAAGGTTCCGTCCAGCCACACGCCAGAAAGCGGCGCCACTTCGCGGAGGATCGCCCCCAAGAGAACGGGGATGTGTGGCTGATCTACTGCGTCGGTCATGGTGCCCTGCGTCATTGAACATCGTCTGCTACCGGAGTTGCTTTGGGCGGGTTCGCCAATGAGATCGGGTTAAAGAATTCCTTGTCGCCTGCCGCTTGGTCCAACAGGGCGGCCAGACGATCCTTGGCGGCCTCGCTGTCGGATGGCTTGAGGATGTGGAAGCGGCGGCCCTTGCCCTGGAACACGGCCTCGCCTTCCAGGTCCAACTTGTCACGCGCGCCTTGGGGCAGAACAAATCGGCCCGCATCATCGACGGTGATCGCGTCACAGAAAGAGAAGTACAAAAGCTCAAGGATTTCGCGGTCACGCTCGCCGTCGGCCATGCTTTCGATGCGCTCCAGCAGCTCATCATAGGCGTTGCCGGTCAGGCATTCGACGTATTCGTTACGCGTGTCTCCGAACATGACGTAAAGACGAGGCGCTTCACCCGGACCGCATTTGGCATCTTCCGCCTGCAAGACTCGACGGAATTTAGCCGGGAGCGAGACCCGACCCTTTCCATCTACCTTGCACACGTTGGTGCCTAAAAACCGCGTATCCACGATGTGTCTGCCTCAAATTGGCCACAATGGGGCCGTAATTCATTCCCTCAACTGTGCGCCCTGCGGCGCGATAGCCCTGAAATGGAAACGGCGGATTGAGGAAGCTGCCACTCCTCAACCCGCCGCCCTCGTCCCATTTCTGGGGTGTCCGACTGCGCCGACTACCTGGGGGGGATGTCTGCTCGTCTACGCGCCGGATCTCTTTTTTCGACGAATGAGATGCCTGTATGAACCTGCCATTTTTTGTTTTTGGTTCGGATCTTGTGATCCTTTGTCTTGTCTCGTTGTCGATGAATTCTTGTCCCACGGGAATGACTCCCATTCAACTCCTTTTTTTGGGACGAACCCCCAATCTGTTGATTTTCGACCCTCTCAAACACAGCATGTGGTGTGGATAAGTCACAAGCCAAGCGCCCATGTTGTGGTTAAACATCGGAAAATCCCATCATCTTGGGGTGGAGCTGTGTGGGGGAGGAAAGTGGAGGATGGTGGCAGATTTTTCCCAAAATCCCCCAACCCTCCGGCGATCACGGCCGCGTGATCTTGGTTTGTTCTTATTTTTCTGATTCGAATCGCATTTGAGATGGATTGAATCCGTCTGCGTCGGGGGCGCGATGGCCCCCGACGGGGTTGTTCAGGCCATGCCGCCGTCGATGAAGCGCTTGGCAAGGCTCGCGTAGGCTTCGGCCATGGGGCTGTCGCCCGCAGCGATGGGGGTGCCGTCGTCGCCCGCGATCCGTGTGTCGAGGTCGATGGGAAGCGCGCCAAGGAACGGCAGGTCCATCTTCTCGGCCTCGGCCCGTACGCCCCCTTCCCCGAAGATATGCGCCTCGTGGCCACATTTGGGGCAGTGGTAAGAGGCCATGTTCTCGATCAGCCCCAGAACCGGCGTCTTGAGGGAAGAGAACATATCAAGCGCCTTACGGGCATCCAGAAGCGCCACATCCTGCGGCGTGCTGACGACAATCGCGCCGGTCACCTCGGATTTTTGGCAAAGCGTCATCGCCACATCGCCGGTGCCGGGTGGCAGATCGACAAGAAGCACGTCCAACTCGCCCCACTCCACCTGGGTCAACATCTGTTGCAATGCCCCCATCAGCATCGGTCCGCGCCACACCACGGCTTTTTCCGCCGGCAGCATGAAGCCAATCGACATCAAGGTGACGCCGTGGCCCTGCAAGGGAATGATCGTTTTGCCGTCGGGCGAGGCCGGGCGTTTGTTCACCCCCATCATCCGGGGCACGCTTGGCCCGTAGATATCGGCGTCCAGCAGCCCCACCTTGCGTCCCTGCCGGGCCAATGCCACGGCAAGGTTGGTCGAGACGGTGGATTTGCCCACGCCCCCCTTCCCCGAGCCGATCCCGATGATGCGTTTCACACCCTTGGGCTTCATGGAGCCTTCTTGCGGCTTCATGTGCCCGCCAACCGACAGCTTGGGTGGCGCCCCCTTGGGGGCGGCGGGTGCAGAGGGGGCGGCGCTATGGGCCGTCAGCGCGACAGAGACCTGCGTGACGCCCTCCATCTTGCCGATGAAATCCTCAACCCCTGATCGCAGGCCCGCCATTTGTTGCGCAATCGCGGGGGATGGGGCTTCGATGATAAAGCTGACCTTGCCATCGTGCACCGTCAGGGCGCGGATCATGTCACGGCTGACAAGATCTCCGCCGTCTGGCAGGCCGATGGCCTTCAGGGCCTCTAGGATCGTTTCGCGGGTCTGGGACATAGGCTCTCATCCTTCTTGGGCAGGTTTTCTTTCACATAGGTTGGATTGACCGGGCGCGCACCCCCACAACGGCCATGGTGATTGCGCCCAAACCGCCCGCAATTGCCAACGCGCCGCCGATCCCGACGAAATCCGCCGCCGCCCCGATGGCGACGGAGCCGATGGAAACCGTGCCGAAACCGACAACGACCCAAAGGCTCATCACCCGCCCCCGGAAGGCATCGGGCAAGCCGGTCTGGATCGCCGATTGCAGGCTTACCCCGCACCACGTCGCGGTTAATCCCGTGACCCCGGTGGCAAAAAGCGCAAGCGGCCAGCTTGGCGCAAGGCCCATGCCCATCACCGCCGCCTGCCCCACGAAGGCCGACACCCAGACCGAAGCCGGGATACGCGCGCCCACCGCCGACACGCCAGCCGCTTTCAGGAACGCCGATATCACCGCCCCTGCCCCGGCGGCGGCGGTCAGATATCCCAACCCCGCTGCGCCCCGCGCAAAGCCGCCATCGGCGACCACCGGCAACACCTCTAACGCGCCCCGGGCGGTGGAGGAGAACACAAGCGTAAGAAGCAACGCCTGGCGGATCAGCGGATCCTGGGCGGCGTAGCGGACACCTTCCATCAGGTCGTTCAGGATCGGGGCCGCCACGCGGGCCGGGAGATTTCGGGGATGCAGCGCTGGCAGGACAAGGAGCATCGGCACATAGCATAGCGCCGCCAGCCATAGCGCCGTCGGTCCGCCCGCTGTGGCAATCACCCACCCCGCAAAGACCGGGGCGGCAAGGCGGGCCATGTTGAAATTCAGCGCCGTCACGGCAACCACATGTTGCACCATATCCTTCGCCACCAACCGCGGACCAAGCGACATGCGTACCGGGTGGTGCGCGGCAGAGATCAATCCGATGCTCAGGGCGGCCATTGCCAAACCCACCGCGCCCACGTCACTGGCAAAGATCGCCAGCACCGCGATGATCGCGGCCATCAGGCCGTTGGTGGCGAAAGCGGCTTTTCGGATATCGACCCGGTCCGCCATGACCCCAAAGAAGGGCCCCAGCACCAATGTCGGAAACAGGCTGAGGGCGGCGACAATCCCCACGGCCGAGGCCTGTCCCGTCCGCTCCCACGCCAGCCACCCAAGGGTTACGCGCTGTATCCAGATAGCTTGCACCGCAAAAAAGACACCGCCGAAAAACAGCCGAAATTGCCGGTCTTTGAAGGCGCCGCCCGCTATCATCATCTGATTAACCCTAAGTAAAGTAACGAAAATGTGTCATGCGTCCGCTGCATAGCAGCATTTCCCTTTCGGCCATTGTGCACCTGCAGCATTCGCCTATCTTCACTGTCAACAAGACGACACAGACCAACCACTTGGGCACCGGAAGGGCAAGAGCTCCCACAGCCCGCAGACGAAATCGAGGACCACCATGGCCTACGAAACAGGCAACCGCTCAATCACCGCTTCCTTCGGCCAACGCTTGGCTGATCTGCGCGACACCGCGACAGAAGCCTACAACAACTGGCGCGTTTACCACCGCACGCTGCGCGAGCTTCAGGATCTTTCCAACCGCGAGTTGGCCGATCTGGGCATCAGCCGCTCCACGGTCACACGCATCGCGATGGAAGCCGCTTACGGCAAAAACGTCTAAGCGACGCACGACATACCGGGCTCTGTCCTCCCACAGAGCATCCGGGACAGCGGGCTGCGTCCATCCTCCCATGGATGCGCCCGCACCCTGACAAAGACCCCCTTAGGGTCAGATATCCGGTCTCTTTCCTCCCATTGGGACCGCGATGAACGGTGAAACTCCTCCTCCTCCCTTGGAGTGACACCATACGACAGACCGACCCTTTCCTCCCATTGGTTAGGTCTGGCTACAGCGGCGAATGTCCTCTCCTCCCTTGGACGGACGCTGCGCATCGGCCTTGCTCTCTCCTCCCATTGAGCGGGCTGCGAATTGGCGGTGATGGTCTCTTCCTCCCAGAAGAACATCATCGCCTTTTTCGTTTAAAGGCACCGCTTCAGGCGCGGGTATCTTTGGGAGAGCCCATGACAACGAAGGTGGTGAGCCTGGCCACCTGCGGCAACGCCCCCAGAAAATCGGTGTGAAACCGCTTGTAGGCGATCAGGTCCTGGGCCTCGATCCGCAGCAGATATTCGACTGTCCCGGTGATGTTGTGGCACTCCACCACCTCTGGGGCGCGGGCCACCGCGGCTTCAAACGCCTCTTGTGCGGCCCTGGTATGAAGGCTGAGACCCACGGTAATGTAGGCAACAAAGCCGATGCCCATCGCCGCCGGATCCAAAACCGCCCGGTAACCTGCGATGACGCCACCCGCTTCAAGCGCCTGCACCCGGCGCAGGGTTGCCGAGGGCGACAATGCCACACGCTCGGCCAGATCGAGGTTCGACACGCGGCCATCCCGAGACAGCTCACGCAATATATGCCGGTCTTTGTCATCTATTTTCGTCATTTGTTGCCAAATATGCAGCTAAACGGCGCGTTTGGCAATTTCACTCCGCATTTATCGCCGTATATTGCGCCATGTCTTATGAAATCCTCTCGGGCCTTGTGCTGTTCGCTTTCGCTTCGTCCATCACGCCGGGGCCCAATAACATCATGCTTATGGCCTCGGGCGTGAACTTTGGGCTGCGGCGCACGGTGCCGCATATGTTGGGCGTGTCCTTGGGGCACGGAGCGATGACCGTGCTATTGGGCCTTGGCTTGGTGCAGATTTTCGACTGGGTGCCTTGGCTGCGCACGGCTTTGACAGTGGTTTCCGTGGCCTATCTGCTGTGGCTCGCCTGGAAAGTTGCCAACTCCGCGCCGCCCGCCGATGCCAAGCAAGACGCGCGCCCCCTGACGTTTCGGCAAGCGGCAGGGTTCCAATGGGTGAACCCCAAGGCGGTCTACATGTCGATTTATGCCCAAACGACCTACGCGCCCGAGGGGGCGGGCTGGGTTGGCGCCGTGATCGTTGGCGTCGTGTTTGCCATGGTGAACCTGCCGTCGGTGGCCACATGGGCGTGGGGCGGCACCCAGGTGCGCCGCTGGCTGGATGGGCCGGTGCGTTTACGCGCCTTCAATTGGACCATGGCCGGGCTGCTGGTCTTGTCTCTCTACCCGCTGATTCTCGGCTCAGGCGACTAGTTGGGACGAATCGAAACGCCACTGGCGAAACGTGGGATCAAGGCGATCGGGTCGAATTCTTCATCCCAAACACCATCGCGGAACACATGTTGCAGCAGTTGGCCGGGCGCATCGGGGTCTGTGGTGTACTGGAAACAGAACTCGCGCGGGGCGGTTTCGCGCAATTCGGCCTGCCGCACGGGCAAACCGTCATCCGGCAGGGCAGTGAATCCCTCCAGGCTGAAGGGGAAACGATAGCCTTCCGCTTCCCACATGGCCTGCAGACCCTGATCCTCGAACGGGATGCACAGGGCATCGCCGCGCCAATCAATGCGGTATTGGGCGATCTCCATGGGGAAATCCCACGTGGCGCTGGCGGTGACGAGAACGGCGTGATCCTCGTTTTGCTCCGTGTAGATTTCGGCCCACCCGCAGGCCAGACGCTCATCGGGATGGTAGCAGAAAACCGAGGCGTCCATATGGGCAATCACCTCGGCACGGGTCAGAAACTCTTGCGCCTGCGCATCGCTGGCAATGGCCGCAAGGAAGGGCAGCGCGGCCAAAGCCGTCAAGGGGCGCATCATGGCATTCTCCGTCCGAGGTATCGATACGGACCCTAGAGTGCCGGGCGCGGTTGGTCGAGGGGCGGAAATCCACCGCTGCGCGCGGCCCCTAAAACGGCACATCGCCCCCTTCTTTGCCGGCGGCCACCAGGAAGCGGCCTACGACATGTTTGCTACCGGCCTTGTCGAACTCGATCCCCAGTTTGTCGCCTTCGACTGACACAACATCGCCATAGCCGAACTTCTGGTGGAACACCCGGTCGCCCTCGGAAAAGGCGCTGATCGCTTCGGCGTCGATGGTCATGGACTTGGCCTCGGACGGCTGGCGCGTGCCGTATTGGCCTTGGCGTGCTTGCAGACGTCTCCAGCCCGGCGAATTATAGACGTCGGCGTTGGCCGCTTTTTGGTGCAGGTTGGACCCCGCCATATCCCGCTCGACCGGGCTGGCGGTGGCAGATATCCCGCCTTGGTGCCCGCCGCCCTGATGCCCGTAAAGGCCGGGCGGGGTCAGGATTTCAACGTTCTCTTCGGGCAGTTCATCAATGAACCGCGAGGGCAATTGCGATTGCCACTGGCCGTAGACGCGCCGGTTGCCCGCAAAGGAGATCGTGCAGACTTCCTCGGCGCGGGTAATGCCCACATAGGCAAGGCGCCGCTCTTCCTCCAGCCCGCTTTGGCCGCTTTCATCCATGGAGCGTTGGGACGGAAACAACCCGTCTTCCCACCCCGGCAGAAACACCGCCGGAAACTCCAACCCCTTGGCGGCGTGGAGCGTCATGAGCGTGACCTTGGGTTCTTCGTCGTCCTGCTCATTATCCATGATCAGGCTGACATGTTCGAGGAACCCTTGCAGATTCTCGAAGTTTTCCAGTGCCTTGACCAGTTCTTTCAGGTTCTCTAGCCGCCCCGGCCCTTCGGGTGTCTTGTCATTCTGCCAATGGGCGGTGTAGCCGGATTCGTCGAGGATGATTTCGGCCAGTTCCACATGGCTCATGCCGAGTTGGCCACCGACGGGTTCGACCTCCTCGTCGATCAGGTCATCCACCGGACCCACGGCGCGCAGCCCGCCGTTGAGATGCCCGCGCCAGCGCGTCAGCCCTTCTATCAAGACGCGCAATTCGCGCCCGCCCTTGCCGCCAATGGCTTGAGTTTCCACGCAAAGCCGCGCGCCCTCCAGAAGGCTGACGCCGTTGCTGCGGGCCATCTTCTGGATCGTCTGTTGCGCCTTGTCGCCAAGGCCGCGTTTGGGAGTGTTCACGATACGCTCAAACGCCAGATCATCATCGGGGGAGACGACGACGCGGAAGTAGGCCATGGCGTCGCGGATTTCCATCCGCTCATAGAAGCGCGGACCGCCGATGACGCGGTAAGGCAGACCGATGGTCAGGAACCGGTCTTCAAAGGCACGCATTTGGTGCGAGGCGCGGACGAGAATAGCAATTTCTTCCGCGTCAAACCTTTGAAAGGCAGGCGGCAGAGGCTCTCCGTTTTTATGTCGTTCTGTCAGTTTCCACATCAAATTTCGGGTTTTGATGTCGGTATAAGGACTGTTTTGCTGCTTCAACCTTACGTACAGCTCATGTTCGTCTCTTGCTCCATGCAAAGCACCCTGTTTCGCCAGCCTTTCAAACTCCTGGAGAATTGAAGTTGAGCGGGGGTTATTCCTATCCTTGGAAAATCGTGATGTGCCGTCGATGAGAGCCGTGATCTCATCACCAATATACATCGCTTCTTCATCTCCAGCCCAATGTCCAATGAGGCATACGAGATTACCGTCATCACCATCGCTCCAGAGAGTCTTTCCCAGACGCACTCGGTTGCGTTCGATCACCCCGCTGGCGGCGGCAAGAATGTGCTTGGTGGAGCGGTAGTTCTGTTCCAGCCGGACCACATGGGCGCCGGGGAAATCTTTCTCGAACCGCAGGATGTTACCGACTTCCGCCCCGCGCCAGCCGTAGATGGATTGGTCATCGTCGCCGACGCAGCAGATGTTCTTGTGCCCCGCCGCCAGAAGGCGCAGCCAGAGGTATTGGGCGACGTTCGTATCCTGATACTCGTCCACCAGAATGTAGCGGAACCAGCGTTGATACTGGGCCAGAAGGTCTTCGTTTTCCTGGAAAATCTGGATGACGTGGAGGAGCAGATCACCGAAGTCACATGCGTTGAGCTCTTTCAGGCGGGCCTGGTATTGCGCGTAGAGCTTCACCCCTTGGTGGTTGAACGCGCCGTGATCGGCGCTGGGGACCTTGTCAGGCGTCAAGGCTCGGTTTTTCCAGCCGTCGATAAGGGAGCCCAGCGCGCGGGCGGGCCAGCGTTTGTCGTCAATCCCTTCCGCTATGATGAGTTGCTTCATCAGACGGGTCTGATCGTCGGTATCGAGGATGGTGAAATTGGATTTCAGCCCGGCAAGTTCGGCATGACGGCGCAAGAGCTTCACGCAGATCGCGTGGAACGTGCCGAGCCATGGCATCCCTTCGGCCGGTTGGCCAAGAAGCACGCCGACACGGTTCTTCATCTCGCGCGCGGCCTTGTTGGTGAAGGTCACGGCGAGGATTTCGTTGGGGCGGGCGGTATTTGTCGCGATCAGATGGGCAATCCGCGCCGTCAGCGCTCGGGTCTTGCCGGTGCCCGCGCCAGCGAGCATCAAGACCGGGCCGTCCAATTGCTGAACGGCGGCAGCTTGGGCGGGGTTGAGCCCGTCCATGTACGAGGACGCGCCTTGGGGACGCGCGGCCATGGCACGGGCAGCAAGGGAGGTGGTGGCGGCAGCCTCGAAGGCATCGGAATCGTCGAATTGGGTCATGGGGCAAGGATAGTGCGGGATTGGCGCAAGGGGAAGGTATGTTCGCAGATTGTTCTGCGTGGTGGCTGTGGCGGCGGTGGAATTGAGGGGCCAGCCCCTCAAACTCCCCGCGATATTTGTGAAAAGGTGAAATAGGGGCGCGAAAAGTGGTTGAGGTTGAGCGTGTTGAGGGGTTGAGTCCGCGGATGGATTTACATGCAAGATTTCCCGCCCTGAGCGACCTTAAGGCACGGGCGCGGCGCCGCATTCCGCATTTCGTGTGGGAATATCTGGATTCGGCCACGGGGGTGGAGGCCGGGGCCGCCCGCAATCGCGCGGCTTTGGACGACGTTTTGTTGCGCCCGGCCGCCTTGTTGGGAGAAGTCGCGCCTGATCTGCGGTGTCAGTTGATGGGGCGGGAATATCCGGTGCCGTTCGGGATTGCGCCTTTGGGCATGTCGGGGCTGATTTGGCCGAAGGCGGAGCAGCTGTTGAGCGGGTTCGCAGCGCAGGCAGGCATTCCCTACGGGCTTTCAACGGTGGCGACCGAAGTGCCGGAGGCTTTGGCCGGGCAGATCGGCGATCAGGGCTGGTTTCAGATGTATCCACCGAAGTCGGCGGAGGTCCGCGACGATATGTTAGAGCGCGCCAAGGCGGCGGGGTTTCACACCTTGGTGCTTACGGTGGATGTGCCGGCGGCGTCCCGACGGGAGCGGCAAACAAGGGGCGGGTTGGTGCAACCGCCTCGGCTGACCCCGAGGCTTTTGGCGCAGGTGGCGCGCTGCCCGGTTTGGGCCACGGGGATCGGCTTTGGGGAAATGCCGCGGATGCGGTTGATGGACAGCTATGCGGCGGATTTGGCCAAGGGGCCCCTGCCCTCGACCGCCCATGTGGGGTATCTTCTGAGGGCCGCGCCGGATTGGGACTACGTCGCCGCCTTGCGAGAGGCGTGGGACGGGGCGCTGGTTTTGAAGGGGGTGTGTGAGCCGGAGGTGGCGGCGCGTGCAGCGTCCGAGGGGGTGGATGCTGTTTGGGTCTCGACCCATGCGGGGCGTCAGTTTGACGGCGCACCGGGGGCGGCCAGTATGCTACCGGGGGTGCGGGCGGCCACGGATCTGCCAATCATATTCGACAGCGGTGTGGAGAGTGGGCTGGATATCCTGCGGGCTTTGGCGCTGGGGGCTGATTTCGTGATGATGGGTCGCGCCTGGCACTACGCCCTTGGCGCGTTGGGCCGCGATGGTCCGGCCCATTGGTATGACATCCTGGTCAAGGATATGGAAAGCAACATGGCCCAAATCGGGGCGCGGCGCCTTGAGGATCTGGGGGGGCGCCTCATCAGAGGTTAATGGGCCATAAACCAGAAACGTAAAGGAGGGGTTAACACGAAAGGTTAATGTTCCTATATCGTTCCCATGACCGAAGCCCAAGCCATTGCGATTCTATGTGCCATGTTGGGCGGGGAAGCTGAGCACCGGGCGCCCTATAGCCTCCACGCGGTAGATAGCTACGTCCGGGTTGATTGCATCACGGACACCCACGCGATTGAAATCGGGCTGGATCACACCCGCGGCGCCTATGACAGCCTGCATCAGGCGACGTTCAACGCCCTGCTGACGGGGCGCGACCCGATGGTGATCCTGATCGACACTGATAATATCGAATCCCAATACGAGTACCAGATCGGGGCGGTGGCCCGCGCCCATGGGGTGGATTACGCGGTCTGGGATGAGCATTTTCTGATCCGCTGGCAAATGACAGCGCCTTTTCGCGCCCGGCTTCGCCCCAAAAGCTGACGCGACCAGCGTCCGAGGTGAGGCTGCGTCGCCCTTGTCCTGCCTCGCCTGCTTCGCATAAAGGGCGCTGCCCCCCCCCCGCTCGCCCATAAAACCTGCGCTTGTCCGGCTTCATGGCGGAATAAGCGGGCATGGCCCTGCACGGTGACGGGCACATTGAACAGACCGCGTTTAACGCGGCTCATTACACCGACCCCGGCGGCTGTTGATCAGGACGGGCATCTACTTGCCCTTTCACACACATCGGTCCAAGAATGCTGCAACTGCATCCTAGGAGCGTTACAATGGCCGAATTCCAGAAGATCCTCATTGCCAATCGCGGCGAGATTGCGATCCGCGTCATGCGCGCCGCCAACGAGATGGGCAAGCGCACGGTCGCGGTCTATGCCGAGGAAGACAAGCTGAGCCTGCACCGGTTCAAGGCGGATGAGGCCTACAAGATTGGCGAAGGTCTGGGCCCGGTCGCCGCCTACCTTTCCATCGAGGAGATCATCCGCGTTGCGAAACAATGCGGCGCCGATGCGATCCATCCGGGCTATGGCCTTTTATCCGAGAATCCGGATTTCGTGGATGCCTGCACCGAGAATGGAATCACCTTCATCGGCCCCAAGGCCGAGACGATGCGCGCCCTTGGCGACAAGGCCTCTGCCCGGCGGGTGGCCATCGAGGCCGGCGTTCCGGTTATCCCTGCGACTGAAGTGCTCGGCGACGACATGGACGCGATCAAGGCAGAGGCGGCAGAGGTCGGCTACCCCTTGATGCTCAAGGCTTCCTGGGGCGGCGGCGGTCGCGGGATGCGGCCCATCGCGTCGGAGGATGAGCTGGAGGAAAAGGTGCTGGAGGGCCGTCGCGAGGCCGAGGCGGCGTTCGGCAACGGCGAGGGTTATCTGGAGAAGATGATCATCCGCGCCCGCCATGTGGAGGTGCAGATCCTTGGCGACAGCCATGGCAACATCTACCACCTGTACGAGCGCGATTGCTCGGTCCAGCGCCGCAACCAGAAGGTCGTCGAACGCGCCCCCGCCCCCTACCTGACCGACATGCAGCGCAATGAGATCTGCCTTCTGGGCAAGAAGATCTGCGAGCATGTGAACTATGAATGCGCGGGCACCGTCGAATTCCTCATGGATATGGACACCGGCGCATTCTACTTCATCGAGGTCAACCCCCGCGTGCAGGTGGAACACACGGTGACCGAGGAAGTCACCGGCATCGACATCGTCCGCGCGCAGATCCTGATTGCCGAGGGCAAGATGCTGGCCGCCGCCACCGGGGTCGCCTCTCAATACGATGTGAAACTCGACGGCCACGCGCTGCAGTGCCGCGTGACGACCGAGGATCCCACCAACAACTTCATCCCCGATTATGGCCGCATCACCACCTACCGCTCGGCCACGGGCATGGGCATCCGGCTGGACGGCGGCACGGCCTATTCCGGCGCCGTCATCACCCGCTACTACGACAGCCTTCTGACAAAAGTGACCGCCTGGGCCCCCACGCCCGACGCCGCCATCGCCCGCATGGACCGGGCCCTGCGCGAATTCCGCATCCGTGGCGTGTCCACCAACATCGCCTTTGTCGAAAACCTGCTCAAGCACCCGACCTTCCTGAACTACCAGTACCACACCAAGTTCATCGACGAGACGCCGGAGCTGTTTGACTTCCGCCCCCGTCGCGACCGCGCCACCAAGATCCTGCGCTACGTGGCCGACATCACCGTGAACGGGCACCCCGAAACGCAGGGCCGCCCCAAGCCGCCCGCCGATATCAAACCCGCCCGCGCCCCGCGCACCCCGGTCGAGGCCCCGCCCGCCGGCACCCGCACCATGCTGGACGCCAAGGGGCCCGAGGCCGTTGCCGCCTGGATGAAAGACCAGAAGCAACTGCTGATCACCGACACCACCATGCGCGACGGGCACCAATCGCTGCTCGCCACGCGGATGCGCTCGATCGACATGATCAAGGTGGCCCCTGCCTATGCCCACAACCTGCCGGGCCTGTTTTCGGTGGAATGCTGGGGCGGGGCGACCTTCGATGTGGCCTACCGCTTCCTTCAGGAATGCCCTTGGCAACGCCTGCGCGACATCCGCGCGGCCATGCCCAACATCATGACGCAAATGCTGCTGCGCGCCTCCAACGGCGTCGGCTACACCAACTACCCCGACAACGTGGTGCAGGGCTTCGTGAAGCAGGCGGCGGAAAGCGGCGTCGATGTCTTCCGCGTCTTCGACAGCCTCAACTGGGTCGAAAACATGCGCGTCGCCATGGATGCCGTGGGCGATGCCGGCAAGATCGTCGAAGGCACGATCTGCTACACCGGCAACATCCTCGACCCTGCGCGCGCCAAGTATGACGTTCAGTACTACGTTGATATGGCAAAGGAATTGGAGAAATCAGGCGCCCATGTGCTTGGCCTCAAGGACATGTCCGGCCTCCTGCGCCCCGCCGCGGCCGAGGTCCTCGTCCCGGCCCTGAAAGACGCCGTGGACCTGCCCATCCACTTCCACACCCACGACACCGCAGGTAGCGCCTGTGGCACCATCCTTGCCTGCTCCGAGCATGGCGTTGACGCCGTCGATTGCGCCATGGACGCGCTCTCGGGCAACACCTCTCAGGCCACCCTTGGCACCGTGGTAGAATCCCTCCGCTTCACCGAGCGCGACACCGGCCTCGATATCTCCGCAATCCGTCAGATCTCGGATTATTGGGAGGCCGTCCGCGCCCACTACGCGGCGTTCGAATCCGGCATGCAGGCCCCCGCGTCTGAGGTCTACCTGCACGAAATGCCTGGCGGCCAGTTCACCAACCTCAAGGCGCAGGCCCGCTCCATGGGGCTGGAGGAACGCTGGCACGAGGTGGCGCAGACGTACGCCGATGTGAACCAGATGTTCGGCGATATCGTGAAGGTCACGCCGTCCTCCAAGGTCGTGGGCGACATGGCCCTGATGATGGTCTCCCAAGGCCTGACACGCGCGCAGGTCGAAGACCCCGCCGTCGATGTCTCCTTTCCCGACAGCGTCATCGGCATGCTGAAAGGCGATCTGGGCCAGCCGCCCAACGGCTTCCCCTCCGGCATCGTCAAGAAGGCGCTCAAGGGCGAAAAACCCAATCTTGAGCGTCCCGGCAAGCATCTGGAACCCGTGAATATCGAGGCCACCCGCGCCGATCTTGCCGCGCAACTGGATGTCGAAATCGACGACGAGGACCTGAACGGCTACCTCATGTACCCCAAGGTGTTCACCGATTACGCCACCCGCCATCAAGAATACGGCCCCGTCCGCACCCTGCCGACGAAAACCTTCTTCTATGGCATGGATCAGGGCGAAGAGATCGAGGCCGAGATTGACCCCGGTGTCACGCTGGAAATCCGCCTCGTCGCCATTGGCGAGACCAATGACGAAGGCGAAGTGCGCGTCTTTTTCGAGCTCAACGGCCAGCCCCGGACGGTGCGCGTGCCAAACCGCCTCGTCTCTGCCGCAACCGCCAAACGCCCCAAGGCCGAACTTGGCAACCCCAACCACATCGGCGCGCCGATGCCGGGCGTTGTCGCCTCCGTCGGCGTGCAGGCAGGACAAGAGGTGTCAGAGGGCACGCTGCTTCTCACGATCGAGGCGATGAAGATGGAAACCGGCATCCACGCCGACCGCGACGCCGTGGTCAAAGCGGTCCACGTGACACCCGGCGGCCAGATCGACGCCAAGGACCTGCTGGTAGAGTTGGAATAACGCAGCCCCTCCTCGCTACGCTCCTCGCAGCTGCCCCTCAAAGCGCCGTGGCCTCCCGCCCTGGCGCTTTTTCCTGGCCTGCCTCATAAGCCTCCCCCCGTTTCGGCGCGCCACGCTCCTCCTTCATCTTGGCCAATACAACTCAATCCCTCCGCCTGACCCAGACGCCGCACCCCCGTCTTCGCCTGTGTCCCTCAACTCTTCCCCTTGCCCAAACACCAAGCTTCCGCCACCCTCTCTCCATGAATAGCCCCTTCGACAAAGCGCTGATCTTTACCGATCTCCACATCACCCCTCCCGGTGAAACGATCATCGGCCTCGATCCTCTGGCGCGCTTTACCCAAGGCCTCACCCACGCCCTCGCCCGCCACCCCGATGCGCAACACATCATACTTCTGGGCGACCTCACCAACACCGGCGACCCCGCCGAATACGCTCGCCTCGCCCCCGC
This sequence comes from Gymnodinialimonas sp. 57CJ19, assembly GCF_038396845.1. Lineage (NCBI taxonomy): Bacteria > Pseudomonadati > Pseudomonadota > Alphaproteobacteria > Rhodobacterales > Paracoccaceae > Gymnodinialimonas > Gymnodinialimonas sp. 57CJ19. The sequence continues at coordinate 3,287,564 of NZ_CP151587.1, forward strand.
TCTCGCCGATTGTCCGATCCCCGTGACCGTCACCATGGGCAACCATGACCTGCGCCAACATCTCACTGCCGCTTTCCCCGATGGTCTCAACGCCGATGGCTTCGCCCAGCACGCGCTGGACCTCGGGCCCCTTCGCCTGCTGATCCTCGACACCCATGATTACGAGAACCGCGCGCCCCTGGAACAGGACGGCTGGCTTTGCCCGGTGCGGCTGGCGTGGCTGGATACGGAGCTGGCCCGTGCCGCGGCCGACGGGAAGGACGTCGTGGTTTTCACCCACCACCCGCCCTGCCCCGTGGGGTTCTGGGCGATGGACGCGATCGGGCTGGCCAATTCCGACGCCCTTCTCAGCCGCCTTCACAGCGCCCCTCACGTAAGACACCTGATTTGCGGCCATATTCACCGCACCATCCACGCCAGCGCCTCGAACCCTGCGGGCGGTGGCTTGCCGCTCACGATCCTGAAAAGCCCCTGCCACCAGATCCCGATGATCCTGGGCCAAGGCACCTTCGCCGACAGCGTTGATGAGCCGGGCGCCTATGGCATTCTCTTGGCGCTGAAAGACACGGTGGTGGTGCACACGGAAGACTTCGCGCTGTCGGATGGCACCGTGCTTTCGTACTGATCCCGAAACGAAAAAGGCCCGGATCACCCTCTCGGTCATCCGGGCCTTCGCTTGCGTGGCGCTAAGCTATTGCAACGTCACATCTGCGACGTGGGTATCGTAGAAATAAAGCTGATATTCCCCCGGCGCGCCGGATCCGAGGTAGAACATCGTCAGGGTCGTCGTCGGCCCCGCCCCATCGCCGTCCCAGCTGATCGAGTTGCTGAAACCGTTACGGATTGATCCGCTGGTGGACCGGCCCAAGCTGATCAGCGGCAAGCCCTCCGGCCCGACCAAGGCAAAGGCGGTGTTGCGGTTGAAGACCTGATTCTCTCCGGGTTCGTTATCGGTGTCGGCGCCGACAAATGGCGTCATTTCGATCTCGACCCGAGTAATCACCCCAAGACCCGGCACGATGCGCCCGTCGATCGTGTTGCGGCTCACCCGGTCCTCGGTCACCAATTCTGGCGTTGTGGAGATGTTGACGACCTTGATGTCGTAAAAGCTGGCCGCGGCGGGCATTTCCGTGGTCTCTACGGCCAGATCAACCGGCAAACGCAGGGCATCGGTGCCCTCTCCGATCACCAAAGTGGCCGTGGTGGCATCGGCGGGTACGGTGAACACAAGGTTCAGATAGGCGCCTGCGGTCTCATCGGGGAAGTCGCGGGGGCGCCGTGCGGACAGGCTGCTGCCGCCGCGCTGGACGTTGGGGAAGAAATCCACCCGGCCCCAAGCCCTGCGCCCTTCGGTCTCGTTGTCGAGCTGCAATTCGATATCGCTCGAAGAAATCTGGATGCGTTCCAGCTCGTCGCTCCAGGCAACCGAGAAATCCACATCGAGATAAATGAAATCACTGTCCGCCCCAGATTCGTACGTGTGCTGCGCACAGCAGGGTGAGGCCATCTCGGTATCAATGTTGCGCAAAATATCGTGGCGCGTCACCGTCATGCTCGTCAGGGTCAGGGCTTCTGTCTGGGCTGCGGCATCGGTGGCAGGCATGGCCATAAGCCCCGCAAGGATCGCTGCCGACAAGGTGTTAAATTTAAGGGGTCTGGTGAATTTCATATACGGTCTCCAAGTGAGTATACCGCCTTCAGCCCCCCGAAATGAGCGCCAATCAAGCGGTTAAAACAATATGATCTTGCGCGATTATCTTGGTCCAATCCACAGGTTTGTGAAAAGGATGGAATTTCCCTCTTGCACCCTGCGTGAACTCTTATTAGGAAGCGCTCATTCAAGTGAGCGGGCGTAGCTCAGGGGTAGAGCATAACCTTGCCAAGGTTAGGGTCGGGCGTTCGAATCGCCTCGCCCGCTCCAATTTGAACCACTTCTACCCCAGTGGTTTATCGACAGGGTCGCCTTAACCGGCGGCCCTTCGTCGTTTCCGGGTCTTGGCCGATTTCCCTATCGCATCGGCAATCTGTGCAAGGCTGCCACGGCGCCGCCCCCTGCCCCAATCCGGCCTTCCCAGGGCCCCAGCTGCCCCCTATACACAGCCTCGACACAGCGCCGCGGGCCAAGCCCGTGGGCGACGATAGGAGAGGCCCAATGCGCACAGCCCAGATCACCCGCAAAACCGCCGAGACGGACATCTCTGTCGAGATTAACCTCGATGGCGCGGGCACCTACGACAACCAGACCGGCGTGGGCTTTTTTGACCATATGCTCGACCAACTGGCCCGCCACGCGCTGATCGACATGACAGTTCGGTGCTCGGGCGATTTGCACATCGACGATCACCACTCGGTCGAAGATGTGGGCATCGCGCTGGGGCAGGCTCTGACGCAGGCGATGGGCGACAAGCGTGGCATCAAGCGTTACGGCGAATGCGTTCTGCCGATGGACGACGCCCGCGTCTCTTGCGCGCTGGACCTGTCGGGGCGGCCGTTCTTGGTCTGGGAGGTAGAGATGCCAACCCAGAAGATCGGCACGTTCGATACAGAGCTGGTGCGCGAATTTTTCCAGGCCTTCGCCACCCACGGCGGCATCACGTTGCACATTGCCCAAGCGGCGGGTTTCAACAGCCACCACATCGCCGAGGCGGCGTTCAAATCCGTGGCCCGGTCCCTGCGCGACGCGCTAGAGGTTGATCCACGCAAGGCCGATGCCATTCCTTCGACCAAGGGCAGCCTTTAAGGCACACGCGCTGCGGTTGACCTTGGAAACGGGGCCAATCGGCGCCCTCCAGATACGGGAAGCACCCCTATGACAACGGTCCTGATTGATTACGACGCGGGCAATCTGCACTCTGCCGAGAAAGCGTTTCAGCGCATGGCGCGGGAAACCGACGCGGGCCCGCTTGTGGTCTCGTCTGATCCCGACGTCGTGGCCCGTGCCGACCGGATCGTTCTGCCCGGCGACGGCGCTTTTCCGGCCTGCCGCAACGGGTTGAAGCTGTTCGCCGGGCTAGAGGAAGCCCTGCTGGAAGCCGTTGAGGTCAAAGGGAAACCCTTCCTTGGTATCTGTGTCGGTATGCAGATGATGACCAGTTGGGGGCGCGAGTATGAAGACACCGCCGGCTTCGACTGGATCCCCGGCGAGGTGACAGAAATCGCGCCCTCGGACCCGTCCCTGAAGGTGCCGCATATGGGGTGGAACGATCTGGTAATCGACCGCCCCCACCCGGTGCTGGAGGGCGTGAAAACCGGTGATCACGCCTATTTCGTCCACTCCTACGCGATGCAACCGACCCATGAAGGGCATGTCTTGGCCCATGTGGATTATGGCGGGCCTGTTACGGCCATTGTGGGCCGCGATACGATGGTGGGTATGCAGTTCCACCCCGAAAAAAGCCAATCCGCCGGGCTTCGCATGATTGCCAACTTCCTGGCGTGGCGGCCCTGATCGGGCACGCCTACGATCGTGCGACCTCGCGCGGCGCACCTGTCCTTTCAGGCAGCTACCCAGTGACAGCGCCGCCAATATGGCTACCACTGCCGCGCTTTGCGGGTGTCGCCTTTCGCGCCAAGAGGTTAGCCTTCACAGATACGTGATTCATCAACCTCAGGAGCTTCCTTTGATCCGTTTTGCCTTAGCCGTTCTGGCCCTTGTCGGCCTGTCGGCCTGTACGCCCACCACAACCGTTATCTATCCAGAGAACTACACAGCTGCCAATTGCTTCACCGGCAACTATGTCTTTGATCTGGAACTGGAAGTTCCCGTCGCCTACGGTCAGATCATGGCCCTGACCCAGCATTCGCGTGACAACGCGGGCGTGCGCACCGTTTGCCGCCTTGTGCCCGGCCCGAACCCCACGCCGTTTGGCCAAGGTTACCCAATCTATTCCGGCGAAGTGGACAATGGCCGCGACGGTCTGTGCGTCAGCGCCCGGACAACCAACGGCGGCCACGTTCTGTCGTGTGCCTCTTCCTCTCAGGTGCGTCGCGCGATGAACGCCCCGGCGGGCACCCGTGCCTCGACCATCCGCCTGTCGCGTTGGCAACCCTACGGCAGCTAAGCCGCGCCCCTTCGCAGGTATTGAACGACAAAGGGCGGCCCCTCGGGACCGCCCTTTTTTCTTGAAACCTCAGATGCTTATTGCACGCGGGTCCAGTTTTGGCGGGCGCAGATCAAGCCGCCGGCCACACAGCCACGCAGGGTAAGGGCGTTGCCGCTCAGGCTCATCCGGCCGATGTAGACGCGGTTGTTGGATGGGCGCCAGACCGAGCCCTCGTAGGTGCCGTCGCCGTTAGGAACCATGTCGATCACGATCTGACGTCCAAGGTTCGGGGACTGGTATTCGCCGCTGGAATTGAATGTACGGCTGATGGTGCCGCAAACCGCCGCGCCGCAACCGGAAATCGTAACATACGCGTACGAGCCGTCGTCGACCTCGGTTTGCCAAACGCCGTGGGCCGCATCCGCAAGGGCCGCGCCGGTCATGCCGAATGTGGCCAAGCAAGCGGCCAAAAGATACTTTTTCATGTGATGATCCTCCCAAATCTCTCTGGTCAGACCGTGGCTAAAATTGCCCCCTTCTGGCAAGAGTGACGTGGCGGCGGCTGGCCCTTGCGCTGACGCGGCACATGGGGGAAAACCCGCGAAACCTTGCAGACCGAAGGATGCGCCCGATGATCCTCTACCCCGCCATCGACCTTAAAGACGGCAATACCGTGCGGCTATTGCGTGGCGAGATGTCGGAGGCGACAGTCTTCAACACCGATCCCGCCGCCCAGGCCCGGGCGTTCCAGGATGCGGGCTGCCAATGGTTGCATCTGGTGGACCTGAACGGCGCTTTCGCGGGAGAGCCGGTGAACGGTGCCGCGGTCGAGGCGATCTTGGCGGCCACCTCGGTGCCCACGCAATTGGGCGGCGGCATCCGCGACATGGCCACGATCGAGATGTGGTTGGACAAGGGCATCGCCCGCGTGATCCTCGGCACCGTCGCCGTTGAAAACCCCGATCTGGTGCGCGAGGCCGCCCGCGCCTTCCCCGGTAAGGTCGCCGTGGGCATCGACGCGCGCAAGGGCCGCGTAGCGACCAAGGGATGGGCGGAAGAAACCGACGTGATGGTCACCGATCTGGCGCAAGCGTTCGAGGACGCGGGCGTTGCCGCCATCATCTACACCGACATTGACCGCGATGGTGCCATGGGCGGGCCCAATGTGGCGGCCACCGCGGACCTTGCACGCGCCACCTCGATCCCCGTGATCGCCAGCGGCGGCGTCTCGTCCATGGCGGACCTCACGGCTTTGAAGGATACGGGCGTGATCGCGGGTGCGATATCGGGCCGGGCCTTGTATGACGGGGCGCTTGATTTGGGTGAAGCGCTCTCGGCGTTGGCATGAGCGACGCTGCCCTTGGAACATTCCTGTTCCTCGGGCCTTTGTACCTGATCTGCGGCCTGTTTCTTCTGTGGGCCTGGTTCAGCGCCAGTTTCCGGCTGGCGCGTACCTTGCGCTACAGCGCTATTTTCTGGGCAGTCTGGCTGACACTTTGTTTCTGCGCGATGATGTTTGCCATGGGCGATTGTTCGGGGAACTGGCTGTATGGCTTCAGCCAATGCACGACCTTCTCGGCGGACGGGGCGGATTTTGTCGTGACGGTCGCGGCCATAAGCCTCGCGGTCGGCGTGCTTTACGGGGCGCTTTTGCTGGGGGGCGGAGCGATCGCCGAAATCGTAGGTCGCCGCCGCAAACCGTAACGCCCCTACAGCCACGGCTCCTGACACGACTTCCCCCCCGCGCTGCAATCCCCTATGACGTCCCCATGTTGAAAACACGCATCATCCCCTGCCTCGACGTGGCCGAAGGTCGAACCGTTAAGGGCGTTAACTTTGTTGACCTGATCGACGCGGGCGACCCGGTGGAGCAGGCGCGCGCTTACGACTTGGCGGGCGCGGATGAGCTTTGCTTCCTTGATATCAAAGCCACCCACGAAAACCGCGGCACCATGTATGATCTGGCCACCCGCACCGCCGAGCAGTGCTTTATGCCGCTGACCATCGGGGGCGGCGTGCGCACGGTGGATGATGTGCGCAATCTGCTGTTGGCCGGGGCCGATAAGGTCAGCTTCAATTCTGCCGCAGTGGCTGATCCCAGCTGTGTTGCGCGGGCAGCGGACAAGTTCGGCTCTCAATGCATCGTCGTGGCGATTGACGCCAAGACGGTGGCCCCCGGCAAGTGGGAGATCTTTACCCACGGCGGCCGCAAAGCCACGGGCATCGACGCGGTGGAATTCGCCAAAACGGTTGTGGCCCATGGCGCGGGGGAAATCCTGCTGACCTCGATGGACCGCGACGGCACCAAGGCGGGCTTCAACCTGCCGCTGACCCGTGCCGTGTCCGACGCCGTCCCGGTGCCTGTCATCGCGTCGGGCGGGGTTGGCACGCTTGACCACCTTGTCGAAGGCGTGACCGAGGGCGGCGCGTCGGCCGTTCTGGCGGCCTCCATCTTCCATTTCGGCACTTACACAATCGCCGAGGCCAAGCAACACATGGCCGACGCCGGCATCCCCGTGAGGCTCCCATGACCGCGCTGCACCAGCTTTCCGACACGATTGCCGCCCGCAAGGACGCAGACCCAGAGACCTCCTGGACCGCAAAATTGCTGTCCAAAGGCCCGGAGAAATGCGCCGAGAAATTCGGGGAAGAGGCCGTGGAAGCGATTATCGAAGCCGTGAAGGGCGACCGGGAGAAGCTGACCTCCGAGGCCGCCGACGCGCTATACCACCTACTGGTGATGTGCGCCGCCCGTGACGTGTCCCTTAGCGATATCGAAGATGAACTGGCGCGCCGCCACGGCACCTCGGGCATCGACGAGAAAGCCAGCCGATAAGGCGGGGCTTAGCGCACGCAAACACGCGACCCACCCCGCAAAGGTGCGAAAATTGCGTATGCACAAAGTGTGTACAGCCTGTGTACGGCCCGTGACCCCACGCGCCTCACAGTTTCGAGCTGATGATCCCGGTGTTGAACCCACCCATCCGCAGCTCTCCGAACAGGCGCTGATATTCGATCTTTGGGCAACGATCCTGGATCACCGTCAGCCCCGCTGCCTCCGCCTTGGCGGCGGCCTCTGCATGGATCACGCCAATCTGCATCCAGATGACATTTGGCGGCGTTGGCAGCGCAAGGGCGGCATCGACGATATCCGGCACATGCTCGGGCCGCCGGAAAATATCCACCACATCCACCGGCCCCGCCGCAGCCAGATCGGCCACGACGGTTTCGCCAAACAGCTCTTTTCCCACATGGACCGGGTTCACCGGCACCACGCGAAAGCCCTTCAATTTCAGGTATCGCGCCACGTAATGGCTTGGCCGCACCGGGTTGGGCGACACGCCAACGCAGGCAAAGCTGCGCGAGGTGCGCAACACATGGCGCAACAGATCATCAGAGGGAGTCGTCGTCATGCCCCTACTCTACCAAACAAAAAAGACGCCCGCAGCGGATTCTCACCGGCGGGCGCAGTTTCGGAACGAGGGACAGATATGGGCGCGCAGGGTTCCGTCCCGCGCTGCCTGATTCCTATATGGGGCCTGTAACTGTTTCTTGAAGGTCGGCAACGAAAACGTGATCGCGCCGGGAACGGCCTAGTCGAAAATGTCCTCGATCACGTCAAACGCCTCTTCCAGCGCCTTCTTCCAAATCGACGACCGCCTCTTCTTTTTCTTGCGCCCTTTCTTGGGCCGCTCTACCGCCCGGTCCTTCGGACGATGGCCGTGGGGGGCAATTGTTTCCGGGGATCGTTTCACGCCCTCGCGCCGTGCCTCGGGCGGCTTCAGCCACTTCATCTCGTGCAGCGGTGCCCCGCAGGCGCCACAGGCCAGTTCATGCCCCTCCCGCGCGGTCAGGCGCAGGGTGCGCCTGCGTCCGCAGTAACAGCAGGTTGCGATCTTCGTGGCATGGGGCATCGGCGCATTACCCCCGCGTCAGGGCATAAAGGGCCACCGCCGCCGCGTTGGAAACGTTGAGAGACCCAAAGTCGCGGGCAAAGGGGATTTTTGCCAGTTCATCACATAATTCGCGCGTACGTTCGCGCAGGCCCGGCCCTTCGGCCCCCAGAACCAGTGCGATGTTGCTTTCCGCGTGGCGGGTGGCGACGGCGTCGATGGGCTCGGCCCCCTCCTCTGCCAAGCCCACCATCCAGAAGCCATCGGCCTTCAGGGCCTCCATCGCGTCGCCAAGGTTGCCGATGCGTGCGTAGGGCATCCGTTCCAATGCGCCAGAAGCGGTTTTGGCCAACGCCCCGGTTTCCGGCGCAGAGTGGCGGGCGGGGGCGATTACGGCTGTGGCACCGAATACTTCGGCCGAGCGCAGAATCGCGCCCACGTTGTGTGGGTCACTCACCCGGTCCAGCATCACCACAACCGACCGTTTGGACCCATCGCCGCGCGCCAAAGCCCGCCAATCGCCCCAATCGAGCGGTTTGACCTCGACCGCAGCACCCTGATGGACCGATCCAGCATCAAGGGGCACCGGAAATTTGCGGGGGTCGGCAATCTCTGCCTCAATCCCGCGCGCGTCGATGGCATCGGCCAGTTTGCCCTGCGCGTTCAGGGACACGACCAAGCGCAAGACCTGCCGATCCGGGTTGGCAAGGGCATCGCGCACCGCATGAAGGCCGAACAACCAGATGGTTTCCGCCGCCGCCGCCCGTTTGCCGCGTTCTTTATCAATCACCCAAGTCGGTTTTTTGGCCATGATACCCTCAGCCTTTATGTGTGGCCTCCTTACTGCGCAGCACTTGAGGCAAGCGCAAGGCGCATTCCCGCTTGACCCCCCCGCCGGACGTCGATATTCCGCGCTCACGCCGGAGAAATCCGGCCCCGGTGGGCGACAGGCCGCAAGGTGTGGCAGGGGACTGTAACTCCCTCGAGGCGACTCACGCCTGGTTCGATTCCAGGGTCGCCCACCATTTCACTTCTCGACATGATTGGTTGAAGCAAGCCAGCCCTCTGGGGCGGTGGGCTTTCGCGGCTCGATGGCGAGCGGCCACGCCCTGAAATGGAATGGCCGCCGCTGATTTGTGGGCCCTTAGGACAGCACCGGGTCGGGTGTTGCCTTGGCTGTGGGGACGGCCCGGTTGGCCCGTTTTTCCCCCAGCATCAGCATCGCCGGTGTCACGACGAGGGTAAGGATCGTGGCCACGATCAACCCGCCCGCGATGGCGCTGGAAAGCTCGGTCCACCATTGCGTGGAAGGCGCACCGTAAACAATTTCGCGGGTGAAGAAGTTGATGTTCAGGCCAATGACCATGGGCATCAGCCCCAGTGCCGTGGTGATCGAGGTCAGCAGCACCGGGCGCAAACGTTGTGCACCGGTCCGCAAGGCGGCCTCCAGCGGGGACTGCCCGGCACGCTTGAGGTCGTTGTAGGTGTCGATCAGGACAATATTGTTGTTCACAACGATGCCCGCCAAGGCGATCACGCCAAGGCCCCCCATCACCACGCCGAACGGGCGTCCGGTAATCACCAGCCCCAACAACACCCCCGCGACCGAAAAGATGATCGCGCTCATCACGATGAAGCTTTGGTAGAAGTTGTTGAATTGGGTCAAGAGGATCACGAACATCAGCACGATGGCGGCCACGAAGGCACTGATAAGGAAGGTCACCGCATCGGCCTGATCCTCGGCCTCGCCGCCAAAGGTGTATTCTGCCCCGGCGGGCAGTTCCGCGGCCTCCAGGGCGGCGGTCAGGGCGATGACCTGATCGTTCACCAGAACCTCGGGGGCGACGTTTGCTTCAATGGTGACAACGCGGCGCTCGTCGAGGCGGCGGATGGTGCCGACCCGCTCTGTGGGGGCGAAAGTGACAAAGTTGGAGATCGGCACAAGCCCCGAGGCCGTTGGCACCTGAAGGTTGCCAAGCTCGGACAAGGACCGTTCCTCGTAGGGAAAGCGCACCCGGATATCGAGCGAGCCGTCCGCGTCATCGGGGCGGTAATCCGCCACCACAATACCGCGGGTCAGCAGTTGCAACGCCTGACCCAGAAGGCTGACATCGGCGCCAAACCGCGCCGCCTCGGCCCGGTTCACGATCACCGCGACCTCCACCCCCGGAAGCGGGCGCGTGTCGGTCACATCGGTGAAGCCGCCGACCTCATCCATGATGCCGCGCACAATGGCCACGGCCTCTTCCTGGGCTTCCGGCGACCTGGCGCGAATTTGCAGGTTGATCGGCTTGCCGGCCGACGGCCCGCCGCTTTCGGTCTGCACCTGCACGTCAATGCCGGGGATATCGGCTACAGCGGCGCGGATATCCACGCCAAGGGTCTCGGCGGTGCGGCGCATGTCCCAATCAATCAGTTCCAGCTGGATCGTTCCGATTGTCTCCTCATCCCCGCCCCCCGCGCTCATGGTGGAGCGCGCGTAGACACTGGCCACTTCGTCGAAGTCGAGCATCCGGTCTTCCACCATCCGCACCAATGCGTCGCGTTGATAGATCGAGAAGTTGTCGCGGGCCCGTACCTGCACCTGCATCACATCCGGTTCCACCGAAGGGAAGAAGCTGATGCCGTTGCCGAATTGCCCGTAGATGCCAAAGCTGCCCAGAAGCATGGAAATTGTCAGCAACAGCGTCGCGCCGGGACGCAGAAGCGCCCATTGCAACAGGCGCACGTAAGCGCCGGTGAGGCCGCGGATGTCACGGGGATCTTCGGTTTCGGCCGCCGCCATCGCCTGTTTCGCCGCCGCCGATTGCGGTTGCTTCTTGCCGATGATCCCGCCCACGACGGGGATGAAGATCAACGCCATGAACAGCGATGCCGACAGGGTCAGGATCACGGTGATCGGCAGGAATTTCATGAACTCCCCCACCATGCCGGTCCAAAACAGCAGCGGGAAAAACACGCTAAGCGTTGTGGCGGTCGAGGCGATGATCGGCCACGCCATGCGCTTGGCGGCAGAGGCGTAGGCCTGCTTGGGCCTGGCGCCCTCTTGCAGCTGCCGTTCCGCCAATTCCGTTGTCACGATGGCCCCGTCCACCAACATGCCGACCACCAGGATCAAGGCGAACAGCACCACGATATTCATCGTGTAGCCCATCGCCCAAAGCGCCGTGACACCGGCCAGAAACGCGCCGGGGATCGCCAGCCCCACCAGGATGGCCGAGCGGAAGCCCAAGGCGTAGACGATCACGATCATCACCAAGGCCACGGCTGCAATCACGTTGGCTTCCAGATCGCTCAGCAGGTCTTGCACCTGTTCGCTCTGGTCGTTGAGGTAGGCGATTTCCACCGTTTCCGGCCAATCGACGCGCAACTCTTCCACCAAGGCGCGCACTTGCGCCACCGTCTCGATGATATTAGCTCCCGAGCGCTTGGTGATCTCCAGCGCCAAGGCAGGCTGCCCGTCGATGCGGGCGTAGCCTGTGGGGTCGTCGAACGTGCGGCGCACGGTGGCGACATCGCCAAAGGTTACAACGGTCCCGTCGCGCACCAAGACTGGCATCCCCATGACATCTTGCAGGTCTTCGATCAGCCCCGGCACGGTCAGCACGATCCGCCCTGCCCCGGTTTCAATCGCCCCCGCCGCGATCAGGCGGTTGTTGCGGGTGATCTGACCGATCAGTTCATCAAACGACAGATCGTAGGTCTGGAACACGGTGGGGTCGATCAAGACCTCCAGGAACTCGGTGCGCTGACCGCCGATGTCGACCTCCAGCACGCCGGTCAGGGCTTCGATTTCTTCCTGCAATTCCTCGGCCAGAGTGTTCAACGTGCGCTCGGGCACAGGGCCGGAAAGGACGGCTGTGATGATCGGGAAGAGCGCGGTGTTAATCTCGGTCACGGATATGTCGTAGGCGTCGTCGGGAAGCTCTCCCTGAACGCGGTCGACGGCCACGCGAATGTCGGCCAGCGCCTCGTCGTTGTCGCCGCCGGGCTGGAACTCCAACTGGATCGAGGCCGAGCCTTCGGCGGCAAAAGCCTCCATGGATTGCAGGCCACTGATGCCCGCAAATTCCTGCTCCATCGGCTCAATCAGCAGCCGCTCGGCGTCCGTGGGGCTGATCCCGTCAAGGCCGGTGTGCACATAGAACAGCGGCAAAGGGACTTCGGGGTTCGCCTCTTTGGGGATCGAGATATAGGCAATGGCGCCCACAGACAGCACCATCAAAAGTGCGATCAAAACAACGCGCGACCGCGAGAATGCGGCGTCGATCAGCGTGTTCATCAGCTTGCCTCCTCAACCTGAGGACGCACCTCTTCGCCATCGCTGACGTAGCCTTGGCCCACGGTGATGAGGTCGATTTCGTCCGGCAAGCCAGACACCCAGATGCCGTTGATCTCTGCGCGCACAATCTCGATCGGATAGAAACGCACGATGTTCTCGGCGTCCACCGCCTTGATGCCCAACTGCCCGTCGGGCGACAGCGACACGATGGAGGGCGACAGGAAATGCGCCGTCACCTCCGCTGTAGGGATGGTGATTTCAGCCGATATACCTGCCGCGATTGCGCCGTCCTCATTAGGTAAGGAAACCTCAGCCAAAAAGGTCCGCGTGGATTGCGCGGCTGCGGTGCCCACGAAGGTCACAGTGGCTTCCCGGGTCTCTCCGGTGATGAAGGTCACATTGGCCGGCAAGCCGCTTTCAAGGCTGCCGAGCGCCTGTTGCGGGACCCGGAATGACACAGTAAGGGGCGAGTTATCGACGATGCGCCCGATCTCGGCTCCGGCTTGCACGAACTCTCCGGTATCAATGTCCAGCGCCTCGATCCGCCCCGCAAAGGGCGCGACGATGGCCATATCGGCCAAGGCTTCTTCGGCGGCGGTCAACTGTGCGGCGGCTTGGGTGAAGGCAGATCGCGCCTGCTCCACGCGGTCCACCGTGGCCACGCCACGTTCCAGCAGGGTTTGCGCGTTTTCCAGATCGCGCTGCGTGCGGGTGACTTCCTGCTGTGCCTGGACCAACTGCGCCTCGGCCCGCTCGCTGCTGATCCGGGCAATCAACGTGCCCTCTTCCACGTAGTCGCCCATGCTGACCAGCAGTTCCGAAATCTCGCCCGAGGCTTCGGCGCGGATCAACGTATCCCGATCGGGCAGCGCTTGGCCTTCGGCGTTGAAGTACAGCGTGACAGGCTGCGCCACCGATTGTTGCACCGCCACGGCCACGGCAAGGGGCGTGTTGGGGGCGGTGGCTTCCTCTTCGGGGTCTTCAGAGGGGACGACAAAGCCGCTGCCCATCCAGCCCACAAGCGCCAGCGTCAAAAGCGCCGCGATCCATGTGGACCGGGACGCCCCCTTGTCAGTGTCAAACCGCAACCCTGCGGGCGGCGTGGGCTCTGGCGAGGTGCTGCGTTCTTCCGTCATCGCAAGGCCATCAGAGGGGGCACTTTCGTCCGAGGCCTTGGGTTTTTCGGGCGCCGTATGGGTCGTTTGTGGCACCGTGTCAGCGGCACCCTTGTCAGCGGATTTTGTCATGTTCTATTCCTTCGCGGACGCTTCGGGCGCTGGTTCATTCAGGTGATCGAGGGCAAGGCCAAGGCTTCGATCAATGGCGGCATAAAGCCCTGCAAAATCGCCAATGCGCGCTTTGATTTCGGGGCAGCTGTCGGGCAGACTGTTGGCGGTGGCCAACACCTCGTCTCGGGCCTGGCGCACCCCGTCCTGGGTGCGTTTCAACATATTTTCATGGGGGGTCGCGGTCAGTTGGAAGTAGTCTTGCCGCTCTCCGGGCTTGGACACCCGTTTCAAAACGCCCCTGTCTTCCAGCATGCGCACGCTGGAGCTGACGCTGGCGCGGCTGACCTGAAGCCGTCGGGCCAAATCCCCGAAAGACACCGTGCCGTTGTCGAAGATGAACATCCCAAACATGCGCCCCGCCGTTTTCGGCAGGCCCTCTCCCTGGGCCATAAGACCCACCTTCTCGATGAATTCGGATCGGATCGGACCGAGATCTGGGGCCGAGGTCATGGTGGTCTCCTTCATCAACTTGCGCGCCCTATTGCACCGGAACTTGCTTTCGTAGAGTTTATTCAGTTTAAACTGAACAAATAGAACGCAACATCAAGTGAGGGAGATAGCGGGAAAGAGAAGGGTTACAAGGGCCCGCCTTCCGACATTTCCAGCGTAAGCTCAGGCGCCCTCGATCAACCGCCAAAGGAAGACGCCGCTCATGCCGAAGCCGATCAGGCCGATCAACCCGCGAACCGCCTGCTTGGGCAGCCGCCGCGCCAAGGGGGCGCCAGCGTATCCGCCCAGTGTCGCCGCGATCATCATCGCAATCGCGTAGGGCCACGCCACCAGACCTGCTGCCGCGAAAATCCCTACGGAAATCAAAGAGATCACAAAACTAAGGCCGTTCTTCAGCCCGTTCATCCGGTGAATGTCTCTCATCCCCCAAAGGGCGAACAAGGCCAGCAAGACGATCCCGAGGCCGCCATTGAAGTAGCCCCCGTAGACCGCCACCAAGAATAGGCCGATGGCCCCTTCCGGTGTCACCCCCCTCGCCCGCGCGGCGGCAAACGCGCGGATCCTCTCGCCGTATAAAAACGCAAGGGTTGAGGCGAGCAACAGAAACGGCACCACCGCCGAAAACGCTTCGTTTGAGGACACCAGCAACAAACCAGAGCCCACCGCAGCGCCTGCGAGGGCCACCACGCTCAGGCGTAACAAGCGGGCACGGTTATAACTGGCCAATTCCTCTCGGAAGCCCAAAGCACCGGCCAAATAGCCGGGAAAGACCGCTACGGCGCTGGTGGCGTTGGCAGCCACGGGTGGCACTCCGACCATGACAAGGGCCGGAAACGTCAGGAACGTGCCTCCGCCCGCGATGGTGTTCAAGACGCCAGCCCCAAAGGCGGCTGCGAGAAGGATCAGAAGGTCAATCATGGGACACGCCCTAGCGTAAATGACACGGCCCTGCCAGCGACGGCGCGGCTGAGAATGCATTTTAATGGTTTAGGTTACGCGCCGGAAAGGTTTGTGCCGACGCTGACCGACATTGCGCCCAAGATGTCGTCGGGTCGCCTCAGCCGCCAGTTCCTCGGGCAATGCAGGCTCCGCACGATAGCGATCGGCGCCGCAGGCAACAGAACCGGGATGTCGCGGTGCGCGACTAACCCTCTCGCACCTTGGCCACAGGTTCACTAAGTTAGGGTTAACACCTGTGCAAAGGACGCCCCATGGCCCGCCGAATTGACCTGAATTCCGACCTCGGAGAGAGCTTTGGCCCCTGGTCCATGGGGGACGACGCGACCATGCTAAGTATCGTCACCAGCGCCAATATCGCCTGTGGCGGCCATGCAAGCGATCCGGAAACCATGTTTCAAACCCTTGTTTCCGCTCGGGAAAACGGCGTCTCGATTGGGGCGCACCCCGGTTACAATGACCGCGAAGGCTTTGGCCGCCGGGTCATCCCCATGGCCCCTGCCGAAATCACCCGGTTGGTCGCCGCGCAAATCGGCGCGTTGCAGGGGGTTGCCGCTTTGGCGGGTGCCCGCGTGAGCTATGTGAAGGCCCACGGCGCCTTGGCCAACCTCTCGGCGCGCGACCGCAAGGTAGCCGACGCGATTGTCCGCGCCGTCGCGGCCATCGACCCCAGCCTTGCGGTGCTCGCGATTTCCGGCACCCAGACCGAGCAAGCCGCCCGCGCCGCTGGCCAGCCGGTGTTCTCGGAAGTGTTCGCCGATCGCGGCTACCTCTCGACCGGAGAGCTCGTCCCCCGCGGTCAGGAAGGCGCGATGATCCACGACGCGGAATTTGCGGCGGACCGGTTGTTGGAGCTGTTGGAAACCGGGCACATGCCGGTGATCGACGGTGCGCCCATCGCCTTGGATGCCCACTCCATCTGCGTGCACGGCGACAGCCCCGGCGCGGTGGTCATGGCCTCGACCATCCGCACCCGACTTGAGGCTCAAGGCGTTGAAGTCAAAGGCTTCCTGACCCCATGAGGGAAACGCCAAGCTTCAGCCCCATCGGAGATAGCGGTCTGCTTGTGACCCTCGCGGAAGAGCCAACGGACGCCGCCAATGACCGGGTTATCGCGCTTGACCATGCCATTACCGCAGCGGGTATCGCGGGCGTGGCAGAGGTCATTCCCGCCCTCGTTAACCTTGCGGTGCAGTTCGATCCGATCATCACCGACCATGCCACAATCGCCGCCGCGATCCGTGACCTGTTCCCTTTGCGGCAGACCTCTGAGACCGCCGCGAAAACCCATGTCGTGCCCGTCTGCTACGACCCGGATCTTTGCCCTGATCTGACAGCGGTGGCCGAAGCCAAAGGCGTTTCCATCAACGCGGTGATTGACGCCCACGCCACCGCCCGTTTGCGGGTTTCGATGTACGGTTTCGCGCCCGGCTACGCCTACCTTTCCGGCCTTCCGGCCCCCATACACGTGCCACGCAAGACGGCGGCACTGCGTGACGTACCCCAAGGCTCGGTCCTGATTGCGGGAGCGCAGAGCATCTTAACGCCGTTAACGATGCCGACCGGCTGGAACATCATCGGCCGTTCTCCAGTGGAAGTCATCGAAAACGGTGCGTTTCTGTTTGAGGTGGGCGATACCGTAACCTTCACGCGCATCGCGCGTGGGGATTTACCCGCCCGGTTGCAGACATGAGTGTCGCGCGGCTCAAGGTGAGCTTCGCCGGTCCGCTTGTGTCGTTCCAAGACGCTGGTCGCGCGGGGGTCATGCGCTTTGGCGTGCCTGCCTCAGGCCCCATGGATCGCTTCAGCTTCGCCGCCGCTCACGCCATGTTGGGGCAACCCACAGGCACCGCGATCGAGGTGTCTTTGGGCGGGCTTGTGCTGGAATGCACAGAGGGCGCGGTCACCTGCGCCGTTGCGGGCGGGGCGTTCGACATCGCCCGAACCGGCCCCGGCTGGCAGGTGCTGACCCTTCAGGAAGGCGACACGCTAACGATTCGCGGCGGAGCATGGGGCAGCTGGTGCTACCTTGCTTTCGCCGGAAATATCGTTGCAGATGAATGGCTTGGATCTAGTGCGACCCATACGCTGTCGGGTCTTGGCGGTGGCACAGTGCGCATGGGCGATAGTTTCACAGTCCGCGATACAGCCCTGCGCCCCAGCAAGGAGGGGCCCTATGATTGTCCCGAAATTGCCCACCCACAGTCCGAGCCGCGCGTCGTGATTGGCCCCCAGGATCACCATTTCGCCCCCGGCGCGGTGCGTGCGTTAACCACAACCCGCTACCAAATGACCGACGCTTTCGACCGGATGGGGGTACGCTTGAACGGGGCTGCCCTTCCCCTCGGCAACGCTCTCTCCATCCCGTCCGAGCCGATCTTGCGCGGCGCAATTCAGGTGGCGGGCGACGGCGTGCCCGTTGTCTTGCTGGCTGACCACCAGACCACGGGTGGCTACCCGAAAATCGCCACCGTCCTGTCCGCCGACACCGACCGCCTTGCGCAAAACCGTGCGGGCGACGCCCTTCGCTTTGTTTCCGTCACCGCAGACGACGCCATCTTGCTGGCCCGGGAAACGCACCGCGCCCGGCTGGCGGCGCTGGAAACGCTCGCCGCGCCGCGCGCGTCGCTGCAACAGCGGCTTATGCAAGCCAACCTGATCAGCGGCGTGACCGACGCTTGAGCGCACGCTTCTGTCGCCAACGGACCAGAATTGGCCCCTTCGCTCCGACAGAGTTGCGAAAAGAACGGGAGAGCGGCCATGAAAACCCATGCTCAAGCAGTCGTCATCGGCGGCGGCGTCGTCGGATGTTCAATCCTCTACCACCTGGCTAAAGCGGGGTGGACCGACGTCGTCCTTCTGGAACGCGACGAGCTGACATCAGGGTCCACCTGGCACGCAGCCGCCAACATTCACGGGCTGCACGACAGCACCAATATCTCTCGGCTCCAGCATTACACCATGAACCTTTACAAGGAGTTAGAGGAAGAGACCGGCCAATCCTGCGGCGTGTTTCAACCCGGCTCTCTCTACCTTGCGCAGACTCAGGACCGCGAACATCAACTGCGCCTGCAAGAGGCGAAAGCACGGCGCTATGGCATGAATTTTCACGAGGTCAGCCGCGATGAGGCCGAGCGTCTGCACCCCCTTGTCGATTATGATGGCATCCGGTGCATCATGTTTGAACCCGATGGCGGCAATGTGGACCCGTCGGGCGTGACCAACGCCTACGCCCTTGGCGCGCGCCAAAGGGGCGCCGAGATCATCCGCTTTTGCCCCGTCATGGGCACCGATCCGCAACCTGACGGCACGTGGATCGTTCGCACCGAAAAGGGCGATATTCGCACACCTTGGGTGGTTAACGCAGCCGGCCTTTGGGCCCGCGAGGTGGCGGCGATGGCGGGCGTGGACCTGCCCCTGATCCCGACCGAGCACCAGTATTTCGTGACCGAGACCATCGCCGATATCGCCGCATTGGACCGTCGCCTGCCCTCCGTCGCCGACCGCGATGGGGAATATTACCTCCGCCAGGAAGGGCAAGGTCTGTTGGTCGGTGCCTATGAGAAAGACATGCGTTTCTGGGCCGAAGATGGCACGCCCCAAGGCTTCGGCCATGAGCTTTTCGCCGACGATCTGGACCGGATTGAACCCAATATGATGCGGGCCATCGACCGTGTCCCCGCCGTGGGCATGGCCGGGATCAAGCGCGTGATCAACGGACCGATGATCTGGTCGCCTGACGCCAGCGCCCTGTTCGGGCCCGTGCCCGAACTCACCGGCTATTTCTGTTGCTGCGGCATCATTCCGGGCTTCTCGCAAAACGGTGGATTGGGGCGATTGGCAGCCGAATGGATGGTAGAGGGCGAGCCGTCACTAGACCTATTCGGCTGGGATCTGGCGCGCTACGGCCACTGGGCGGGCAAGGATTTCACCAAAGCGCGGGTCGAAGACCAATACGCCAATCGCTTCAAAATCCACTTTCCGGGCGAAGAGCGCGCCGCCGGGCGCCCGGTCCGACAGCGTCCGGTTTACGCCATGCAAACCGGTCTTGGCGCGAAGTTTGGCTTGAACTATGGCTGGGAACACCCCGCATTCTTTGATAAATCCGTTGAAGACAGCGCGGGATACGCCCGCCAGCCCTGGTGGGATGCCGTGGGGCGCGAGGCCCTGATGTTGCGCGAAAACGTGGGCGTCATCGACATCTCCAACTTCGCGAAATACCGCGTCACGGGGCCGGGTGCAGAGGATTGGCTGAACGCGCTTTTCGCCAACAAAATGCCCCGTCTTGTCGGGCGGTCCTGCCTGACGCCACTGATCGGCAAGCGCGGTGGCGTGGCGGGGGATTTCACCGTGACCAAGCTGGCGGAAGACACGTTCTGGATTCTCGGCGGCGGCGCGGCGGAACGTTATCACTTGCGGTTCTTTAACCAGAACCCCCTGCCCGACGGCACGCATTTCGAAAGCCTGACCGAGGCCACCTGCGGCTTCAACGTCGCCGGACCGAACGCGCGTAAACTACTGGCAAGGCTCACCAATGCGGACCTGTCGAACGACGCCTTCCCGTTTTTCCGCTCTGCCTCGATCAGCGCCGCGGGGGTGGATTGCGTGGCCATCCGCGTGTCGTTCACCGGCGATTTGGGGTGGGAATTGCACTGCGCCGAGGCGGACCAGATCACCCTTTACACCGCCCTTCTGGACGCCGCCGCCGACCTGGGCGCAGGCCCCGTGGGCAGCCGTGCGCTGATGTCTCTTCGGTTGGAAAAGGGCTATGGATCATGGGGCCGCGACTACTCCCCGGAATATTGGCCACAGGAATCCGGTCTCGGTGGCCTCATCAAGGGCGACAAAGAATTTCTGAACAGAGACAGCTGGTTAAACATCGCCAACCGTGCTCCGCGTGAGACGATGCACCTGCTCTCAATCGAGGCGACCACCGCTGACGCATCGGGCGCCGAGCCTGTGTTTCTGCCCGACGGCACCGCCATTGGACAGGTCTCATCGGGTGGCTATGGCTATAGCGTTGGCCAGTCCTTGGCGCTGGCTTACCTCAAAGCCGGAAGCGTCAAGGCGGGGGACGCGGTGCATGTCGCCATCCTCGGCCAGCCCCACAACGCCCGTGTCTTGCCCGAGCCGCCGTTCGATCCCTCGGGACACCGCCTGCGCGACATCTAAAAGGTTAACGCCGTCCCAGTAACCCCGTGACGCGCCGCCTCTTTTCGCCCTATACTGCCGGAAAATAACCAGCCGAGCAGCGGGACAATTCCATGGCGCGTAACGCGACCCCTTTCAACGTGATGATCGTTGGCCAAAACGGCCGCCTACAATATGAAGCCGTGCTCTTTGCCGCGTCCTTTCGGGCCGCGAACCCCGATTTTCCCGGCAAGCTTTTCGTCGCCGAACCCCAACCCGGCCCTCGGTGGTCCAAAGATCCACGCATGGGCGACAATGCTGTTCGCAATGCACTGGCCGAGCTTGGTGCCGAAATAATTCCGTTCGAGAACAACCACTTCGGCGAGGCTTACCCTTACGGCAACAAGATCGAAGCGCTTAAGGCCCTGCCCAAGGGAGAGCCTTTTGTTTTCTTCGATACCGACACGTTGATCATGGGCGATCTGACCGACGTGCCCTTCGATTTCGCCAAACCCAGTGCCTCGCGCCGGGTCGAGGGGACATGGCCCCAAATCGAGCTTTATGGCCCCGGCTACACGCAGACGTGGAAATCGCTCTACGACATGTTCGGGCTGGATTTCGCCTCGTCCCTCGACACGTCGCACCCCGATGAGTACTGGCGCCGTTACCTCTACTTCAACGCAGGCTTCTTCTACTATAAGTGCCCCCACGAATTCGGCGACCGCTTCACCCAATACGCCACCCAAATCCGTCACAACGCACCTGCCGAACTGGTCTGTCAAACCCTGGACCCGTGGCTGGATCAAGTGGCCTTGCCCCTTGTGATCCACTCCTTCGGCGGTGGCCGCGACGCCTTGGAACCCGGCTGGCTCGACGGGAAAACTTCCTGCCATTACAGGGTGTTGCCCCTACTCTATGCCCGCGAAAGCCAAGACGTGGTGAATATGTTGGAGGAAGTGGCAGCCCCCAATAAGATCAAGAAGGTGCTCAAGACCTATGAACCGATGCGCCGGATGATTTTCCAAGGCAAAGGGGCGAAAGCGCGGGCGCTGTTTGACCGGGCCAACCTGCCTCGGCGCGAACAGCAGATCAGAAACACCCTCAAGCGCGAAAAGCTCTGGCTGCGTTAGCCTGAACACCGCGCTGTCGATCCGGGCTCAGCCCTCCTCACACGCCATAAAAAGAAACCCCCGCCCAAATTGGGCGGGGGCAATTCTTAGGAAATGTCTGGTAGATCAGCTCGCCGAGGCGGGCTCTTCCTTGGAGCGTTCCGCATAGATCATCAAAGGCTGCGTGTCCGAGGTCACCGCTTCTTCGTTCACCACAACCTCTTCCACCCCTTCGGAACCGGGCATCTCGAACATGGTTTCCAGAAGAATATCTTCCATGATCGACCGCAGGCCCCGTGCGCCAGTTTTCCGGGCGATCGCCCGCTTGGCGATCGCGCTCATGGCGTCGTCGGTGAAGGTCAGCTTCACATCTTCCAGCTCGAACAGGCGCTGATACTGCTTCACCAGCGCGTTTTTCGGACCGGTCAGAATCGTAACCAAAGCGTCTTCGTCCAGGTCTTCCAGCGTCGCGATGACGGGCAGACGGCCCACGAATTCCGGGATCAAACCGAATTTCAGCAGATCCTCAGGCTCCAGATCCTTGAAGTATTCACCCACGGATTTTGCCTCGGGATCCCGCACATCGGCCCCAAAGCCCATGGCAGAGCCCTTGCCGCGCTGCGCGATAATCTTGTCGAGCCCCGCGAATGCGCCGCCACAGATGAACAGGATGTTCGTCGTGTCCACTTGCAGGAATTCCTGCTGCGGATGCTTGCGCCCCCCTTGCGGCGGCACGGAAGCAACGGTGCCTTCCATGATCTTCAGCAGCGCCTGCTGCACCCCTTCGCCCGACACGTCGCGGGTGATGGAGGGGTTGTCGGACTTGCGCGTAATTTTATCGACTTCGTCAATATAAACGATCCCGCGTTGCGCACGCTCCACATTGTATTCCGAGGCCTGCAACAGCTTGAGGATAATGTTTTCCACATCCTCGCCCACGTAACCCGCTTCCGTCAGCGTCGTGGCGTCGGCCATGGTGAACGGCACATCCAGAATACGCGCCAGCGTCTGCGCCAGCAGCGTCTTGCCGCAGCCCGTGGGGCCGATCAGCATGATGTTGGACTTCGCCAATTCGATGTCGGATTTATCCGAGTGATTCAAACGCTTGTAGTGGTTATGTACAGCCACCGAGAGCACCCGCTTGGCGTGAGCCTGACCGATCACGTAATCGTCCAGAACGCCGCAAATCTCTTTCGGAGACGGTACACCATCGTCGCTTTTCAGCCCGGCGCTTTTGGTCTCTTCACGGATGATGTCCATGCACAGCTCGACGCATTCATCACAGATGAACACCGTTGGGCCCGCAATCAACTTGCGAACCTCGTGCTGGCTTTTGCCACAGAACGAGCAATAAAGCGTGTTCTTGGAATCGTTGCCGGAATTACTTGCCATATCGTCCACCTTACCCGGGCCCTCACGCGGCTGGATCGCCGCGAAACACCAGTCATCTTACCGGATTTTGGCCAGCCTAGAACAGCACCGCCCCGGTCACAATCGCAAATTCCGATGCGACCGAGTGCTGGCCCCTACAAGCAACAGGGCCCGAAGGCCCTGCGCAAAAGTCACAAGACGCCGAGCGGCCTTATTCTGCGTCGCTGCCGCCGCGTGAGGCGACGATTTCGTCCACATGGCCCCATTCCTTGGCCTCTTCAGGGGTCATCCACAAATCGCGGTCCAACGCCTTTTGGACCGTCTCGTAGTCTTGACCAGAATGGTTAACATACAGTTGATACAGACGTTCCCGCGTCCGCTCGATATGCCGCGCGGAGATCAGGATGTCCGAGGCCATGCCCCGCGACCCGCCGGACGGCTGGTGCACCATGATTTCAGCGTTGGGAAGCGCGAACCGCATCCCCTTTTCGCCGCCAATCGCAATCGCCGACCCCATCGAGGCCGCCATGCCGCAAATCAGCGTCGACACCTTGGGCTTGATGTATTGCATCGTGTCGTAGATCGACATGCCCGCCGTCACTTCACCACCGGGTGAGTTGATATACATCGAAATTTCTTTGGAGGGATTCTCAGCCTCAAGATGCAGCAACTGGGCCACAATCAGGTGGCTCATGCCGGAATGGACCGGACCGTTCACAAACACGATCCGCTCCTTCAGGAGGCGCGAGAAAATGTCATAGGCCCGCTCGCCGCGGCTGGTTTGCTCAACCACCATCGGGACCAGGTTGTTTTGGAAGTATTCCACGGGGTCGTGCATTGCGCCTGCCTTATCAGATTTTCTGTTCTGCAAGAGTCTATGTCTGGCGTTTCAGGGCTGCAAGGGCACCATTGGTTGAATTCGCCTGTATTCGGCAATCCTTTGGTCATATTCGCCGAATTTCTTGCGCGCCGGCCCGATGGTGGCAGGGATCGCCGTCCGTATTTTCGGACCACGGAAAAGTTTCTGAAAGGATAAGAGGTCTGGGGATATCCTCGGGTTGACCGGGGGATGAATGTTCGAAAAGAGGAATCTACGGCCCCAAGCCTCCCACCGAAGGTTCAACCAAGCAGCGGGGCGCCTCACGACGAGGCGCCCCGGCCAATTAAAGCAGGCGTTCGCGGGCCGCTTTGTATTCACGCTCCAACCGCGCCACGAGTTCGCCCGCCGGGCCGACGGATTTAACCGCGCCGATGCCTTGGCCTGCGCCCCACACTTGGCTCCATGCCTTGGGCCTGGACGCGCCATCCGCAAAATTCATGGCACTGACATCGGCCTTTTCCAACGCGTCAGGGTCCATGCCTGCGGCGGTGATCGACGGCTTTAAGTAGTTCCCGGAAACGCCCGTAAACAAAGAGGAAAGCACGATATCCTCTGCGCCGGAATCCGCGATCATCTGTTTGTAGGCCGGGGCTGCGTGGGCCTCGTCCGTCGCGATGAACGGAGAGCCGATGTAGGCCAAATCCGCCCCCATCGCTTGCGCCGCCAGCACCGCGTCCCCCGTGGCGATAGATCCGCTGAGCAGCAGCGGCCCGTCGAACCATTCGCGGATTTCCTGGACCAGCGCGAAGGGCGATTGTTGGCCCGCGTGCCCGCCGGCCCCTGCGGCGACGGCGATCAACCCATCCGCACCCTTGGAGATCGCCTTCTTCGCGAAGGTGTTGTTGATCACGTCGTGCAACGCGATGCCGCCGCAGGAATGGGCGGCATCGTTAACCTCTTCCCGTGCCCCGAGGGAGGTGATCCAGATCGGCACATTCCAGCGGGCGCAGATCTCCAGGTCGCGCTCCAGTCGCGCGTTGGACCGGTGCACGATCTGGTTCACCGCATAGGGCGCGGCCGGGGTGTCGGGGTTGGCTTGGTTCCACGCGTCCAACGCTTCGGTGATCTGCTTCAACCACGCCTCCAACGCGATCGGGTCGCCGTCTTTTTCCCGCGCGTTCAGCGCCGGGAAAGAGCCCACAATGCCTGCGCAACATTGGGCGATGACCAGCTCGGGGCTGGACACGATGAACAGGGGGCTGCCCACGACAGGCAGTCTCAACCCATTAAAAACGCTTGGTAATTCTCTTTTATTTGGCATGTCGCCCTCCCTTGCCCGTGACGGTATCGCGCCGCCTGTGGATCGGCAAGAAGGACGCACCGTCACATGACCCGGTGCGCGCCCCTCGCCCCGGTTTCCTTGACCTTGATCAAGGCGCCCCCACCTCTTTTACGTCACCATTGCCCCAACCCCACCAGACAGGAGATCCCGATGACCCAATCTCATTTCACCGTTGATCGCACAGGCCCAAATTCCTTGCGGGTCACCATGGCCGGAGCCCTCGATTCCGTGGCGATGGAGGCGGCGTTGCAGACCCTCACCCTCGAGATGGAGGGGATGGCCCATGGCGATTTGTTAATGATTGACCAAGGGGCGGAATGGCCCTCGATCGGAGCGATTGGGGTAGAGCTGCGCCATTGGCCACAAATGATTACCGTGCTTCATCAGATCGACCGCGCCGCCTTTGTCAGCGACAATCAGCTGTTCCGAGCCGCCGCCACGATCGAATCCGCGCTGTTGCCGGGGTTGGAAATCAAGAACTTCGACGATGAACTCAGCGCGGCGGCCTGGTTGGCAGAAAAACGTTCCGATTAAGGCGCGGCAATCGGACTTTCGTGATCCGCGTCGGCGACTTGCTTGGTCACTTCGGGCGAAGGGTGCCCCGATGTCGGAACGCCCCCAATTGTGCTGTTAAACCAAACCTTGTCCCAGATCATGCCGCGCCGCCGCATAGGGGGAGACGTCCGCGCAACGCGCCCAAAGCACCGCTTGGCAAGCGCGCGTCAAAGGGGCAAAACGGGGGACGTGGCCCGCGCGGGTCATGGCTCACGAAAGGGACTGCGCCCATGCGGATCGCGACATTCAATATTAACGGCGTTAAGGCCCGCATCAACGCCCTTGGCGATTGGCTGGATGACTCAAAGCCCGACGTGGCCCTGCTGCAAGAGATCAAATCCGTGGACGAAGGCTTCCCAAGGGAGCTGTTTGAAGACCGGGGCTATACCGTTGAAACCCATGGGCAAAAGGGCTTCAATGGGGTCGCAATCCTGTCGAAGCTGCCGCTCGAAGATGTCACCCGCGGCCTTCCCGGTGATGACGAAGATGAACAGGCCCGCTGGATCGAGGCGACAGTGATCGGAGACACTGAAGCGGTGCGTGTCTGCGGCCTCTATCTGCCCAACGGCAACCCGGTGCCCGGTCCCAAGTACGACTACAAACTGGCGTGGATGGCGCGGATGCACGCCCATGCGCAGCACCTTCTTGCGAGTGAAGTGCCGCTGGTGATGGCGGGGGATTACAACATCATCCCGCAAGATGAAGACGCCGCCCGCCCCGAGGTTTGGCGGGAAGATGCCCTTGCCCGCCCAGAAAGCCGCGCCGCCTTCCGACGCCTCCTAAACCTTGGATTTACCGAGGCTTTTCGCGCCTGCAACCAAGCGCCGGGGATGTATTCTTTCTGGGACTACCAGGCCGGCGCTTGGAACCGGAACGACGGCATCCGCATCGACCATCACTTGCTGAGCTCGGAGGCTGCGGATCTTCTGCTGGATTGCTGGATCGAAAAGGATGTGCGCGGCCGTGAGAAACCATCGGACCACGTTCCCGTCTGGATCGAGCTGGCCGCCTGAAGGCGCGACTGTTGCAGAAGGTTAATTACGTTAACCTTACGACCCTTTGCCAAATTACTCTCCCTGTGAACTGGACAAGTCGCGCGGTGCATTAATAGTGTTCCCGGACGGCAACGACCGTGACCCGACTTCAAAATCACAACCGGGAGACTAGAATGACCAACCGTTTTATCGCGCTAGGCGCAGCCTTGCTGGCGACAACCGCCATCACCGCGACCTCGCTTTCCGCTGAAACCCTGCGCTGGACCCGCGCGGCCGAGGCGCTGACCCTGGACCCGCACAGCCAGAACGAGGGGCCGACAACCACCCTCATGCACCAGATCTACAACCCGCTGGTCGCGCGCAACATGGCCGGCGAGATGGAGCCTGCCTTGGCCACCGAATGGGGCCCCAGCGAGGATAACCCCAACATCTGGGTGTTTCAGATCCGCGAAGGCGTGACATTCCATGGCGGCGAAAGCTTCGACGCCTCCGATGTGGTGTTCAGCCTCAACCGGGCGATGCAGGAAGCGTCGAACTTCAAGGAATTGCTGTCGGGTGTTGTGGAGGTCGGTGCCACGGGCGACTTCACCGTCGAGATCGAGACAGAAGGCCCCAACCCACTGCTGCCCAACAACCTCACCAACATCATGATGATGGATGAAGGTTGGTCGGTCGAGAACGGCGCCGAGGACGTGCAAGATTTCGCCGCGGGCGAAGACACCTTTGCGGCCCGCAATGTGAATGGCACCGGCCCCTTCATTCTGCAAAGCCGAGAGGCGGACGTGCAGACGGTGCTGACCCAGAACCCTGAATATTGGGGCATGGACCTGTTCCCGATGGACGTGACCGAGGTCATTTTCACCCCGATCCAGAACCCCGCCACCCGTCTGGCCGCCTTCCTGGGCGGCGAAGTGGACTTCGTCCAAGACTTGCCGGTGCAGGATCTGGAGCGTGTGGCAGCGGCCGATGGCATCGGCATTGGCACAGGGCCGCAGAACCGTAACATCTTCTTTGGCCTCAACGTCGGTGCCGACGATCTGGAGCGTGACGATGTGGAGGGCGCCAACCCGCTGGCCGATCCGCGCGTGCGTGAAGCGATGAACATCGCCATTAACCGTGACGCGATCATGCAGGTCGTGATGCGGGGCCAGTCTGATCCCACCGGCGCGATGTTGCCGCCCCCGGTTAACGGCTGGACCGAAGATCTAGAGGCCTATCCCGCCTATGATGTTGAGGCTGCGCAAGCTCTGATGGAAGAAGCGGGCTACGGCGACGGCTTCTCGATCCAGCTTGATTGCCCTAACGATCGCTACGTGAATGATGAGTCGATCTGTCAGGCGGCTGTGGGCATGTTCGCCCAGATTGGCATCACCGTTAACCTCTCTGCCCTGCCCCGCGCCCAGCACTTCCCGCTGATCGCGAATGGCGAAACCGACCTTTATATGTTGGGTTGGGGCGTGCCGACGTATGATTCCGAGTATGTCTTCAACTTCCTGTACCACACCCGCACCGACGGTCGTGGCAGCTGGAACGGCACCGGCTTCTCGAACCCTGCGATGGACGAGATGATCGTTTCCCTGTCGTCCGAGACAGATCTTGAGGCACGCGATCAGACCATCGCCGACCTCTGGACCATGGCCTCGGCCGAGTTGATCTACCTGCCGATCCACCACCAGGTTCTGAACTGGGGCATCTCGGATGCGTGGACCACGCTGGTGGATGCCGACGATCAGGTGAAGTTCCAGTATTTCGAACTGAACTAAACCCCACAAAAAAGGCGTTAACGCCTTTAACCATTGGCCTGCCCGGAAGCGCGATCTTTCGGGCAGGCTTTTTTATGCCGGCCTGCTCCCGGTTTGACAAAGATCAAAGCAGCCGGGGCGCATGTCTGGCAGTGTCATAGGCGCAATCCCGCGTGACCTAATCGAAAGGACCGCCCCTATGTTCACTTCAATCGTTGTTGCCCTCGATGGCTCGGAAGCCTCTAACAAAGCCTTGGAAACCGCCTGTGGGCTGGCCAAGACCTTTGGCGCGGCGGTGCATCTTGTTCACTCGCCGCAACTGGAAACCACGGCCGTAGCGGTCGGATTCTCGGTGGTTGATGTACCCGTCACGCCCGAACAGATTATGCTTGCCGGTCAAGAGGTTATGGAGGCATCCACCGCCCGCGCGACAGAGCTAGGCACCGCGCCCGCCAGCACCACTATCGGCGATAGCGATCCTGCCGATGCCATTCTGGACGCTGCCAAGCTCAATGACGCTGACCTGATCGTCATGGGGCGGCGCGGTTTGGGCTCTGTCGCCAGCCTGTTTCTGGGGTCAGTCAGCCAAAAAGTCAGCCGGGGTGCTGATTGCTCCTGCCTGACCGTCCATAGCTAATCCCCAATCGCGCGGCCTTATGCCCTAGGCCGCGCCTTTCATTTTGAGTGAATTTACAGGCGCTTCGCTGCATTCGTGCGTATTTGCACAACAGCCCTGCGCAATCTCACAGTTTCGTGACCACCTCTCCCCTCGCGCTATATCAACCAATGCGCCACCCTGCCCGGCGATAGGCGCAAAACATGCGCCACCTACCTCTGGGGAGAGATATCAAATGAACCGCCTTCTCACCGCTAGCGTTCTTGCGCTGGCTACCGCACTTCCGGCGCAGGCTGAAACCTTCCGCTGGTCCGCCACAACTGATCCGCAAACCATGGACCCCCACGCGGTGTCCTCTGCGCCTGTTTTGGGTTTCCTTAACAACGTTTACGAAGGCCTCGTGCGTCGTGGTCGTGACATGGCGATCGAACCTGCCTTGGCCGAAAGCTGGGAACCTCTGCCCGACGGCGCGGGCTGGCGCTTCACCTTGCGCCAAGGCGTGACCTTCCATGATGGCGCGGCGTTCAACGCCGATGACGTGCTGTTCAGCTACGAACGCGCTTCCTCGGAAGATAGCGACGTGGCCAGCTGGTTTGCCGTCGTGTCGGGCGTTGAAGTAGTGGATGAATATACCGTCGATATCCTTACCACTTCTCCGCAGCCTATCTTCCCTGACAGCATCGCCAACTGGATGATGATGGATAGCGATTGGGCCGCAGCAAACGGGGCCGAGCGCCCTGCCCGCGACACCGAGAACTTCGCCACCCGCAACGTCAACGGCACCGCCGCCTTCATGCTTCAAAGCCGCCAGCCCGATCTGGAAACCGTGCTTGTGCCCTTCGACGGCTGGTGGGGCGAGGTCGAGCATAACGTGACCGAGGCTATTTTCACGCCAATCCAGAACTCTGCCACCGCCGTGGCCGCCCTTCTGGCAGGTGACGTTGACCTGATCGACCCTGTGCCGGTGCAAGACGCCGACCGCGTTAACGCCTCTGACGGGGTGCATGTGCTGTCGGGGATTGAGGCCCGCGTGATTATGCTGGGTTACGGCCATGACCACGAAACGTTGCTGAGCGGGGAAGACAACATCTTCGCCGATGTCCGCGTGCGCCAAGCCGTGGGCCACGCGATCAACGTGCCGGCCATTTTGCAAGCGATCATGGGCGGCAATGCGGAAGAGGCCAGCCAACTTGTCTCCCCCGCCATGCGCGGCTTCTCCGAGGCCAACGCAGCGCGTCCCGCCTATGACCAAGACCTGGCGCGGTCGCTGATTGCCGAAGCCGGCGCCGAGGGGGCCACCTTCAACCTGTCCTGCCCCAACGACCGCTACCTCAACGACGAGGCCGTGTGCCAAGCCGTTGTGGGCATGTTGGCACAAGTGGGCCTGAACGCTCAGCTCGAAACCATGCCCGTGTCCAACTACTGGCCGGAACTGCGGGCCGATAACTACGACATGTACCTTCTGGGCTGGTCGCCCGGCACGTTCGACGCCGAGCACCCCCTGCGGTTCCTCGTCCATACCAACGGTGAGCGTTTGGGTACCTGGAACTTCGGCGGCTATTCCAACCCCCGCATCGACGAGATGCTGCCCCTGATCCAGTCCGAGATTGACCCCGATGCGCGTCAGGCGATGCTGGATGAGGCCGCGGCCATCGTGCAGCAGGATGCGGTCTACAACACCATGTATGTGCAGCCTCTGCTTTGGGGCGTTGCCGACGGGATCGAGCTGACGCAACGTCCTGACAACTTCTTCATCCTGCGATGGGTGAGGATGGGTCTTCCGGTAGAATAGACCCCTTGCGCCCCTTGCCGCCCCTTCGGGGGGCTTTGGGCCGCGCAAACTTGGGGGAATTATCCCCCAAACCCCACAATCGAGAGGGGCTTCAGGGCCCCTCTCGAACTCTCCCCACGTCGGCGCTTGGTTCACAGGTTCGCCAGAACCCTCAGGTCGCGGCTTGACCCGTCACCTATTCACAGCGCAGAACCGTTGAATGCTTAGTTTCATCCTCAAACGCATCGCCCAGTCCATCCTCGTCCTTCTGGTCGTGGGGCTTGTGGCCTTTGCCATGTTCCGTTTCGTGGGCGACCCTGTCGATACGATGTTGGGCCAGGAACGCACGGTCCAGGATATCGAACGTCTGCGCGAAGTCCTTGGGCTCAACAAGCCGTTCTTCCTGCAGTATTGGGACTTCCTCGTGCGTGCCGTGCAGGGCGATTTCGGGATCTCCTACCGCCAAGGCCGCCCCGTGGCCGAGATCATCATCGAACGGCTGCCTGCCACGCTGGAACTGGCCCTCGTATCAGGCCTGATCGCGTTGGGAATGGGCATTGTTCTGGGGATTTTCACCGCCATTCGCCGCGATGGTTTCTGGGCCAATTTCATCATGTCCGCCAGTTTGATTGGCGTATCCCTGCCCACATTTCTGATCGGTGTTCTGCTGATCTATGCCTTCGGCGTCGGCCTTGAGGTGCGCATTCCCTTCACGGACATCACCTTCAATACCGGGGGGATGCCGATCTTTGGGCGGGGCGATACCCGCCACATTTTCGGCTGGGTCGGCGGGTGGAACTCGGGCCTTGCCACTTGGGACGGGCTGCAAAGCATTGTCCTTCCGGCGATCACCCTGGGTCTTTACCAAATGACCCTCATCATGCGCCTTGTGCGGGCCGAGATGCTGGAGGTGCTGCGCGCCGACTACATCCGTTTCGCCCGTGCCCGTGGGCTTTCAGACCGGGCGATCAACTTCCGCCACGCCCTGAAAAACACCATGGTGCCAGTGATTACCGTGACCGGCCTGCAACTGGGCTCCATCATCGCCTTTGCGATCATTACCGAGACGGTCTTCCAATGGCCCGGTGTCGGGCTTTTGTTCATCAACGCGATCCAGTTCGTCGATATCCCCGTGATGGCGGCCTATCTGATGCTGATCTCTGTCATGTTTGTGGGGATCAACCTGATCGTGGACCTTCTTTATGTGGCGATTGACCCGCGCCTGCGCGTGGATGGGAAAACGACATGAGCGATACTCCTTCTTCCCCCGCGCCCAAGGCCAAATCCCGCCTTGCCCGAGCGCTTGATAGCGATGTCGGCTACGCCTTCCTCCATTCCCCCGTGGCTCTGATCTCGGCGATTGTGACTTTGGTGCTGGTCCTCGCGGCCATCTTCGCGCCTTGGATCGCGCCCCATGACCCGTTCAACCCGGCGTCCCTCAACCTGATGAACGGGCTGACGCCCCCCGGCACGCCCTCGCCGTTTACCGGGGACAGCTTCATTCTGGGCACCGATGACCAAGGCCGCGATGTCTTCTCGACCATCCTGTTCGGCCTTCGGATTTCGCTGTTCGTGGGCTTTGCGGCGGTATCCTTCGCGCTGATCCTGGGCGTCACCCTGGGCCTAATCGCGGGCTATGTGGGCGGCTGGACCGAGACGATCATCATGCGCATCGCCGATATCCAGCTGACCTTCCCCTCCATCCTTGTGGCGCTTCTGATCTCGGGGATCGCCAAAGGCGTCACCCCGATCGAGTACCGCGACGAGATGGCCCTGATCGTGCTGATCTTCGCCATCGGCCTGTCGGACTGGGTGCAATTCGCCCGTGTCGTGCGCGGCGCGACATTGGTGGAGCGCAACAAGGAATACGTCCAGGCCGCGCGCCTGATTGGCCGCTCGTCCTTTGTCATCATGGCGCGCCACATCCTGCCGAACGTGCTGTCCCCTGTGCTTGTCATCGCCACGATCTCGCTGGCTTTGGCGATCATCGCCGAGGCGACACTTTCCTTCCTCGGCGTCGGCGCACCGCCCACCGAGCCTTCTCTCGGCACCCTGATCCGCATCGGTCAGACGTTCCTGTTCTCCGGCAAATGGTGGATTCTCGTCTTCCCCGCTGCCACACTTCTTGTCCTCGCGCTCGCCGTTAACCTTCTCGGCGATTGGCTCCGTGACGCCATCAACCCGAGGTTGCGCTGATGTCCCTGCTTGAAATCGAAAACCTCACCGTTGAATTCCCCACCCGCCGGGCGCTGTTCACAGCCGTCAAGGCCGCTAACCTTTCGGTGGAGCCCGGCGAAATCCACGGGCTTGTGGGCGAATCCGGGGCCGGAAAATCCACCATCGGCGCCGCCGTGATGGGCCTTCTGGACCGTCCCGGCCGTATCGCGGGCGGGATCATCCGCTACAAGGGTGAGGAAATCTCGGGCCTTGATGCCGACGCCATGCGGTCCCTGCGTGGCAAGAAGATTTCGATGATCTTCCAAGATCCGTTAACGTCGTTAAACCCGCTGTTCACCGTGCGCCAACAGTTGGTTGAGACGATCTCTGAACATCTCGACGTCACGACGGATGAGGCCAATGACCGCGCCCGTGCCCTGATCGACCGGGTCGGCATCCCCGACCCCGAGGCGCGGCTTGACCAATATCCGCACCAATTCTCGGGCGGGATGCGGCAGCGCGTGGTCATCGCCTTGGCGCTTTGCTCCGAGCCTGATGTGATCATCGCGGATGAGCCCACGACCGCGCTTGATGTCTCGATCCAGGCGCAAATCCTTGATCTGATTAAGGAACTTGCTACAGAGCGTCAGGTCGGCGTGATCCTGATTACCCATGATATGGGCGTGATTGCCGACACAACGGACAAGGTTACCGTCATGTATATGGGCGAGGTTGTGGAAACTGGCCCCACCGCGCAAATCCTTGGCCAGCCCGCGCACGAATACACCAAATCGCTGATCGCCGCCGTGCCGCGTCCGACGCGCAAATTGCACCGCTTCCCGCTGATCTCCTATGGCGGGCGCGTGATGGAATTCGCGATTGAAGACCTCAAGCGGAACTGGCCCGAGGTTCAGATCGACCCCTCCAAATCCTTGGTGCAGGCCGACGGGATCACCAAACGCTTCGTCCAGACCCGTGCGCTGCTGCCGCGTAACCGCAAGATGTTTACCGCCGTGGACACCGCGACCTTCGACATCAAGGAAGGCGAAGTGTTTGGATTGGTTGGGGAATCCGGCTCGGGAAAATCCACCATCGCACGGATGATTGCCGGGCTCTACAAGGTCGATGGCGGCGAGGTTTCTTTCGACGGCAAGCCCGTGTCGAACCAGCCCGGCGGCGTGCCCGACTGGTATCGCAAGCAAATCCAGATGATTTTCCAAGACCCCTATTCGTCCCTGAACCCCCGGATGCGGGTGGATGAGATCATCGCAGAGCCCGCCCGCCACCACGGTCTTCTGACGGGCAAAGCGTTGAAAGATCGGGTAAACGAACTGCTCGACCGGGTGGGTTTGGGGGCGCAGGCGGGATTGAAATTCCCGCACGAGTTTTCCGGCGGTCAACGGCAGCGTATTTCCATCGCGCGGGCCTTGGCGACCCAGCCGCGTTTTCTGATCTGTGATGAACCGACGAGCGCGCTTGATGTCTCGATCCAGGCGCAAATCCTTAACATCCTTAAGGATCTGCAAGAGCATCTTGGGTTAACCATGTTGTTCATCTCTCACGACCTGCCCGTGGTGCGCCAGATGTGTGACCGCGTCGGCGTGATGAAGAATGGTGAGCTGGTCGAAGTCGCCGAGACAGAGGCGCTGTTCGCCTCTCCCCAGCATCCCTACACGCAGCAACTTCTGTCGCTGATGCCGCGCCTTGATGGCCTGTCCGATGAGGGGCTATCCGTGGCGTGACGCGCCGTGCCCAATTCGCAATTGATACACCATTGATACACCCCCACACCTGATTATCGGAGGATTCCATGCCGCAACCCGACCACGTCTCTATCTACGACCTGCCCGATTTCGACAGCCTCGACGATGACACGAAGCGGTATTTTGAGGTCTGCCAAGAAAAGCTGGGGATGGTGCCAAACGTCTTGCGGACCTTCTCGGTTAACCAGGAAAAGCTTCGGGCGTTCGGGCAGTATTATAACACGCTCATGCTCGGCGAGAGCCGATTAACCAAACTGGAACGAGAGATGGTCGCCGTGGTCGTCTCTTCGGCAAACCGTTGTTTTTATTGCCTTGTGGCCCACGGCCAAGCGGTACGGAAGATGTCCGGCGACCCACAGCTGGGTGAAATGTTGGTGATGAACTACCGCGTCGCAGAACTGCCCGAACGTCAGAAAGCCATGCTTGATTTCGCGTGGAAATTAACCACTGCACCTTGGGAAGTCGCAGGCGAAGAACGCGCCAAGCTAGAGGCCGTGGGCCTGAGCCAGGATGAGATCTTCGACCTCTCTGACGTGATCGCGTTCTTCAACATGTCTAACCGCTTCGCCATCGCGTCAGACATGATGCCGAACCCGGAATATCACGCAATGGACCGAGAATAGCTCTTATTTATCAGTCGGTTAACCCACGCGCCGCCGCGCGGGTTCCCGGCCCGATATCGCCGTCGATCGCCATCGTGTAAAGCCCGCGTTCCTGCAAAATCGTCTGAAATGCGCGTGCCGTGGCCCCGTCCCATCGGGGCGTTTGGCCGTCGATCGTGCCGCGAAGATCGTTCATGTCGACCTCTCCGCTTTCCAGGGCTGCGATATAGTCAGCGGCGGCCAATTCCGGGTTCGCGGGACGCCCGATGCCGTGCTCGAACAGAAAACCACGCGCCGCGATTCCGCGTGGATCGCCTGTCTCGGCCAGCGCTTCGACCCAGCCGCCACGCAGGAAATCATTGGCCGGAACGCCCTCTGCCCCATCGGAATAGAGGGCGATAAGGTCTTGAACTGCCTCGACATTTCCATCTCTGGCGAGAGTCACGAGTAGCGGCACGGCGCGGCGGGCATTGGGCACACCCAAGGCCTCATCAACGCCACCGGGCACCCCTTCGCCGTCCAAAAAGGTCTGCGCAAGGTTGTATTGCGCAAAGGGATAGCCCGCCTCCGCGGCCATGCGCATCAGGCGCACCATCTCTGCGCTGTCGGCCTCTACGCCGCGTCCAAGGCGGTACATGAAGGCCAGTGTCGCCATGCCAGCGGGATCGCCCAAGTCAGCAGCTTGTCTATAGTATTCAACGGCTTGCGCAGCATCTTCGCGGATGGGGCGCAGGCCGAAATTGTGGTAATCTCCCAGGCGCGTCATGGCTGCTGCAACGCCCGCCTCGGCGGCGCGTTCATAAAGCGGCACGGCCCGGCGGTGACGTCCAGCCGCTTGCGCTGCCGATGCCAGATGGTAGAGCGGCGCGCCCTCCTCTGGCAGCGCTTCCGCCGCCTCCCGGCACGCGGGGAACGCCGCCCGCAACGCGTCGAGCGCGGCTGTTTGTTCTTCTTCAGTCGTATAATTCTCGGCGGAGGGTTCCCCTGCAATTTCAATACATTGCGCCAAGGACGCCTGCGCAGCGGCAGCCTCTGCGGCGCGAGCGGCACTCTCGGCAGCCAACACCTCGAACGCGCTGGAAGCCTGCTCAACCGCCTCGGCCCGCTCGGCGGCCAACGCCGCTTCCATGGCCTCCGCTTCCGCCCGAGCGGCGCTTTCAGCGGCCAATGCTGCAAAAGCCGTTGTAGCGTCTTCAACCGCCGTGGCGCGGGTCGCTGCGGCTTCTGCTTCCGCCCGCTCTGCGCTCTCTGCGGCCAATGTTTCAAAAGCCCCCAAGGCATCCTCAACCGCGCCCGCGCGTTCCTCCGCCAAATCCTCCTCGGACGGGGCGCGCAAAGCCAGGAGCGCGGCCAAAGCCTCTTCGACAGCCGCGGCGGCATCGTCGCTTTGGGCAAGAACACCTGTCGCCTTCAGGGAAAGGACAGAAATCAAGGTGATCCGCAGGACGGCTTTAGGCAAGCGCATTGGGTGCAATCCTTCAGTAAAATCAATTTCTGAAACGATAGACAGCGTGTTTGCCTGAGTCGATACCAACCCGTATCCGCGCCGCAAAAAGCGTTTAAAAAGCGCTGGTCATGGCAATCGCCCTGAGGCACCTTCTCTTAACGAATTTACGTTAAGGAATAGGTCACTGTCACAGTCCCCGAACACCGAAGAACGCGCGCGCCCTGTGTTGGTTGTGGACCTTGACGGGACGTTGTTGCGCTCGGACATGTTGTACGAATGCGGTTGGTCGGCCTTGGGGCACGACGGGTGGGCGACGGTGCGGGCCTTGGGCAAGCTCAAGAAAGGGCGGGCCGCGTTCAAACGTGCTTTGGTAGAGCTGTCCGATGTGGATATCGGCACCCTGCCCTACGACGAAGAAATCGTCGCCCGCGTGCGGGATTGGCGCGCAGAAGGTGGGCGCACGATCTTGGCGACGGCCAGCGATCAGGTATTGGCAGACAAGATCGCCGCGCATCTGGATATTTTTGACGAGGTTCACGGATCAGACGGGACGCGCAACCTGAAAGGCACTGAAAAAGCGGCCTTTTTGCAGGGCCGCTTTCCCCAGGGCTTTACCTATATAGGCGACAGCGCGGCGGATTTGGCGGTCTGGGAACGGGCCGAGAAGGCCATCAGCGTCGGCGCGACCCCGAAGGTCGTAGCCGCCCTTGACCGAGGCAACACCCCCGCCGAACACGTGCCGAGAGAGGCCCCCCCGCGCGCGCTTCTACGCGCCATACGTCCGCAGCAGTGGTTCAAGAACCTGCTGGTCGCGGTCCCCTTGATCGCGGACCCCGGCCACGGGTTCGGGGCGATTTTGCCGATCATCGGAGCGTTTCTGGCCCTTAGTTTCGCTGCGTCTGCCGGGTATTTGATTAACGACCTTCTGGACCTACGCGACGACCGCAGCCATCCGCGAAAGCGTCTGCGCCCCTTTGCGGCGGGCACCCTTTCGCCTGAAATCGGCACCATGGCGATTCCGGTCTTGCTGGCATTGTCGGCTGTTACCTCACTGCTCGTGACGCCCGCCTTGTTGGGGGCTGTGGCGCTCTATTTCGTGGCCACGGTCGCCTATTCCGTAGATCTCAAGCAGCACACGTTGGTCGACATTTGCTTGCTGGCTTTTCTGTTCACCTTGCGGATCATCGCGGGCGGTTTGGCGATCGGCGTTCCTTTATCGGTGTGGATTTTGGCCTTCTCGATGTTTATCTTCTTTGCTCTGGCGGCAGTTAAACGCTTGGCAGAGCTGACAGATTCCGAGACTGCCACCCGCGAAACCTCACGCCGCGGCTACATCGCAGAGGACCGGCGCATCGTCAGCCAGATGGCGATTACCTCGGGGTATCTGGCGGTTTTGGTCCTTGCCCTTTATGTGGACGAGCCGACGACACAGGCCAAATTCGGCGCGCCTTGGTTGTTGTGGGGTGTCTGCCCGCTGCTGATATTCTGGATCAGCCGCATGGTGCTGAAAGCAGACCGAGGGTTGATGCACGACGATCCGATGATCTTTGCGGTGTCAAATTCCACCTCGCGGTGGGTAATCCTTCTGTGCGGCGTTTTGGTCGTGGGTGCCGTGTTCCTATGACGCGCACTGGCCTTATCATCCGCTACGTGGCCTTCGCGGCAGTCGCCGTTGCGGTTAACCTTTTGGTGCAGCGGCTGGTGCTATTGGGTGGCGACGGTTCACTCTGGTTCGTGGCTGCTTTGGGGGCGGGGACGCTTGCAGGGTTGGTGGTGAAATACCTTCTCGATAAGCGATGGGTTTTCTTTGATGAGACCCAAGGTGCCGCGGCACAGGGTCGGCAGTTTGGCCTCTATTCTCTGATGGGCGTGGCGACGACGGCAATTTTCTGGGTGACGGAAACCGCCTTCTGGCTGACATGGGGCACAGATTTCGCAAGGGAAGCGGGGGCGTTGATCGGCCTCGGGGTGGGGTATTTGACGAAGTATCAACTGGACCGAAGGTTTGTATTTCAACGGGGCCCCCGATGAAGATGCTGAGCGGCTGGGGCCGTTTTCCCAAGGTCGAATGCCGGGTCGTGCGGGCGCGCACCCAAGAGGATGTGCGCCAAGCGGTGTTGGAGGCGCCGCTGATCGCAAGGGGCAACGGGCGTGCCTATGGCGACGCCGCCCTGAACCCCGGATTAACACTGGATATGACCGGCATGGACCGAATGCGGTCGTTTGAAAACGGGGTGTTGGTGGCCGAGGCGGGCGTGCTTCTGGGCGACATTATCCAAGCTTTCCTGCCACGCGGCTGGTTTCCCATGGTCACGCCGGGCACCAAATTGGTTAGCCTTGGCGGCGCGATTGCGGCCGATGTCCATGGCAAGAACCACCACATTGACGGCTCTTTCCGGACCTGTGTCGACTGGATCGACCTGATGGGACCCGATGGCACGGTGACCCGGACCAAGCAGGGCGACGCGCTGTTTGATTGGACCCTTGGGGGCATGGGGCTTACCGGGGTGATCTTGCGCGCGCAGATCCGCCTGCGCCGGGTCGAGACATCTTGGATCGTGCAGGAAAGCGTAGCGTTAACGTCGTTAACCGATACGATCGCTGCGTTTGAGGGTGCGATGGACGCGCCCTATTCCGTTGCATGGATCAATTGCAGCGCGGGCAAGACCCACGGCCACAGCATCTTGCTGAAAGGCCGCCACGCCCTGCCCCAAGACTTGCCGATGGACCGCACCGAGTTCGACCTTGGCCGTCCCGGCAAAACCCCGGTCCCGTTCGGGCTTCCGTTCTTGTTCAAGGGAGCAGCCCTGCGCACGATCAACAGCATTTACTGGCGCTTGCAACGGCGCAAAGCGGGCCGCGCGGTGGTGGATTGGGATAGCTACTTCTACCCTCTCGATGGATTGGCAAATTGGAACAAGCTCTATGGGCGGCACGGGTTTGTGCAGTTCCAATGCGCCCTGCCAAAGGACACGGCGGAAGCCGGATTGGCCGAAATAATGGAGGCGATAGCCGCCTCTGGCCAAGGGTCGGTGCTGTCCGTCCTGAAACGCCTCGGGTCGCAATCCGGCCCGTTTTCCTTCCCGATGGAGGGCTATACGCTCGCCATGGATTTCCCGACTAACAAACGGAGCCTTGCGCTAATGGAACGGTTGGACACGATAACTATGGCCCACAAGGGCCGCTTCTACTTGGCCAAGGACGCCCGGATGCCAAAGGCCGTGGCGCAGGCCGACCCGCGTGCCGCGGACTTCGCCGCCATGCGCAAACAGGCGGGGATGGCTGAGCGCTTTACGTCCGTTCAATCGCGGAGGTTGGGATTATGAGCCGTCCGATCCTGATCCTGGGGGCTGCCTCTGACATGGCCCGTGCCGTGGCACGATCTTTTGCCGCGGAAGGCCACCCGATTCAGCTGGCCGCCCGCAACGTGTCCCGCCTTGCCGAAGACGCCAGCGATCTGCGCACCCGCTTCGGTGTTGAGGTCACTGTTCATGAGTTCGACGCGCTGGCGACTGATTCTCATAAAGCCTTTGTGGAGGCTTTGCCCACGCTTCCGGCCGTTGCGGTCTGCGCCGTGGGCACCATGGGCACGCAATCGGAAAGCGAGGCCGATCCGCTGGCCGCCGCCCAGGTTATGCGCGCCAATTTTGAGGGCCCCGCCAGCATTCTGGCGCATCTGGCCAACGCGATGGAGGCCCGCGGCGCGGGCACCTTGGTTGGCATTTCCTCGGTCGCGGGGGACCGGGGTCGCGCGTCCAATTACGTCTACGGCTCGGCCAAGGCGGGCTTCACGGCATTCCTGTCGGGTCTTCGCAATCGCCTTGCAAATAAGGGGGTTCACGTGGTCACAGTGCTGCCCGGCTTCGTGAATACCGCCATGTTGGACGGGATTGACACGCCCGCTCCGCTGACTGCTGAGCCCGAGGAAGTCGGGGCCGCGATCGTGAAAGCGGTGAAGCGAAATACCAACGTCATCTATACACGCCCGATCTGGCGCCTCGTCATGGCGGTGATCCGAAATATTCCCGAACCGGTGTTTAAAAAGACCTCGATCTAGGCGCGACCGGCTGGCAAGATTCCGCGCAAAAATCAAGCGCAGGATGAGAATCTTGGGCGCGTTGTTGCGATATTAACACCTCCGCCTTAGGGCTGGCTCAGACAAAGGGACATTATCCGTGGCTGAAGGGCTGCGACGTACTAGATGGGCAGTGCTTCACGATGAACGGGACAGTAATCGCGCGTGTATTTGCGCGAACAAAATTTTTGACAGCCACGGCGCTGGAACGGCCGAATGGCGTGTTGGCCGTTGTATTGGCCTCAACCATAATCACCTCGGCTTGCGCCTATGTGGTGGTGTCCGGCGCGGTGACGACGCCGCGCCCGGTGGTCGAAACGGAAGAGGTTGTCGCGATTAATCCGACACCGCAACGCCGCTACCCCGATGTCACGGCTTTCGACACGAGTATCTCTGCTGTGATCGACCAAGCGCCCGGCGCGCGGGTCGCCCCCCAATTGGCCGCTCCCGCCGAGGTTGCCGCAGCACCCACTGATCCGGTGGAGCGCTATTCCGTTGTAGCAGGCCGTCCACCGGTGATGCCGGAACCACGCCCAAGCATGATCATTACTGTGCCGCAGGTGGTGCAAGTCGTAACCATTGCGCGGAACTTGGATGCGGAACGGGCCTTGGCCCTGCCCCATCCGGTGGCCCGCCCCGGCGCCACACCTGCACCTGTGGCGACCGAAACGGCACCGCAAACCTCTACCCTTCTGGCCGCGTCCAGCCCGCGCCCCACTCTGCGCCCCGCAGAGATTGTGACCCGCGCCGCCGCGCTGTCGGAAGCGTTTGACGTTGAAGTCGCCCGCGCGGAAGCACCCGACGCTTTGGGGGGCATCGCCGGAGTCGGTGAAAGCCCACGCGGCAGCATTTTTGCCGGCGGCAGTGGCGATTGCTCGCCCCGTCTGGCACGTGCGATCCCGCGCCGCTCTGGCTCTGCTGCCAGCGGTTCTGCCGTTATGGCAAGCGCTGGAAACGGCTCGGGCTCGGGCCGCGACAACCGCATGGTGCAAGAGGCGTTGGCCGGAAACGTCCCCAGCCATATCCGCGACCTGCACCCCGTCACCTTCAACGGCACCGTTGGCGGGCGCTCGGTTGAGGTAACAATCTGCGTGACGCCCGATTACCTGGCCATCGGATCCGACAGCGACCACGTGCGCGTGCCACTGGGCTTGCAGGCCGCCCTACGGGTCGCCGATGCCTTCGACATGATGTTGCCCACGACCACTATGGTTGACGCGATCTACCAACAAGCTGACGTGCGTGTTGCCCCGTCCCCGATGACGCCGGGCTCTGCCATGTCGTCCACGGACTACTTCTTGCGCCACGATGCCACGATTGACGGCCAATTCTCGCGCGCAGGTGTGCAGGCCGGGATGCTTGTGGCCGGTCACAAGAAGGATCTGGTCCTCGCCAACCGCTTGTCCCGCAATCCAGGCCGTGTCGCGATTTACGGCTGGCACCGCACCAACGGCCGCGCGATCCAGCCGCTTTCTACGGTGCACGGCGAATATTACGCCGACTATTCCCATGGCATCCGATTGGTCAGCCGCACGGCTTTCGTCGATGGCCGTGCCGTGGACCTGCGGGAGCTGCTGACAGACGATCGCTACGCAGGTTTCTTGAACTCTGATGGAACGTTGACCGGCGCAACCATTCGCCTCGCGTCCCTGTAAGAACCTGTTTCAAAAAGCAAAAGGCGCGCCGGATCTGGCGCGCCTTTTGTGTTTTACCCACCTACTGCACGTCGCGGAAACAGCGGAACCCGAGGTGATAGTTCCTGTGGCTCGCCTCGGACATCACCCGCGTGCCATGCCAAAACGGTGCCCGCCACCGCGCCCAATGTTCATGGGCACGGATCGTATCCCAAATGAACCAAGAGCCTTTCATCTCGGTCACGCCCAAGGTCGTCGATCCGGCAGAGGCCATCTGATCTTCAGCCAAGGGTAGGTTCATATGCTCGGCGGCGTTGCCATCAATGTCATAGACGCCCAAGGGCGATTGACAGGCCGGGAAACTGCCCGCCGGATAGGTGTTTGACCCGCAGCCCTGAAAGCTGCCGCCGTTGCACGAGGCGTTCTTGAATGACCCCGTCGCACAAACGCCCGATTGCCACGCGCCGATGGAATAGGTGCCGCGTGTGTTGGCGTAGTGGTTGTTATGCCAATTGCGGATCGTGTTGACCGCCGCAGACATGCCCATGCCGCGCACTCTGTCGAAGGGATAATCGGGCGGCAGTAGTTGCCCGGCTGCGGCCCCTTCCCATTCATGGGCGTCGCCGATGCGGCCGCCTTCGGCCGCGCAAAGCTGCGCCGCCTCGTTGGCGCGGACCCAGACGACGGGATAAACCATTGGAATGTTTGGGTATTCGAACATGTCCGCACAGGCTGTCGCGTCGCGCGGGGTCTCGGTTTCGGGATCATAGAGCGGCACCATGTAGGGCCCGCCGCAGATCCTCTCAAACTCTCGATTGCGGTAGCTGGCTTGTACCTGCTCCACCGTGCCGCCGATGCGTGCCGCCGCCTCTTCCGGGGTGAATGGATGGCGGGTTACCGCCGGATTGCCCTGCCCCATCCACCCATTGGGCGAGTTGGCAAAGATCGTGCGCACGCGGTTGATTTCGGCATTGGAGAGCCCCCGGATGTCCTGCAATTGCTGGAAAAGAAGCTCATTTCGTTCTGCCAATGACTGCGCGTTGGCCCCCGTCACCGCCAAAACGCTGACGGCGATTGCCGCTTTTACAATCCTGCTTAGTCCCATCAATCAATGCCTCCGCAATAGGTAGAAGAAATCCCTGTTGTCCGGTGCCGAGATGAAACGCGCGACGCGCCCGTTGTCGGGATCGGCCTCGGCCATACCCGACACAAGGTGCTGCACATCCATCTCATCCTCACCCTCTTCATCGTGGATATAGAGAGCCATGTAGGTGTGCTCTTGGCTGTTCATGTCCAAAAGCATGGCGTAATCGCATTGATAGGCTTGGAACGTCCGCGCCATGGCGGACGGCGTAGCTGTTGAAAAATAAGCGTAAATCAGGAACTGGCGACCTTCCACCGTGCGCACGCAAGCGCCACCGCGCAAAGTGCGCAGGGTGGCGTTTGCGTCGCCCGACCAGTTGCCCCCGCCCCATGACGTGACCCGTGGGCCCGGAACGCCATCTTCGATAATCGCGACGCCGTTCTGACGCGCGAAGGTCAGTTCCGGCAGTAGCGCGTCATCTTCTTCGGTCCAGGTGCGCATGTTCACGTCGCCATCTTGGGTCAGATACATGGTCGCAAGGTTCGGCCAAAGGCGCGACAAGAGCACGCCGTTTTGCATGAATCCGTAGTGATGCCCGTAATTGAAGGTCGCGTAATCGCCAAAGCGCCAGGCGCCGTGATCGCGTTTGAAACCGCCGGTAAACGTCGCCGCGACGCGGTCCACGAAGGCGGGGTTCAACATACCCGTTCGCACCAGCGGCGCGGGCGTGTTGAAACCATCGGGGCCGCGGCCCTGGTTATGGCGGTTCTGTGGGCGCGAGGACCATTCGAGGCCCGGATGATCGGTGCCGAGCTCATACCCAATGTCGAACCGGGCCATGTCAAACGCCACAAGATAGACATCGGCGCGCCGCTCGATCCCATCAAGGCCGTTGGCCCCGCCGCTCTGCATCACTTCGCTGGCAATCATGCCCGGCTGCATGACCGAGGCGTAAATACCCGGACTTTCCTCGACCTCATACCAGGCGCCCGCCGTCATCGCGCCCGCGTCGGTGCCCGCCAATTCGAACCCCATATAGGGGCGCATGTTGGGCGTGTTGGAGAGAAGCGCGTTGCCGAGCAGTTCGACGCCGTTAATTTCCTCCAATTCCTCCTCGCCCTCGGACGAGACCATGAAGGCATCCTCGAAGAACGCGCCTTTGATCAGGTTGACGATGGATTCGCCGAAAATCACGTTCTCGCGCAAGAATTCGGCCACGGCCTCGCGGGTGGTGCGGTTGCCAGTGACGGGATTGCGGACGAAAATGCTCCAGTCGCACACCGGGGCATAGGGCAGCGAGCTGGCCTGCGCTTCCTCCAATTCGCCGTCTTCCCAAGGTGCGCAGGCGAAGCTATCGCCCTCTCCTTCGATGAAAAGTGCGGGGCCGTAGTCGTCTTCGACCAGCGAGATGTCCCAGGTCTCTGGGTCACCGTTTTCGAAATGCACAAAGCTCGAACGACCGCCCTCGGGCGTCATTTCCAGCACGAACCATGAGTTTACGTGGGGGTTGAGTGAGGTCAGCACATAGGTCGTGCCATTCTCATCGGTAACGGTCTGGCCATTGCGAAACGGCTGCATCGCGAAGATGGAGCCCGGTACGTTTGCACCCAATTCCGCCATTTGCGCGTCAATTACGCTTTGGTCGGGCAAGGCGATGCCCTGTGCGGCCGCCGGGGGGGCAAAGGAGACGGCGAGGGTCGCCGCGATGGGAAGGGAAAATGCC
The DNA here is from genome assembly GCF_038396845.1 of Gymnodinialimonas sp. 57CJ19. Classification (NCBI taxonomy): domain Bacteria; kingdom Pseudomonadati; phylum Pseudomonadota; class Alphaproteobacteria; order Rhodobacterales; family Paracoccaceae; genus Gymnodinialimonas; species Gymnodinialimonas sp. 57CJ19. Next base: position 3,332,414 of record NZ_CP151587.1, read on the forward strand.
GAAAAGAAAGAAAAAGAGGGCAGCAAGTGGAGCTCCATCAAAATTAAAATTGGCCGCGTGAAAGACGACACGCGGGAATTCTTAGTAACTATGAAAGGTTTGCAGCAAAGCGCCGATTCACGCAACGAAATGTCCGCGTGAATTGCGACTGGTCGCCCTTACAGACGATGAGTGGCGCCCCTATCTGCCCCAGTAACGGGTTGCAGTTGGAGCAGGAATGAGCCGCCGCCTGGGTGCGAAAGCCGAGAGGTCTGGCGCCGATCAGTGCGCGTCAATGAAGTTACTTATTAGAAATGATTGTGAATCCAACGCTTTGCGGCCAACCTACCTGCGGATGGGGTCATTTGGGAAAGAGGGAACACCATGGCTGGGAAGTCCACAGACATGTCTGAAGTAGCAATTGCAGGCCATAAGAGTACAAATCCGTCAGTCGAAACATGGCGCAAAGCCCAACGGCCTGAGGCCGCGGATGGGGGAATCACGTCCGAGAAATCGTTCGACAATGAGCTGCGAAGCGCTTTGAGAAGCCGGAATATCGCTGGTGCCCGAAATCTGGTCGCCAATGCCGAGGCGGTGCTTGCGGCCCATAATTCCTCACCGCCAAAGGCGGCGCTGGTCCCGTCGCCTGCTCAACTCGCGGCAGCAAAAGCACGGATCGCTATGGCCGTCGGGGATGGTGCCGCCGCCCGCGCGATCCTTTTGCTGGCGATTGAACGCAGCCCCAAAGATGACGCACTGCGCGCGTTGTTGGCGGAAGTGATGTTGGCCGATGGCCGCGCAACCGATGTGCGCCCCGTCCTCAACCACTTGAACGGGGGGACGAGTGGCGTTGATGGGGCGCCAAAGGATACGCCTGATACGTGACGTTTGTGGCAAATACACGGATGTCGTTCGGCATCGCGCGGCCGTGTTTCAGAACTCCTCAAAGAGTGAACAAGCGATTTGCGGCGTCTTGGCGCACTGAGTTTGCGCCGTCTCACCGGTGTTGAGACAGGCTTCACGTACGCTTTCCAAGGTGACGCCCGAACCGAGGGGTTGGGAACGCAGGTGCATATCCCCGGTGGCTGAGACCTCTGCAGCGGCGGCGCCCGTGATCTGACGTAGGGCATCCAGTGCCTGCACGATGCCATCTATGTCCTGAAGCTCCGTCATTAGCGAGGCCGCAACGTTGCTATCGGACGCGGCAAGATCGCCAAGCGCATGATCGAGCCGTAGCGCAACTTGCGCCAAGCGCCCCGCCTCGCGGGAAAGATTGGCGAACAGCTTTCCTACCGCAATGGTCGATACCCCGCCCCGCGCCACTATAGCGGCCCCACAACGCGTTCGATGCAAGCTTTCAGCGCCGTTGGCGAGAATGGCTTCTTCAGAAAATTGTTCATCCCCAACTGCTTACCCTTGTCGATGACGGTGCTGTCCGTGGTGCCCGTGATCAGGATGAACCCTGTCTTTGCCGTCTGCTGATTGCTTCGCAAGGCGTGCAACAGATGCAGCCCGTCCATTCCCGGCATGTTATAGTCAGAAATAACCATATGCACCGGCGCGGCAGACAGCTTTTGCAGCGCCTCCTGCCCGTCCGCGCAGTGGTCAATGGCGCCGATCCCCATCCATTCCAATGCCTGAATGATCAATCCTCGACTGGTCGACATATCGTCCACCACAAGAACCCTCAGCATGTCTTTCGTGCTCATTTCATGCCCCCCTAGGCGCTCAGTTCATAATAGGTCACGCCCGCTGGCTTGAACCGCTTTACGGCGGGGCCGGTGACCCGTTCAGAATGTCCGATAATCAGGTGGCCCCCGTCCTGCATCACGTTCGCAAACCGAGGCCAAAGGCGTTGCTGCGTCTCTTGAGAAAAGTAGATCACGACGTTGCGACACAGGACGACGTCAAACTTCCCTTGCATCGGCCAGGGGTGCTGCAAGTTAAGGCACCCAAATTGCACCATGGACCGCACAACTTTGCACACCTCATGATTGTCGCCCGTGACCCTTTCGGTGAAGTCTTCAAGGACCGGATGGGCCAGCTTTTCTTCTTCGCTGATCCGAAACCGTCCTCTGCGCCCGACGTCGATGACATTCCGGTCGATATCCGTGGCAAGAATGCGCACATCCCATGAAGCTGCTTCGGGAAAGGCGTCGAGAATTGTCATGGCGAGGGAAAATGCCTCTTCGCCGCTGGAACATCCCGCCGACCAGATGCGCACTTTTGCGCCAGCCCGCGCCTTCTCCATGAGATCGGGCAGAATTGCTGAGCGCAAAGCATCGAAATGGTGCGGCTCACGGAAAAATCGCGTCACATTTGTGGTGAGCAAAAGGATCATCTCTTGCAGTTCTGCGGCGCCCTTTGGACCCGAAAGCAAGTCGCAATAGGCGTTCAGATCGCGCACCCCCAAGTCCCGCAGGCGTCGCGATAGCCGAGAGATCGCAAGGCCCCGCTTACCTTTCGTCAGCTCGATACCCGTTTCGGCTTGCAGGATACTTGCGATAGTCCCAAACGCTGCATCCTCCGAGGAATGCGGCGATGGGTTGGGATCTGCCGGGGCCGAAACGTCCGAGCTCATGCCGCTTCTCTACCGGCAGTCGGCACGACGCGGCCCAAATCCAGGCGGCGGATCATGCGATCTTCCACCAAGACAACACCCGAAATGAATGCCTTCACTTGATCCGAGACCATTTCCGGCACCGCGTGCATGGCGTCATCTGATACCGCCAAAATATCCGAGACGACATCGGCCAGAAGGCCGATGGTTTGCCCCTCGACCACCGTGATGATGATCACGTGGCGCGCGCTCGGCTCGGACGGGCCGAAGCCCAAGCGGTCCGACAAATCCACCACCGGAACGACAGAGCCGCGCAGGTTGATGACCCCCTTCACATAGCTTTGGGCGTGAGGCAATGTTGTCGTTTCTGTCCACCCCCGGATTTCGCGTACTGACATGATGTCAAAGCAAAAATCCTGCTCTGCCACGCAGAACGCGACAACTTCCTGGGTGCTCTTCTCTACTTCCAGTTCAGTTTGCGACATGCAACTCTCCCTCATCGGCGGTATGCGTTATGGGATCAGCATTGGCAGGTACGGGCGCGACGCCCGCGGCTATGCCTTCGGGATCGACAATCAAGGCAATACGCCCATCCCCCAAAATCGTCGCCGCCGCGATACCGCTGATTTGCGCATAATTGGTCTCTAGGCTTTTGATCACGACTTGGCGTTGATCGTGGAGGGCATCGACGATCAGGGCGCAGCGCCGCTCCGCTTCGGTTTCGACAACCAGCAACACATGGTCTTCCAGGTCCGAAGGCTCCTTCCTGAAACCGAACATGGCCCCGAGATCCGCAACTGGCACTAACGTATTGCGGATCGACAACACCCGACTGCCGGACCCGATCGTGTGGATGTGCGCGCTGTCGGGATGCAAGGTTTCCTGAATCGCCGTAATCGGGATCACCATGGTCTGACCGGCCACCACAACAATCATGCCTTCAAGCACCGCAAGGGTCAGCGGCAAACTGATGGAGAAGACAGTCCCTTGGCCCATTTCGGAGGAGATCGCCAGGCGCCCTCCTAGTGAGGATATTTCGTTGCGCACGACATCCAGACCGACGCCCCGGCCGGACAGTTCGGACACTTCATCTTTGAGCGAGAAGCCCGGCATAAACAGCAATGCGTCAATCTCGGACGGGGTCAAAGGGGTATCGGGCGTAACCAGCCCGCGCTCTATGGCGATTTCCCGCACCTTTTCGCGATTGATGCCGCCCCCGTCGTCCGAAATCTCGATCACCACGCGGCCGGATCTGTGGGCCGCCGACAATGTCACCGTGCCCTCGGCCGGTTTGCCCGCCGCCAACCGATCTTCGGTGGTTTCCAAGCCGTGATCCACCGCATTGCGCACCATGTGGTTCAACGGGTCCACGAGGCGTTCCAATACGGTCTTGTCTACTTCCGCCGCTTCGCCCTTCATCACGAGCTTTACGCGCTTACCGGTCATCGTACCGGCATCGCGGATGGTGCGGGCCATGCGCTGAAACAGAGGTTTCACGGGCTGCGCGCGGATCGCCATCACACCTTCTTGAATCTCACCTGCGAGCTGTTTGAGGCCTTCAATTTCCTGCAACACATCGTGGCCCGTTGGCAGGTCTATCGTGCCGACCGCCTGGGTCAGCATTGCCTCTTTTATGACCAACTCCCCGACCAGGTTGATCAGCTTGTCTACCCGCTCAAAGTCCACCCGAATTGTCTGGAGAGAGGCCGTGGGCGCGGCGGGTTGCGGGGCGCTTTCCACCTTGGGTTTTGGCGCTTCCACGACCGGGTTGGACGGAGAAGGCAGTGAGGGCGGCGGCGCGAGGTCCGGCAAGGGCGGCTGTGCCATGATCGGAAGCGCCGAAACGGTGAGATGCGCGCAATCCGTCACGAAGTCAAAAACGTCGCGGATGACGTCCTCCGAGGCATCGGTCTCCAAATTAATGTCCCATGTGATGAAGGACATGGAAGGGTCGAGTTGCGCCAGAGGCGGCACGTCTGCCACATGGGCCTTGACGGAACAGGTCCCGAACCTGGCGAGAGCGCGGATCAACAGGGCAGGCTCGTTGCCGCTGCTAAAAAGCTCGGGCTCGGCGCTGAATTTTAACTGATAACCGGACACTTCAGCGGGCGCATCAGGGACCATTCCAAAGTCACCCAGGTCTAGCGAAAGAGGTTCAAACGCGTCTGCCGCCGCATCGGTTTGCGCTTCGGCGGCGACAGGGGGGCCGATCACCGCATCCAACTGATCCCCAAGGGATATTGCCGGGGCCGGGTCCAGGTCCTTTCCCTCTCTGGCAGTGGCCACGAGGTCGGACAGGTGGTCGCCGCAGCGTTGGCATAGCAATAGCAAGTCCGGGGATGCCGTGACCGCACCGGACCGCACGCGGTCGAGGGCGGTTTCGAAATGATGCGCGAAGGCAACCAGCGCCGTCAGCCCAAATGCCCCCGCGCCGCCCTTGATGGAATGAACGGCACGGAACACCACGTGAATAGTTTCTTTATCGCCCAAGCCGTCGATCATGAGGCCAAAGCCGTCATGCATCGCTTCCAGGAGTTCCTCACATTCCTCGAAGAATGAGGAACGGAAGTCGTCTGTTCCGGCGGCGCTCATCCCTGCCCCTTCGTATCCGCGACACGCTCGATCGCCCAAATCAGTTTCTCGTCGTCGAAAGGCTTAACGATCCAGCCCGTGGCCCCGGCGGATCGCGCTCGAGCACGCAGCTCTGGAGCGGATTCCGTCGTCAACACAAGGATCGGTACAACGCGATCACGGGTCAGCTTGCGCGCCGCTTCAATAAACCCAAACCCGTCGAGGTTGGGCATGTTGATATCGGTAATCACAACGTCGGGATCGCTGTTGGTGAACCGCTCCAGCCCATCATTGCCATCCTCTGCCAGTTCCACCGAATAGCCGACCCTGCCGAGCGCCGAGCTCAACAAACTGCGCATGGTCTTTGAATCATCAATCGCGAGAACAGACAGGCTCATTCAATGGCCTCCGTCGTCAGGATGTCCTCTGGCGCTGCCCCGATTGCGGCTGGATCCACGCCAAGTTCTGCCAACGCGGTTGCCAAGATCGGGCTGACCGGGGCAACGCTGAAATCGTGGCAATCCTCCTGCCATTGCCTTTTCGCCGCGACCAGTATCTGAACAAGAAGCGTTCCGGCGTAGGCGACGTGATGACTATCCACGCGAAGGGCGGCGCCGCGATGTTCCAGCAACTCTCGGGCGATCGGAGAGGCTGCAAGACTATCGAGATGTCCTTCCAGGTTGTACGTATCGACCATCATCTCGCTCCTTTTAAGGCGCCCATATACGCAACGCCCTGCCCCGACCGGCTATGCTTCCGGCGGCGCGTCATTTCTGTTCACGGACATACGCAGGGCCGCTGCAAGGAAGGGGTAACGGATGCAATATGAAGGTTGCGTTAACAGCCCGGTAAAAATCCAATCCTGATCTGATGCTAGAATTTCGATGTCTCGACAGAGTTTCTTAACTATTTGCCGTTAGCCCTGAGCAAAGGCGTATTGCTTGCGTCCCCGGTGCCAAAAATGACCGGAAAAAGGGATAATAAAAGGGTAGTATAGTGATTTCCGGGCTACATCCGCATTCCCCTCTTAGCGTTTCTGTCATCCAACCTGACCACGGCGCCCGGGCTGCATTTGTGCAAAGGCTTGTCCAAGATGGTCGTCTTAGGGTCGTGGGTACTTTCGCCTCACTGACCGATGCCTACGCGCAAACGGAAGCGCAGCCCCCCGACGTCACGATCTGCTCGCCATGCGTCGCGCGGCGGCCTGAATTTCCGATGTTCAGGGCGCTGCTGCACATGATCGGCAGCGCCTTCATTGCTGCCCACACTGCGACCAGTGCCGGGAGTATTTTTCGCGCGCTTGGCCTTAATGTTGAGGTGCCGCCACCATTCTTTTCCCTCCATTCGCCGGACCGACGCGCGGCACAGCGTGTGGTCGCCATTGGCGCTTCAACCGGGGGGGTAGAGGCATTGACGGAAGTGCTGTCCAGCTACCCCAAAGACTGCCCGCCGACGCTGATCGTACAACATATCAAGCCGGAATTTCTGAAGCGTTTCGTTGCACGGCTTGACCGCAACTGCGCGGCCCATGTGACGCTTGGCCAGCACGACATGCCGATGCGCGCGGGCACTGTTGTCTTCGCACCCGGCCCCCCTTCCCATCTGACCTTGGACCCCCAGCGCATGCGGTGCGTTGTGTCCCAAGCCCCGCCAGTCTCGGGCTATCGACCGTCCATCGACGCCCTTTTCAATAGTGTAGCCCCCCTACGTAGCCGCGCCGTGGGCGTGATCCTGACGGGCATGGGGCGCGATGGCGTTAAAGGTTTGGGGGCCATCCACCGGGCCGACGGCTGGACGATCGCGCAGGATGCAGCGACCTCGACAGTCCACGGCATGCCCCGCCTTGCCACAGAGCAGGGCTTCGCCCGCGAAGTCCTTCCGCTTCCTGAAATTGGCAAAGCAATCCTAAGCGCCGCCTCCGCAAGCGCAGCACCAATCCAATGATCAATTTTGCCAACCCATATATGCAGCACGTCATGCAGGGACAGTTGCGCGTTTCGAACGACCCGAAACAAACGCTCACCAGTATTCTGGGCTCTTGCATTTCTGCCTGTATGCGCGACCCGGAGTTGCGGTTGGGGGGGATGAACCACTTTCTCCTGCCCGGCGACGACCCGCGAAATGGCAACAGTGTCCGATACGGTGGCCGCAGTATGGAGGAGCTCACCAATGCGCTGCTGCGAAAAGGCGCAGCACGGCATCGGTTGGAGGTTTGGCTATTCGGCGGTGCCAGTGTTCTGGGCGGAAAAACCGGCGTAGGAGAGGCGAATTGCACCTTTGCCTACGACTTCGTGCGCACCGAAGGGTTCACTCTGCGCGGCCACGATCTTGGCGGCACCCGTGGCAGGCGCGTTCGCTTTTCCCCCTACACCGGAGAGGTGGAAGTGTCTCTTATGCGAGTGGTCCCGGTCTCGAAACCCGTCGCCGCCGTTCCCGTCAGCCCGGAAATCGAGCTTTTCTAGCTTTTCTCTTTGATCAGCAACGGCCAAAGGCGTATGCCCCTGAGGCAGAGAGGCATGTTGCCTCGACATCCTGGCACCGATCCACTGGCGCCATTGAAACGTTCACTTTGCGCTGATGTTGGCCCTACTCGTCTGAAATTTTGGCCCTACCACTTTTGAGACCAATTGGCTCATTAATTGCGCAATTGCGGACCCACGGGGGAGTCCGCTCTGGGGAGATTCGCCATGAAAATGACCACCGAAGAAGCCTTCGTCAAAACACTTCAGATGCATGGCATCGACAACGCATTCGGCATTATCGGCTCTGCCATGATGCCGATTTCCGACATTTTCCCCGATGCGGGCATCACCTTCTGGGACTGCGCCCATGAAACTTCGGGCGGCATGATGGCTGACGGCTACACCCGCGCCACCGGCAAGATGTCGATGATGATCGCGCAAAACGGCCCCGGCATCACCAACTTCGTGACCGCCGTGAAGACTGCCTACTGGAACCACACCCCGGTGCTGCTGGTCACGCCGCAGGCCGCCAACAAGACCATCGGTCAGGGCGGTTTCCAGGAAATGGAGCAGATGAACCTGTTCGCCGATTGCGTCGCCTATCAGGAAGAAGTGCGTGACCCCTCGCGCATCGCCGAGACGCTGAACCGCGTGATCATGCAGGCCAAACGCGCCTCTGCCCCCGCTCAGATCAACGTGCCGCGCGATTTCTGGACCCAGGTGATCGACATCGAGCTGCCCGTCATCGTCGACTTCGAACTGCCTCAGGGCGGTGAAGCGGCCGTGCAGGAAGCGGCAGATCTGCTGTCCAACGCCAAATTCCCCGTCATCCTGAACGGTGCCGGTGCGATCCTATCTGCAGGCGGCATCGAGGCGTCCCGCGTGCTGGCCGAGCGTCTCGACGCGCCCGTTTGCGTTGGCTACCAGCACAACGATGCCTTTCCCGGCAACCACCCCCTCTACGCCGGTCCCCTGGGCTACAACGGCTCCAAGGCGGGCATGGAGCTGATCTCGAAGGCCGACGTGGTCCTGTGCCTTGGCACCCGTCTGAACCCCTTCTCCACCCTGCCCGGCTACGGCATTGATTACTGGCCCACGGACGCCAAGATCATTCAGGTGGACCTGAACCCCGACCGCATCGGCCTGACCAAAAAGGTCACCGTCGGCATCGTCGGCGACGCGGCCAAGGTTGCCCAGGGCATTACCGAGAAGCTGTCTGACGGCGCCGGCGACACCGACCGTCAGGCGCGCAAGGACATGATCGCTCAGACCAAGTCCGCATGGGCGCAGGAACTGACGTCGATGACTGAAGAGCAGGACGATCCCGGCACCGACTGGAACGAGCGTGCCCGCAACGCGAAGCCCGATTGGATGGCCCCGCGCATGGCGTGGCGTGCAATCCAGGCCGCGCTTCCGGTGGAGGCGATCATCTCCTCCGATATCGGCAACAACTGCGCCATCGGCAACGCCTACCCCTCGTTCAACGACAGCCGCAAGTACCTGGCCCCCGGCCTCTTCGGCCCCTGTGGCTATGGCCTGCCCTCCATCGTCGGTGCCAAGATCGGCCGCCCGGATGTACCGGTTGTTGGTTTTGCGGGCGACGGCGCCTTCGGCATTTCGGTCAACGAGCTGACGGCGATTGGCCGTGGCGACTGGCCCGCGATCACGCAGATCGTGTTCCGCAACTATCAGTGGGGCGCTGAGAAGCGGAACTCGACGCTGTGGTTCGACGACAACTTCGTCGGCACCGAGCTGGACGAGGATGTCTCCTACGCCGGTATCGCCAAAGCCTGTGGCCTGAAGGGCGTTGTCGCCCGCACGCAGGACGAGCTGACGGCGGCCCTTGATCAGGCGATCAAGGATCAGATGGAGAACGGTATCACCACGCTGATCGAGGCGATGATCAACCAGGAGTTGGGTGAGCCCTTCCGTCGCGACGCGATGAAGAAGCCGGTCAAGGTTGCGGGCATCTCCAAGGACGATATGCGCCCCCAGAAGGTCGGCTGACATGAGCAAGGTGGCGAGTGATCCGCTGGCCGCCATTGCCGCCCGCGCGGCGGCGGACTTGAAGCACATCGTGCTAAGTGAAGGCAGTGACCCGCGCGTGCAAGAAGCCGCGCGGGTTGCTGTGGACCGGGGCTTGGCCCGGGTCACCATTGTGGGGCCCGGCGCCCTCTCCGCTACGATCCCCGGCGTGTCTGTCGAAGACCCCGAGACCTCCCCCCATTTTCCCGCCTTTACCGCCGCCTTCCATGCCCTGCGCGCCCACAAGGGCGTGACCGAGGAACAGGCCGCCCGTTTCGTCCGCCAACCCCTCGTCTTTGCGGCCATGATGGTGCGCGAGGGGCTGGCCGACGGCACCGTGGGCGGCGCGGTTCATACGACCTCCGACACCGTGCGCGCCGCGCTTCAGGTGATCGGCAAGGCCAAGGGCGCGGCGCTGGTGTCCTCCTTCTTCCTGATGGTGCTGCCCGAGGGGCATCCGATGGGACGCCAAGGGTTCATCTTCTCCGACTGTGGGCTGGTCATTGACCCGTCCGCCGAAGAACTGTCCTCCATCGCGCAGCAGGCGGCGGCGTCGGCGCGGACCTTGCTCGACACGACGCCCCGGGTGGGCATGCTGTCATTCTCTTCCAAGGGCAGCGCGCGGCATCCGAATGTGGACAAGGTCACGCAGGCCACCGCGCTTGCGAGGGAAGCGGCGCCCGATCTGGCGATTGATGGAGAGCTGCAGTTCGATGCCGCGATCGTGCCCTCTGTCGGGGCCTCGAAGGCGCCCGGCTCCGAGGTTGCGGGCCACGCCAATGTGCTGGTCTTCCCGAACCTCGATGCTGGCAATATCGGCTACAAGATCGCGCAGCGGATTGGGGGGGCGACGGCGATTGGGCCGGTCCTTCAAGGGTTGGCGAAGCCGGCCAATGATCTGTCGCGGGGCTGTACGGCGGACGATATCGTTCAGATCATCGCGGTCACGGCCGTTCAGGCGCAGTAACGCCTGCTCAAGCGTGAGCATCCGCCCAAGTCACTGTCAAACAACGCAAAATTATTCATATACAAGAATTGCGCACACCATTCTGGGCGCTCTCTGGCCGTGCACTCACCTCTCGTATCACCTGCAAATGTCGTGGCCTTAATCATCGTCCCTTCTGGCCCTACTCCGACTCTGCGCTTGGCGCGACTTTTGTGCATCGTTTTCATGCCCCCCGAGGTTGCTCGGCGGGCATTTTTGGGAGGGTCCACCATGGCCTATGATGCAACGAACTCGCTTGAAGCGCACTGGATGCCATTCTCTGACAACCGCGGCTTCAAGGAAGACCCGCGCCTTGTTGTCCGTGCGGAAGGCGTCCACCTTTACGACCACAAGGGCGGCCAATTGCTGGACGGCTCCTCGGGCCTGTTCTGCTCGCCCGCCGGGCACTGCCACCCGAAGATCGCCGAGGCCGTCTCCAAGCAGATGACCGAATACACCTACGTCATGCCGTTTCAGGCGGGCCACCCGGGCAGCTTCGCGCTGGCCGAGAAGATCAGCCGCATGTTGCCCGAGAAGATGAACCACGTGTTCTTCACCAACTCCGGCTCTGAATCCGTGGACACGGCGATGAAGATCGTCATGGCGTACTGGAACGCGCGTGGCGAAAGCCGCCCCCGTTTCGTGTCCCGCGAGCGCGCCTATCACGGCGTGAACATCGGCGGCGTGAGCCTGTCGGGCATGGTCAAGAACCGCGATATCTTCCACGCCACGGTGCCCGGCGTGATGATGCTGCGCCACACCTATGACCCGTCCGAGACGTTCATCCCCGGCGGCCATTCCGAGCATAGCGGCGAGGAACTCGCCAATGATCTGGAGCGGATGGCCCAGACCTACGGCGGCGGCAATATCGCGGCTGTATTTGTCGAGCCCGTGGCCGGGTCCACCGGTGCGCTGCCGCCCCCCAAGGGCTATCTGGAGCGTCTGCGCAAGATCTGTGACCAATACGGAATCCTGCTGGTATTTGATGAGGTTATCACCGGTTTCGGCCGTATGGGCACGGCCTTCGCCGCGCAGCGCTACGGCGTGGAGCCTGACATCATCACCATGGCCAAGGCGCTGACCAACGGCTCCATCCCCATGGGGGCCGTGGCCTGCCGCGATGACATTTACGAGACGGTCGTAGGCTCTTCCAAGCGCGGGTTGACGGAGTTTTTCCACGGCTACACCTACTCGGGCCACCCGGCGGCCTGCGCGGCGGGCAACGCCATGATGGACATCCTTGAAGAAGAGGGGCTGTACCAACGCTCTGCCGATCTGATCCCCTATTTTGAAGAGGCGCTGATGGGCGGGTTGAAGGACCATGAGATGATCAAGGACATCCGCGTTGCGGGCCTGATGGCGGGCGTCGAAGTGCACGCGGAAGGTGGCCCCGGCATGCGCGGCACCGAGTTGCAAAAGCGCATGTTCTGGGACGGACTGTCGGTGAAATTCACCGGGGACAACGCGATCATCGCGCCGCAGTTCATCGCCACGCGCGAGAATGTTGACGAGATCGTCGGCCGCTTCCGCAAAACGTTGGACCACATGCAGGCCAACGGTTAACGCTATCGGGGCGGGGGGAAACCTCCGCCCCTTTTTTCATTCAATCCGGGTCTCCCACATATGTCCAAAGTCCCCTCTCACGCGCGCGTCGTCATCGTCGGCGGCGGCGTCGCTGGCTGTTCCGTGGCCTATCACCTGACGAAACTGGGTTGGAAAGATGTGGTTCTGCTGGAACGCAAGCGCCTGACAAGCGGGACAACCTGGCACGCGGCGGGGCTGATCGCGCAACTTCGCGCGACCAAGAACATGACGCGGTTGGCGAAGTATTCCCAGGAATTGTACGGGAACTTGGAGGCCGAGACGGGCGTGGCCACGGGGTTCCGCCGCTGCGGCTCCATCACCATGGCGCTGACCGAGCACCGGGCGGAGGAGATCCGCAGGCAGGCCAGCATGGCGCGGTCGTTCGGCGTGGAGGTCGAGGAGATCGACGCCGCAGAGGTCAACCGCCATTACCCCCACGTGAACACCGAGGGCATGACGGCGGCGGTGTATTTGCCGCTGGATGGGCAAGGCGACCCGGCCAACATCGCGCTGGCCATGGCCAAGGGCGCGCGCATGGGCGGCGCGACGGTGTTGGAGAACGTGAAGGTCACGGGCGTGGACGTGGCGGGCGGAAAGGTTAACGGCGTTAACTGGGAGGCCGATGGCGAGGCTGGAACGATCCAGGCCGACATGGTGGTGAACTGTGCAGGCATGTGGGCGCGCGATTTTGGCGCCATGGCGGGCGTGAATGTGCCGCTGCAAGCGTGCGAGCATTTCTACATCGTGACGGAGGCCATTGACGGCTTGCAGCAGTTGCCTGTTCTGCGGGTGCCGGACGAATGCGCCTACTACAAGGAAGACGCGGGCAAGATGCTGCTTGGCGCGTTCGAGCCGGTGTCCAAGCCCTGGGGGCCGATCCCCGAGGATTTCGAGTTCGACCAGCTGCCCGAGGATTTCGACCACTTCGAGCCGATCCTGGAGCAGGCTTGCGAGCGGATGCCGATGCTGGCCGAGGCGGGCATTCACACGTTCTTCAACGGCCCTGAAAGCTTCACGCCCGATGATGCGTATCACATGGGGCCCGCTCCGGAAGTGGAGGGCTATTGGGTCTGCGCGGGCTTCAACTCGATTGGCATTCAATCCGCTGGCGGCGCGGGATGGGCGCTGGCGGAGTGGATGGAAAACGGCCTGCCGCCGTTTGACGTGGGCGACGTGGACATTCGCCGGATGCAGCCGTTTCAGCGGAACCGGAGGTATTTGAAGGAACGGGCTTCCGAGACGCTCGGGCTGCTCTACGCCGACCACTACCCCTACCGCCAGAAGGCCACGGCACGCGGGGTGCGGCGGTCCGTGTTGCACGAGCACTTGAAGGCTAATGGCGCGGTTTTCGGAGAGTTGGCAGGTTGGGAGCGGGCCAATTGGTACGCCAACGAGGGGCAGGAGCGGGAATACGTCTACGATTGGAAGGGCCAGAACTGGTTCGACAATCAGGCGCAAGAGCACCGCGCGGTGCGCGAGGCGGTGGGCATGTACGACATGTCCTCCTTCGGCAAGATCCGCGTGGATGGCCCCGACGCGGAGGCGTTCCTGAACCGGATTGCGGGCGGGGATATGGCGGTGCCCGTGGGCAAGATCGTCTACACGCAATTCCTCAACCCACGCGGCGGGATCGAGGCGGATGTCACCATCACGCGGCTGGCGCGCGACAGCTATCTGGTGGTCACGCCTGCGGCCACGCTGATCCGCGACATGGCATGGCTGAAGATGCACCGCCGCGACGAGATGGTGGTGCTGACGGACATGACGGCGGCCGAAGCGGTGATCGCCGTGATGGGCCCTAACGCAAGGGCGCTGATGCAGGCCGTCAGCCCGACCGACTGGTCCAACGACGCCTTCCCCTTCGGCACTGCGCAGGAAATCGAGATCGGCCTCGGCACCGCCCGCGCCCACCGCGTCACCTACGTGGGCGAGTTGGGGTGGGAGATCTACGTCTCCGCCGACCAAGCCGCCCATGTCTTCGAAACCCTCCACGCCGCCGGCGCCGACCACGGGCTGCGGCTGTGCGGGATGCACATGATGGACAGCGCCCGGATCGAAAAGGCCTTCCGCCACTTCGGCCATGACATCACCGGCGAGGATCACGTCGTCGAAGCGGGCCTTGGCTTTGCCGTCGCCAAAAACAAAACCAACTTCATCGGCGCCGACGCGGTCGCGAAAAAGCGCGAAGAGGGCCTGCAAATGCGCCTGGTCCAATTCAAGCTGACCGATCCCGAACCCATGCTCTTCCACGCCGAGCCCATCATCCGCAACGGCGAGGTCGTCAGCTACATCACCTCCGGCAACTACGGCCACACCCTCGGCGGTGCCATCGGCTTGGGCTATGTCCCCTGCCCCGGTGAAACCCCCGCCGAGATGCTCGCCTCCACCTTTGAGATCGAAGTCGCCGGCACCCGCATAAAGGCCCAGGCCTCCACGCGCCCCATGTACGACCCAAAATCCGAACGCGCCCGCGCCTGATATCCGCACCCGAACGCGCTAGGCCGCTCCTTCATCTTGGCAAATACACCTCTGGGGGGAACGTCTTTTTCCCCGGAAAAAGGCGTGGGGGGCTAGCCCCCCTGCACCGCCAACCTCGTCCCGAACACCAGCAAGTCACCCCATCTCGGCGATGGTCTCGGCAATCAATGCCACCCCATCGGCGATCCGTGCCGTCTCTATGGTGGCAAACCCCAACCGCAGCCTGTTGCGCGGTGCGCCCTCACACCCATAAAACGCCGATCCCGCCTCGACCAGCACGCTCTTTTCGCGCAGGGCTACGGCCAAGGCGTCCGCATCCAGCCCCTCTGGCCCCAACATCCACAGCGTCGTGCCCCCTGTGGCCCGGCTCAACGCGGGCGTTAACCCGTTCTCTGCCAAGGCCGCCCGCAAAACCTCATTGCGCCGCGCCATCCGCGTGCGCATCCGGCGTGAATGGCTGTTGTAGTGCCCCTCTGACAGGAAATAGGCCACCGTGCGCTGGGTCAGCCCCGGGGGATGGCGCTCTGATAACGTCCGCACCGCCCGCGCGTGGTCCACAAACCGCGCGTCCGCGGTCAAATACCCCAACCGCAGGCCCGGAAAGATAGATTTGGAGAAACTGCCCACATAGACGACCCGCCCCTGTTGATCCAACGAGCGCAAAGCCGGAAGCGACGGGGAGGCGTAGCTCATTTCGTAATCGTAATCGTCCTCTATCACGATGAAATCGCTCGCCTCGGCCCGCTCCAACAAGGCGCGGCGGCGGGCCATGGACATGGTCGCGCCGGTGGGGGCCTGGTGGGACGGGGTCACAAACACCGCTCTGACCCCGTCGGGGATCTGATCCACCTGCATCCCATCGCGATCCACCGGCACCGGGTGGATGGTCAGCCCCTGTTGGCGCAGCAGGTTGCGCAACTCTGGATAGCCCGGCTCCTCCATCGCGACATCGCCGCCTTTCCCGCCAAACAGCACCTGCACCGTCAGCCACAGCGCATTCTGTGCGCCCGCCGTGACCAGCACTTCATCCACCGTCGCAGCCACGCCACGCCCGGACACCGAGCGGCGTACGATTTGTTCTACAAGAAACGGATCGTCGCGGTCACTGGCGTCATCGGCCACTTGCTCGAAATGTCGTTTCCCCAACCCGCGCCGCACGCAATCGCGCCAGTCGTCCACCGGGAACCGCGCCACGTCGGGCTCTCCGAAAATAAAGGGATAGCGATATCTGCGCCAATCCGCCGGAGAGGCCTGCGCCCCCAAGGCGGGCGGCACCGGGCCAAGGCGGGCGCCCCAATCCAACCGAGCCGC
This sequence comes from Gymnodinialimonas sp. 57CJ19, assembly GCF_038396845.1. Classification (NCBI taxonomy): domain Bacteria; kingdom Pseudomonadati; phylum Pseudomonadota; class Alphaproteobacteria; order Rhodobacterales; family Paracoccaceae; genus Gymnodinialimonas; species Gymnodinialimonas sp. 57CJ19. Next base: position 3,348,369 of record NZ_CP151587.1, read on the forward strand.
GTCATCGGCCTGTCCCAAGGGGCTGACCTCCATCTGCGTCGGCGCATCGCTGGCCACAAAGAAACCGGACCGGGGCAGCGATACGATATAGCCCGTGGACAGCAGGCTTTCATAGGCAAGGCTGACGGTTATGCGGCTGATTCCAAGGTGTTGCGCCAGGGCACGCGTGGCGGGCAACCGGTCGCCGGGCGCAAAGCGTCGGTCCCAGATGGCACGGGTAATCGCGTCCTTCAGGCGTGTCTGAAGGCCCACGTTGGCATCTTCTGGCAGGAAGATATGGTGCTCGGAAATGATGGCCATAGAGACTCGCTAAAATGATAAGGCCAGAATGGGGAATTCTGCCCGAAACAACAAGGCCAAGCGTCGTCTTGGGGTTGCCAATGCCCCGCGCCCATGGTGCTTTCCCCTGACCGTAAAGGAGCCGCGCGTGATGCCCCAATATACTGCCAATACCTCGCCCCGTGGTCGCGTCCTTGCGGACCTGCGATCAGACACCGTCACGCAGCCGTGCGACCAAATGCGCGCGGCCATGGCCGCGGCGGAGGTGGGCGACGATGTGTATGGCGACGATCCCAGCGTGAACCGCATGGAGGCCTCCCTGGCAGAGCGTTTGGGCAAGGACGCCGCCCTTTTTGCCCCCTCGGGCACGCAATCCAACCTGTTGGCGATGCTGGCCCATTGCGGGCGCGGAGAAGAGGTTATCGCGGGCGGTGCGTACCATGTGATCCGCTATGAGGCGGCGGGTGCCTCTGTCTTGGGCGGCGTGGCCTTGCACGCTTTGGATGTCGCCGCCGATGGCGCGTTGGAAGCCGACGATATTACCGCGGCGATCAAGGAAGACGACAGCCACCATCCCATCAGCCGCCTTTTATCGCTGGAGAACACTCACAACGGCCAAGCGGTATCCCTGCCCCGGATGCAGGCCGCCGTGGACGCGGGCCGCGCGGCGGGGTTGAGCCTGCATCTGGACGGCGCCCGGTTCTTCAACGCCATCACTGCCCTTGGATGCGCGGAAACGGCGCTTGCGGGGCCGTTTGATACCGTGTCGATCTGCCTGTCCAAGGGCCTCGGCGCGCCAATCGGGTCGGTTCTTGTGGGGCCGAAAGACCTGATCGCGCGGGCGCGGCGGATGCGCAAGATGTTGGGCGGCGGGATGCGGCAGGCGGGGGTTTTGGCCGCGGCCGGGCTTTACGCACTGGACAACAACGTCACCAGATTGGCCGAGGATCATGCCCGCGCAGAGGATCTTGCCAGGCACCTGTCCGCGCTGGAATTGGGCGACGTCTCGCAGAACACCAACATGGTTTTCCTGACGCCGCGCCCGGGGTTGGAGCTGAGCCAACTGGCCAGCCACGGCATCCGCACCTCTGCGCCGGAACCCGCGCTGCGTCTTGTTTTGCATCGCGATATTACCGACGCGGGATTTGCGGCCACGAAGGCGGCGTTTGCCGCTGTTGCATAGGGTATCGGCTCGCCGATTGAAGGACACATATGCCCCGGCGCGGTGGCATCCGCCGCAAAGGCGCAACAGAAAATGAGGCTTCCCATGAACGATACACTCACCACCCATGATGCGCTGGAAGACCCGCGCAATGCCGACATCAAGATCTACGTGAACGGCGACATCGTCCACCGCGACGATGCCAAGGTGTCGGTCTATGACAGCGGGTTTTTGTTGGGGGATGGCATGTGGGAAGGTCTGCGCCTTTACGAGGGCGTGTGGAGCTTTCTTGACGAACACATGGACCGCTTCTTCGACAGCTGCAAAGCGGTGTCGCTGGATGTGGGCATGGACCGCGCGGGCATCTTCGAGGCGCTGGAGGCGACGCGGAAGGCCAACGATATGCACACCGACGTGCATTGCCGCCTGATGCTGACGCGCGGGGTGAAGGTGAAGCCGTTCCAGCACCCGTCGCTGTCCCGCTCGGGTCCGACCCTGGTGATTATCTGCGAACACTCCAAACCCGTGGACCGCTTGCACGACGCGGGCATTCGCCTGGCCACGGTGCCACAGGTGCGTGGCCTGCCGATGAGCCAGGACGCCAAATACAACAGCCACTCCAAGCTGAATTGCGTGATTGCCTGCCTTCAGGCCGAGCAGGCGGGGGCGGACGAGGGGCTGATGCTGGACCCCCATGGTTTTGTGAACACCACCAACGCCTGCAACTTCTTCATCGTGCGCAAGGGCGAGGTTTGGACGTCGACCGGGGATTACTGCATGAACGGGGTGACGCGTCAGAAGGTGATTGACCTGTGCCACGCCGAAGGGATCACGGTGCGAGAGAAGAACTACTCGTTGTATGAGGCGGTGTCAGCGGACGAGGCGTTCCTGACCGGCACTTTCGGGGCGCAAACCCCCGTGGCCGAGATTGATGGCAAGCCGATCGGCACCATGGACCGCCCCGTCACCGCCCGCATTCAAGCCGCTTACAAGGCATTGATCGCAAGGCATATTGCAGAGCAGAGCGCCTAGGCCACCCGCGCGCCCGCCGACCACACGCTTTGGACCACCGGCACGCCCTCATGGGTGCGGAAGCGGACCACATCGGCGCGTTGTCCCACGGCCAGCGTGCCCCGATCCGTCAGGCCCGAGACCCGCGCAGGCGCGGTTGTGACCGTGGCCATGGCGCGGGCCAGATCGCCCCAGACCTCGCCCAAACGCACGGCCGCAAATAACAAAGCGGACGGCACGTAGTCCGACGACAGAATATCGAGTGTGCCCGCCTCGGCCAGTTCCAACGCCGAGACATTGCCCGAATGGGACGCGCCCCGGATCAAGTTGGGGGCGCCCATCATCACCGCAATCCCCGCGTCCCGGCAAGCGTCGGCCGCGATGCGCGTGGTGGGGAATTCGGCCAGGGCCACGCCGTGGGTGCCGGACCGCGCCACGTGATCCGGGGTCGTGTCATCGTGGCTCGCCAAGGTGGCCCCAAGCCGCGCGGCGGCGGCAACGGCGGCGGCTTCATGGACCTCGCGCACCTCTTCCCCTAACGCGGTGCGGGTACGGACGTGTTCATCAAAGGTCCCCTGGGACAGCCCGTGTTTGCCGCGCATGTAGATCTCGTATTGCTTGAGGTCCGCGAACTGCCTTTGTCCCGGCGTGTGGTCCATCAACGACACGATGCCCACGCGATCCTCGGGGCCGAACTCTTCCAATTCCTCGATTAACGAATGAGAGCAGATCTCGGCCCGCAGGTGCAGGTGGTGGCTGATCCTCAACGCGCCGCGTGCGCGGGCTGCCAGCATCTCTGTCGCCATTTCGCGGGCATAGCGTGCCCAACTGGCATCGCCCTGCGCCTTGAGCGACCCGGCGCGGATGGCGTCAAAAACCGTGGTGATGCCGCAGGATGCAAGCTCGGCATCATGGGCAACGAGGGCGGCGGCATGGGGCCAATGGACGCCCGGACGGGGCCGAATGTGGCGTTCAAGATTGTCGGTGTGCAGCTCGACCAGCCCCGGCGACACGATATCGCCCGCGCAATCCACGGCCCCCGCAGGCACGGTAGCGCCCTCGGTCACATCCACGATATGCGCGCCGTCGAAGGTGATCTGGCCGCGCACTTCGCCTTGGGGCAGGATCAACCGGGCATTGGCAAGGGTCACGGGCTGGGGCATCAGAGAGGACGGATCAGGCATGGCAACCTCTGGGGAAAAAATGGATCGGTTCAAAAGATACGGTTTATATGTGGTGCCCGAGGGCGCGTTATTCTCAAAAGGCTCTACTTGGTTGGGGTGGGATAGTGTCGCGGGAAAACCTGTGGTGCATTCCCCGGTTGACGACTTGCCCGAGGATATTGCCACCCTCACCGCCACGCCCCGAAAATACGGGTTCCATGGCACGATAAAGCCGCCGTTCGTACTGGCAAAGGGCACGGATGCCGATGGGCTGAATGATGCCGCCCGCGCGTTTTGTGCGACCCGCCCGCCGGTGGTGATCCCCACGCTGGAGGTGCGGCGGCTTGGGGGATTTGTGGCGCTGGTGCCGTCGGAGCCCTCGGGTGCCTTGGCCGAATTGGCCAGCGCCGCCGTGGCAGGTTTGGACAGCTTCCGTGCGCCACCGTCGGACGCGGAACTGGCGCGGCGCCGGAAGGCGGGCCTGACCGAAGCGCAAGAGGCGCTGCTGCAGCGTTGGGGCTATCCTTACGTGATGGAGGCGTTCCGTTTCCACATGACCCTGACCGGGCGCACGCCCCACGCCAACGCGGTTCAACGCGTGCTGGCGCAACACTTTGCCCCGGAGCTGTCTGCGCCCTTCGCCATCAACTCCCTTGCTTTGATGGCCGAGGGCGACGCGGGGGTTTTCCACCTGCTTCATCGCCACCCCCTTTCGGGATAAAGCGCTGATATCGCGGCAGAAACGCTTGCTTCCAGCGTGTCGGAGTTATCGACCTCTACCACCTGCAAGCCGGGGGGCATGGGCGGCGCAATGCGCGATAATCGGCGGTCGCGCCCGGCGCGATCTTCCCGCCCCCGAGAGGTGAGGCGCTGCGACAAAACATCGGGCGTGGCGGTGATGTGCAGGACGACAAGCCGCGCGAACTGCTGGCAGGCTTGCGCCAAGACGCTGCGCGACAGGTTCGCCAGGACATCTTGCCCCCCTGCCAACGCGTCCGAAACCTGTGCCGGGATACCATAGGACAGGCCATGGGCCTGCCAATGCAGCGCGAATGCCCCTTGGGCGAGGCGGGTGGCGAATTCGGCCTCTGTCACGGCGTCATAATCTTCGCCCCCCGCCTCCGGGGCGCGTGTGATAACCCGACGCGCCCGGTGCAGCGCCGGAACCTGGGCGCAGATCCCCGCCATCACACTGTCTTTGCCACTTCCCGATGGGCCCACAACGACAATAAACCGTCCCGGTGCCACGTGATGGGGATCAAGGACATTAGACATATTACCGGGTTGTCCGTTTATTTATACAACTATACAAATACTCTGCGCCTGTCGTTGACCACATGCAAGCCTCTCATCGGGAAAGGATGATCATGGGACGTATCCCGATCTGGACGGCGATCCACGACACCCTGGTCGAAGAGATTGCCGCCGGGCATTTCCCGCCCGGAGCACGCCTGCCGACCGAGGCGCAGCTGGCGGATCGCTTCGGTGTGAACCGCCACACCGTGCGCCGGGCCTTGGCCGCCCTTGCGGATCGCGACATTGTCTTTTCGCGGCGCGGTGCCGGGGTCTTTGTGCGCCATACCCCAACGCCCTACCCCATCGGGCGCCGTGTGCGGTTCCACCAAAATCTGTTGGACGCCAACCGCGTACCTGATCGGCGTGTCTTGCATCTGGAAACCCGCACCGCGACCCTGGACGAGGTCGAGGCGTTGGATCTTGGTGGTACGCCCCTGATCCATATCTCCGAGGGGATCATCCGGTCCGATGATGTCACCGTCGGCGCGTTCCGGTCGGTTTTTCCCGCCGCCCGGTTCCCGGACTTTCTGGAAATCATGCGAGAGACACGCTCGGTCACGAAAACCTTCGCGGCCCATGGCGTGACTGACTACACCCGCGCCCGAACCGAGGTCACGGCCCAGGTTGCCACGAAATCCCGCGCCGACCTGCTGGAAATACGCCCTCGGGATCCGATCTTGCGCACGATCAGCATCAACGTGGATCACGAGGGCGTGCCGATAGAATTCGGACGGGCGTGGTTTGCCGCAGACAAGGTCACGCTTACGGTGACGGACACTGAACCACGGGGCTTCTGACGCCCTGAACTGACCGATCGCTGCCGAGAGTTGGCAGGCAAGATCCGGGCCCCCTGCCCTATTTGCAGAAAAATTCGCCGCACGGCGACGGAAACCGAGCGCTCGCCCGTTCAATAAAGAGCATGCATACTCGGGGACCGTTCAAACGATGCGTAAGCTACTTACTCTTGTTGTCGCGCTGGCCATTCTGACGGGCGCTTATTCCTATTCCTTCGGCGTGCCTGCGCCGCTGCTTGCCATGGTTACGGGTACAGCAGATGGCCCGGCAGAGGCTGAAGAGACTGCCCCTGCCGCGCGTCCCGGTGGCGGGGGTGGGCCGGGCGGCCGCGGGGGTCGTGGGGGCCGTGGAGGCGGAGCAAACACCACAACCGTGGTGACCCAAGCGCTGGAAATGCGCCCCCATGAAAGCGTGATCAGCGCCGTTGGCACCGCCTCGGCTTTGCGCAGTGCGGAAGTTGTGTCTGACGTTGCGGGCACTGTGGTTGAGACCAATCTGATTGCCAACCGGGAGGTCACCGCGGGCGATGTTCTTGTGCGCCTCGATGCCCGCGCCGAGGTCTTGAACCTTGAAGTGGCCACCGCGCAACTGGAACAAGCCATCGCCACCGTTGCACGGTACGAGCGCTTGCAAGCCACCGGCACTTCCACTGTCACCGAAGTGAGCCTGTCCGAGGCCCGGTTGGCGCAACGGTTGGCCGAGGCGGATGTGGGGCTGGCGGAATTGGCCGTGGAAGAGCGGATCATTCGCGCGCCCATCAGCGGGCGTTTGGCGCTCAGCGATGTGGAGGTTGGCGACACGCTCAGCGCCAACAGCGTGCTGGTCAGCATCGACCAGTCGAGCTCGTTGGTGATTGAGTTTGAGCTTCCTGAGCGCGCCGTGGGGCTGTTGGCCGAGGCCGAGGACGTCCTCGCCACGACGTCTACATTCACTGGACGGGTGTTCACTGCCTCCATCATATCGTTCGACAGCCGCATTGATGACGTGACCCGCAGCGTCACGGTCGAGGCGTTGATCGACAACGCCGATGGCCTGTTGTGGCCCGGCATGACCTTCGCCGTGCGCCTGACGCAGGAAAGTGAGCCTTTGCCCGTTGTCCCTTCGACTGCCATCACATGGTCACGGGAGGGGTCGAGCGTTTGGATTGATGCGGGGGGCGTGGCCGAGCAGGTGCCGGTGACGATCCTGTATCGCCAGAACGACTCTGCCTGGATCAGCTCGGATATTGCCCGAGGGGCCATGGTCGTGACGGAAGGCGCCCACAAGCTGCGCGAAGGTGCGGCGATTTCGACGGGGGCTGGTGAGAGGCCTCGGGCGGCAGAAGGTGCTGGGAGGAATGCAGAGGACGATGGCGCGCCAGAGGACGATGGCGCGCCAGAGGCCGATGCGGGAACTCGCCCCCGTGACCGCGAAAACGGACAAAGGGGCCGAAATGCCGGGGCCGAAGAAGCGGACCCGAGCGCCGACGCCACCAAACCGGAAGACGCGACATGAGCACGTCCAAAGCCCCAAGCCGGAAAACTGGCTTCACCGATCTGTTTATTGCCCGCCCGATCCTTGGCATTGTCTTTAACCTGTTGATCCTGATCGCCGGATTGGCCGCATTGGTGGCCGTTGACGTGCGCGAAATGCCCGATGTGGATTCCCCGGTTCTGTCGGTTCGAAGCTCCTACCCAGGGGCCGTTGCCGGCACCGTGGACCGCGATGTCACGCAGGTGTTGGAAGATGCGCTCAGCGCGTTGGAAGGCCTCGCTTACATGGAGTCCACCTCCAGCGCTGAATCCAGCCGCATCACCATTGAGCTTTCCGGCAGCACCGATGTGGATGTTGCCGCCAATGAGGCCCGAGAGATCGTGTCGAGCACCCTGCGCCAGTTGCCCGACGGCCTTGATGATGACCCCACGGTCACCAAAAGCGATGCCGCCGCCGATGCCATCATTCGCCTTGCCCTGTTGGGGGACGCGGATCTGAACACGCTGACCGCCTTGGCCGAAGGCGCGGTCTATGACCGTCTGTCCACCATCGACGGCATCGCCGAAGTCACTGTGCGCGGCAACCGTGCCAACGAGTTCCGCGTCACCTTGGACCGCCCTGGCCTGCTGAGCCGTGGCCTGACGATTTTTGACGTCTCATCCGCTTTGGCGGCGCTGCGTGATGACACCCCCCTGGGCACGTTGGAGACCGATACCCAAACCCTGGCCCTGCGGGTCGGCAATGCCAATGTGACTGTGGATATGGTCGGCCAAGTGCCGATCGACGCCAATACCCGCGTCGCCGATGTGGCGTTCGTGCGCCTGATGCCGGAAGACGGCGCAGTAGTCACGCGGGTCAACGGGCAGACGGCTGTTGGCCTCGACATTACGCGGCAATCGGTGGGCAACACGCTTGCGATCTCGCGCGATGTGGGCGTGGCGGTGGAAGAACTCCGCGCCGCGCTTCCCGAGGGGGTAGAGTTGGTGGTGACGTCGGATGATGGCATTTTCATCGAAGGCTCCATCAGCGAGGTAATCAAATCCATCGGCCTTGCGACCCTTATCGTGATTGCGGTGATCTTCGCGTTCCTGCGCTCGCCTCGGGCGACGATCATCCCTGCCATCACCATTCCCGTGGCCTTGGTTGGCACGATCGCAGCGATCTGGATCACCGGTTTTTCCGTCAACACCATCAGCCTTCTGGCGTTGGTCTTGGCGACCGGCATGGTGGTGGACGATTCCATCGTTGTGATTGAGAACATTGTGAGAAAGCGCAAGCAGGGCTTGGGCGCGTTTGCGGCGGCGGCGTCTGGCACGAATGAGGTGTTCTTTGCGGTTATCTCCACCACCGCGACCCTTGCGGCGGTGTTTATCCCGATCTCGTTCCTGCCCGGTCAAGCGGGCGGCGTGTTCAGCGAATTCGGCTTCGTGCTGGCCTTTGCGGTGACCCTTTCGTCGATCACGGCGCTGACGCTTGCCCCGGTGCTTGCGGCCTTCCTTGACCCCGGCAAAATCGCAGACACGACCCCTGCCCCGTCCAAACCCGGTTGGCTGTCGCGGGCGTTTGACACCGTGATGGACCACGCCATTCGGATGCCCCTGATCGTCGTGGCCGTCGCGGGCGGCTTTGCCATTATCGCAGCGGGCGCGGCGGGGTCCTTGTCCTCCAGCATCACCCCGACCGAGGATCGCGGCTTCTTTCTTGTGTCAGCGCGGGGCGCGTCGGACACCACGATTGATTACCTCGACACCCAAGTGGAGATGATCGAGGAAATCCTGACCCCATACCAGGAAAGCGGCCAGATCGCGGCGGTGCAAAGCATTGTCGGTGTTGGCAGTGGCACCAGCGCCTTCATTATCGTGCGCCTGCCCGATTGGAATGAACGGGACTTCTCGCAAGAACAGATCGTGTCCGAGATCAGCACCCTTTTGGCCGAGGTTCCCGGCGTACAGGCCAGCGCCCGGTCCACCAACAGCCTCAACATTCGCGGCGGCGGACAAGGTTTGCAATTTGCGATTACCGGCACCAATGTCGATGACATGACCGAGGCCGCAGCCGAGCTTGTGGCCGCCATGGGCCGAGACGAAAGCTTCTTCAACGCGCAGCTGTCCAACGATGCCGTGCAAGCCCAGTACGAGGTGCGCGTTGATCCCGAAATGGCCCGGCTCTTTGGTCTGACGGAGGCGGAGATCACCCAAACCGTCAGCGCGATGATCCAAGGCACCACCGCCGTGACCGTGTTTGCCGACGACCAGGAAACCGATGTGTCCGTGGTCCCCGGCGGGCCGCCGATCAATGACCCCTCGGACCTCGACTCGATCCAGTTGCGTCTGCCCGGCGGCGGCTATGTGCCTCTGTCCTCGGCCGCGACGCTGGAACCAATCGTGACCCAATCCTCGCTTCAACGCCAAGGCGGCGCGCTGGCCGTTTCCGCCCAGGCCAACCTTGCCGAAGGCGTCGATCTGGGCACCGCCATGGCCCGCCTGTCCGAGATCGCACAGACCAGCCTGCCCGACGGCATGGGCCTGATCTTCATCGGAGAGGCCGCATCGCTGAGCGATAGCCAGACGGCGATGTACACGGTGTTCGGCGTCGCGTTCCTGATCGTGTTCCTTGTGCTGGCCGCCCAATTTGAAAGCGTTGCCAGCGCCTTGGTTATCATGTTGACGGTGCCTTTCGGGCTGGCCGCGGCGCTTCTGGCGATTTCCGTGACTGGCGGGTCGTTGAATTACTACAGCCAAATCGGCTTGGTGATGCTGATTGGGGTCATGGCAAAGAACGGCATCTTGATTGTCGAATTCGCCAACCAATTGCGCGAGGCGGGCCAGGATATCGACAGCGCCATCCGCGACGCCCTGCGCCTGCGCATCCGGCCTGTGATGATGACGATGGTCTCCACCGTCTTCGGCGGCTTGCCCCTGATCCTGACCTCGGGCGCGGGCGCAGAGGCGCGGATCGCCGTGGGCTGGGTCATCGTCGGCGGCTTGGGCTTCGCCACCGTCTTCACCCTTTTCCTGACGCCGGTGTTTTATCGCTGGATTACCGTCTGGGGGGCAGTACCCGGCATGGCCGCAAAACGTCTTTCGCGCGAGAGTACCGCAGAGGAGACCGTTGCGGCGCAGTAATGCCCGTGCGAAATCCCCTTACAAGGGGTGGTGCCCGCTGTGCCCGATGACCCTGCGGTTCCGGGCCGATCCGGGCCGTCGCAGCGCGAACCCGCGCGCGTTTCAGGCAACGTCCTCTGAGAGGAGACGCTTGAGAACCTTACCCTGCGGGCTGAGCGGAAGCTCTGTTCTGAACTCGAACGCGCGGGGCACTTTATAGTTGGCCATATGGTCGCGGGACCAGGCGATCAGGTCAGCTTCACTAACGCTTGAGTTCGGGCGCAGCACGACAAAGGCTTTCCCGACTTCGCCCATTCGCGCATCGTCGATGCCAATCACAGCAACCTGTCCCACCGCCGGGTGGGCGGACAACATGCGTTCGATCTCGGCGGGGTAGCAGTTGAACCCGCCGGTGATGAACATCTCCTTCATGCGATCCTCGACGACGAGGTTGCCGTCATCGTCGTAGCGCCCCACGTCACCGGTATGCAGCCAGCCGTCGGCGTCAATCGTCGCCGCGGTTGCCTCGGGATCATCAAAGTAGCCCTGCATCACGATGTAGCCGCGGATCACGATCTCTCCGGTTTCGCCGCGGGGCAGGATTTCCCCCTCAGGGTTCATGATCTCAAGCTCGATGCCCGGCATCGGTTTGCCCGCAGTTTTCGACACCGTCGCAATAGGATCGGTGGTGTTGCACATGGTTCCATAGCCGCCACATTCCGTCAGCCCATAGCCATTGCACACGCCCTCACACCCCAGATCGCTGCGCATGCGTTCCACGAGGACAGACGGAATGACCGCGCCGCCGGTGATGCCCAAGCGAAGTGTTGAGCGATCAATGTTTTCAAAGCCGGGGTGGTTCAACATGCCCTGGAAGATCGCCGGGGGGCCGGGAATGACGCTGATCTTGTCGCGGGCGACCCGTTCCAGAACCTCTTCTGCGTCGAAGGCCTGATGGGGCACCACCGTTGCCCCGACGATCAACGATCCGATCGCGCCGCCACGATACCCGAACGCATGGAAGAATGGCGGGATCACCAGGGTGCGGTCGCCACGGCGCAGGCCCACGCGGGCTGTCCATGCGGCCACGACATCAAGAAACTGCTTATGGGCATACATGACACCTTTGGAGCGCCCCGTTGTGCCCGAGGTAAACAGGATATCGCAGATTGTGTCGGGCGTGAGCGCGGCCTCTCTCTGTGCCAAAACCTGCTCAGGCACAGCATCGGCACGCGCCATGAAGGCATCCCATGCGGTGTCCGTTTGTGTGGCCCCGATGACCACAACCTCTGATATCTGTGCGCGGGTGGGTGCGGTCAGCATGTCGGGATAATGGCTGCCCAGAAAATCCCCCACCGACACGATGAGTTTCGCGCCGCCGCGCAGGGCCAGATCCTCGATTTCGGCCCCTTTGAAACGTGTGGAGACCGGGATCAGGATCGCGCCGACGCTGGCAATCCCCATCGCGGCCACCAGCCATTCTGCGGAATTTGGCGCAAGGATCATGACACGGTCGCCCGCCATCACGTCTGTAGCAATCAACGCCCGCGCGAAAGTTTTCCGTTGCGCGTCAAACGCGCGGAAGCTCAGCTGTGTGGCGCCGTCGTCAATGAACATGTCCTCGCCGTAAACCTCGGCCGCGCGTGCACAGCAGGCAGGCAATGTGGTGAAAGTCCAATCGTGTGATACGAGCATCACGCCCCCTGAAAGATCCAGAAATTGCAACCTGTTCGGTCGGTGTGAAAGCATTGCCCCAATCGGCCGGGAAATGGCATCGTCCAATAAGACGACGTCTTTGGCTGCATCTTCTCTAGGTCTGAGCCACGGAATTTGGAACAAGGATCAACGCTATGCGCGCACCAATCTCTTCGGGTGACATTCACCTGGGCGGCAAGATTGCCATCGTAACCGGTGGCAGCCGGGGCATCGGCGCGGGGATCGCCGCAATGTTGCTGGAGGCCGGGGCGGAAGTTGCGATTTGCGGGCGCAGCGCACCAGAGGTCTTGCCCCAAGGCGGCGGCAAGACGGCTCGTTTCTGGCCCTGCGATGTGCGCGACGCGGGCGCGGTTGCCGAATTTGTGGCCAGTGTGGGCAAAGCCTTTGGCCGGATTGATATCCTCGTCAATAACGCCGGCGGCGCGCCCGCGTCCGATGCGGCGACGGTCTCGCCCCGGTTTCACGAAAAGATCGTCGCGCTCAACCTGATGGCGCCAATCCACATGGCGCAGGCCGTGCATTCGTGGATGGTCCGCAATGAAGGGGGGGGCAGCATCGTGAATATCGCATCGGTTTCAGGAACGCGGCCCTCGCCGGGGACGGCGGTATACGGGGCCGCGAAGGCCGGACTTTTGGGCCTGACACGCAGCCTGGCCGCAGAATGGGGGCCGACCGTTCGGGTCAATGCGATCGTGGTGGGGCTGGTCGACAGTGGCGGCGATGCCTTGCCCTACGGAACCGCGGCAGCACAGGAAGCGATTGCGGCGTCCTTGCCGCTGAAACGGCTGGGGGTGCCAGCCGATATCGCGGCGGCCACGTTGTATCTGTCCAGTCCGATGGCTGCCTATGTCTCGGGCGCGGTGCTGGAGGTTCACGGCGGGGGCGAGCGGCCCCTGTTCCTTGATCTGGTGGCGCAGCATTCCGGGGGCTGAGCCCCCGGAGTGCCCGTTCAGGACGTCCCCCACACCGGCTTGGCCTTGGGGCGATCAGCCATCAGCCGGTCCACGGCACCGCCGACTTCCTCGGCTTGCCACATGCGACCGGCATCTTCCGAGGGGCCATCGCTCCAGCCAAGACACAGCGTCAGCTTGCCGCCAATCAGTTCAAACACCTGCCCCGTTACCTCTGACGACGCCGCAGAACACAGCCACGCCACAAGCGGAGCGGTGTTTTCGGGCGCGAACGTGTCAAAATCGCCGTCCTTCTTGCTCATCGCTTCGCCGAATGCGCCTTCGGTCATTCGCGTACGGGCGTTGGGAGTCAGCGCATTGGCCGTGATGCCGTAACGTGCCAGTTCCGCCGCCTGAACCAATGTCATCGTGGCAATGCCGCCCTTCGCCGTTGAATAGGCCGTCTGCCCCATGGAGCCGTGCAGCCCGGCGCCCGACGTGGTGTTGACGATACGCCCGTCCACCGGCTTGCCCGCCTTGGCCTGGCCGCGCCAGTAATCCACCGCATGGCGAGAGGTGCAAAAATGGCCGCGCAGGTGGACGTGCATGATTGCGTCCCACTCATCCGGCGTAGCCGAGACAAACATCCTGTCGCGCACGAAACCGGCGTTGTTGACCACTGCGTGGAGGCCGCCGAAGGTCTCGATTGCCTGGGCAACCATGGTGCCCGTCGCGTCCCAATCGGCAACATCGGCGTGGTTGGCAATAGCGCGTCCGCCGGCTGCCGTGATCTCGGCCACGACGGCATCTGCGGGGCTTTCGCCCGTATCCTCGCCATGGTTGCTGACGCCCAGGTCATTTACCACAACCGCAGCCCCCTGGGCCGCCAGCTCCAGCGCATAAGCGCGGCCAAGGCCCCGGCCCGCGCCTGTTACAATCACCACCCGGTCGTCACAAATGCCCATCTCGAGCCTCCTCATTCTGTGTATTTCGCCCCAATCGCACCGGGATCGCATTTTCCCTGTTGCGCGGGCGGTTCGGTTCCATTTCGGTCAGCGGCGCGGTTTCGCACAGGCTGCCCAGGGCGCGTTTTGCCAGGCGCTGGTATTCACCGTGGCCGTTGTTGCGCCAAGCGATCTCATCCGCTGACAGGGACCGCGCGATCCGCGCTGGTGAGCCCGCCACCGGACGCAGCCCCTCGAACGCGCAACAGGCCATGGTCTAGAGACGCTCGATGATGGTCACGTTGGCCTGGCCCCCGCCCTCGCACATGGTTTGCAAACCATAGCGCCCGCCGCGGCGTTCCAGCTCGTATAGCATCGTGGTCATCAACCGCGCGCCGGTGGCGCCAAGGGGATGCCCGAGCGCGATAGCGCCTCCATTCACATTGACCTTGTCGTGGGGAATGCCAAGTTCCTTCATCCACGCCATCGGGATCGACGCAAATGCTTCGTTACATTCAAACAGGTCGATATCGTCGACGCTCAACCCGACTTTCGCCAAGGCATGTTGCGTTGCGGGGATTGGCGCGGTCAGCATCCAGACCGGATCAGCGGCGCGCACGGTCAGATGGTGAATGCGCGCACGGGGCTTGAGGCCGTGATCCTTCACCGCCCGCTCAGATGCGATCAGCAAGGCCGCCGCGGCATCGGCGTTCTGGCTTGCGACGCCTGCATGGATCGTGCCGCCTTCGCGCAGCGGTTGCAGGGTCGCCATACGCTCCAGCGTGGTATCACGGCGCGGCGGTTCATCGTGATCGAGCCCGTTGAGCGGCGCGATTTCCGGGGCGAAACGGCCTTCGTCCATCGCCGCCAGGGCGCGGGTATGGCTTTCCAAGGCGAAGGCTTCCATCTGATCGCGGGATATCTCCCACTTGTCGGCGATCATCTGGGCAGAGCGGAACTGGTTCACCTCGGCATCCCCATAGCGGGCTTGCCACCCCGGAGAGGTCGAGAACGGATCCGGGAAACCAAACGCCTGCCCCGCCATCATCGCCCCGGAAATCGGGATCGCATTGAGGTTTTGCACCCCGCCTGCCACCACCAGATCCTGCGTGCCGCTCATCACACCTTGCGCGGCAAAATGGACGGCCTGCTGGGACGAGCCGCATTGGCGGTCAACCGTGACGCCGGGAACATGCTCGGGCAGCCCCGCCACCAACCAGCAGGTCCGCGCAATGTCGCCTGCTTGTGGCCCAAGCGTTTCGACACAGCCAAAGACCACATCGTCGACCGCTGCCGGATCTATGCCGGTGCGTTCCATCAGGACCTTGATCGGATGGGCCCCAAGATCGGCAGGGTGCAGGTCTGCGAAACTGCCCTTCTTGCGGCCCACGGGAGTGCGGATGGCGTCGATGATATAGGCTTCAGGCATGGGATGTTTCCTGCGGGAAAAGAGTGTCGGGGGCGAAAGGCAGCGCGTCCAGCCGCGCTGCATAGCGATTTCGGTGGTGTGTTTCGGTGCCAAAGGTCCGGCGCAACGCCAAGGTACGCTTGAGATAAAGATGCACGTCGGCCTCTTGCGAGTAGCCCATGCCGCCGTGGACCTGAATGGCCGTGCGCGTGGCAAGGTCCGCCGCCCGGCCACAGGCGATTTTCGCGTGACTGATCCGGGCGCTCGTGGCCTGCCCCGCCCCCGGCAACAGCGCCGATGCCGCATGCAGCACCGGGCGTGCAAATTCCACCGCGACCTGCGCGCTGGCCAAATGATGCTTCAGCGCTTGATTGACGCCAATGGGCTTGCCGAATTGCGTACGCTCGCAAGCATAAGCGACCGAGATATCAATGGCCTTCTGCGCGATGCCCAGAAGTTGCGCGGCGGCAAAAAACGCGCCCGCGTCAGCGGCCTGGTTTGTGACTTGCGCCGCGGCATCGCCCTCGGCCACTACGTCTGCGCTTGTGCTGGTCACGGTGAGTAGCCGGCGCAACGGGTCGATTGTCGGTTGCGGTGTCAGCGTGACGTTCGCGGCCGCCGCAAGGCGCACCCGATCCGTGTCCATGATCAGGAAATGACTGGCCCGGTCCGCGCCATCGACAAGACGCGCGTCCGGGTGGGACACGGCGACGTGGGTCGACCCTGCCAAAACATCGGCGATCAACGCCTTTTGCCCCAGAGAGGACAAAGCGGGCAGAACAACGCCCATGACGTTCAACAAAGGCTCGGGCAACAAGGCCGCGCCACAGGCCTGGGCAATATCCACCACGTCCGGCCCCGACAACGCGAGGCCGCCCTGAGCCTCGGGCATCAACGCGCCCAGAAGTCCCAGATCGACCAAGCCCTGCCACCGGGCCTGATCAAAACATCCCTCCGATGCCGCCAGCTTTCGCAGGTCTGCAGTTGTGCAATGCTCCGTCAGGAACCCCTGCACCATTTCGGACATCATCAACTGTTCTTGGGTGAAGACGAATTGCATCGCGGTCACTTCCTTGGCATGCCGAGCATCCGCTCGGCGATGATGTTGCGTTGGATCTCGTTGGTTCCGGCGTAGATCGGTCCGGCGAGGGAAAACAGATACCCGTCCAGCCAACCGCCCGCATCGGGCGCCGCATCAGCGCCCGGGAGCAATTCCGCGCTGCCGCCCAAAATATCGAGGGCGGTTTCATGCAGCGCGATGTCCAGCTCGGACCAGAAGATCTTGTTGGTGGATGCCTCGGCCCCGATCGAGCCCCCCGCGACCAACCGAGAGGCGGTCGCGTAGATCGACAGGGCATAGGCCTCGGCCCCCATGCAGGCATCCGCGACCCGTGCGCGCAAGGTGGGATCGAGCGCCTCCCCTTGAGAGCGCGCCAAAGCCACAAGCGCCTGTGCGGCCATTTGATAGCGTGCGGGGCTGCGCAGCATAAGGCCCCGTTCAAACCCGGCCGTGGCCATGCAGATTTTCCACCCCTCGCCCTCGGCCCCAAGGATATTTTCCGCAGGCACCCGGACGTCGTCCAAATGCAGTTCCGCGAACCCGTGTTCGCCGTTGATCTGGTGGATCGGAGTCCGTGTGACGCCCGGCGTGTCGAGGGGGAACAGGATGAGGCTGAGCCCGTGATGGCGTTCGCTATCCGGGTCACTGCGAAACAGACCAAAGGCCCAATCGGCATAGACCGCCCGTGACGACCAGATCTTGTGACCTGAGAGCACGTATTCATCACCGTCGCGCACGGCCTTTGCCCGGACCGCTGCCATATCTGATCCGGCCTGAGGTTCGGACCACGCCTGCGCCCAGATTTCCTCACCGGTCGCCATCTTGGGCAGGAATCGCTTTTTCTGCGCGTCGGTTCCGAATTCCATCAACGTCGGCCCCAACAGGAAAATTCCGTTCTGGTTGACCCGAAGAGGGGCACGGGCGGCGTAGTATTCTTCTTCGAAGATCAGCCAGCGGATCAGGTCGACACCGCGTCCACCGTAGGCCTCTGGCCATGTGACCATGCCCCATCGCCCCTCGTTCAGGACCGCCTCCCAGGCGCGGTGCGCTTCAAACCCCTCACGCGAGGCATCGAAACTGGGCAATGGCGTGGCGGGCACATTGTCGGCCATCCAATCGCGCACCTCCATTCGGAAGGCGTTTTCCTCGGGGGTAAATGTCAGGTCCATGAAAAATCAGCCCTTCTTCGCGGCGTCTTTGTTGGCTTTCGCCATTCCGCCCGCGTCGAGGCCCGAAAGCCTGTCGCCAGACACCAGTTCGTTCTGGGCGTGGGCGAAGTGATGCATATGGAACACCGCATCCATCGAGGTGCGCTTGCCCCGTGCATCCTCCACATGGTTCACCGCCTGTTTGGTCAACCACATGCCAAGCGGCGGCATCCCGGCCAATTTCTCGGCCCATTGTGTCGTGGTTGCGGAAAGCTCATCGCGTGGCACGATCTTGTTGACCATGCCAAACGTCTCGGCCCGCGCGGCAGGCATCCGGTCGCCCAGAAGCAAGAATTCCTTGGCGACACGCGGCGGCAACTCAAACGCATGGGCGAAATATTCGACGCCCGGAATGCCCATCCGGATCACCGGGTCCTGAAAGAACGCGTCTTCTGACGCGACGATCAGGTCGCAGACCCAAGCCAGCATCAAGCCGCCCGCGATGCAGGCGCCTTGCACCATGGCGATGGTGGGCTTTGGGCAATCGCGCCACCGACGGCACATGCCAAGGTATTGCTCCTGCTCGCGCGCATAGAGGAACTCTGCGCCGTCCTTCCTGGTGTGGTCTTCCCACAACAAGCGCCGCTCAAACGGTTGATCCACATCGCGACCCGGCGTGCCAATGTCGTGACCTGCGGAGAAATGCTTCCCCTCGCCGCCCAGAACGATGGCCTTCACGTCGTCATCATCAACGGCACGGCGGAACGCATCGTCCAGAGCATAGGTCATCTGGGAATTTTGGGCGTTGTTGAATTTGGGCCGGTTCATCATGATCCAGGCCACAGCGTTTTCGACGCGGTATGTGACCGGTTCATCTGTCTCGTACTGTGGCGCGCTTGGCTGATCTTGCGTCATGGGTTTCGGTCCTTGTCCTATGCAGGCGCGCCCTTGGTTCGGTCGCCCGTTTTCCCTGTCAGACCTACGCGCCACGGGCCGCGCAATCATCGTCTGTTGAGACTAACGCACCCGCCTTAGTCCTGGCGGTCCATGCTGACGCGGCGTCCAAGACCCTCAGGCACAGGCACACCTTTTTGCGTTTCCAGCAGGGCGTTCCAGGCACGGGATTGCGCGTTATCGGGGATTGGCGCGGGCCTGCGGGTTGTCAGATCCATATGGAGGAGCATGGTTTCCATCGTGGCAGAGCGGCGACCGTCCGACCTGTTCCAAAGCTGAAAAAACAGATGGAACCGCTTGCCGTCCGTCGCGGCCAACCATGCGGTGACACAGATTGGCGTGCCTTCCAGCAATTCCGCCTGATAGCGGACATGCTTCTCGACGCGGAAATAGCCTTTCGCCTCTTGCTGAGGGTACGCCGGCGTCCACCCCATATCATAAAAGAACGCCATATCGGCGTTCTCCATGATCCGGTCATAGGATTTCACGTTCATATGCCCGTTTTCGTCGATGTCATCGGGTCCGACGTATCCTGTCCAACAAACGGGCCCCGCCGAAGCCGGTAACGCTGCATACTCACCCATTGGAGGCCGTCGCCAGGCGTTCAGCGTTCCAATCTGCCAGCCGCGCATCAAGATCGCTCGAGGCACATTCCAACGCCACTTCGCCCCGGCTGATGATCATTGCGCGGTCGGTGTAGGGTTGTGTCAACTTCAAGTGCTGCTCCACGATCACGACAGCGGTGCCGGATTCCGCCCACTTTCGCAAGAAAGACAGGATCGGCGGCAACAGCATCTGGGCGACACCCATGGAAGGCTCGTCACACAGCAGAACCTTCGGTCGGGCGACAAACGCCTGCCCCAAAGCCAGGATCTGTTGTTGACCGCCTGAAAGGTCACGGGCTGGCTGATCGCGCTTTTCCTGGAGGATCGGAAACACTTCATGGATCTCCCGAAGCGATTTCTCAAAACTTCCCTTGTCGCGCACTGCCGCCGCCTGGCCCAAGCGAAGGTTGTCGTAGACCGTCAACTCCGGAAAGACGCGGTGGTTATCGAGGACCAGCCGCAACCCTTCACGCGCCACTTTTTCAGGCGGCAAGCCCGTGACGTTCTTGCCGTTGAGCACGACAGACCCCGAGCTTGGCGTGTTGAACCCACTGATCGCACGCAGCAGCGTCGACTTGCCCGCGCCGTTTTCGCCGCCGATCAACAGAATTTCTCCGGGTTCGATGGACAGGGATACATCGCGCACAACGGGGATATCGCCGTATCCAGCGGTTAAACCTTTGACTTCAAGCAATGGCATGATCGCCTCCCACAAAAAGATGCTGAACGGCGGGGTCTTTCGCGAGATCATCGGGGCGGCCCTGCGCCACGACCTGCCCGGTCTCCAGCACGGTGATCCGGTCCGCAATGGACCAGACGAGCTCCAGGTCATGCTCCACCAGTACCACCGCCGTGCCAAGTTTTTGGCTAAGCAACCGCACAAGGTTCGAGAATTCCGCCCGCTCTTCGCTAGAAAGGCCCGCGGCAGGTTCGTCGAAAAGCACGACACGGCTGTCTTTCAACACCACGCGCACGACCTCAAGAATGCGGCGCTGACCGTGGGAAAGAAGCGTCGGCATTCCGTCGGCATGTTCCGCCTCCATCTGACGCAAGATCCGGGCCAGTTCTTCGGGCAAGGCCGTTTCGCGCGCATCCAGACCGACGCGTACGTTGTTCCACACCGAGAACGACGGGAAGATACGGGGCGTCTGAAACGTGCGCCCCAGACCCAGGGACGCAATTCCCGGCGCAGATGCCGCGGAGACATCGCGCCCGGTGAAGGTGTAGCTGCCATCATTCATGCGGCTGAAACCGTTCAGGATGTTCAGAAGCGAGGTTTTTCCCGATCCGTTCGCCCCGACCAGACCGTGAATTTCGCCCGGCCGAAGATCCATATCGACATGGTCAACGGCGACCACAGAGCCGAAACGCTTGGTCGCCCCCTTGACCGAGATGATCGGCTCGGCGTCGGGGCTGGTCGCGTGATCTGGCAGGCTCGATAGCCAATCCGTCAACGCCGTCAGGTGAAAGGCGCGCTCGCCGCCGCCGCTTTGGCTCCGTTTGCGGCGCCATTCCTCGACCGTTCCAACGACCCCATCGGGAAATACCAACACGACGAAAAGCGTGATGAACCCGTAAACCAGCGGTTTGTAATGCGCTAGGTCGACCAGCAGGATGTTGGGTATCGTGAAGACCGCCCAGATTCCGATAACCGGCCCCAGGATTTGCCCGCGCCCACCGACAACCACTGCAAAGAAGAAGATGAAAGAGACATCCATCAAGAAGCTTTGCGGTGTCACAAAGCTTACCGCAGGAACGAAAAGCAGGCCGCAGATGCCGGTGCCGATGGCGGCAATAAGGAACGCGGCAGAGCTCATCACGCCGGGACGAATGCCAAGCGAGCGCGCGGCCTCGGGGCTTTCCGCAGCGGTGCGCATGCGCCGGCCAAGCCGGGAGCGGCGCATCATCAGATGAAACGTCAGTGCCGCGATCGGCGCCGCCGTGCACAGCAGTGACAAGCCACTGATGCCAAACAGGAAAGGCTCGTTCAAGGACGGCATCGACATGGGAATACCGTTGAGCCCCTGCGTGAGATCATCCATTTGCAGCAACAACTGCGGGAAGACGACCGCCGCCGATAGCGTCACGAAGCCCAGGTGGAACCCCTGCACCCGCAGCGCCGGAAGTGCGAACAACAGCCCGCCCCCCGCCGCCGCGATCAGACCCCACAGTAGCCCCAAGGCAAGGGGCATCTCGTGGATGCCGTAGGCGATGGCAAAGCCATAAGCGCCAAGCCCCAGCAAGACGCCTTGGCCAAAGGATTTCTGGCCCGCGTCCACGAAAAGCCAGTTCTGCAAGACCGTCACAGCGATGTAGATATTCATAAGCTGGAAGGAGTGCTCCCAATATGAGTTTCCGATCAGCGCCGGCACGATACCGGTAATCAACAACAGACCTGTCGCCAGCCAAAGCTGCTGCATGTCGCTGTCAAAGCCCGAGTTTTTCGGCGCCGCTGGGGATTGCGAATTATTCAAGGTTTGCGTGTTCATCTTACACCTTCCGCGCGGCTGCACGGCCAAACAGGCCTTGTGGCAAGAACATGAGGATCGCAACCAGAACCAGAAGCGAGGCCAGATCCTGATAGGCGCCGCCGATGTAAAACGCCGTCATTGCAGCGACGATGCCCACAAGCGGCCCTCCGATCAGGGTGCCTGTGTTGTTTCCGATCCCGCCAACGACGGCCGCCACGAACCCATTGAGAACATAGCGCAGGCCCGCGTCAGGGCTGACCGAAATCATCGGGGCAACCATGAAGCCCACGGACCCCACGATGACACCTGAGATACCGAAAGCCAGAAGTTGCAACTTCCGCACATCAAGACCTGCTGCGCGGGCGGCCTCGAAGTCCTGGCTCAATGCGCTGATTGCCAGCCCGTAGAAGGTACGCCGCAGGAACCACCGCAGGGCAAAATACCACAAGAACATGGAGGCAATGGCCAGAAGGAACGCCCCCGGCGTGCGGACGCCAAAGATCTCGACCCGTGGCACGGGGCCGCGAACCATGTTGCCGAAGACGCCAAAGTTCAGCGTCAGCAGCGACGCAATGATGACCGATACGGAAACCGTCGAAATGATCCAACTGTTCTGTTCCACAGAGGATCGCAGCGGTTTGAGCGTCAGCCACCCCTGGGCGGCGGTCAGAATACCGATGCCGATGCTGACAAGGATCAGGACCGGAATCCAGATGCCGAAGCCCACCCGGTTGGCAAACACATACGCCCCGAACGCGCCCAACAGGAAGATCGCACCCTGCGCGAAGTTCAGGATGCCGGTGGCGTTATGAACGATGTTGAAACTCATCGCGATGATGGCAAATAGTGCCCCCACCGCGGCCCCTCGCAGTATGATCGTCGAGACCATATCGAAGTTCATAAAAAGATCGCTAAACATCCATCCTCCCAAACGGTTCTGCGCCGTCATGACACGTGGATCGTCCAAACTTGGATACCACCCTGACAGTGTCCCAACCATGAACGGTCATGGCGGGCGAACCATCGTCCCTACGGACTAAGGTTTAGATTCCGTTGGCGGACCGATGCTTTCCGCGATGCCGCCCAAGTCGTCGATCACGGAGCCCAATCGCGCGCGCAGGGTTTCGAGCCGGTGATCGGATGCTTCCGGGCCGCAAATGCTGCTGAGGGCAAGATCGGCGATCGCTTCTGCAACTTCTTGCGCGCTCAACCGTCCGTCGGCGCGGTACCAGCGCGAGGTCCAGTTCGCCATACCGATAATTGAAAACGCCGAGATCTGGGCGTCTACGCGGCGAAACTCTCCCGCCGCGATACCCTCTCGAATCAATCGCACGTGTTCATCGTAGATGGCGCGCCGGGACTGGTCGTAGTCCTTGCGCAGGTGATCGGGGATTTGTGCTTCCAGCCGCGCAAGCCGCACGAACCGAGACCCGAACGACAAGCGCCGCACCACGCCATCCAGAACAACATCGCGAAGCCGTTGCGTCGCACTAAGTCCCGGCTCGTTCGCCAATTGATGAATACGCGCGACCGGCGCCAAAGCCTCGGATTCCACGATGGAAGCCAGAATTTCGTCCTTCGACGCGAAGTAGTGATAGATTGCCGAGCGCCCCAGCCCCACCTCCCGCGCGATTGTGGCCATCGAGACGCGATCAAACCCGTGTTCGTCGAACATGCGCGCGGCGATGTCCAACAGCTCTTCGCGCACCAGCTCTTTGCGGGGGTTGGTTTCGCGGCGCGGTTCCCGGTCCGTGTCCGGGCGTGCTGTGTTCATTTTCGTGTCTGACATCACCGGTCATCCCTTATCAGTGCAGCCGCCTGTTTGACTGCCCGTCGCCCCGTCTCGGCCGCGTACCGGGCGCATTGCTTCGCAGGCATCGCGGCCGCTTGTGGGGAAATCACCTCGACCGTGACACCGTGGCGGCATGCGGCTGGCCACAGCGCGGCCAGAAATCCGGCGCTATCGACGCCGCCTCCTTCGCCCGGAAACAGGCGGTTCTGTGTTGCCGCGAGGCGCGTTTGAAGATCCGTTGGCGTCATCGGAAAAGCATCACTGATTTGAACTCCAACAACAAGAGACGGATCAAGGGCTGACAAGCGGTCCGTGTCCAGTGGGCCACTCACCGAAAGATGCCATGCATCGAGCAACAGGCCCGCCGCCGCCCCGCCCGCGTCCACCAATGCGATCGCATCGGGCAACGCCGAAATCCTGCCCCAGGAGATCAGCTCCAACGCAATCCCAAGTCCCGCGTCCGACGCACGGCGACAAAGGTTCTGGAAGGGCGGGATCAAATCGGTAAGGGGAATATCCTTCCCCGCGATATCTGCGCCAACGTTGATATGCGTTGCGCCGAACAATTGCGCAGTTGCTATGGCGTGCTCGGCAGAGCCAAGATCCGGTGCGTCATGCCAATCCGCTAAAAATTCAACCGCCGGGACGCTCAGCCCTGCTTCGGAAACGGCATCCCGCAACGCCACAGGGTCCGCGCCGTCGGCCACCAGGGCAGCGTGATCCCGAAAATGGACGAGCATTCCATCAAAGCCGGCACGGGAAACCGCATCAACGCGGTCGTGAAACCCGTGTCGCGCCCCCTGCCCCGGCAAGGCACCCGCGATGGTATGAGAGGCGCAGATCAAGCGCGGCCGTTCGGGCGTGGCCGAGGGTCGGTCGGGCACCATCCCAACGCGCCTTACGAGAAGATCTCGAACAGGCCGGCAGCCCCCATGCCGCCGCCCACGCACATGGTGACAACGCCCCATTTGGCACCGCGCCGACCGCCTTCGATCAACAGGTGCCCCGCCAGTCGCGCGCCGGTCATCCCGAAAGGATGCCCCACGGCAATGGCGCCACCGTCCACGTTCAGCTTTTCGGGGTCGATCCCCAGTGTGTCACGGCAATAGAGCGCCTGGCTGGCGAAGGCTTCGTTCAATTCCCAAAGGTCGATATCATCCACCGACAGCCCGTGGTGCGCCAATAGTTTCGGCACCGCCAGAACAGGGCCAATGCCCATCTCTTCGGGGGCACACCCCGCCACGGCCATGCCGCGAAAGGCACCCAGAGGTGTCAGACCCTCGGCCTCTGCCACCGCGTCAGAGGTCAGGACAAGCGCCGATGCGCCATCGGAGAGTTGCGAGCTGTTGCCAGCGGTAATGAACCGCCCTTCCTGCACAATCGCGCCCCCCTTGTAGACCGGATCGAGGCCCGAGAGCTTTTCTGCCGTGGTGCCTGCCCGCATCCCCTCGTCCTGGGTCAGCATGGCATCCTCGGTCACCCATTCACCGTCCTGTGTCCTTACCTTCTTTACCGTCGCCATCGGGGCCAATTCTGCGTCAAAGCGGCCTGCCTCTTGCGCGGCAACGGTGCGCTGCTGGCTTTGGGCGGCAAAGGCGTCCTGCGCCTCACGGGTGATCCCATAGCGATCCGCGACGATTTCCGCCGTTTCGATCATTGGCATATACATATGCGGGGAAAGCGCCGTCACGGCATCCGAGATGTTGCGGTAGCTGTTCTTGTGCTTGGTCTGCACAAGAGAGATCGACTCCACCCCGCCCGCAATCGCGACCTCCAGCCCATCCTCGCGCACTTGCCGGTCTGCCATCGCAATGGCCATCAACCCAGACGAGCACATGCGATCAACGCTCATGCCGGGAACGCTATCGGAGAAACCCGCAGCGACGGCGGTCAAGCGCCCGATGTTGTACCCCTGCGTGCCCTGTTGCGCGGAACATCCCATCACGACATCACCCACGCGCGTCGAATCCAACCCTGTACGCGCCAACGCCTCTCGGGCTGCATGGCCCGCCATGGCGGGCGCTTCTGTATCATTGAAGGCGCCGCGAAAGGCTTTGCCGACTGGAGTTCTTGCGGTTGCGACGATGACAGCGCCCATGGGTAGCCTCTTGTTTTGAATTACCGACCCGCGCGGAGCCACCTTGAGGCAGACCAGATTTGCCCCGCGCTCTCATCGTCTGAGGAGACTAGCCGACTACCCACCACCCAATCGCAAAATTGACGCTGTGCAGATAAATTCGACAATCTGTCAATTTATTTGACAATACGTCGACAGGCCGTCAAAGTTTGAACAGGGAGCCGATTCTGCTGCTGGTGCGGCACAGATCGGAAGTCGCCGTTTTACCGGTGCAAGAGGGAGACGTGACACATGCTAGACTTTCAGACTTCAACGCTGGCCATTCATCCGGGCCTGATCGACACGATCTACAGAACCACGGTTGATGAGGGCGACCTGGACGCCGCTTTGCAGGCCATCGCGGAAACCATCGGTGCGCGCGCCGTGCGCTTGATCCGCGCCGGACGCGGTGAAGACGTCGTGCTTGGCTCGGTCGGACCTTCGATGGACGAATGTGCCGAAATGCGCCGTCGGCGCACGGACGGCTCCGTACTGACCGACGGTCGGCGTCTGGTGTTGAGCACAACGACCAGCACCGCTTCCGACACCGCGTCACCGGAGCTTTTGCAAAGCCTTCTGTGCCATCTGGACCGCGCCGTTGCGCTTGCGAACCGGTTGAGTTCCGCAGACATGGAACGCAACATCGGGTCGGATCTGCTGGAGCGTTTGTCTGTCGGCACCGTGTTTCTGGATGCTGAACGCAACGTTGTGACCATGACGGGAATGGCAAGCACCCTGATCGCAGCTGGCGACGGATTGCGGCTACGCGGCGGCATGATCTCGGCCCTGTGCGGCACCGAAGACCGGGCGCTGCAATCTGCAATCAAAGCGACGCTGAGCCACCCGGAAAACGGCCCGTCGGATGTTTTACGGGTCCACCAGCCCCGGTGCGAGCGCGCGCTTGGCATCGTGGTGCAACCCATCGCGAAATCTGCCCAGTCGGGCGGAATTGCCTGCGCTCTGGTGATCCGCGATAGCGAGCGGACCTGCGCCCCCGGCGAGGCAATGCTACGCAAACTGTTCGATCTGACCCCCGCCGAGGCGACGCTGACAAGCATCCTCTCCATGGGGTTAACGCTCGACGAAGCCTCGGCCGAGTTGGACATCAGCCGCAACACGGCGCGTGCCCACCTGCGGGCGATTTTCTCCAAATGCGGGATCAACCGGCAAACCGAACTGGTGCGTCTGGTGCTGACCAGCGTGGCCATGTTGGGCAAAGGGGTGGAGACGCGCCGGGCGGCCTGAGCCGTTACAATCCCGGCCCGGAAACGAAGATGGGGTGCCAATTGGCACCCCTTTGTTTATCCAGGCCAAGCTATGAAACTAGACTGAGTAGCCGCCGTCCACGCTGATCGTCTGGCCGGTCACAAACCCCGATTTCGCGGAATCCGCAAAGAACGCCACCGCCTCTGCGATGTCTTCGGGGCGGCCGGCACGGCGCAGGGGCGTGGCTTTTGCCGCCGCCTCCAGATACGCGGCGTCGATGGCACCGGACGCGGATAGCGCCTCGTGTTGGCCAGCCTCGATCAAGCCGATACCGACGCCATTGGCACGAACGCCGAAACGCCCCTCCTCCTTCGCGATGCCCAACATCGTGGCGGTAACGGCTGCCTTTGGCACAACCGACAGACCATCGGCGGGCGCATAGCGATATTGCGCGGCACTGTGACAGGCCACGACCGAGCCCTTGGTGTCTCGTAAAGCGGGCAATGCCGCGTGGATCAGCCGGAAGAACCCCAATGCGTCCTGGATCAGATGTCCCTCCATCAAGGCGGGATCGGTCCGGCTTAGGTGCACCAATTGGACGAGCGGGCCCGCGGCGTAGATGACGGTATCCAACGCGCCATGGGTTTCAAGCACCGCCGCGATCAGAGCGGGCGCCGCGTCGGGCTGTGCCAGATCCAGTTGGTGAATGCTGGCGTCCTGTCCGGACGCGCGCACGGATGTTGCCACCCGTGCTGCCCGATCATGGCCGGAGTTATAGGTTATCGCCACGTCCCAGCCGTCGCGGGCCAGCGTTGTACAGATAACCGCCCCAATGCCACCGCTGCCGCCCACCACAAGGGCAGTGCCCTTGGCGGCGCTCATGCCGCTTGTCGCAATCCGGGTGGGTTTCCCTTTACGGCTTTGGCACGCATATCGTGCGGGTCCAGCTGGCGGATGATCTCCAACTGCGCTGCGGTCGGTGCTGGCGTTTCGCCCATGCCGTCGCCCGCCAAAAGCGCAAATCCCGTGGCTTCCTGCACCATGTCGAAGCTGACACCGGGATGCAGTGAGACGACACGCGCGGCATGATCGGGGCCGCCAAAGTCCATGACGCACAGGTCTGTGATGATCGGACCTACCTGAATATCAGGACGGCGCATGCCTTCGGGCCAGCGCTTGTCCGAGTAACCCACGGACGACACAACATCGACTTCACCCGCCACAAATACCCGTTTGGAATGGGCCGGGATCAACATCGAGTTTCTGTGGCAAATCGAGTTGCCGGGGAACCCGCGCACCCCAAGCATCTGCACCTTCGGCTGCTTGAAGTCGCCCAGGCATGAAATGTTGGATTGGGCCCATTGGTCAATTTGCACCGGCGTGACCATGGCGTGTCTCTGCCCCCGCCACAGGGTTGCGAAAACGCGGTTGAAGGGCATCCATCCGGCAAAACCGGGGACGTCTTCCGCCTGCGCGCCAAGCGGCACGGGATCTTCCGTCAGGAAGGCCTCTCCGTCGGTCATCATCAGGCCCGGTTCAAACGTCAGCTTGGCCAGGCCCGCCGCGAGGCGGGGCAAGGTGCCGATACCGGTGGTAAACAATTCGCCATCACCGCGAAACGCTTCGGCGGCGGCAACGATCATCAATTCGGCCAGGGTGAATTCAGGTGTGTCGGACATCGGATCGCCTCTCAAAATACAGGAATTGGAAGGCTGCGCACGGCACCCGCCCCGCCCACCGCAGCTTGGTAAGCCTCTTCGCCACCCGCCACATACTCGGCCATATATTCGGCCCAAGCCTCGGCATCGCCAGCGGTCGCGCCATAGGTCTTGAGGTGGTCCATGTCCCACCCATACACGCCATGGGACGTGGTCGGATGCGCGCCTAGCGGCGCCGGAACCACAGACTTCACCATGCCTCGGTGGAACAGGCTCTTGTAAGCTTGGTCAGAATGTGTCCGGTCCAGACGCTCTACCACTTCTTCTGCGGAAACGATCACCCGCTCCGATGCTCGGGCGAAGAGATCGTCAAAGTAGGGATCGGGGCCGTCGGTCTGTGTGTTGCCCCAATGATCGGCCCGGCTCACGTGGATCAACGCGACATCCAAGGGGATCGCAGGCATCGCCAAAAGGATATCCTGCGGGTCATAGGGGGACACCACGGTTTTCATATAGGGGTTATTTTCGGGCACGGCAGTGCCAAGGCCCACCTGTGTGGGCGCGAAAGACACCCCTTCGGCCGCCGCGCGCAACCCCAGCAACAGCAACCCTTCGTCCAGCTCATTTACCGAAACGCTACCGGTCTCGCGCGCCTTGCGGAACCACGGCTCCAACGGGATCCTATCCAGCGACACGAAGCCATAGGTCACCTTCGAGACCTTGCCCGCCGCGCATAGCATGCCGACTTCGGGGCCTCCGTAACACACCAGATGCAGATCCTTCAGATCGGACCGCAAAATTTCGCGGATCAATGCCATCGGTTTGCGCCGGGGGCCCCATCCACCAATGCCGATGGTCATGCCGTCGCGCAGGGTCGCGATCGCACCGGTCAGGTCGGTCCTCTTGTCCATGGAATCACTCTTTTATTGCTGTAGGTTGCATAGACATTGGCCCGTGCGCCGCGCCGTCTCATCGTCTGTTGAGACTAACGAAACCTCACTCGGGCAGAAACGCATAGCGTTGCAGGGTATCGGCCACGCACGCGGGCTTGTCGGTGCCCTCAATCTCGACTGTCAGACGCACTTTTGTCTGGATCATCCGGTTGCCCAAATCCTGGGCCTCAAGAATTTCGCCATGGACCCGGATACGAGACCCCACCGGCACCGGCGCAGGGAACCGCACACGGTCGACGCCATAGTTCACCCCCCAGTCCAGATTGTCGGGCATGAACAGATCAGGCAGAGCCATGTTAACCAGCGAAAGCGACAGGAAACCGTGGGCGATGGTCTTGCCGAACGGACCATTGGCGGCGCGTTCGGGGTCCACATGCAACCATTGGTGATCGCCAGTTGCATCCGCGAACATGTCAATGCGGTCCTGTTCGATGACCATCCAGTCGGTGGGCCCAAGACTTTTGCCAATGGCCGCAGTCACTTCCGAGGCGGAGGTAAAGGTAAACGTCATGAACGGCTCCTATGCGCGTTGAGAAGAAACGGAAACCACCTCACCCACCATGTAGGAGGCGTAGTCGGAGGCGAGGAATATGATCACATTGGCGACTTCCCAGACCTCGGCGGCGCGGCCGAAGGCCTCTCGATCCGCAAGCGCCTTGAGAGCTTCTTCCGGCGCGGATCGGGCAAGGAATTCATGCATCGCGATCGAGGGGGAGACCGCGTTGATACGGATACCGTGGTCTGCTGCTTCCAGCCCCGAGCACCGCGTCAGCGCCATGACACCCGCTTTGGCGGCCGCATAATGCGCCTGACCTTTTTGAGCGCGCCAGCCCAGAACCGAGGCATTGTTCACGATGGCCCCGCCCTTGCGCGCGGTCATGAACGGCAGCATGGCGCGGGTCATGCGCATCGTGCCTGTCAACGTCACGTCCAGCACGCGGGTCCATTCATCGTCCTGCATCTCAACCACAGGTTTCAGACCACCCAACCCGGCATTGTTGACGAGGATATCGGTGCCACCCAGTGCCTCTTCCGCTGCGGCGACAAGCGCTTGCACTTCGTCCTCGACCGTTACGTTGCAGATCTGGCCGAACACGGCGCAGTCGGGCGACAGCGCCTGCAAGTCGGCGACGGCCTGATCCAGCCGCCCTTGGTGGATATCGGACACCATCACGGCACGGGCGCCTTCCTCGACCGCTCGTCTGGCGGTGGCAAAGCCAATTCCTTTTCCAGCGGCCGCGGTGATCAGGACAGAGCGCCCCTTCAGCAGACCGTGGCCGGGCACATAATCGGGCGCTTTGTTCATTTCTTGTCATCCTTGGAAAAATCAGCGGCGCGGCCGGTGGCCACGAATGCGTCACGCGTGGCTTGGCTTTCGGCGGTCAGATACGCCTGCGCGGTAAAGCCTTGTTCCCACCGGTAGGCCCGTTCCAGATCGGTCGCCTCGATCCCGTTGAGGGATTCCTTGGCCAACGCGATCATTGTGGGGCTTTTGGCGGCAATCTTCGCGGCAATCTGCATCGCGGTGTCGCGCAGGGCGTCGCGCGGCACGACATCGGCGATACCGCCCCATCTGGCGGCTTCCGTCGCAGTAATCGGATCGCCCGTGTAATACATCCGGCGCACCAGTTGCAGTGGCAGCATGCGCTGCAAATGGGCCCCCGCCCCCAACGCGCCCCGGTCGACCTCTGGCACCCCAAGCGTCGCGTCATCCGCCAGGACGACGATATCGGCCGAGCCGCAGATGCCGATGCCGCCGCCCAGTACAAATCCCTGCGCGGCAGCAATGACCGGCGCGCGGCCCTGATGAACGGCGCGGAAGGTTTCCCAATTGCCCTTGTTGACGTCGATGATCCTTTCAGGGTGCGCCTGTAGTTCCTTTATGTCGACCCCGGCGCAAAACCCGCGCCCCTCGGCACGGATCACCACGACCCGTGTATCAGGATCTGCATGGGCTGCCTCAATCGTGCGGGCCAGTGCAAACCACCCCGCCGAGTCCAGCGCGTTAACAGGCGGATTGTCGATGACCACCTCTGCGATGTGATCGTTGATCGTCAGATGAATGGGATCAGCCATGGGCCGCCTCCTTGTTGTGTGTCAGCGATGTCATCGCGGAAATACGCGCCAATGCGTCCGCTTCTATCCCCGAGATCAGTGCCTCGCAGCTTTGCAGTTCCCCGATCAAAGCCGCGACCTGACCGGATGGCAAAAGCCCCTCTTTGGTGTCGCCCTCCACCAATCCCTTGACCACGAGGGTCGGCAGGTTGGGTGCCATGACCGTTGCCGCGAATGAGCTGTCGTCAGACCGCGCCGCACGCCATGCAAGCGATGCCATGTCGGCATAGCTCATCGCGTTTGCGCGCCCGTAGGCGAGACCGTGGCGAATGCTGGCGACAAACCGTTTCACGCCAGTCATTCCTTCCAGCCGTCGCACTTCAGCGTTTTCGATGAACCGTTGTGGCAAGCCATCGACCGCCTTGGTCACGCGGATCACCGACGGGTCGCCGGTCTTGAGGTAGGTCTCCAGGGTGTCGCGCGCGACCGGGCTGTCGGTCGTCAGCAGGAAGCGCGTGCCCATGGCAATACCCTGCGCCCCCCACGCCAGCGCCGCAGCAAGGCCGCGGCCATCATGGAAACCGCCTGCGGCAACGACAGGCACGTCGACCGCATCGAGCACTTGCGGCAGCAGCAGGGACGTCGGGACCGATCCGGTATGCCCGCCGCCCTCACCGCCTTGAACGGTGATGATGTCCGCCCCGAGCTCCACCGCTTTCACGGCGTGTTTCAGCGCGCCGACCGTGGGCATGCACAAGATGCCCGCATCCTTGAAGCGCCCGATGGTAGCGGCGTCTGGCCCGCGTCCGTAGCTGACAGCGCGAATGCGATCGGCGTGGGCCAGAATTGCCGCGATGATCTCATCCGCGTTGGGCTGGAACATATGGAAATTGACGCCAAATTTCCCGTCACACGTGTTTTCGACTTGTGTGATCTGCGCATCAACCTCGCCCGGTGGGATAGAGGCCCCTGCAAGGAAACCAAACCCCCCGGCCCTTGTCGTTGCAGCGACCAGGGGCGGCTCTGCCACCCAGCCCATCGCCGTTTGCACGACAGGCACGCGGCACCCAAGCAGCCGTGTAAGTTCAGTTTGCACGCCGCTCAATGGAACACCCGCCCGCCGTTGACCAACAAGGCCTGACCGGTGATGTAACGCGCTTTGTCCGAGGCAAGGAACAAGACCGCATTGGCGATATCCTCGGGCTCGCAAATCTGTTTCATCGGCACCGCGTCGCGGGCACGCTCAAAGCTGTCGCGCGGGATGCGTTGCATGGCGCGTGTGTTCGTCGGGCCAGGGCATACGGCGTTTGCGGTCATCCCATAGGGGCCGATTTCGCGGGCGAGACCACGCATGAAGCCCAGAACGCCGGACTTGGCGGCGGCGTAGTCGACGCAGCCCAAATCGCCATTGAACGCACTGTCCGACGAGATCGAGATAATCCGGCCCGCCTTGCGATCTTTCATCGAAGCAACAACTTCGCGGGTGCAGTGAACCGCCGCGCGCAAGGATATGTCGAGAACAAAATCGAGGGTGTCATGCTTGGCCTCGGAGAACGGCGTCGTGGCCTCGCGCGCCGTCTGGCCAAGGTTGTTCACCAACACATCAACCGGGCCAAGCGCCTCTACGGCGCCGGAAAACGCCGCGACGATCGTATCGAGGTCAATGAAGTCGCCTTGCATCGTGTGGACCTTGGCCCCCAATGCACGGGCATCTTCCGCTGTCTGTTCCAGCGCCTCACCGTCGATGTCAAAGATCGCCAGATCGGCACCAGCGTCAGCAAAACCCAGCGTGATCGCCCGCCCGATTCCATGCGCTGCCCCCGTGATCGCCACTACCTTTTTGTCAAAGTCCTTCATTGTCCATCCTCTCATTCCATTGTGCAGCGAGGGCCTGCGCAAAGGCTGGCACCACTCGGTAACTTGGGTCGTCGCGCCCTGCGCATCCGCGCTCGGACGTGGCGGCAGGGTCATTCCAATCGGCGGCATTCACGCCCCGGCGATCGACCCAGTCGATCACCACATGGCGCGAGCGGAAGAACCACGCGCCACCGCGACGCGCGTAGTGATCGAGGCTGCGTGACCCGGTGACCACATGGTGCGCATCCGGCCCATGTGTGCGGTGATAGTTCAGTTTGTGAACCTCGCCTTGCGCGGTGTCGCCGTCGATCTCGAACGCGGTCTGCATCACGTAATGCGCCGTCGCCGAATAGGCTTTCAGCGCAGTTTCCACATACGTGACGTAATCATCTGCCGACCCGGTGAAGGCGCGGCCGTGGGCATCGGTGCCCTCGGGCAGGTAAAGGGCCCTCAGCATGGCCAAATCGCGCCGGTCCACGGCCCGGGAATAGGCCGCGACAAGACGGCTCAACGCGTCTGCATCGGCGATCTCCTGGGGGCTACGGGGGCGGATCATGGGGCTGTTCCGCGCGGCTCGCGGGGCATCTTCAACCCATGCTCTGCAATGATGTTGAGCTGGATCTCCGAGGTGCCGCCATAGATCGTATCCGCACGGGAAAACAGATACAGATGCTGCAAGCGCCGAACGTCCGGATCATCGGACCAGGCCGCCGCCGCTGGCCCGATGACATCCATCGCCAGATCCCCCAGACTGCGGTGCCATTGCGACCATTCCAGCTTGTAGCCCAGCATTTCCGGCCCGGCGCGGCCCTCGGATTGTGCCTGCAACATCCGCATCGCACCGTGGCGCATGGCCCGCAATCCGGACCAGGCACGGCCAAGCGGTTCGGCAAGCGTATCCGTATCGGTGCGCGCGCGCGCCAAGCGAATGACGGTGTCCAGCTCGCGCGCGAACCCCATCTGTTGCCCCAGGGTCGAGATCCCCCGCTCGTGACCCAATAGCGCCAT
Source organism: Gymnodinialimonas sp. 57CJ19 (assembly GCF_038396845.1). NCBI lineage: Bacteria > Pseudomonadati > Pseudomonadota > Alphaproteobacteria > Rhodobacterales > Paracoccaceae > Gymnodinialimonas > Gymnodinialimonas sp. 57CJ19. The sequence continues at coordinate 3,382,493 of NZ_CP151587.1, forward strand.
CGCGATTTTCCAGCCGTCGCCCACGCCGCCCAGCATGTCACAGGCCTTGGCACGGGCATCGTTGAAGAAAATCTCGTTGAATTCCGCCTCGCCGTTGATCTGCTTGATCGGGCGCGTATCAATCTCCGGTTGGTCTAGCGGCATCATCAAGAAGACCAAGCCGTTGCGTCCGACCGACCCTTCTTCGGCGCGGGCCAATACGAAGACCCAGTCCGACACATGGGCGAGCGACGTCCAGACCTTTTGCCCCGTCACCAGCCAATCACCGGTATCGGGACATAGGCGCGCCCGGGTCCGCACAGCGCCAAGGTCCGAGCCCGCGGTGGGTTCGGAATAGCCCTGCGCCCAGAATGTTTCACCCTTTAGAATGCCCGGCAGAAAACGCGCTATCTGGTCGTCTGTGCCAAACTCGATCAGCGTTGGCGCCATAAGCCCCTCGCCGATATGGCCCATGCGTCCCGGACCACCACGGGCGGCATATTCCTCATGGAACGCCACTTGATCCGCGATGGATATGCCCCGACCGCCGGCGCTTTCGGGCAGACCGATACCGACCCACCCTCCGCCGGCCAATTCCCGTTCCCACGCCTTGCGCAGCTCGACCTCTGCGTCGCCGTCGCCGGCATGACCCCGATCCTTGAGCACGTCAAAATCACCCGTCAGATGTGCGTCCAGCCAATGGCGCACCTCGTTGCGCCAGGGTGTATCGGCCACCTGCGGCACGGCGGATAGATCCCCCGCCAAAAGCGCCCGCCCGATGGTTGCGAAGTTCTGGCTTGGCGTCCCGGCCAAATCCTGCTGCGCCCGTGCGCGCTTGAAGAAGAGATGCGGGGCGTATTCCCACGTCGCCCCGACGCCGCCGTGCAACTGGATCGCCTCTGACGCCATGGCGGATTGCACGTCACGCGCGATGGCCCAAGCAGCGCGGGCCTCTTGACCGGCAACCGCCTGCTCCTTGTCCAGCCCTTCGGCTGCGCCAGCGATCATCGCATCGGCGGTGTTGATCTGAACGAACAGCGCCGCCATGCGGTGTTTGATGGCTTGAAACGACGCGATCGAACGGCCGAATTGCCGACGCTCCTGAATGTAATCCAACGTTAAATCGAATGCGCCCCGCGCCGCGCCTGCCGCTTCCGCCGCGAGGGCAACATGGGCCCGGTCCAGCGCGGTGTCCAAGGCATCAGCGCCGCCATCAACGGGAAGAAGGCGCGTCACAGGCACCGTGCATCCGTCAAGCGGCACCCTGCCAACGGGGTGTGTCGGATCGAAGCTTTGATCGCCATCCGATGCGTCCGGCCCGTCCATGGCAAACAGAACCACCTGTCCGTCCAATGTCGCCGGAACAACGATCAAATCGGCATCGGGGGCATCGGGAACCAGGCCCAGATCGCCCGTCAGACGGTAGCCGTCATCGGTTGCTGTCGCTGTCACCTGATCCGCGTTCCAACACCCCAGTGTGGCGCGCAGATCCCCTTCCGCAATCTTCTCCAGCCAAGGCAGTCCGGCCTCTCCGGCGGCGCATAATACGGGCGCGACTACCCCGACGGTGGACACGAACGGCACAGGAGACAACACCCGGCCCAGCTCGCGCACCAATGGCGTCAGCGCCGCCAAGCCCAGGTTCAACCCTCCGGCCGCTTCTGGTAAGGATATTCCGCACAGTTGCAGATCTTTCGCCAACGCGGTCCAGACCGCATCATCTGCGGCTCCGTCGTGGGCATCTTGAGCGGGCCTCAGCCCTCCCGCCTCGGCGAGGTACCGCGAAAGGGCATCCTGCATCATCTGGATTTCGTCGTTCATTCCGTCTTCCATCGTGCCATTCGGTCTTTTCTTTGATCTGCCATGGTTGCAGAGCTAACAGCCCGCTGTCACGGGGCATCGTCCGAACTGAGGATGCTAGATTGCCGCCTGCCGTGCGACGTGTTCCTTGTCTCCCGCAATAGATGGACCTGCATGTGCCTGAGAGTTTGGAAAAACTGAATGAGCGCCTTACCGCGCTGGAAGATCGCCAGACCATTGCCGATCTGATAGCGGGATATGGCCCCGCGATTGATGCGCTGGACGGCGACGGCGCCGCCGCGATCTGGGCCGCCGACGGCACCTATGACATCGGCGCAGACGTGACGTTGAATGGCCGAGCCGAGATCGCCGGAATTGCGGAGATGGATCAGCATCGCGCCTATGTCACGAAGGGATGCGCGCATGTCTTGTCGCCCCACAAGATTGTCGTGGACGGGGCGTTCGCAACGGCCCACGGCTATTCGGTCGTGCTCTTGCACGATGCTTCCACAGGGGGCTGGATGGCAGAGCGGGTCAGCGCAAACCGATGGGCGTTTCGCAAGGAAAACGGGACGTGGCAGGCTGTGACCCGCAAAGCCTGCCTGTTGGACGGGGCCGACGTCCCCCGCGCACTTTTGAACTGGACCGAACCGCAGGGAAACCCCACATGACCGACACTGATTTGAACGACATTCGCGCCCGCCTCGACCGAATCGAGGCCCGCGAGGAAATACGGCAACTGCCGTCCAAGTACGCGCTCGCCCTCGATATGCGCGACATGGATGCGTTGGTCGGCCTGTTCCCCGAAGACGTCCGCGCAGGGGGCGGCAAGGTCGGGCGCGGGGCGCTGAAAGCATGGTTCACGCAGACGCTCAGCCAGCAATTCACTGGCACATCACATCACGTTGGCAACCAGATCATCGAATTCCTCGATCCTGACACCGCCGTCGGCATCGTCTACTCCAAGAACGAGCATGAAACCGGTGATGAATGGGTCATCATGCAAATGATGTACCATGATCGCTATGAGCGGATCGGCGAGCGCTGGTATTTCCGCTCTCGTCAGCCGCTTTACTGGTATGCGACCGACCTCAACAAACCGCCTTTGGGCAATCAGAAAATGCGGTGGCCCGGGCGCGACCCCTACGAGGGCGGGTTCCACGACCTGTTCCCCAGTTGGGCGGCGTTCTGGTCCCGTGAAGGCTCGGGCCCAGACACCACGCCCGCCGTGGCCGACCCCGCACCGCTGGAGCGCTTCATCGAAACGATGCGCAAAGGCCAAGAAGTGAGTAACATCCGTGTCCGTTGATCTTTCCCCCCTCTTCTCTCCGATAGACATTGCGGGCCTGTCCCTGCCGAACCGCTTGGTCATGGCCCCGATGAGCCGTTATTTCTGCCCCGATGGTATCCCCCACGCGGACGTTGCGGCCTATTACCGACGCCGTGTCGAAGGCGGTGTTGGGTTGATCCTGTCGGAGGCCACCTACATCAATCACCCCTCGGCCGAGTGTTATCGGGGCGTGCCACGGTTTCACGGGGCGGCGCTGGAGGGGTGGAAAACGGTGATTGACGCGGTCCACGAGGCGGGCGGCAAAATGTTCCCCCAGCTTTGGCATGTGGGCAGTTTTCGGCAACCGGGCATGGCACCCGAACCCGCCGTTCCGGGCCTTGGCCCCTCCGAGAATACAAACCCCGCAGCCGAAGGCGATGCCGCGACCCGGGCGATGACCGACGGCGATATTGCCGACGTCATCGCGGCCTATGCACAGGCGGCCGCCGACGCCAAACGGCTCGGATTTGACGGCGTCGAATTGCACGGGGCGCACGGGTATCTGTTGGATGAGTTCCTTTGGGACCGCACCAACCGTCGCACCGATCAGTGGGGCGGAGACCATAAGGGCCGTACCGCCTTCCCCGTCGCCGTAATTGCCGCTGTACGCGCTGCGGTCGGGCCGGACTTTCCCGTCTCGCTTCGGTGGTCGCAATGGAAACAGCAGGATTACAAAGTGCGGTTGGCAGACACGCCAGACATGCTCGGACAGATCCTGCGTCCCCTTGCCGATGCGGGTCTTTCCATTTTGCACTGCTCTACCCGCCGGGTTTGGGAACCGGGGTTCCCTGATGCTGACCCCGCCCGCACGATGTCGGGATGGGTGAAAGAGCTGACCGGATTGCCGACCATCTCGGTTGGGGGTGTCGGGTTGGCGCAGGCGGGGATCAAGTCATCAGGCGCGGCGTCCCTGGATGCCGTCGCCGCGCCTCTGGCAAGAGGCGAATTCGACCTGCTGGCGGTGGGGCGCGCGCTTTTGGCGGACCCGAACTGGCCCAAGCTGCTGCGCAACGGGCGTGCCGAAGATGGCAAAGGGTTCGACAAATCCCAGCTAGAGACGTTGATCTGACGGCGTGATCCTATCGGATCGCTTGTAACGGGGGCTGCCAATTGATCTTGGCGGCCCTTTTTTCATGGCCAAGGGGGCGTACACTGAGATGCCCATGAAAAAAGGGACGACCATCGCTGGCCGCCCCTTTCCGGGAGAGACTGTCTTTTCAGATCAGCCGTCGCATTGAATGCGTTCTACCAATCCGTCTTCGCGCTGTGCGTAGGGATTCTGAACCACGACCATGGCATCTGACGAAGGCAGGAAGTGGTTCGTGCCACTCGCCCCGAAGGTGCCCAACATGTTGTCGATCTCGGCGGCATTCGCTTCGATCCACGCGGCCACTTCGGCGCCGTCAGTCGTGCCCGCGCCTTCGATGGCTTGGGCCAGGATGTGCGGCTCTACATAAAATGGCGCGATGCCCGAGGGGCCACCGACCTCGGCGATATCGGGATAGGCTTCCGTCGCGCGGGCCGCATATTGCGCGAAATCGCTTTCACCAATGGGATCGCCGGCACAATAGGTCATGCCGCTGAACTGAACGGAGACAACGTCCTCGAACACTTCTTCGCCGAGATCATTCGCAATACCGGCCGCGTAGTTGGTCAGCGTCAAGCTACCCAGGACCGGCACGTACCAACCGATTTCTTCGCGGTTCTGAAGGAACCGGCGGGTGTCATCCACAAGCGAGTTGATCAGCAAGATCGCATCCGCACCGGATTGACGCATAGAGAAGATCTGAGGTGTCATATCTTCGGCGCGGAACGCAAATTCCTGGATCTCCACCAGCGGCGAGCCCAACTCCTCCATGTAGGCGGCGATCTCTGCTGCGGCCGCTTGCGACATGCCGCCATTGTCCGAGATCAGGGCGATGTTTTCGGCTCCCAGAACCTCGACCGCGTAGATCACGTTTGCGATCATCTGGTTCAGACCCGTGGGCGAGTTGGAGAAGTGATAGGGCGCGACGTCGGGCGTCAGTGTCGGCGATGCCGCTGTCGTCACCTGCGCCACGCCTGCCTCGGTCAGAACAGCCGTTACCGGAATGGTTTCCTGCGACGTCACCGGGCCAACCATGCCGCCGATGCCAACGTTCTCGACCAATCGGCGCGCTTCGCTTACCGCGTGTGTCGGGTCCGTTTCGCTGTCGGCGATGGTCAACTCGATCTGTTGCCCCAAAATGCCACCGGCGGCGTTGATTTCTGCCACCGCCAATTCCCAGCCCATGGATGCCGCCGTCCCGATGGCTGCGCCGCCACCTGTGATGGAGACAATCGCGCCCATCTGGAACGTGTCTTGATCCTGCGCGGTGGCGGCACCCGCCGATAGCGCCACAAGAGCTGCGCCAATGGCTGTGTAGCCATAGAGTTTGTGTCCGAAAGTCGTCACGTTAGATCCTCCCATTTTTTCCAAGTCCACCTTGGGCCGCTCTGGATGTGCCGCGTCGTCCAATCAGACGATCTCGGCACCCGATTCAAGCATTTCAGGGCGATTCTTTGACTTTCCCCGGCTTTTGGCGCCGCCATTATTCAATGTCCGTGTATCCGTCGGCGGCAATGATCGGAAGGTGCGTGAACGTGTCCTTGCCCTGCATGCGCATCCAGGCGCCAGCGGCCAACACGCCACCATCAACCACCATGCTGGTGCCCGTAACCCACCCCGACAACCGTTCGGACGCCAAGTAAAGGGCCGCACCAGCGCTGTCTTCGCCGCGTCCAAAACGCCCCATGGGAAACCATGTGCCGATGTGGGGACGGTTGGCCAGAGGCACCTTCGAATCCGCCGTGATCTGAGCGGTATCTGTGGTTTCCGGTGCGATTGCGTTGACGCGAATACCATCGGCGCCAAGTTCCACCGCAAGGCTTTGGGTGAACCCGGTGATGGCCGATTTGAACGCCGCATAGACCGTGGCCCGTGGGATGCCGCGAAACGCCTCGACGGTCGAGAGATTGATGATCGCCCCCCCGGGTCCGGTTTTTTTCATCAGGGGCAAGGCCGCCTTGGTGACGCGAAACATGTGCAGCAGATTGACGCCGTAGAGCGCCTCCCACTCTTCTTCGGTGCTGTCGGCGAAAAAACTGGTGATCTTCAGGTAATCGCCCACGTTGTTCACTAATATGTCGAGCCGCCCAAACCGGTCTTCCACCTCTTGTATCAAGCGGGCGACGTCATCGCGGTCGCGCACATCGGCGTCCACGATCAAGGCGTCAGGCATGGCGGCGCGTAAATCTGCGAGGCGGGTGGGGTCATTCTCGGCGATGGCCAATCGTATCCCGGCCTCGGCGAACAGGTCTGCCGTGGCGCGGCCAATCCCTGCCCCACCGCCCGTGATCAACGCAACCTTGCCTGCAACCTGTAGAATATCGTCGGTCATGATGCTTCTCCCGTCTGCCCGCCCGCCATTTCCACGACTTCTGCCACCGCGCGCCGCACGTCGTTGCGGGTATAACCTAACGCGGCCATATCCTCGGACGATGGTTCGTAGGACAGAGTATTGCCGCGCCCCTGAACGATATAGGGATCGGGCAGAAGCGGATGCTCTGCGTCCTCGATCGCAATCTGCGTATCGGTGCCGGCCACATCAAAGAACAGCTGGAAGAAGTCACGGTAGCTCAGGTTTTCATCTCCGATCAGGTAGGCGCGCCCGGCCTCACCATGTTCCAACGCCCCAGCGATGGCCTGAGCAAGAGCCGCCACAGACATGTAGTTGGTGCCCCCCGGCGGCGCGGTGTTGGGGATTTCGGGGTGCAGTCCCCGCCCCCACTCGGCCAAGGTCCGGTAGCGCAAGGCTGGCATTCCCGGCACAGCCCCGACGATGGACGGCGGGTTAAGCGTGCAGGGTGCAAACCCGTCACCCGCCAGGGCGCGGACCCCGTCATCCGCCAATTTGCGGGCACGAATGTAGACAGAGCCTTCCACCAGATCGGGACGGAGATGGTGGTAATAACTGCCTACCTGCACAAAGCGCTTCACACCGGCCGCCTTGGCACGCTTGGCGAAAGCCGGCACGCCCTCGGATTGGGTGTCTCGGTAGAACGCCTCTACGTCCGCGCCTTGGGGCATGTGGCGGGGATCATTGCCCGCGGCGAAAACGACCGCCTCGAAGGCGGCCAGATCATCTTCCAGAAAATCACCCTTGGAGAAATCCCCCAGCACGATCGGAAATTCGTGGGCCGGATGGTCGGGCGCGTCCGGCGTGCTGCGAGCGGCAAGGGAAACGGAATGGCCCAACCCGCGTAAATGCAGCGCCGTGTTGATACCAATCATGCCGGTGCCGCCGACTATCAGGATGTCCATCCAAAATTCCTTTCGTGTGCCAATTCCCGGGAAGCTATCGGGCATCGGGGACGCCAGTATCGTCCAAACAGACGGCGCTGCCGGTCAGTCCACCATGCCCAGACAGCGATCAACTTCTACAAGATCATCTGCCGTCAACCGCCACTCGACCGCAGCGGCGTTCGCGCGGACTTGTTCGGCACGGGTCGCGCCCGCCATCACCGACGCCACCTGCGGCTGCGCCAGAAGCCATGCGAAAGCCAGCTCCAACAGGCTACGCCCCCGCGTTTGCGCGAAGGCAATCAAGGCCTCAACCTGGGTCAGACGTGCCTCGGTCAGCCCGCCCTTGAAATACGCCAGATCCACCAACCGCCCTGCATCAGGCTGCGCGCCCTTGCGGTATTTTCCGGTCAGCAGCCCGCTGGCCAATGGAAAGTAGGGCAGCAATGCCATTCCGGTCGACTGCAAAGCGGGGAGGAGGTCGGCTTCCACATCCCGGCTGAGGATATTGTATTCCGCCTGAGTCGAAAGGAACGCCGCCCCGCCGAAACTGCGGGCTGTCCAACTGGCATCAACCAATTGCCAGGCGGGAAGGTTCGAGCATCCGATGTAGCGAACTTTCCCCTGCGAAATAGTGTCTTCCAACGCGCGCAACGTCTCTTCAATTGGCGTGTTCGGATCGGGGAAATGATATTGATAGAGGTCGATGTAATCGGTCTTGAGCCGCGTCAGGCTGTCCTCTACCGCGCCCATGATATAACGGCGAGAGCCGTCGTAATCACCTCGCGCCCGCCCGCCCATGGGCGAGGCAAACTTCGTGGCCAGCACGATGTCCTTGCGACGTGGGCCAAGGACTTCACCCAAGACCGTTTCTGACCCGCCGTCGGTGCCGTAGCTGTCGGCGGTGTCGAAAAACGTGATGTCCGCATCAAGGGCCGCCTCGATCACCGCACGGGCCCCGTCCAGGTCCAACCCATCGATCATGCCGCCAAAGTTGTTGCACCCCAATCCGATGGCAGACACCCGCAGGCCCGATTTTCCCAACAGTCGCGTTTCCATGTCATCCTTTCCAGCGCGTCAACGCGCATCCTCGGCAATGAAGGCGGCGCCGCGCTCCGCGATCATCACAGTCGTGGCGTAGGTGTTGGCACGCACCACCGTCGGCATGATCGAGGCATCAATCACCCGTAGCCCATCAAGCCCGTGAACTCGAAGCCGCGTATCCACGACCGCGTCACGCCCCAGCCCCATGCGACAGGTGCCAGCGACGTGATAATTGGCCGATATATTGGCGCTAATATCGGATTTGATCGCCTCAAGGCTGTCAGCAATAGGTCCCGGCGCGATTTCCGCCCCGATCACGTCGCGGATGGGCGGCGCGTCCATGATCGCACGTATTCGCAGTGCCCCCTGTGCCAAAATCTCCAGGTCACGCGCATCCGAAAATACGCCCGCCTCGATCGCGGGCGCGGCCATCGGATCATCCGATTTCAGGCGCACACGGCCGCGGCTGAACGGCACTCCTTGATACAACAGGACCGAGAACCCGTGCTGTTTGGGCAATACCCCCAACACGCCCGGTTTCCGGCGGATAATCAGCGCCGGCGCCATGCAAATCTGTAACAATGTCTCGGGCTGGCCCGGCACCGCGTCAAAGTATCCAGCAACAGGAAACAACCCACTGGCCAAGACGCCACGACGTCCGGTGATATAGGACAACCCGGCCCGGATCGCCCCCAAAGGGCGCGCATGGCTATAGGCCGTAAGCGGCGCATTGGTGGTGAACATCATCTTGTACATCGGGTGATTTTGGTAGTTCCGCCCAACGCCGGGCAGGTCGTGGACGACATCCACACCGGACAGCGCGCTCGGGTCGCCAATCCCCGAGCGCAGCAACAATGCCGGTGAATTGATCGCCCCGCCCGCCACGATCACCTCTGCGTTGCAGCGGAAAATTTCCTCATTGGCGCCACGGCGCAGGGCAACGCCTACGGCACGTTTTCCCTCTATCACGATACGCGTCACATGCGCCTTGGTGATAACCCTCAGGTTCGGACGGGACCGCGCACGCCCAAGGTATGCCGTCGCGGTAGACACCCGCCGCCCCTGGTCAATGGACAGGTCAGCATAGCCCGCCGCCTCATGGCCCGCTTGCACGAAGTCTTCGACCCGCGCGATGCCGCTGGCTTCGGCCGCCTCCAGAAACAGATCACAAATAGGCGCCGTCGCAGCCCCTCTGGAGATGCGCATGGGGCCGCCAGAACCGTGCTGGGGGTCTTGTCCATAGGGGTGATCTTCCAGCTTGCGAAACCACGGCGCGACATCGCTTGCCCCCCAACCGGGGCATCCATCGGCACGCCAGCCGTCAAAATCCACAGCCCTGCCGCGCAAAAACATCATGCCGTTGATCGAGGCCGACCCGCCCATCACGCGCCCTTGCGACATATATAGCCGCCGCCCATCCAACGCGGGCTCTGGCTCGGTCTCAAAGTTCCAGTTCAACGCAGGGTCGGTACCGGTGACGACATTTGCACCGGGTATGGCAATCAACGGATTGCGGTCGGACCCGCCTGCCTCAATCAAGATCACCCGCTTGCGCGCATCCTCGCTTAACCGCGCCGCCACAACGCAACCCGCCGCGCCTGCGCCGACGACGATATAGTCGGCTTCACTTTCCGTTGCTTTGTTCACGCAGTGGCACCCGATTCTGTGGCCCCGTGCCGGGCATCTGCACCATAGCTATCAGTCAGTTCGCCGCGCTGGATCGTCCGTTTGGATCACGACGTATTCGACGATCGCCCCCAAGCTGGTTTCGGTCGATGAAGTGGATTGAACTGCGAATGACGAACATCAAGCCAATGGAAATGAGCGGAAAACGTGCAATCGTGACGGGGGGTGCCAGCGGCATCGGCTTCGCCACTGCCCGCCTGTTGACCAGCCTTGGCGCGCGCGTGGTGTTAGCGGATTTGGACGAGGACGGCGCGGAAGCAGCGTGTGACCGGATCGGCGCTGTTGCGGCCGTCACCGGCGACGTCTCGATTGATGCCGACTGCGCGGCGATCGCAGAAAGGGCCGAACAGCAATTGGGTGCTATTGATATCCTGATCCATGCGGCCGGGATCGGCGACGAGAAAGCCCCGGCGGAAACACTGGATATTCTAGCCTGGCAACGGGTGATGGACGTCGACATGCGGGGCACTTTTTCAATCAACAGGGCCTGCGCCGCTCGCATGCTGCCCCACGGTTCCGGCGCGATCGTGAACGTCTCTTCCATCTGCGGATTGAACGCGTTTCCGGGCAGAAGCGCCTACGGAGCGGCCAAGGCTGCGGTTAACCATCTGACGAAAACGCTCGCCTGTGAATGGGGGCCTCGCGGGCTTCGCGTCACGGCGATTGCACCGGCGTATACGCGCACACCCATGGTCGCGGACTTGATTGAGCGGGATGTATTTGATCCCGCTGACATCATCGCAAGAACGCCTGTGGGCCGATTGGCCGAACCTGACGAAATGGCAAAAGCGGCCGTTTTCCTTGCCTCGGATTGGGCAAGTTACATTACGGGAACTACGATAAATGTGGATGGCGGTTGGGCTGCCTTCGGCGCCGCGGGCGCGGTGGCTCAGTAACCCGGGACGTCTGTGTTGAGGCGGGTCACAGCCCGCATTGCAGACCTTCGGGGCGCGGGCCGCATCTTGTTGGCTTGATCGTCGGGCCGTGGGACAAAGCGCCGCTGCATTGGGCGTGAATACTACGGCCCAAATCCTTAACCGCAGATTGACGAAGTGTTAAATTCAGAGCATATGTTCCTGTCGCTGTCTTCGTACGAAAATATCGCCAACACATGATGTCGGGCGATTTAATGAAAGCGTCAGTCGATGCCCACGTATATCATCGTTTCAAAAGACAAAGATCCGCTTGGTCCGAACGAGATCAACGCTGGCGATAAGATCGAGGTCAATGATGGCGATGTGTTCATTGTCGATCCATCCGCAGACGACAAGATCGAGTTCAAGTCCGCCAGCGGGGCGTCCACCGACTTCGAAGTACGGTTCGAGCAAAGCAACGCCAACAAGCTGGACGTCACATTCAAGGATGACCTCAACCCCACAATCAACATCAGTGATGATGTCGACCTAGGTGAAACGTTCATCGACGCGGACAAGGCGGATTCCATCACCTTGTATGCCGGTGATCGCGTTACCCTCGATCATTATCACGGGTCGGACGGCGTGGACATCTTCACCGCCGGTGACGATTTCACGATGCACAATCACCTCAAGACAAATAAGGGTGACGACGTCATAAGAATTGGCGCGAATGCGTCGCTGGACGAAATCGACGGCGGTAAGGGCAACGACACCCTATATAGTCAGACCGACCCGAGTGAGTATGGCGCCAAGGACATTGAGAACGTTCAGGTCGTCTGCTTCGCGGCTGGAACGATGATCGGCACAGGCTCCGGGCAAGTCCCGGTCGAATGTCTGAAAGTCGGGGATTACGTCAGCACGCTGGATCACGGCCAACAGCCGATCCGCTGGATCGGGTCGCGTTCGCTTGACCTTGAGGACCTGACCGCCAAGCCCAAGTTGAGACCTGTCCGGATCGCGGCGGGCGCGTTGGGAGCAGGCACCCCCACACGGGACCTCATCGTTTCTCCGCAGCATCGGATATTGGTCCGCTCGGCGATCGCAAAGCGCATGTTCGACACGGCCGATGTGCTTGTTCCGGCCATCAAGCTGGTTGGGATCGACGGGATCACCGTCATTGAGGATGCAACCGGGGTCACGTATTTTCACGTATTACTCGACCGGCACGAGCTTCTGTTATCAGAAGGGGCGGCGACAGAGAGTCTCTATCTTGGGCCGCAAGCTCTTGCAGGGCTGCCCCCAGAGGCCTCCGAGGAAATTCTCTATCTTTTCCCGCAGCTTGCCGATCGCAAATACAGACCAGAACCCGCCCGCCTGATCCCTGACAAAGGCCAGCAGATGAAGTCGCTTGCCCAAAGGCACGGCAAGAACCGCAAGGCGTTGGTCGCCGAATTGGCATGAAGACTGAAGGGGTGTAAGCCAACCGTTGCTTGGGCCAGCAACGCGACCGTCGCGGCCGCACCGCCCCCGATCCCTGTGCCGACATAAGGCGCAGCTCCTGACGCACGAGGACAACGTGAACATAAAGAACTTCTCGGTCCCGAGCCTGCTGGATTTCCTGACTGTCGCCAATTGTGGCAGTATCAATCGGGCAGCGAGTGAGCTTAACATCTCCCAACCGGCCCTGACGCGGAACTTGAAACGTCTGGAAGACCGGCTTGGCGCACGTCTGTTTGAGCGCAGTCACAAGGGCGTCCGCCTGACGGATGCGGGCGAACTCCTGCTGGAGCATGGACGCCGCGTAGAGCAGGAACTGCGCGACGCCGTCAGTTCCCTGAACCAATTGAAGGGGGAACGGCCTGAAAAGATCTCGATCGGCATGTCCCCCACGATGGCCCACAGCTTTGGCCCTCAGGCGGTGATCGATATGCTGAAGAATTGGGGAGATACGCAGGTAAGGATTGTTGAGTCCCTGAAGCCGCACCTGTTGTCCGAGCTGACGTCGGGCAGGATCGACATGGTCGCAACCGTGGGCAACCCACAGGAATCCTTCGAAGAATTCGACACGGAGTACCTGTTCAGTGATGAAATCGGGCTTTTCGCGCGTCACGGGCATCCCGCCGCCGATCTGGATACTTTCTCCATTCGGCCCTTCAAGCGGATGACGTGGGTGTTGCCCGACTCGCAGGCCTATATCCTGCAACGACTGGTCGAGTATATGGAGGGCATCGGGCTGGAGGTATCCCATACCGCGATTTACACCGCGTCGATCTCCTTCATGAAAAGCGCCGTAACACGCAGCGAGCGCATTGCCATCGCGCCGATTTCCACGTTCGAAGACGAGCTTTCGCGCGGCCAGGTCGTCAGGCTCAAAGGACAGTGGCCAGAGATGGAACGCCACTTCTGTCTCTACACCCGCAGGCGGGAAGATCTCCCCACGCCGATGGTCGCCGCACGCACCCTGTTCATCGAAACCATGCGCGACATCGCAAAAGAGCGTCGGCTGAGGTACCAGTCCCCGCCCATCGGTCTCTGAGGCCAGATCCGCAACCTGCGTTGCGCTAAAGCCCTATACCCTAAAGGCATACCCCGAGCCGCAATCGGCATTATCCCGGCCCCTGCATCCTTGTTAGCGTTGATAAAACGGCAGGTCTGGCAACTTGGGGAGGCTGAAACATGGGCATGACGGCGGGCGAGAAAATCCTTGCGAAGGCAAGCGGCCTTGATCGTGTAAGCCCCGGAGATGTAGTCTATCCCGATCCCGAACTCGTCATTTGTCATGACGGCTATATCGCGTCCAGCAAAGAGCAATTGGATGATCTGGGCATCGACAGGGTCTTCGACCCCGACCGCATTTTGCTGGTGACGGATCACACTGTTCTCTACACCACACAGGCCCATGCCGAGCGAGGCGCGGCGATCCGAAAGGCTGCGCGTGACTGGGGTATCCGCAACTTTCTGGACGTGGGCAACACAGCCCAGGGGCATGTCTACCCGATTGAAAAGGGTCTTGTTTTGCCCGGCACCTTCGCTTTCGCCAATGACATGCATTGCACGAATAACGGGGCGGTGGGCGCGCTGGTGATGCGCACGGGTCCCGAGATCATCTCGGTGTTCGCCACAGGCACTATGTGGGTCGAGGTGCCGCAGACGGTCCGGATCAATTTGCACGGGACCCTGCCCGAAGGCGTCTTGTCGCGCGATTTGGGCTTCGTACTTGCGCGCGGCTTTACCGACGGCACTTTCGGGGCGGAGTGGGATTATCGCATCATCGAGTGCGGCGGCGCGGGTGTTGACGCCCTGTCCGCCGAACAACGGGTGCCCTTGTGCAATACGCTTACGGAGATTGGCGTTTGCAACGTCTTCTTCGAGCCGAATGCAGACATCATCGACGCCGCCAGAACCGTTGCGCAACGCCCTTTCACACCGGTCTACAGTGACGCCGATGCCCATTATGAGGCGGTGATAGATTTCGACCTGTCACAGTTGACGCCGCAATTGGCGCTGCCCGGCAGCCCCGACAGGGCGGTCTCGATCGAGGGGCACGAGGGCCGCGCCGTGGACCATGCCGTGGTCGGTTCTTGCGGGTCGTGCATGTATTCGGACATGGAAATCGTCGCCCGGACCTTGCAAGGAAACCGCGTGGCCCCCGGCACGCGTCTGTTCGTGGCACCGGGCACCCAAGCCATTACCGCGCGGATGCGGCGCGAAGGGCTGATAGATATCTTGCAGGACGCCGGCGCCATTCTTCTGCCGCCGGGATGCGGGCCATGCGCGGGTGGGCAAATGGCGCCGATGGCACCGGGCGAGGTTTCGATCTCGACTGTGGCGACGAATACAGCGGGGCGGATGGGCGCGGCCGACTCCGATATCTATCTGGCCAGCCCCGCAACAGTGGCGGCCTCAGCCATAAAGGGTCAGATTACCGACCCGCGCCGCGTGGCGGAGTGCGCAGCATGAGCGATGCCTCCCCCGTCATCCACGGCCGCTGCCACGTCTTCGGGCACGACATGGGAATGGATACCGAGGTTCTTCCCCACGCCTATGCGCAACTCTACCCATTCGACGCGGAGAAGTTGAAACACCACCTGTTCGAGCGTGTCCGCGAAGGGTTCGCCGCCCAATGCCGACCGGGTGATATCATCGTCGCGGGCCGCAACTTTGCCCATGGAAAACCGCATCCCCAAGCGCTCATCGCCATCGCGGAACTGGGCTTGCACGTGCTGTGTGAATCCATGCCCTTTTACGCCTATCGCGGCGCCATCAGCCGGGGGGTTCTGATCCATCGCGACTGCGCAGGTGTCACCGACATGGTCGCAGATGGCGATATTGCGAGCCACGATTTCAGCACGGGCGCATTTCACAACGAAACCAACGGCAAGTCGGCAAACTTCTCGCCGCTGCCGGAACGGCTGCTCGACATGATCCAGATCGGCGGCATGAAACCCATGCTCGCCCAATGGCGCAAAGCGCAGCTTCACCAGCACGACACTGCAAATACAAAGGGAGACTAATATGACTTTGAAACTTAAAACCCACCTTCTCACGATGGTTGCGGCAGGCGCGATCGCGGCCGCCAGTGCGGTATCCGCGCAGGAATTCGCGGGCGAGACCATCACGCTCTACACTCCCGGTTCCCCCGGTGGCGGTAACGACAGCTACGCGCGCACTCTGGTGCCGTGGCTGCAACAACACTTGCCCGGCGAGCCGACGATTATCGTGCGCAACCTGCCCGGCGCCGGCACCATTGCAGGCATGAACGTGTTTCAAGCCGAGAGCGAACCGGACGGCCTTCACGCCGTGTCCATTTCGGCGTCAGGCGTGTCGAACTACGCGTTCCGCAATCCCAATGTGGAATATGATCTGGAAAACTTCATCCCGGTCCTCGCCTCCCCCCAAGGCTCCATCATCTATGCCAATCCGGACCTTGACGTGACGGGCCCCGAGAATATCGAGGTGCTGCAAGGCGCTGATCTGGTCTATGGCGGCAACAACCCGACCGGCGCCGATTTGCCGATCATTCTGATGTTCGATTTGCTCGGATTCGAAGTGAACACGGTCTGGGGTCTGTCCCGTGGGCCATCGCGGCTGGCGTATGAACGTGGTGAGTTCAACATCAACTTCGACTCGTCCACAGGCTATTCCAACGCCGGGATCGAACTGGTTGAAGCCGGGCGCGCCGTGCCCCTGTTCACCGCAGGCGTGGTGAATGCCGAGGGCGAGATCGTCCGCGACCCCAACTTCCCCGACCTGCCCCATTTTCTGGAAGTCTACGAACAGGTCCATGGCGAGGCGCTGACTGGCGTCGCACTGGAAGCATGGCGCGCGCTCCATTCGATGAGTGCAGCCACCAACAAGGCCATCGCCCTGCCCGCCGACACCCCCGACGAAATCGTTGAGGCCTATACCCAGGCGATCCGCGATTTGCTTGCCGACCCAGAGGCGCAAGAAGCAACCGGATCAATCTTCCTGGAATATGAGCAGATTGTCGGCCGAGAGGCGGCTTCCACGATTTTCGAGCAGGCCACCAACCTGTCGGACGAGGTCCGGGCCTACCTGAACGAATGGCTTGAAGAAAACGAGAACGTTACGATCCAGTAGCGCCTTCGACCTGGGCGGCGTACCCCATGCGCGGGGCACGCCGCCTTACTCTTTTCTTCCCTCGGATTTACACGGATTGTTGTCTTGGATCTTTTCACTGACGCCGCCCTCACCGCCCTTGGCACGCTTCTGCAACCGTTGCATCTGGCCTTCTTGTGCATGGGTGTGATGATCGGGCTGGTGGTCGGCTTCTTGCCGGGACTGGGTGGCCTTGCGGGGCTGTCTCTGATCCTGCCCTTCATCTTCGGCATGGATCCCACGTTGGCGCTCGCCGTCATGATTGGCCTGATCGCGCCAACAACGACATCGGACACATTTCCCGCTATCCTGATGGGCATACCCGGCACCAGCGCATCCCAGGCGACGGTGCTGGACGGCTTCCCCCTCGCCAAACGCGGCGAGGGAGCGCGTGCGCTTGCGGCGGCATTTACCGCCTCCTTGTTCGGAGGGCTTATCGGCGCGCTGGCCTTGACCGTCGCGGTTTTTGCGGCCCGCCCTGTGATCTTGTCTTTCGGGTTCGGCGAGCAGCTGATGTTGGTGGTCTTCTCTCTCAGCATGGTCGGTGTTCTGACCGGGGATAGCGTGCTGAAAGGCCTGGCCGCCTGCGGCGCGGGCCTGGCATTGGGCGCCATTGGGGCGGCACCGGCCACCGGAGAATACCGCATGACCTTTGACACGGCCTACCTCACCGACGGGCTGTCCATCGTCATCGTCGGTCTGGGTCTGTTCGCTGTTCCGGAAATCGTGGACCTTCTGCGCCAGAAGGGCGCTATCTCCAGTTCCGAGATGTCGTCCAAAGGCCGCCTGCAAGGTGTCATGGACACGATCCGCAACAAATGGCTGGTCCTGCGCTGCGCCTTGATCGGCAGCCTTGTCGGTGCCCTGCCCGGCCTTGGCGGCGCGGTCGTGGATTGGATCACCTACGGTCACGTGGTGCAAAGCTCCAAGGATCGCAGTCAGTTCGGCAAGGGCGACATCCGTGGCGTGATCGCGCCGGAGGCGGCCAACAACGCCAAGGAAGGCGGCGCGCTGATGCCGACGCTGCTGTTTGGGATACCCGGCTCTGGCACCATGGCGGTGCTGTTGGGCGGCTTCCTTCTGGTGGGCATTCAGCCGGGGATGCGGATGGTTACGGACAATCTGGACCTGACCTTCACCATGATCTGGTCGTTGGCGCTTGCCAATATCCTGGGGGCTCTGGTCTGCTTCGCCCTCGCGGGGCCGGTCTCTCGGCTCACCACCATCCGCTATTCGCTGATCGGTCCGATCATGATCGTGATCATCTTCTTCGCGGCCTTCCAGGTCACGCGCAGTTGGAGCGACCTTGTGGCCCTTTTCCTCCTTGGCGTGATCGGCATCTACATGAAACGCTTCGGCTGGCCGCGTCCGGCCCTGTTGATCGGTTTCGTACTGGCCGCCGGGTTGGAAACCTCGGTCTATCAGGCCATTCAGATCTATGGCTTCCGCTTCTTCGAGCGGCCGCTGGTGCTGGTGATCACGGCCCTTACGGTTCTGTCGGTGGGCCTTGCGATCTTTTCGCGCCGTTCCCAAAAGCCACCGGAAGCGGCCGAGGCGGGCCCCCTTGCGGCACGGTGGCCGCAGTTGGCCTTCACACTTGGGGTGGGCGTGTTTCTTGCCGTGGTGATAGCAGATGCGCTGACCCATCAGCCCCTGGGCCGGGTCTTTCCCCTGTCCATCGGCATCATCTCTGCCGTGCTTGTGGGGGCGCTACTGGTCACGCAGGTCTTTACCAAGCGCCCTACACCCGCCCTTGTTGATCATGGCTCCGGCGAGCCGGGCGGCACGCGGGATGTGCATATCATAGGGTGGATTCTGGGCCTGCTGGCTGGAATTGCGCTGGTCGGATTTCCAATCGCAGCGGCGCTTTTCGTTTTGATCTTTGCGACGGTACGCGTGGATTGGCACCCGATCCGAAATCTGTCCATGGCGGGGGGCGTCCTGCTCGGCCTCTTCATCCTGGCGCAGGCGTTGACACTTATCTATCCCGGCGGGTTGCTTCAGGAATATGTGACGATGCCCCGCTGGTTGGGCCAGTAGAGACAATCAGGAACGGAGGGCATTCGAGATGTCAAAAAGCCGGAAACTACGAGAGATCCTGGCGCGTCCTCGCGGCACGGTCTCGATGGGTGTGTTCGACTGCTTGTCGGCGCGTATCGCCGAGGAAAGCGGCTATGACCTTGTGTCGATCAGCGGTAACGGCATGGTAGCAAGCCTGCTTGGCATGCCCGATCTGGGGCTGGCGACGCAGACCGAAATCGTCACGCAAAGCCGCAACATCGCCCGCGCGGTCGATGTCCCGTTGATCGCGGATGCCGACAATGGTTACGGCGGCGTGTTGAACGTGGCGCGTACGGTGCAGGAGTTCGAGGCCGCCGGGATCGCAGGTATCTTGTTGGAGGATCAGCTGTTTCCCAAACGCTCCAGCACCGTAGGGCCGCCCGAACTTGTCAGCCCGGCCGAGTTCGAGGCCTGCGTTCGCGCGGCCGTCGCCGCCCGTCGGGACCCCGATTTTGTCATCATCGCCCGCACGGATGCGCGAATGGTCGAAGGATTGGACAGCGCCATTGCTCGCATGAACGGCTACGCGGCGGCGGGTGCGGATTGCGCCTTCTATTCCTCGCTTCAATCCCGTGACGAGCTGGTGCGGGTCGTGCAGGAAACACCGCTTCCGGTGAAGCTCAACGTGATCGAGGGGTATCCACCCTCAATGTTCCGATCCGACGAATTGCTGGATATGGGCTTTGCACTGGTTGGCTATTCCGGGTTCCTCCAACGTGCGGCCATGCGGACGATGTTCGAAACACTCGCGCTGTTTGCCGAGGAGCAGACAACACAAGGCGCCCTTATGGACAAGGTGCTTTCTACCACGAGGCGGAACGAGGTGCTGCGTTTGTCTGAATTCAAGGACTTCGAGACGGCTCAAACCAAGCGTTGAACCGGCATTCATTGCGCCGGCGGTCGTTCAGGCACCGCGTCAAGTCTCGGATTTAGCATCCCGGTGAACGGGCCGCGGCACGCCCCGCACCCCGAGCTTGCACTCCAGAGAGGCACGGTCCCAGTTTCCGCAATCGGCCGCCGCATCATAGGTCGATTGCAGAAATTCCATGAGAGTGGCGGCGGGATCCTCACTGCTTTGAACGGCCGCGTAGGGCAGAACGAATTCACCAAGCGCTTCATCAAAGCGCGCCTCTTTCGGCCCCACGACTTGGTCGGCAAACGCGTCGGGGGCGGGATAGGCGTAGGCGTAGAACATCGGCTCATCCGCACCATTACCGCCCGGCCAGAAGCCTGCCGATGACACCTCGTGGCTGTAGGCTTCCTGGGCGACATCGTCAGGCAGGTTTGGAATACCGGCAGGATGCAGAGGCGCGCGCCTTCCCGAAAATCGGGTCGCGGCCAAATCAAACGATCCCCAGAACAGATGCACCGGTGACACTTTTCCCAGAAACCCGGTGCGGAAATGCTCAAACACCGGCACCATGTGCAACAAAGCGCGATGATAGCGCGACACGGCAGCGGCATCATATGGGCGTTCAGCGCGATCCTCGGCAAAGGGGATCGGATCGGGCAACTCATTCGGGGCGCCGTGGATGTCGAAAGTGCCGCCGACGTCTTCAACCGCCTTTCGCGTCTTGTCGTGAAACGCGGCCACGCTCATCGCCGTTAACGCAAACCCTTCGCGGGCGCCGCCGTCCGCTTCGGCGATTAGTTGATGATCTATCAGATCAAGGGTCAGGGAAACGCAGCCGCCCCCCTCGTGCACTGGCCCGGTCGTCAGGCCACGGGGCGTCACGTACAGCGTCGCGTGCCAAGAGTGATTGACCCAGAACGTGTGCGCCAGCCGGTACTTTCCGAGGATCTGAGTCCAAAGGTGGAGCGCCGCGCAAGTCTCCGACCAATCGCTGTAGCCGAGCTTTGGCCAGCCGTTTTGCGCGACACCTTCGGTCATCCGATCGGCTTCATTTTTTGCCGCTCGAGGGCGATCTTGACGCCAGGGTCCGCCTCCATTTGCGACATGTGCTTTTGCAGCGCGGGATAATCATCGTAGTTCAGCGGGGTCTGGTCGATCCAGCGTGTCAGGACATACAGGAACGTATCGGCAAAACTGCGTTTGCCCAGATACCAGTCGCCGTCGCTTTCGCTCAGGGTGTCGTTCAGGCGCTGGTAGTGACCATCAAGTTTCTCGTAGGTCTTGCGTTTGACCTCTTCGATGGCGGCATCGCTTTCGGCAAAATTTTGCGGGCCGAAATGGCCACCGTACGCCGCGTGTACCTCGGAGGTCATGTAGGACAGCGCCTCGGCCTCCTTGCGGCCCAGAACCGTGTCACGTCCGTAACTTTCGCTACCGTGCTCGGCGCCCAACCACGCAAGGATCGCCGCCGCCTCGGTCAGCACGTCGCCATCGTCGAACCGCAGCGCGGGCACCTTGCCCTTGTCGTTGATCGCCAGATAGTCGTCCTTCTTGTGATCGCCGTAGGCCATTGCGTGTACGTCGACCGGCGCATCGAGCCAGGCAACGGCAATATTGGGCGACAGCGAGCAGGTTCCGGGCATCGTATAAAGCGTAGGCAATTTGGGTTCCTTTCAGAATTGGTAGAGCTGTTTCACGAGGGCGACGAGAATTTCGTCAATTCGTCGGGCCTGCCGCGAATTCCACAAAGCCAGTGAGAAATTTCTCTAGCCGTTCGCGCATTTTTTCGTCGGTCATTCGTCCCTCTTCATCGAAGACATCACCCGCACGGGCCACCATCAGCCGTCCAGACCACCAAGGGCGTGTCCCAAGCGTCCGCAGCACGGAGAGCCAACTGTCTTGAGCAAGAATAGTTCCAAACCCGCCGGGCGACGCCCCCAGAACCGCCACCGGTTTGCCGCCGTAGACCTTCGAAATGTCGCTGGCCGGGCGACTGGTCCAGTCGATCGCATTCTTGAAAACACCGGGCATCGCGTTGTTGTATTCGGGCGAAAACAGCAGAAGCCCGTCCGCCTCCTCGATCTGCGCCTTCAGGGTCTTGACCGCGGAAGGCAGGCCATTGGCCTGTTCCTCGTCGGCATCGTAGAGCGGGATGCCCGCAATGGTGCCTTCGATCAAGGTGCTGCCCTCGGGCATCAAGCCCTGCGCCGTACGCAGCAGCGCCGTGTTGAAGGAGGCGCGTCGCAGGCTGCCGGATATTCCCAGGATACGGGTCATTGATTTTCCACTTCGTTCTTCAGACGGCCATCGTCCGGATTGCGTTTACGATGTGTCCTGCCCCGCGCATGACACGTCGTTGACGAAGAATGCCTCATTCCGGCATTTCTTTCGAGTGAAGTAGGTCAATCGGTTCAGTCTTCAACAGGTCTGGGATGCAGGTGTCAAAGACAGGACAGCGACGCCTTCAAAGGCGGATCTACGGATGCGTGCGCGCCACACCGTAAGCCGTTCAAGAACTGATAATGGACTGATAAATCGAGATGAATGGTGCGGGTGAAGGGACTCGAACCCCCACGCCTCGCGGCGCCAGAACCTAAATCTGGTGCGTCTACCAATTCCGCCACACCCGCACTGTGGCTGCACTTAACAGGACATTCGCCGCAAATCGAGACCAAAATTTACCTCAGCATTAACCCACCCGTAACGCTGTTTTGCCCATATTGCGCCTCAATTCACCGCGAGAACATCTCCATCACGGGCTGCCACCCGAAAACCTGAGGGGAAGACACATGACCGACACCACTTTGACCGTTGAAGAAAACACTCGCCCGATGGGTGTTGATGGCGTAGACTCGCTTGCACAAACACGAGGCAACAAATGCCCGAACGAGCGAGCAGTAAATCCAATGACCAAATCTTCCCCGCGGCCCTCGGCCCGCGCGGGCGGCAAGACCAATGCCTGTGAGGCTGGCCTTGCGCCCGGAACCACCGTTCTCACCATGGACGGCGCGATCCCTGTCGAATTCCTGAACCCCGGCGACCGCATCATTACGCGCCGCGGCGTGCGCAAGTTGAAGGCCGTCATGCGCCACAACCTGCCCGAAGGCACGCCCCGCGTTGTTGTGTCGGCCGACGCCCTTGGCGGCAAACCTTCCACAGACATCACCCTGATGCCCGGCCAGCGTGTGCTGGTCCGTGACTGGCGCGCCCAAGCATTGTGGGGCAAGGACATTGCCGCCCCCCAGGCCGCGCGTCTGGTAGATGGCGAATTCATTCGCACTGAAACCAAAGGCCGCCAGATCATGCTGTCGCTTTACTTTGGGGCGCCGGAAATCCTCTATGCCGATGGCCTTGAACTGGCCTCTGCCGACAAGCCAAAGGTGGCAGCCAAGGCTTAAGTTGCACGCGGGCGTTTTTGCCGCCTGATCCGACACTTCCCTTATAAGACGGCGTCCTTTCGGGCGCCGTTTTGCGTTTGCGCCTTCTACAGGCCGTGCGCGCGCAACACCTTGGGCAACAACTCGGGCAGATCCTCTGCGATGAGCCCCGGTCCACCGGCCCGCGCGGCCTCTACATGCAGATAGGCCCCCGCCTCGGCCGCCCAAAGGGGATCAAAGCCACGGGCCAGCAGCCCCGTGATGATCCCCGCCAGCACATCCCCCGCGCCCGCCGTGGCCAACCAGGGGGCTGCGCGATGGTAAGCGGCGGAATGGACGCGAACCCGACCACCTGGCGCCGCAATGACCGTATCGGCCCCCTTGAACAGCACGATACAGCCCGCGACTGCCGCGGCTTCCCGTGTTGCGTCGACCTTGGAATAGGCGGGGCCTTGAGTGGCCGGAGCGTTCATTCGCGCGGCGATCTGCGGGAACAGACGAGCGAACTCGCCGCCGTGGGGTGTTAAAATGGCTTGCGGATGGAGCATGTCGAACAGGGCTGCGGGATCATCGGCGAAAGCAGTCAGGGCGTCAGCGTCCAGCACCACAGGGCGTTCCGCGGCCAACGCGCTTGCGACCATCGCGCGCGAGTTGGGCCCAATTCCCATCGCTGGTCCAAGGCACAACGCGTTAAAACGAGCGTCGCCGAGCAGGGCGTCAAACGCATCGGCCCCGTCGCATTTCCGGGTCATGATGGCGGTCAAATGCGCCGCACATTCCATCATGGCCGAGCCCGGAACCGCCAGTGTCACCAACCCCGCCCCGATGCGAAGTGCCGCCCGAGCTGCCATGCGTGCGGCGCCGCTGCGGCCCATGGGCCCCGACACCAACAGCGCGTGACCGTGGTTGTATTTATGGCCTAAACCCTTCGCCAGACTGGGTTCTGCCAA
Organism: Gymnodinialimonas sp. 57CJ19; assembly: GCF_038396845.1. Classification (NCBI taxonomy): domain Bacteria; kingdom Pseudomonadati; phylum Pseudomonadota; class Alphaproteobacteria; order Rhodobacterales; family Paracoccaceae; genus Gymnodinialimonas; species Gymnodinialimonas sp. 57CJ19. The sequence continues at coordinate 3,406,370 of NZ_CP151587.1, forward strand.
CAGCGGATCGGGGAGCCGCGCAAAACGAAAGTCGTCGTGTTCCTCAGCCTCTGCGCCCCGCAAACCGATGTCTGCGACCACCAGTTCACCGCATAACTGCGGGCCATCGGCCAGCACATGCCCGTGTTTTGGGGCGTGGAACGTGACGGTCAGATGCGCCCCGATGTCACCGACCCAATCCCCCTCTGCCCCCAAAACGACGCCGCTGTCAGCGTCAAGGCCCGATGGCACATCAACGGCGACCACAAACGGCGACTGAGGCTGTCCGTGGCCCCAAACCCCATCGGCGAACATGCTGTGGAATGCCGCGCCGACCGACGGTGGAGGCGCGAATCCGCGGCTGAGGCCGATCCCGAAAATCGCATCCACGATCAGAGCCGCGCCGTCGAAATGGGCCTCGGCGAGATCCGCAACCGAGCCGATTTCAAGCCACCGTGCGTGATTTGATTGGGCGTCGGGCGTGGCCTTATCCGGGGTTCCCAAGGCAAAGACCGAAACGTGCCAGCCCCAACCCTGCAAGAGCCGCGCGATGACGTAGCCGTCGCCGCCATTATTGCCGGGGCCGCATAAAACCACCGCTTTCTGGGGCGTAGCGGCCAAGGCGGGCCAGCGCGAAAACACTGCGTCGATTACCGCCTGCCCTGCCCGTTCCATCAGGTCCAACCCGGTGGCACGACCAGAATCCATCGCTTCCTTCTCGAGCCGCCGCATCTGCGTTGATGTCAGCAGTTGCGTCATAGCGGGCGCAGACCGGGTTTTACTTTTGCACATTTTTTAATCGTCAAGCCTAATTTTTGATCGCACACGGCGAAATTGCCGTCTCACCTCCGGCGCTGCGCCCGTGCCGCATGGACGTTACCCGCGCAAAGTGGTGTCACGTTGCTAAGACTGCGGGCCCGGGCCTGCGACGAGGAGGACATGGGAACCATGAAGAAAATCGAAGCAATCATCAAACCGTTCAAGCTGGATGAGGTCAAAGAGGCCCTTCAAGATATCGGTATCCAAGGCCTCAGCGTGACCGAGGTCAAAGGTTTTGGCCGCCAAAAAGGCCACACCGAACTGTATCGTGGCGCGGAATATGTGGTGGATTTTCTACCCAAAGTTAAGATCGAGGTCGTTTTGTCCGACGATCTGGCAGATACCGCCATCGAGGCAATCATCAACGCCGCCAAGACCGACAAGATCGGCGATGGCAAAATCTTCGTTTCCGATGTGATCCAAGCCATCCGTATCAGAACCGGCGAAGCCGGCGAAGACGCGCTCTAGGACACTGAAGACCCCGCCCCCGCGCGGCGGGTCCCCTGTAGGACACTCACGGCCCCGCCCCCGCGCGGGCCATTTCGAACACCTTACGAACTCAAGGAACACTTACGATGAGCACAGAGAGCTTTTTGAAACTGATGAAGGACGAAGACGTGGCTTACGTCGACGTCCGCTTCACCGATCCGCGCGGCAAGTTGCAGCACGTGACGCTGATCTGCGACGAGGTCGACGAGGACTTCATCGAGGAAGGGTTCATGTTTGATGGATCTTCCATCGCGGGTTGGAAGGGCATTGAAGCTTCCGACATGAAGCTGATGCTGGACACCGACAGCGCCTACATTGACCCCTTCTACGCCGAAAAGACGCTTTGCGTGCATTGCTCGGTCGTTGAGCCCGACACCGGCGAAGCCTATGACCGCGACCCACGCGGCACCGCCGAGAAGGCCGAAGCCTACCTGAAATCCAGCGGCATCGGCGACGTGTTCTACTGTGGTCCTGAAGCCGAATTCTTCATCTTCGACGACGTGCGCATTTCTGTCGAAATGAACAAGGTCGCCTACGAAGTTGACGCTCAGGATGCGTCCTGGAACAGCGACACCGAGTACGAGATGGGCAACATGGGCCACCGCCCGGGCATCAAAGGCGGCTACTTCCCGGTTAACCCGATCGACGCCGCCCACGACCTGCGCTCGGAAATGCTTTCGACGATGAAAAACATCGGCATGAAAGTGGACAAGCACCACCACGAGGTTGCGTCCTGTCAGCACGAGCTGGGTCTGATCTTCGGCAGCCTTACCAAACAGGCCGACGAGCTTCAGAAATACAAATACATCATCCACAACGTGGCCCACGCCTACGGCAAATCCGCCACGTTCATGCCCAAGCCGATCGCCGGCGATAACGGCACTGGCATGCACGTGAACATGTCGATCTGGAAAGACGGCAAACCTTTGTTTGCAGGCGACAAATACGCTGACCTTTCGGACGAGGCCCTGTGGTTCATCGGCGGCATCCTGAAGCACGCGAAATCGCTGAACGCCTTCACCAACCCGTCCACCAACTCTTACAAGCGTCTGATCCCGGGCTTTGAGGCCCCCGTTCTGCGCGCCTATTCCGCCCGCAACCGCTCAGGCTGTGTGCGTATTCCATGGACCGAGAGCCCCAAAGCCAAACGCGTAGAGGCACGTTTCCCCGATCCGGCGGCCAACCCCTACCTGTGCTTCGCGGCCCTGATGATGGCTGGCCTCGACGGCATCCAGAACAAGATCAACCCCGGCGATCCTTCCGACAAAGATCTCTACGATCTGCCACCGGAAGAACTGGCGGGCATCCCGACGGTTTGTGCCTCGCTTCGCGAAGCGCTGGACGAGCTCGAAGCCGATCACGAGTATCTGCTGAAAGGTGACGTGTTCACCCGCAGCCAGATCGAAGGCTACGCGGCGCTGAAGTGGGAAGAGGTTTACGCCTACGAGCACACGCCGCACCCAATTGAATACAAGATGTATTACAGCTGCTAACCAGCAGTTCTGTTACAAGAAAAGGGGCGCCTCAGGCGCCCCTTTTTATTGCTAACCATAGCAGTGACAAAGCCTGCAACAGCACGCCCCCCCAAAAAAAGACGCCCCACAGGGCGTCTTTCGGGTTTCGGTAGCTTATGACAGCTATTTTGCCGCGCGTTTGCTGGCGAAGGTCGCGCCGTCCTGGCGGCTGGCCACCTTGGCTTGATCTGCCTTGAACGCGCTTAGTGCGCGGTCGTGGCTGCCGCCCATTGCGATCCGATTTACGTGGATATCCACAGCTCTTTCGCCATCGCGTCCCGCGACAAAGCGTAGGAAGTTTGTAACCAAGCGCTCCATAACACTGCCTCTTTTGTTTTTTGTTTTGTCTTATCCACAGGGGTGCCGGGAAATTAAGGCAAAATCTAGGCAGGGGTGCACAGGCACGGTTTTGGGGGCGCGAGTGTGGCCTCAAAACCATGAGTTTAGTCGGCTGAGTAATCCAAAAGCACGCTTTCAGCCCAACGACCGTCCTCACCCGATACTGTCAGAGCGGCGAGCCCCTGCCCCTCGGCGGGATTGGTAAGATAGAAGTTGGCCTCACCTTGAATGCCGGCGGTAAAATCATGAAACCAGCCGGTTCCCTGATAGTCCCCATCGCCGCGCTGCGAGAGCACCACGCTGTGCAAGTGGATGTCGCGACGCTGGGAGGAAAGCGTAGGCCCAAACAGCGGCACGCAGGCGTTCATTTGCAGAGTATTCGGGCCACCTGTAAACGCCAGAGATCCCAAGGGCGCGGCAGGCGGCTGCGCATAAATTGTCCAAGGCGCTGTCGCAGCATTGGAGATACCAGAAGCTGTCACATAGGGGTTATTGCTCGCAGAAAGGCCTGCATTCATTGCCACATTGGGGCAGTTTGCAGGGGCCGGAGTGGCGTTTGTGTTCCCGCTGGTGGTGAACCATCCGCTCCGCTCCAGGCCGGGCAGGTCAAATTCCTGCGGCCAGTCAATCACCGCATCCAATCCTTCGGGGAAATAGCCGGGCGTGGCACTGGCGCGTGTGCCGTCCCAGTTGGTACCTTGCTGAAAATCGAAAGCTGTCTGGTCCTCAACCCATGACCCGTCGAAGACGCCAGGCGCGGTCATACGAAACTCTAATGCGCCCCAACGACCGCTATTTTCATGGACCCATGCGCCCCGTAGCACAGTACCGGTCACATCGGTGTAGCCGATGATCCAGCCCCGATCGACATACTCGCCAAATACAAGGGTGCCGTCCTGAAGCAGATTGAGATCACTGTATGAGGTATCCCAATTGCCTTGCCACGGCCCGTCGGCCAGTGCCGCCAAGGGTGCTAGTGTAAGGGTTAACGCAGTGGTGAGCGCTGTCAGCTTGGGAAGGGGCATAAGAAAATCCAGTTAATGTTCAGAATACACCAGATCCTATGCCCACCCTGCCTGTCGAACCACGGGGGTTTTCCTTAGTGGGAAAAGGCCCGCGAGCGTCCCCGTGCGACGGGATCACATCCGGCCAATGCGCCGAAACATCCGCATCGCACCGCGTGCCTGGCGCACAGCGCCGCGCGCTTGGCCTCGTTGTTCGGTGTTCGGCGCGGCGCCATTGCGCCCGCGGGTGGCGTGGTCAATGCCTGCATCGATGCCTTTATTGACAACGCGGCCAATGACTTGGCGCAAGATCCTGTTCAAAATCCGGTCCATAAGTGACCTCCTTCTTTGCCTGTTCCCCTCACCTTAACGGGCGAGTGCGGCGAAAGTCAGGCGTCATCCTCGAAGATCACCGCGCCGTCATCGGGGGCAGCTTCGGCATCATCGTCGAACATATCACCCGTGTTCTCATCGCGGGTGTCAGCGGGCTCTTCGGCCTCGGGCGGACGGCTTTCCAGCAGGCCCGCGTCGCGCAGTTCCTTGAGGCCCGGCAGGTCGCGGGCGGATTCCAACCCGAAATGATCAAGGAAGACTTGTGTCACCACATAGGTGACGGGGCGTCCAGGGGTCATGCGACGGCGGCCAAACTTGATCCAATCAAGCTCGATCAACAGATCGACGGTGCCGCGGCTGACACTAACGCCGCGAATTTCCTCGATTTCCGCCCGTGTCACAGGCTGGTGATAGGCGATGATCGCCAGTGTCTCGATCCCGGCACGGCTCAGCTTGCGCTGCTCCACCTGTTCGCGGGCCATCAAGAAACCGAGGTCCGCCGCCGTTCGAAACGCCCAAGCATCGCCGATTTTCGTAACCTGCACCCCCCGCCCCTCGTATCGGCGACGCAGCAGGTGCAGCGCTTCGGCCGGGTCCGCGCCATGGGGCATGCGCGCCGCCATTTCCGACAGGCTCACGGGCTCGGCCGAGGCAAACAGAAGCGCTTCGACCATACGTTCCTGCTCGGCCAGGGGAGGCGCGCGAAACAGGCTTTCCTCGGCCTGTGGCTCGGGGCGATCGGGGGAGTCAGTCATGGGTCTTTCCGGCGCAATTGGATGGGCGAGAAGGTTTCAGATTGGCGGATTTCCACGCGGCCCGCCTTGGCCAGCTCCAGCGCCGCCGCGAAATTTGCCGCCGCTGCCGAGCGGCGCTTGGCCGGGTCCATGGTCCAACCGTCAGGCAAATAGGACATCAGATCGGACCAATCGCCCATGAAGCCCACCAAACCACGCAGGCGATCCAGGGCCTCTTCCATGGTTAACACCGCCTCGCGGTCCATGACGAAGGGGCGGAATTCATCCTTGGTGCGGATGCGCGCGTAGGCTTGCATCAGATCGAGCAGGCCCGCCGTGTAGGTCACGCGGCGGTGCGTGGTCATCACTTGCGGCGCACCGCGCACGAAGCGATCGCGGCCAAGGCGGTCACGTGCCATCAGCCGCGCGGCGCAGTCACGCATGGCGGCCAAACGCTCTAGCTGGAACGCCAGATGCGCGGCAAGATCTTCGCCCGAGGGCCCCTCTTCCCCCGGTTCAGGGGGCAGCAGCAACTTGGACTTCAGAAAAGCGAGCCAAGCCGCCATGACCAGATAATCGGCGGCCAACTCGATCCGAAGCTGACGAGCCTTCTCAATGAAAACAAGGTATTGCTCGGTCAGCGCCAAAATCGAAATCTTGCGCAAATCCACCTTCTGGGTGCGCGAGAGGGTCAGCAAGAGGTCCAGCGGGCCTTCATAGCCGTCCACGTCAACGATCAGCGCCTCGGCCTCACGGCGGGCGGCGACGGAATCCCATTCATCGGTGTTGGCCGGTTGCCCCGCGCCGGTGTCAGACATAAACCTCTCCGCCCAGAAGGTCGGAAAGTTCCGCCTCTACGGCCTCGATGTCAAGCGGATCGGGCGTTCTGCGGAGGGCTAACGCCGCGTCTGTGCGGGTCTTCGCCCCGCCGTCGAGCGTGCCCGAAGCCGCGACAACATCGTGCATTTCCGGAAGCTCTCCGTTGCAATGCAGTATCAGATCACAGCCCGCCGCCCGCGCCCTTGCGGCGCGTTCCCCGATGGGGCCGGGCAAGGCACCCATCGACAGATCGTCGGTCATCAATGCGCCTTGGAACCCGATATCCTCTCGGATCATCGCGATGATCTCTGGGTCCATCGTGGCGGGAAGCTGGCTGCCCAAGGCTTCAAATACGATATGGGCGGTCATCCCCAAAGGCAGGGACTTGAGCGCTTGGAACGCCGCGAAATCAACAGCTTGAAGGGTAGCGCGGTCTTGCGTGACGCGAGGCAGGTCTTTGTGGCTGTCGGTCACCGCCGCACCGTGGCCGGGGATGTGTTTGACCACCGGCAAGACGCCGCCGGCCAAAAGCCCCTGTGCAACGGCCCGCGCGGCTTGCGCCACCGTATTCACATCGATCCCATAGAGCCTGTTGCGCAGAAATGGGTGGGTCTCTTCCCGCGCCACATCGGCGGTGGGGGCGCAATTCACGTCGATCCCCACTTCGCGCAGCTCATGGGCGATCAGGCGATAGCGCAGTGCCATGGCCCGCACGCCGGCCTGTGTCATCTGCTCTAGTGGCGGCTTCCATTCGCGCCAAATCGGGCCTCGCATCCTCTGGACGCGGCCCCCTTCCTGATCAATCAAAATGGGCGCGTCATAGCCCACCGCATCGCGCAGTTCCGCTGTTAAAGCAGAGACTTGCGCGGCGTCGTTGATGTTGCGCGCGAACAGGATAAAGCCCCAGGGCCGCGCCTGCGAAAAGAAGGCGCGTTCATCATTGGTCAGGGCCAACCCCTCACACCCGAGGATGGTGGCGGAGTGGGTCATCCTAGCGAACGGTAACCGGGATACAGGCCGCCCCTTGGGCCACCAGCGCGGCGCAGAAACGGCGCGAAGCGGACAGATCGCCAAAGCCATGGGCGCGGAGCCGGTAGAACGTTTGGCCACCCGATGTTGCCTCTTCAATCACGCGGGCGCGGCCCAGAAAGAAGTCTGGGAAGTTGCCCGACAGGCGTTGCCACTCGGACCGCGCAAGGGCGGGCGTGTCGAAGGCGCCAAGCTGCACAAGACGGGTGCCGGCCTCCAGCTCGGCGGTGGCGATCTCGAAGCCTGCGTCGTCTTCTGTCACCCCTTCGGCCACGGTATTGGTTGCAGTGACGGCTGCTGCTGCGGGGGCACGGGCCGACAGGCCCGCAGGCCGCGCGACCGGACGCGGAGAGCGGCGCACGCCAGGCACAGAAACCGGGACGATGTCGGCCACAACTTCGGCAGTGGGTTCATCGAGGGCGGGCGCGTCCATGTCGCTGAGCGGTGTGGCCTCTTGCAGCAGACGCGCGATCAGCGTTTCGGTGTCTTCCTCCGGGATCACCTCGGGCAGAACTTCCGCGTCAATATCAGGCAGCGCGGACGAGGCGTTGGCAAATTCTTGCTCCTCAGGAGTTTCCTCAGGGGTGGTATCAGCCTCGGCCAAATCCTGCGGCGGAGGGGCAAGCAAAAGCTGGTCTGGCACCGGCGCCGCTTCGGCCCCTTCCGCCAAGCGGTTGACCGCAAGCCCTTGATTTTCGGCAATAGATCCGCCGGGGTTTTCGGGGGCGACCCGCATTGGCCCGTCCAGTGCCCGGATCACCGGCACGTCGGCCACGTCGCGCACCAACAGCTGGAACGCCCAAACGCCCATGCCGATCACGAGGCCCATGGACACCAACGCCCCGGCCCAGTTCACCAGTTGAATAACCCGCGATGCGTCCGCCGAAGCGGCAACAGGTGCCGCCAGTTCGTGGCCATATTCATAGCCGCCATCATAGGTATACGCGCCAGAGGAATGTTCCCCGGAATATTGGATATCTGCCATGCCCGCCTCATCGCCCGGTCACAGCACGCTGCCCGGGTCATTTTTTGCCTGTGACGTCCGGGTCGGGAGAGGTCTTGCGCCTCACATCTGATCGACCGGAGTGACCCCCAAGATACCAAGACCGTTGGAAATGACAATCGCCACGGCGGAAATCAGACACAATTTCCCAGATGTTGCCGATGGATCAGCCTCTTGGAAGAAGCGCAGGTTCTCGTCCGTGTTGCCCTTGTTCCAGAGCCCGTGGAATTCCGATGCCAAATCATACAGATAGAAGGCCACCCGGTGCGGCTCGTGGCCCTTGGCGGCAATCTCGATCAGGCGCGGGTATTCCGCGATCTTTGCGGCAAGGGCCAATTCGGCAGGATCGTTAATGGCGTTAAGGTTTGCCACATCCGCCGTCATGCCTGCGTCTTCCGCCTTGCGCAGCACGGATTTGATCCGCGCGTGGGCGTATTGCACGTACCAAACCGGGTTGTCCTTGGATTGTTCGCGCACCTTGTCCACGTCGAAATCCAGCGGCGCGTCGTTCTTGCGCGTCAGCATGTGGAAGCGCGTCACGTCAGGGCCGACCATCTCGACCACATCGGCCAAGGTCACGAACGTCCCTGCCCGCTTGGACATTTTCAGTTCTTCATCGCCCCGGCGTAGTTTCACCAATTGCGTCAGCTTCACATCCAACGGAACCGCGCCGCCGGACAGCGCCGAAACAGCTGCCTTCATCCGCTTCACGTAGCCGCCATGATCGGCACCGAAAACGTCGATCAACTCATCGAAGCCTCTGGAAACCTTATCAAAATGATAGGCGATGTCGGGGGCGAAGTAGGTCCAGGACCCGTCGGATTTCATTACCGGACGATCCACATCGTCGCCGTGCTCGGTAGATTTGAACAGGGTCTGTTCGCGGGGTTCCCAATCGTCGGGCTTCTTGCCTTTTGGCGGCTCCAAGTAGCCTTCATAGATCAGGCCCTTGCCGCGCAGATCGTCGATCGCCGCCTCAATCCGGCCCGTCCCGTAAAGCGATTTTTCCGAATAGAACACGTCCATCTCAACGCCGAGCATCGCCAGATCCTTACGGATCAGGTCCATCATCTTCTCGGTCGCGAACTCACGGATCTCAGCCAGCCAATAGTGTTCGCCCTTATCGACAAACGCGTCGCCAACCTTCTCCTTCAGCGCTTGGCCGACCTCGATCAGGTAATCGCCGGGATAGGTGCCATCCTCAAATGCGACCTCTTGGCCGTGGGCCTCCAGGTACCGCAGGTAAACGGACCGCGCGAGCACATCGACCTGCGCGCCGCCGTCGTTGATGTAATATTCTCGCGTCACATCATAGCCCGCGACGTCCAGAAGCGAGGCCAAAGCATCGCCAAATACCGCGCCCCGCGTGTGGCCGACATGCAACGGGCCAGTGGGATTTGCGCTGACATATTCGACGTTAACGCGCCGCCCCTGCCCCATTGATGATCGTCCAAAAGCCGCGCCGGTTTCCAGCACTTGCCCAATGACACCGCGCCAAACGTCGCCCGACAGCCGCAGGTTCAAAAAGCCCGGTCCCGCAACTTCAACGCTATCCAGACGCGCATCGGCGGTAAGCCGCGTGGCCAGCGCCTCGGCCACATCGCGAGGTTTCATGCCCGCGGGCTTGGCCAACACCATCGCGGCGTTGGTTGCCATATCCCCGTGGGACGCATCGCGCGGCGGCTCCACCGTGACGGCGCGAGTCTCCAACCCTTCGGGAAGGATGCCATCGGCAACAAGCCCGCCAACGGCGGCCAAAACGGTTTCGCGGATCTCGGCGAAGAGGGTCATGAGCGGTGTCCTTTTAAGATCACCGGGGGTGTATCATGGCCTTCGCCAAGGTCAATGCAGACAGGGGTGCGGCGTTACGGCGTGCAACGGTTGTAGTCGGTCACGATGCCGTCGTTAATCATCCGCATCACGGTGTCGTTCTGCAAGGGGATCAGCAGCATGTTCGCCGTCCATTCCAACCCCTCGCCCGCGCAATTTCCGATGTAGGAAAAACCCTCGGTGCCTTGGATCGGCACCGGATTGGACAGGGTGCAGGTGCTTTCCCAGAAGGAAAGGACATTGTTTTCAAGGCGCACGATGGTGTCGACCGGGTGCGTCGTACAAGCGCCGATCTGGAAGCGTCCGTTGGTGACCTGCGCCGTGGCGGCCTGTGCCGCCAACGCCGTGACCAGAACGGCCGTGCCGAGTTTTGAAAGTTTCATGATAAAATCCGAGCGTTATGAAAGGGACGCGCGGCGCGGGAAATCAAGGCTCACACCGCACATAGGTATGGGCGGTATTGTTCAACACCACGATCAGCCCATCAATGGAGGCATCCCCTACTAGCAATCGCGCGTCAAAATTGACGCCTTCTGCCGTGCAGGCGCCGTCATACAGAAAGGTTTCATCCATGTCGCGCACGTTGATCGGGTTCGACAGATCGCAACATTGCTCAGTCAGGCATAGGGTCGGAAATGACAGCGACGCGGTGCGTTCCCCGCCGGGATCAAACCCCTCCGCAGGGCAGGTGAAACCTTGATAAAAAAGACCATCTTGCGGAAATGAATGGGCGGCGATTGTGGACGACAACAGGGCCGCCGCAGGCAGGGTAAGGCGCAGAAATGAAAGCATGATCAGGCTCCGAAATTGAGCGAGTGGGGCCCTTTCACTGTGCCGCCTTCCACGCCACCGATCAACCTCTGGTGGCTTTGCAGGGCAAATCTATCGGTCATCCCCGAGATGTAATCGGACACGATCCGCGCCAAAGCGGTGGCATCGCCCGAGACATCTTCCACGTCCTTGCGCCACTGCTTGGGCAATTCGCCGGGGTTTTGCAGGAAGAAGGGGAACAATTCCTCCACCACCTGGGTCACGTCCCGACGCATCACCACGACCGAGGGCGCACGATACATGCGGGTGAACAGGAACTTGCGAATGACTTGCAGGTCTTCAAACAGGCTTTGGGAAAACCGGATGATTGGCCGTCCCGCCATGCGGATATCCATCGGGCTCTGGGGGGCAACCTCGGCCAAAACGGCGCGGGCGTGGTCCAAGACATCCTCCACCAAAACGCCAAAAAACCGCCGCAGCGCCTCATGCCGTCGGCGGTAATAGTTCAGGCCGGGGTAGCGCCTGTCCACCTCTGCAAAACACGCGTCCAGGATCGGCAACTCGGCCAATTCATCGGTCGAAAACAGCTCCGCCCGCAGACCGTCGTGCAGATCGTGATGGTTGTATGCAATGTCATCGGCCAGCGCCGCAACCTGCGCCTCGGCCGAGGCATGGGTAGAGAGTTCCAGATCAATCCCGGTGCAACTGGCCGCCAAAGCCCAAGGCAGCGGGGCGGGCACTGGACCGTTGTGTTTGGCAATTCCTTCCAGCGTTTCCCACGTCAGGTTGAGCCCATCAAACTCGGCGTAGTGACGCTCCAGATGAGTGACGATCCGCAGCGCCTGCGCGTTGTGGTCGTAGCCGCCGAAGGGTGCCATCAGCGCTTGCAGCGCATCCTCGCCCGTATGACCAAACGGCGGATGGCCCAGATCATGGGCCAAGGCAACGGTTTCTGTCAGGTCTTCGTCCAGCCCCAACGACCGCGCCATGGTGCGGGCAACCTGCGCCACCTCCAACGAGTGGGTCAGGCGGGTGCGGAAATAATCGCCCTCATGCTCCACAAACACTTGCGTTTTATGCTTCAGGCGGCGGAAGGCGCTGGAATGAATGATCCTGTCCCGGTCGCGCTGGAACGGCGACCGGTGGGCGCTTTCTTCTTCCGCCACGATGCGTCCGCGCGTGGCTGTGGGGTCGCATGAATAGACTGCACGCATAAATTCTGCCTCCAAAGAGGCGATCTTGTCCCGCGCCCCTGCTGCCCATATATTGTACCCACACGCGATTTACGACAGGTGAACGCCCATGCTTTCCATTCCGCCCAAAGTCACGGACCGCGCCTTCGCGCGCTTGGCCGAGATCAACGAGTCCGCCGACACGCCACAAGCTCTCCGCGTGGCCGTCGAGGGCGGCGGCTGTTCAGGGTTTCAGTATGAAATCAAGCTCGATGCGCCGGGATCAGATGATTTGGTGCTGGAAGGCCAAGGCCAGAAAGTGGTTGTAGATACCGTGTCCCTGCCCTTCTTGGCCGATGCGATTATCGACTTCTCGGAAGAGCTGATTGGCGCGCGGTTCACGATTGAGAACCCCAATGCGTCTTCGTCTTGCGGCTGCGGCACTTCGTTCTCGATGTAACGTGACTTGGCATAACCTAGCATTCCCGCTGGATATTTCACGTCTGCCTGTTACCCTCCCCTCAGCCACGGGAGGGGTACGATGGATCTATCATTTTCGGCGCAAGAGCTTGCCTTTCAAGCCGAGGTTCGCGCCTTTATAGCCGAAGCCTTGCCCAAGGATATCGCGGCCCGCGTGGCCGATGGCAGCGGTCCCACCCGCGATGACATGCACACTTGGCACGCGATCCTGAATGACAAGGGATGGCTTGGCGGCACATGGCCCGCGGCTCACGGCGGCTGTGATTGGGGTCCGATCGAGCTTCATATCTTCGAGGAAGAAAGCGCACTGGCAAACGCGCCACGGATCGTGCCGTTCGGCGTTAAGATGCTGGCGCCTGTGCTGATGAAATTCGGCTCCGTGGCGCAACAGGCAGAGCTTCTGCCACGCATTCTGGACGGGCGTGACTGGTGGTGTCAGGGCTATTCCGAGCCCGGCGCTGGCAGTGATCTTGCGTCCCTCAAGACCCGCGCCGAACGCGACGGCGACCATTATATCGTGAATGGCCAGAAGACTTGGACGACCTACGGCCAATATGCCAACCGCATCTTCTGCCTTGTGCGCACCCGCTCTGACGGCAAACCTCAAGCCGGGATCAGTTTTCTGCTTATCGACCTGGATACGCCGGGGATCGAGATGCGTCCCATCCGCCTGATCGAAGGCGGTTTCGAGGTAAACGAAGTGTTCTTCACCGATGTGCGCGTGCCCGTCGAGAACCTTGTCGGAGCCGAGAATGACGGCTGGACGATCGCCAAATATCTACTGGGACACGAGCGGACAAACATCGCTGGCACCGGGTTTTCCGTACAGGCCCTGTCGCAGGTCAAAGCCCTGGCGAGAACCGTGAAGCGGAACGGCAAGCCATTGATCGAGAACCCCTTATTCGCCGCCCGTTTGGCAGAAACGGAGGCCGATTTGGAGGCGATGAAAATCACCAACTTGCGGATGCTGTCCAAGGCCGCCGCAGGCGGGCAACTGGGAGCCGAGCCGTCTATGTTGAAAATCAAGGGTACGGTGATCCGGCAATCCCTCAACGATCTGGCGCGGCGCGCGTTGGGTCCAGCGGCCGCCCCCTTCCCTTCGGAGGACTTGGACAATCTGGCCATCACGCCCCCCAACCACAGCCACAACGCGGCCGATTACTTCAATAACCGTAAGATCTCGATCTACGGCGGCTCGAACGAAATCCAACGCAACATCTTGGCCAAGGGGATGATGACCCGATGAACTTCGAGCAATCCGATGACCGCCGCATGTTGTCAGAGACGCTGCGCCGCTATTTGGCGGACGGCTATGACCTCGCCCACCGCAATACGGTCGCTTACGACGCGCCTTTCCACGATCCTACGAAATGGGCGGAATTAACCGAACTTGGCCTGTTTTATGCCCTCGTCCCCGAAAGCCACGGCGGAATGGGCGGGCACGGGTTTGATATCGCGACCGTCTTTGAGGAATTGGGCCGGGCGCTTTGCCCGGAACCGGTTTTGGGTCAAGTCATGGCGGCCTCCTTGTTAACCGACGCAGACGCGTTGATGGCCGGCACGCGCTATGCCGTCGCCATCGGAGAGATCGACGCGCCCTATGATCTGCAAGATATCACCACAAGTGGCCTTAACGGACGGTTAACAGGGCGGAAATCCGTGGTCTACGGCGCACCCTCTGCGGAAATACTGTTGGTCGCGGCACGGCAAAACGGCAGGATCGCGCTGTTTGAAATGCCCGCAGAGAATACCGAAATCACCGGCTATGGGATGATCGACGGCGGTCCGGCCGGCGAGGTTATCCTGGACGACACGCCTGCCACGCTACTGCTGGAAGATGCTGAAAACGCACTGCAAAACGCAATGGACCGGGGCGCGTTGGCCCTATGCGCCGAGGCGCTTGGCGCGATGGAGGTGGTACAGGACACGCTGGTTGACTACCTGACAACGCGCAAGCAATTCGGCCAGCCTCTAGTGGCGTTTCAGGCCTTGCAGCACCGCGCCATCGACCTGGCGATCGAGATCGAGCAAGCTCGCTCCATCGTGATCCTTGCGGCCTCAGCCGATGGCAGCGACGCGTTTCCCAAACGCGCTGCTCAAGCGAAACATCTGGTCGGAAAGGTCGCGCGGCTCGTGGCCGAAGAGGCGATCCAGATGCATGGCGGCATCGGGATCACTTGGGAATATCCGCTGTCCCACTACGCCAAACGGCTCGTCATGATCGACCACCAACTAGGCGACACGGATTGGCATTTAGAGCGCCTTATTAAAGGCTTAGCCGGGCGTTCCTAACCGCGCGGCCACGGATTCCGTGGTCACTGTTCCCACTATCTCTCCGCCCTCTTCGACGGCCAAGGGGGCGGGGTTTTCGGCGAAGCGGGCCAGAATATCTTGCACCGGCAATTCGGCCGGGATGCTAGGCGCGTCAGAGCGCACATCTTGCATCACGTCACGCGCCGTCAGAACCCCTAACGGGTTCATATTAGACACAAATTCCGCCACATACTCTGTCGCCGGTTCCGAGAAGATCTGCCGTGGCGTGCCAATCTGAACGATGCGCCCCCCTTCCAGAATGGCGATGCGGTTGCCGATCTTGAAGGCCTCATCCAGATCATGGCTCACGAAAATGATCGTCCGCTTGAGATCCCGTTGCAGATCCAACAATTCATCCTGCAATTTGCTACGGATCAATGGGTCCAGCGCCGAGAACGGCTCATCCATCAGCAAGATCGGGGCGTTGGTCACGAAGGCTCGGGCAAGGCCCACACGCTGCTGCATCCCGCCTGACAATTCACCCACCTTGCGATCTGCCCATTCCGCCAGCCCAACCAAGGCCAACTGCTGTTCAACGGCTGCATTCCGATCAGCGGCGGATTGCCCCGCGAGCTCTAATCCAAGGCCCACATTCTCCCGCACGGACCGCCACGGCAGCAGGCCAAACTGTTGAAAAACCATGGAAACGCAATTCTGGCGCAGATAGCGCAGATCGGTTGCGCTGGCCCCCGGAAGGGTGCAGGACCAATTGCCGTCCGTTACTTCGACCTGCCCACGGGCAACAGGGTTAAGCCCATTAACCGCCCGCAGAAGCGTAGATTTACCCGAGCCGGATAACCCCATGAGAACGAGGATTTCCCCTTCCTCCACATCGAGGGAGCAGTCGTGGACGCCCAGAACATGCTCGGTCGCGGCTTGAATGTCGGACCGTGTGCCGCCCTGATCGGCAAGGGTTAACGCCTGCGCCGGACGGGGGCCAAACATGATGCAAACATCGCGAAATGAAACGGCTGTGCTCATCGGTTTTCCTCGTAACGCAAGATACCGGCAACCCCGTCACAGGGGCCTCCGTCGGTGGGGTGTTGCTGGCCGTCATGGACGATGATCTCGGCCAGTTGGAACGGTGATTGCCCTTCAAGACAGGCCAGATTTACCCCGTATTCATTGGGGTTGGAGCGGCGTTTGTGGTGGGTGTAGATGCCGCACTGGCTGCAAAAATAGTGCTCGGCCACACGGGTATTGAACTGATAGAGCGTCAGGTTTTCCGCCCCCTTCGTGATCGTAAACCCGTCCAGATCGGTCGAGACAGCAACCGCCCCGCGCATGGTGCACAGCGAACAATCACACCGACGAGCAAAGGCCAAGCCGCCCTTCAAGACAGCGGTAAATTGCACCGCCCCACAATGGCATTTTCCGTTCAGTTTCATGCCTTCACCCTCAACGTCCGGTCCAGCACGATGGCGACCACAACGATGATGAATCCGCTTTCAAAGCCGAGCCCCGTGTTCACCTGGTTCAACGCCCGCACCACCGGAACACCCAAGCCATCGGCGCCCACAAGCGCCGCGATGACGACCATCGACAACGACAACATGATGGTTTGGTTCAGGCCCGTCATGATCTGTGGCAGGGCGTAGGGAAGCTCGACCTTCCACAGTTTTTGCGAAGGCGTGGCCCCGAATGCGTCGGCGGCCTCTCGCAAGGAATTGGGCGTGGAGGAGATGCCCAGATGGGTCAAGCGGATCGGCGCGGGCAGCACGAAAATGACTGTTGCGATAAGGCCGGGCACCATGCCGATGCCAAAAAACACAATGGCTGGAATAAGATAGACGAAGGTCGGTAGGGTTTGCATCAGGTCCAGAATGGGCCGCATCCAAGCGTATAGGCGGGGCCTGTGAGCCACCGCGATACCAATCGGCACGCCCACCCCCATGCACACGACACAGGCCGACAGCACCAGCGTCAAGCTTTCGGTCGTTTCTTCCCAGTAGCCCTGGTTCACGATGAACAAGAAGCCCACAGCGACCAAGGCAGGCACCTTCCAGCCGCGATGCAACCACCACGCAAGCCCGGTGAAAATCGCAATGATTAGAAAGGGATGCCACTCCTGCGGGTAAAGGAAACTGGCGTCGCGCAGGCGGATATCCTGCCACCAGGACGTGTTGGGCGGCTCTTGCAGGATGGCGAGAAAGACCTCGATCATTGCCTCCAGCGCCACGGCCATGGCATCGAAAATGAACGCGCCATTGGATTGCAGCCAATCGAACACCGCTTCAGCCCCGTCACCGATGCGCAGCTTGCATTCGGTCAAAAAGGTGATCGGCCCCGTGACATCGGGATCATTGGGAAATGAGCACTCCGAGATGCCGTCGTCTTGCCACCATGCGCGTAGATCGCTGAACCAAGTCATGTCAGGGGTCGTCCTGTAGGTTTGGGGAAGTCATGCATTGGCGGACTTCTTGAGGTCGTTAAGGAATTGCGGGTCGCCCGACGCCTAGCGCGTCGGCATCTGCCAAAAGGGCCCGCCAATAGGCAGGCCCTTCCGTTTGTCTTTAGACTTGGCTCAAAGACCCAGCGCTTCCGACACTGCGGCGGCGGCGTCGCCACCGTCGAATGTGGTCACGCCGTCCAGCCACGCCATAACGGCGTCGGGGTTGGCGGACATCCACGCGGTCGCGGCGTCGGCGGGATCTTCACCATCATCAAGGATCGCGCCCATGATCTCGTTTTCCATGGCAAGGCTGAACGACAGGTTGTTCAGCAAGGCGCCGACGTTCGGGCAGGCATCCACATAACCGGCCGAGGTGTTGGTGTAGACCGTTGCGCCGCCCAGGTCGGGGCCGAACCAATCGTCGCCGCCCTCCAGATAGGTCAGGTCAAAGTTGGCGTTCATCGGGTGAGGTTCCCAACCAAGGAAAACGACAGGCTCGTCGCGATCTGATGCGCGGGCGACTTGGGCCAGCATCCCCTGCTCCGAGGATTCGACGACCTCAAACTCGGACAGGCCAAAGGCGTCGGCCTCGATCATATCCATGATCAGACGGTTGCCGTCGTTGCCGGGCTCGATGCCGTAGATCTCTCCGTCCAGCTCATCCATCGCCGCAGCGATCGAGGCGAAATCGGTGATGCCAAGCGCCGCGCCAGCCGCGTTGGTGGCCAGCGTGTATTTGGCGCCTTCAAGGTTCGCGCGCACGGTGTCGACGGTGCCTGCCTCACGATAGGGGGCGATATCGGCCTCCATCGTGGGCATCCAGTTGCCCAGGAAAATGTCCACATCGCCTTCGGCCAGCGACGTGTAGGTCACCGGTACGGACAGCACGAGGATGTCGGTTTCATAGCCAAGCGCCTCGAGCACCACGGTGGTCGCCGCCGTCGTCGCGGTGATGTCGGTCCAACCGACATCCGAGAAGGTGACGGTGCCACATTCGGCGTGGGCGTCAGCCATCGCAGCACCGGCGGTCAAAGCAAGCGCCATGGCGCTGGTCGCTGTTGCGCGGAAAAGGGTCATTTTAGTCTCCTGTTGGGGTCTGGTCGTTTTTGTTGATTGACCAGTCAATTAAAAACATATTTCTGGTACATGGCAACAAGGAAGGTGTCTCGGTGCCCCGCATAGGTATGATGGCTATACGCAAAGACGCGCTTGTCAACGCTACGATCAGCGAGATCGGGCGGCGAGGGTCGTTGGACGTGACTGTTGGACAGATCGCGAAAGCCGCGGGTGTGTCCTCTGCCTTGGCGCACCATTACTTTGGCTCCAAAGACGCGCTTTTGTTGGCTGCCATGCGTGCGATCCTTCGGGAGTTTGGCACCGCCGCTCGGGCTGAACTGGCCAAGGCAGATACGCCGCGAGGCCGCCTGACGGCCATCGCGCGCGCCTCTTTCGGGGGGCAGAACTTCCACCCAGAAGTCGTCTCGGCGTGGTTAACCTTCTACGTCATGGCGCAGCGCGACCCCAAAGCCGCGCGGCTTTTGCGTGTGTACCAGCATCGTTTGGTGTCCAATCTGACCTATTCGTTAAGACCGTTAACGAATAACGCCGCCAACATCGCCACCACCACCGCTGCGCTGATCGACGGCCTCTATATTCGTCACGCTTTGATAGGCACCACCGTGCCCGACGCCGAAGCCGCCATCGCCCGCGTCACCGATTATCTGGAGGTGGCCCTGCGATGACTGCACCTAATTCTCGGCCTAACATATTGATCCTCATGGTAGATCAACTGAACGGCACGCTTTTCCCCGACGGCCCCGCCCAGTGGTTGCACACGCCCAACCTGGACCGTTTGGCCGCGAAATCCACGCGTTTTGCCAATGCCTACACCGCCTCTCCGCTGTGCGCTCCGGCGCGGGCATCGTTCATGTCGGGGCAGTTGCCCTCGCGGACCGGGGTTTATGACAATGCGGCCGAGTTCGCCTCCTCCATCCCCACCTACGCCCATCATTTGCGACGGGCGGGCTACTACACAGCGCTTTCGGGCAAGATGCATTTTGTCGGCCCCGATCAACTTCACGGGTTTGAACAGCGCCTGACGACCGACATCTACCCCGCCGATTTTGGCTGGACGCCCGATTATCGCAAACCCGGCGAGCGGATTGATTGGTGGTACCACAACATGGGGTCCGTGACCGGATCGGGCGTGGCCGAGATCACCAATCAGATGGAATACGACGACGCCGTGGCTTTCGAGGCGGAGCAAAAGCTATACGATCTGTCGCGCGGGCAAGACCCACGTCCGTGGTGCCTGACAGTCAGTTTCACCCACCCCCACGATCCCTACGTCGCGCGTCGCGAGTTCTGGGATTTATATAACGATTGCGAGCACTTGATGCCCGAAGTCGGCCCGATCCCCTACAACGATCAAGACCCCCACTCAAAGCGCATTCTGGATGCGAATGACCTGGAGAACTTTGAGATCACCGATGCCGATGTCGCCCGATCACGGCAGGCGTATTTCGCCAATATCTCTTACCTCGATCAAAAGATCGGCGGCATTCTGGATGTGTTGGAACGCACCGGGCAAGAGGCGCATATCGTCTTCGTCTCGGACCACGGCGATATGCTGGGGGAGCGGGGCCTTTGGTTCAAGATGTCCTTCTTTGAAGGCTCCGCCCGTGTGCCGCTCATGATCTCGGCGCCGGAGATGGCGCCGGGATTGGTGACCGATCCTGTGTCCACCATCGACCTCTGCCCGACCCTTTGCGACCTTGCGGGCGTGTCGATGGAAGACGTGATGCCTTGGACCGACGGCGAATCGTTAATGCCGTTAGGAAATGGCGGCACGCGCACCAGCCCCGTTGCAATGGAATACGCAGCCGAAGGCTCTTACGCGCCGGTGGTGGCCCTACGATACGGACCATGGAAATTCACCAGATGCGCCTTGGACCCAGACCAATTGTTCGACCTGTCCACGGACCCACAAGAGTTAACAAACTTGGCCGAGGTCGCCGAACACCAAGGCACGCGCCTGACACTTCGCGCCAAATCCGAGGCTCGATGGGATCTAGCGGCCTTCGACGCAGACGTGCGCGAAAGCCAAGCCCGCCGGTGGGTCGTCTACGAGGCTTTGCGAAATGGCTCTTACTATCCGTGGGATTTCCAACCTCTCCGCGACGCCTCTGAACGCTACATGCGCAATCACATGGACCTCAATGTTCTTGAGGAAAATCAACGCTTTCCACGGGGCGAATAGCTCCACGATCTTTAGGTGAACGATGCAACCGACTGCCTCTCATTTTGTGAACGGCGCGTATCTGGAAGATACCGCTGGCACCCCGATCCCCGTCATTTTCCCCGCCACGGGCGAAGAAATCGCGCGGGTTCATGCCGCAACCCCCGCCGTGGTAGAGGCCGCTTTGGCATCGGCCAAGGCCGCGCAGGCCGAATGGGCAGCTCTGATGGGCGTGGAACGCGGCCGCATTCTGCGCCGCGCCGCCGACATTATTCGGGAGAGGAACCAAGAACTAAGCGAGCTGGAAACCCTCGACACCGGCAAACCGATCCAGGAAACGCTGGTGGCTGACGCCACATCCGCCGCGGAATCGTTGGAGTATTTCGGCGGCATCGCGGCCAGCTTGGGCGGCGAGCACATGCAACTGGGCGGCGATTGGGCCTACACGATGCGCGTGCCCTTGGGCGTTTGCGTGGGCATTGGCGCGTGGAACTACCCTACCCAGATCGCGGCATGGAAAGGCGCGCCTGCATTGGCTTGCGGCAACACGATGGTCTTCAAGCCGTCCGAACAGACGCCGCTATGTGCTTTGAAAGTCGCGGAAATATTGGTGGAGGCCGGTGCTCCGGCTGGCGTCTACAACGTGATCCAGGGGGCCGGCGAGGTCGGCCGCGCCCTGGTCGAGGACCCGCGCACCGCCAAGGTTTCGCTGACAGGCTCGGCTGCTACAGGCAAGAAAGTGTACGCCGCCGCCGCCGCGCAGATGAAGCACGCGACGATGGAATTGGGCGGCAAGTCCCCCCTCGTGATCTTCGATGATGCCGATTTGGAAAGCGCCGTTTCCGGGGCGATTAATGCGAATTTCTACGCCTCGGGTCAGGTCTGCTCCAACGGGACGCGCGTGCTTGTTCAGAAGGGAATGAAAGAAGCCTTCCTTGCCCGCCTGCAAGAACGCACCGCCAAAGCCGTCATCGGTGACCCGCGCGACGAGGCCACAAATTTCGGCCCAATGGTGAGTGAAGAACAACTCGCAATCACCTGTTCTTACGTTGAAAAAGGCATCGCGGAAGGAGCACGACTGATCCACGGCGGCAAGCGGTTGGACCGCCCCGGTTGCTATATTGAGCCGACGATTTTTGCCGATGTGACCGACGATATGGCCATCGCCCAGGAAGAGATTTTTGGCCCGGTCATGTCTGTTCTCGATTTCGAGACAGAGGAAGAGGTCATCGAACGCGCCAATGCCACCGATCTCGGCCTTTCGGGCGCGGTTTTCACCGCTGACCTGACCCGCGCGCACCGCGTGGTACATAGTATCGACGCGGGGAGCCTCTGGATTAACCAATATAACCTGACCCCGGTCGAGGTCCCCTTCGGCGGCATGAAAGGCTCGGGCGTAGGACGCGAAAACTCCCGTGCGGCGGTTGAGCATTACTCGCAACTCAAGACTGTCTACGTCGGCATGTCTCCGGTAGAGGCGGCGTTCTAAATGGAAGCGGATTACGTCGTTATTGGTGCAGGATCAGCGGGTTGCGCGGTTGCGTACCGTTTGTCCGAGGCCGGGAAATCCGTGCTGGTGATCGAGCATGGCGGCTCGGACTGGGGGCCGTTCATCAACATGCCCGCCGCGCTTAGCTACCCCATGGGCATGAAGCGATACGACTGGGGTTACGTGACCGAGCCCGAGCCGCATATGAACAACCGTGTCATGGCCTGCCCGCGCGGCAAGGTTATTGGCGGCTCCTCCTCGATCAACGGCATGATTTACGTGCGCGGCCACGCAAAGGACTTCGATACCTGGGCCGAAATGGGCGCGGATGGTTGGTCCTATGCCGACGTTCTGCCCTACTTCAAACGCGCTGAAAACTGGCATGGCGACGCCGGAGACCCCGCGTATCGTGGCAAGGATGGTCCGCTTCATATTACCCGGGGGGAGCGAAAGAACCCTCTGTTTCAGGCGTTTATCGACGCAGGAGCCGAGGCAGGCTACGGCAGGACCGACGATTACAACGGCCACCGCCAAGAGGGCTTCGGCGCGTTTGAGATGACCGTTTGGAAAGGCAAACGCTGGTCAGCCGCCAGCGCCTATCTGAAGCCCGCGCTGGCAATGCCGAACTGCGATATGGTTAACGGCTTGGTCGAGAAAATCGAGATCGAAGACGGGCGCGCCACGGGCGTGCGCCTGACCGATGGGCGTCTTATCAAGGCCCGCACAGAGGTGGTTCTTTCCGCCGGTGCGATCAATTCGCCGAAAATTTTGATGCTGAGTGGCGTTGGACCCGCCAAGCATCTGGCGGAACACGATATTCCACTGGTCGCAGACCGCCCTGGCGTGGGGCAAAACCTGCAAGATCACCTGGAAATGTATATCCAGTT
Organism: Gymnodinialimonas sp. 57CJ19; assembly: GCF_038396845.1. Classification (NCBI taxonomy): domain Bacteria; kingdom Pseudomonadati; phylum Pseudomonadota; class Alphaproteobacteria; order Rhodobacterales; family Paracoccaceae; genus Gymnodinialimonas; species Gymnodinialimonas sp. 57CJ19. Next base: position 3,429,004 of record NZ_CP151587.1, read on the forward strand.
CTCGGCCTCCAAGCCGGTGTCGATCGCGCCCTATTGGTCGCTTTGGGGCAAGGCTTTGGTCGGAGCGCAGTGGTTGTTTACCAAGACGGGTTTGGGCGCGACGAACAACTTTGAAGCTTGCGGATTCATCCGGTCGGACAAGGGCGTGCAATACCCTGATATCCAATATCATTTCCTTCCCATTGCGGTCCGCTATGACGGTAAAACGCCGCCCGGCGGCCACGGGTTTCAGGCCCACACAGGTCCCATGCGGTCCCCCTCGCGCGGTGAAATCACCCTGCGCAGCAACGACCCGGCGCAGGCCCCGAAGATTCAGTTCAACTACATGTCGCATGACAAGGATTGGGAGGATTTCCGCCGCGCCATCCGTCTGACGCGAGAGATTTTTGCAACCGGACCGATGGCGGAGTTCGTCGCCCATGAGATCCAACCCGGAGAAGACGCGCAATCCGATGAAGCGTTGGATGCGGTAATCCGCGAACACGCGGAATCGGCCTACCATCCCTGCGGCACCGCGCGCATGGGGCGCCGAGACGATCCGATGTCCGTTGTTGACCCGGAGAACCGCGTCATCGGCGTGGAGGGGCTACGCCTTGCGGATAGCTCGGTGTTCCCGCTGATTCCCAACGGCAATCTCAATGCGCCGTCGATCATGGTCGGCGAAAAAGCAGCCGACGCGATCTTGGGTCAACGGCTGCCTCCTGAAAATCTGGAGCCATGGATTGCCCCTCAATGGCAGTCTGCACAGCGCGAGAAGCACGCGGAAACGATGGCGGCCGAGTGACGAAGGCCAGCGGCAAGCTTGTGGATAAATATCTCAAATGATGAATATTTGACCGGATCTCCTCGAGTGAAGGTGGAGAGAAGTTGAAAAAATGAATTACATCATCTCTCATCGGGGCCATCATGCCGCCAACTATCCACAAGTTTATCAACAGCACTTCCTGCAGAGCTGCCCCTGCCTCGGTCCTTTCGCAGCTCCAGCATCGCAACATCGTTACTCTGCTGTAGCCTGCCTCACCGCATACAGCCTTACGCGTCAATGCGCCGGTTAAGATTACGATCCTCCATTCGCCCCTTCCTGCCCAAGGAAAATAGGCTTAAACCAAGTCGAAATCGCCCTTGAGGAGCGCCCAGATGACCACGCCCCGGTTCGCGATTGCGATCCCCATGTTGAATGAGGCCGATGCAGTTCCGCAATTGCTCGGCGGATGCATGGCAGCGGCTGAGCCCTTCGGCGCGTTTGAAATCTGCGTCACCGACGACGGCTCTACCGATGGCACCGGCGCCGCGCTGCGGGCGTTTGGCGCGGCCCATCCGCGGGCGAATTTAACCATACTCACCCACCCGCGCCCTGCCGGGCAATCGGCCGCTGTCCACGCCGCTGTTTCAGCCGCCCGTGCGCCGATCATTGCGACACTCGATGGAGATGGACAGAACCCTCCAGAGGAGCTGCCAAAGCTGCTGAACGTGCTTCTGAATGGCCCTGAAACTTTGGGTTTGGTGGCCGGGCAGCGCGTGAAACGCGATGATCCCTTGCCCAAGCGCGTCGCCTCCAAGGCGGCAAACACGATCCGAGGTGTCTTGCTGAAGGACGGCACCCGCGACACCGGATGCGGGTTGAAAGCCTACCGCCGCGATGCCTATCTTGCCCTGCCCTATTTCGACCATATGCACCGCTATTTACCCGCGCTTTTTCAACGGGATGGATGGGAAATCGCCCATGTCGACGTGGCCCATAAACCGCGGGTGTCGGGCGCGTCGAAATACACCAATCTTGGCCGCGCCATCGTGGGCCTGTCAGATCTTTTTGGGGTCGCTTGGCTGATCCGTCGGCGGCGTAAAGTGCTTTCGAAAGAGATTGAAATCTCCCGCCCGGAGGAGCGTTAACCATGCAAGAATGGCTGTTCAGCTTCCTCGGCATCGACAATTGGTTCGAGTTCTGGTGGGTCGGCCTTGGTTTCCTTGCCCAAGGCATTTTCGCCTCGCGTTTCATCGTGCAATGGATCGCCTCTGAAAAGGCCGGAACCTCATATGTGCCGGTCGCTTTTTGGTACTTGTCGATCAGCGGGGGGCTGTTGATGCTCGCCTATGCGATCTACCGCCAAGACCCGGTCTTTATCTTTGGCCAAGCCACGGGCGTGATCGTTTACGCCCGAAATCTGATGCTTATCCACCGCTCCAAGGACGCGGCCCACGACCAGACATGAGTGTTCTGACCGCCCGTTTCACGCCGCTCTGCGTGCTTGTTTTCGCATTGCTGAGTTTCGCAGTCGGACTGGCGGACCTGCCGGTTCAAGACCGCGATGAAGCGCGGTTTGCGCAGGCCTCGCGCCAAATGGCCGCGACCGGAGATCTGATAGATATTCGCCTGCAAGACGCCCCACGCCACAACAAGCCGGCGTTGATTTATTGGGCGCAGACAGCTGCAATCTGGGTCACCGGCATGACCGGTGAAACGCCGATTTGGGTCCATCGCCTGCCCTCATACCTCGCGGCGACCATGGCGGCTTTGGCGATGATTTGGGCCGGCACGCCCTTGGTGGGGCGGCGCGCAGCGGTGGTTGCGGGGATCATATGCATCAGCCTCTATATGTTTCACGCCGAGGCCCGAACCGCGAAGACAGATGCCGCGTTGGTCCTGTCGGTGATCCTCGCCATGGGCGCGTTGGGCCGGATGTGGGTGGGCGACGGGCGCAAGTGGTTAACGCCATTAACCTTTTGGACCGCGCTGGCGGCAGGGTTTCTGCTGAAAGGCCCCATGGTTATTCTGCCTGTTATTGGCGCGATCCTTTGGCTTTCGGTGCAGTTCAGAGGCGTCGCTTGGCTTGCCCGTCTCCGCCCTGTGTTCGGCGTCTTGTGGTTTGTCCTTCTCGCAGCGCCATGGTTCATCGCGATCACGATCACCACGGAGTGCGCGTTTTGGGGCGCTTCCCTTGGGACAGACCTCGGCGACAAAATCACCGCCGGGGGCGAGCATGGCGCATCGCCCCCCGGTTTCTACGTGCTGACTGCATGGCTCACCTTCTTCCCGTGGAGCCTGCTGATCCCTCTCGGCCTTACCTTTGCATGGTCGGCGCGCAAGGACCCTAAAATCGCTTTCATCCTTGGCTGGCTCATCCCCGGATGGATCGTGCTCGAGGCGGTCCCAGTCAAGCTGGTTCACTACACCTTGCCGCTCTATCCCGCGTTGGCGCTGTTGGTCGCTGCGGCCCTAATTCAAGTGCATGACGGCCGCTTTGCCTTGCGTCGTTGGATCATGGGGCTTGGGTCGCTCGGGTGGTTAATCGCGTTAACCTTTTTCGCCCTCGTCGCCATCCTTGCCCCGGTCCGGTTTGGGGACGGCGTTAACCTTGTGGCCATCGCGGGGGCCACGGCCTTCACCCTCGCTGCGCTGGTGGGATTGTGGCACTTTTGGCGCGGCGTTATCCCGAAAGCCGCGATCGCGCTGACCATCAGCGGCGTGTTGCTTGGCTGGACGCTGACCGCCGTGTCGCTACCCGGCGCGCGGGACTTCTGGATCGCGGACCGTTTGGCCGAAGTCATGGCGCAAAATTCATGCTTTGGCGGCCCCGTCGCTGTGGCGGGATACGCGGAACCCTCGACCGTGTTCCGGTTGGGCACAGACACGATCTTGACCGACGTCGACGGGGCGCTGACCTACCTTAACGAAGCCGAGGGGCGGGCCGCGTGGATCGACCCGGCGCTGGTGCCTGAACTCTCCACCGCGACGGGCGTGGTGGTTGAGGGGGTTTCCATCGGAAATTTCCGCCCCGTGAGCTTGCAACTCTTCGTGTCACCCGGCCAAGCGGCCGATGTTGACCCCTGTGGGCAATAGCGCTTCAGCGTGACGGAAACCCTGCGCGGATGGCAGGTAAAACACCCTTGAAACAACGGGTTAACGCCCTTTTAAAGCGAGACTCGCTGACCCGTTCGGATGCTTTGATCAGCCGCCAAACAAATGGCCAAGGACGCGACGGCGTCGGCCATGTGACGGCTCAGGTCGATATCCTCCGCAATCGCGCGACGCATAAATGCCTGCTCGGCATCGCAGAGCTCCTGGTGGCCCGGCTCCGCGTCAAACGAGATCAGCTCATCGCCGCCGGGACGGTGCACCAGCACCCCGCCAACCTTGGTGTGCCCGTCAATATCGGCGCTGTCTGCCTTGTCGGCCTCGGTGATTGATACCGCGCCATTAGGGCTTATCACGTCTTTCACGAAGAACGCCGTTTCGGACATCATCGGCCCCCAGCCCGCCTCGTACCACCCGACAGAACCGTCGTCGAAGAACACCTGAAACTGTCCGTAATTGTACATCTCCGGCGCGATTTCATCGCTTAGGCGCAGGCCCATACCGTGAACGGCGACGGGTTTGGCATCGGTGATCTGGCACCAGACATCAACGTAGTGAACGCCGCAATCCACAATGGGCGACGTCGTTTCCATTAACGCTTTGTGGGTCTGCCACGCGACGCCGTCGGACTGTTGGTTAAGATTCATGCGAAACACATAGGGGCCGCCCAACGCTCTAGCCTCTTCAATCAGCCGCATCCAACTGGGGTGATGACGCAGGACATAGCCCACAACCAATTTCCGCCCCATCTCGCGAGCGACGTTAACCACCCTTTCGGCATCCGCCACATTGGTGGCGAGCGGCTTTTCCACGAACACATCCGCGCCTGCCTTCATGGCGCGTTCGGCAAGCTCTGCGTGGGTGTCAGAATAGGTGGCAATCACGACCAGATCCGGGCGCTGCGCCATGCCTTCGTCGAAGGTGGAGAACAAGGGATAGCCCTGCAACGCTTCCGGTAGGTCACGGGCCGAGCGGTTAACAAGGCCGACCACCTCCACCCCATCCGCCGCGTGATGGGCCAAGGCGTGGCTTTGGCCCATGTTTCCAAGGCCGACGATCAAAACTCGCATCTCTTTGCTTTCCTCTAACTTTCCAAGCGCCGCGCGGCGCCGATCTCGACCTCGCGGCCAGTCATCCGGGACCGCACTGCGGCAAAGGCCATCGCAAGGCTACGCAGATTTTCCGCCGCGCCGTTGGAAGGCTCTCGGTCTTCCTCGATGGCGCAAAGAAGCTCGCCCATCGTGCCTTTGAAGCCATCGTTGAACCACTGCCCCTCCAGCTGCGGCCGCGCGATGCCTTCAGGGGTGGTCAGAGTCATGCCTTGTTGGCTCAGGTCCGGCCCGTCGGATACCAGCGAGCCGCCCGTGCCGCCCACAAAGGTCGTATCACGGGGACCGTGGGGCACGCCGCCGTCAAACACGACCGAGGCCTGACCACCGTCGACCCGCACCATCGCCTGCGCCAACAGCGGCACCTTGTTGGCCTGCCCTGCCCCGCGTGTGGCATTGGCAAAAACCGCCTCGGCCCGTTCACCGACGATAGAGTTAATAAAATCGAACCAATGCACGCCAAAATCGTAAAGGATCAGATCCTCGATTTCGTCAAATGGGGTGCCTGCGGTCCAACCGTGGTTCCAGTGAACGGCCATGTGCACAGAAAGTACATCTCCTATATGGCCGGCCCTCACCGCTTCGCGCATGAACGCAAAGTGCGGCGCCCAACGGCCATTCTGGTTAACGGCCAACTTGACGCCCTTGTCTTGGGCCAGCTTCACCAGATCCATCCCAACATCCAGATCGGTCACGAACGGCTTTTGACTGATTACGTGCTTACCCGCCTTCAATGCGGCCCGCGTGATGTCGGTGCGATGCTCGGGGTGAAGCGTGATATCCACCACGTCGATGTCCGGATTGGCCAGGATCGCGTGCCAATCGTCTTCGATCCTCGCCTTGGGACAAAACTCGGCCGCCTTGGCGCGGGCCTTTTCCGGCGTCCGGTTCCACAGCGCCGCCACATCCCATCCGGCATCACGGTAAGCATCAAGGTGCGCGCCGGAAATGCCGCCGGTTCCAACGACCCCGATCTGGGGCCGATAAGCCTTGGGCATCGGCGGGCGGTAGGCCACATCGGGGGCAGCGATGTCGGGCAAGTCCGCGGCCTTCAAGGCATAGGTATCGCTATCGCCCGCGTCCTGAGTGGCTTCGGTCATGGCAAAAGCTCCAACGTGCGTTTCTGGGCGGCCGACGCGGCGGCGGTGTCGACAATCCTTTGCGCCGTCAGGCAAAGGGCCGGATCAAAAGGCCCCGCTGGCGCTGCGCCCTTGTCAATCAGATCAAGGATATAGGCGATAGCATCGCCCCGTTCTTCAGGCAGCGGATCGACCGGAATTTCGTGCTTCTCGGGCCGGGCGCGGGTTTGGACCGTGACGGCCTGCGCATAATCGGGGCTGCTGATCGTCCCGTCACTGCCCACGAAAACGAAACCACAGGTGGGCTGAGGATTCTCGGTCCAAGGGTCCGTGAAGGTGCCCCAACGGGTCTCCATCTTGCTGAGGCCACGGGCGTAGCGGACCACGGCGATGGCGTGTTGATCGACCTCGATCCCCGGCGTGTCATCGACGCTGCATGTGACCTCCAGCGGCGCTTCGCCATCCATGTACCAGGTGCCGAGCGTGGCCCCGTAGCCCATGTAATCCAGCAAGCTCCCGCCGCCCGAGGCCGCCTTGTACCACCAACTGTCGGGCTTTTGCGCCTCGACCTCTTCCGGCGAGACCTCCACCTTATCGGCGAGGTGAAACAACGGCCCACGATTGCCATCGTAAAAGTGAACCTCGCGCAACTCCCCGATTGCGCCCTCTTCAATTAACCGCTTGGCGGTCAGGTGCGATTGCACCCAAGCCAGCGGCCAATTGATCGACATGATCTTGCCCGTACCGGCCATGGCCGCAATCATCCGACGCGCGTTGTCGGCGCTGTCAGCGAAAGGTTTTTCGACGTGGATATGAACGCCGTGGGGGGCCAAACGCTCGGTCATGGATGCGTGGTCTGCTGTGGCACAGCACAGGATCGCCAGATCAAAGGGGCCCGCCGCCATGCAGGCGTCAAAATCGGTGAAAAGCGCGTCTTTGGGCACATTGAACGTGTCCGCCGCGCCCTGCATCTTGGCGCGATCCGGATCGTAGAGCGCCGTGATTTCTGCGTTCGGGTGGGCGTCCACCATTCGAAGCAAATCGCCCATGTGCATGTGGTCGAAACTGATGCCAACAACCTTGTAAACCATGGTTAACGTGCTCCCGTGATGCGCACATAAAGTGCTGTGACGAGTAGGATGATAAGGCCGAAAAACGCGATCCGTGCGCCTTCGGGCATTTGCAGAAGGGTCAGCATCGTGTCGATTACGCGCAGGATCAGCGCACCCACGATGGCCCCCGCGAAGCTGCCCCGCCCCCCGAATATTGAGGTGCCGCCGATGACCGCCGCCGCGACGCTTGGCAACAGCAAGGGGTTCGCCAGCGACAAAGACGGCGTGCGGATCATGCCGAGGTATAGCAGCCCTGCCAAGGCCGCGATCAGCCCCGACAGCGCGTATAGGGCCAAGTAAACCTGCCAAGATCGGACTCCGCTCAGCTTGGCGGCATCCTCATTGGAGCCGAGCGCGAACAGGAGCCGCCCGAAACCGGTGAACCGCATCAGGAAAAGCACCGCCACCGCGAAGGGGACGAAGATGAACAGCCCGTTCGGCATCCCAGCTGTGCGGCCCGTGCCAAGCCAGACCAGCGTTTCCGGGATCAACGTGCCGGTGGAGATCACGAAGCGTTGGTAGACCTGCAAACATCCCGTCGCGATCAACCCGGTGCCGAGCGTCATGATCAGCGGATGGACGCGGACAACGCCGACGCCAAAGCCATTCACCAGCCCTGCCGTCACCCCGGCGGCAAGCGCGACCAGAACCGCGGGCGTCACCCCGATCAGCGGCCCAAGAGTGGCACAGACGAAGGCCGCGACGGTTGCAATGATACCCGCGCTCATGTCGATGCCGGCGGTTAACATCGTTAACACTTGGCACGCCGCGAGCATCGCCAGCGGGATTGCGAACTTGATCAGGTTGTTCACCCAGAAGGCCGAAATGACCCCGGTGCGCCCCGTCCTTAGGGGCATGACCACGTAGAAATGCGCCAGAATAAGCAGGACGAGAAAGACGATCAGCGGCACGACCGGATTGTCCGCCAGAAAACGCCCGAACCGTTTGAGCCCCGTGGCGACCTCGGCGTCGGCGTGAATGCGTGGTTGCTCGCTCATCCGCGTGCCCCCCTGTAAGTTAGAACCGCGCCAAGCATCACCACGGCCACCATGATGACCCCCTCGACGATGGTGGTCACATTGGGATCAACGGCGGCCAGGGTCAGGATTGTGCGGATGATCCGCAGGATGAACACGGCGATGATTGGGCCCAACAGGCCGCCGCGCCCGCCGCCAAGCACGACGCCGCCCAAGACGACTGCTGCCACGGAGGCGAGCAGATAGGGGCCGGGAACGGGCTCTCCAATGCCGGTTAACATGATTAACGAAAGCCCCCCCATAGCCGAGAGAACACCCGCCAAGCCGTAGGCAGTGATCTTGGTCCACGTCACATTGATGCCAGACCGAAACGCCGCCAGCTCGTCCGAGCCTACCGCATAGATCGACAAACCCAGTTTGGCGCGGCGGATCGGCACCCAGACCAATGCCACCGCAATCGCCATAAAGATCAAAGCATTAGGAATGCCCGGGATCATCGTGCCGGCAATCAGCTCGCGCAATCCCGGCGCTACCGTCCCCCCCGGAGAGGTCAGGATAAGCAGCGCCACCCCTTCCCACACGAACAACATCGCCAAGGTCACGACAATGTCAGGGACCTTCGTTAACACGATTAACCCGCCGTTCAACGCGCCCATCGCAAGGCCCACGGCCAAGGTGATAGCCACCGCCGGCACCGCGCCCATGCTTTCCATCAGCACCGCCGCAGTCACCCCGCAAACGGCCATCATCGAGGCAATCGACAGGTCGATCCCGCCCACGATCACCACAATCGCCATGGCCGCCGTGGCAAAGGCGAATGGCAGCGCGGCGCGGGCAAGGCTTTCCAGCCCCGTCACCCCGAACGACGGCTGGATCACCTTCGTGACGATCATCAACACGACCAGCAGCACGACCAGCCCGAGTGTCCAGGCGTTCTTTTGCAATAGACGGCTCATGACGCGACACTCCCTTCGGTCAGCCCGTAGGCCGCTCTCATCAAGGTTTCTTCCGTGGCGTCGGCCGCGTCGATCATGTCCACGACCCGACCGTTAAAGATCACGATGGCGCGGTCGCAGGCCAACGGGATTTCTTCAAGCTCCGACGTGTAGAACAACACTGCCGCACCTTGGTCGGCCAGCTCCCGCACAAGGGGATAAATCTGCCGCTTCGTGCGCACATCAATGCCGCGCGTAGGGTCGAACAGCAGCAGCGTTTGCACCCCGTGCGCCAGCCACCGCGCGATGGTCACCTTCTGCTGGTTACCGCCGGAAAGGCGCTGCACCTCCCCTTGGGCGCGGGTGTCGATCTGTAGCTTTTCAATCGCATAATCAACACGTTGCCTTTCCTTGCGGGTCTTCAATGGCCCCCAATCACGCAACCTTGCGGAGAACGGCAAAGCGATGTTTTCGCGCACCGAGCGTTCGCGCAGAAGCGCATGAGCCCGGTCACCGGGCACAAAGCTTAGGCCCGCCGCGATGGCGTCTGCGGGGTGGCCAAAGCTCATCACTTCCCCGTCCACTTCCAGCGTGCCGCCGGTGGCCTTCACATGGCCCGAAAGGACGTCAAACACCTCGTCTTGGCCCTGCCCTTCCAAGGCGACAACGCCCAGAACCTCGCCGGGATACAGGTCAAACGACACATCCGAGACCTTGGGGGCGATGGCAATATTCGTGGCCCGTAGCCGCGGCACGCCGCTGTTCAAACGCGCCGCACCCGTGTCGCGTTTATCGAGGCTCAACTTCGCGCCCAACATCAGCTCCACACAGCGATCCTCAACCCCCGGTTCGATCTTCAGATCGCCCACCGTCATGCCATCGCGCAGCACCGTGGCGCTGTCGCACAGCTCGGCAATCTCGGTGAAACGGTGCGAGATATAGATCACGCCGCGCCCCTCGTCAGCCTGCGCGCGCACCACGCGCAGCACGTTTTCCACAAGATCCGTGGGCAGCGCGGCCGTCAGCTCGTCCAGCAGCAGCACATCGGGTTGGCTTGCCAAAGCGCGGGCCAAATCAAGGATGCGCAGGGTCGCCAGCGGCAGGTCGACGATCATGTCGTCAAGGCGCACGCCCTTGATACCAAGCTCATGAACCCAATGGAGGAAGGCATCCTTGGGCGTATCGCCGAGGCGCAGATTGTCCGCCACATCGAGGTCCGGGATCAACGAGGGCTCCTGATACACAGGCACAAGGCCCGAGCGGCGGGCCTGCGCGGGTGAGCCCACGCGCGCGCTTTCGCCGCGGATCAGCACCCGTCCCGTGTCCGGGCGCAACGCGCCGGTGAGGATCTTCACAAATGTCGATTTACCCGCGCCGTTTGCGCCCATCAGGGCCACAACTTCGCCGGGTGCCACATGAAGGCTCGCGTCCGTCAGCGCCCGCACCGCGCCGAAACTCTTCGCAACGCCGGTCGCATCCAGCAGCGCTGTTTGTTCTGTACCGCCCATGAAGCCTCTGATCTTGTTCGTTTCTTTGCCACCCACCAAGCACATGGCCCGGTGGGTGGCGTGATTCATGCGGCTGGGATGCCGCTTAACCGTTGCTTAACCTTCGCAGGCGATGATCTCGGCCATAGTGTAGTCAGTCCAGCCGGGGATCGACACGGAAACGGGCCATTCCGGGTCCAGATCGGGGTTCAACGCGCCCGCAATCGTCTCGCGGCCTTCGTCGGAGGAGTTTTCCCACAGGACCGGATCAACCAATACCGTCGTTTCCTCTGGCGCGTTGCCGTTCAGGATGTCGACCGCAAGCGCAACGCCCGCCCCACCGACAGAACCGGGGTTGGTGACGGCAGCGCCCGTAAAGCCCTCGATATCGTTGAGGTACTGGACGAAGCCCGCGTTATCCGCGCCCACAATCGGCACCATCGGCGCGCCGGATTCCACGAACGCGTCAACGATCACGTTGTCGATGCCCGAGGTCCAGACGCCGTCAAACGGGATGCCTGTGGCGAGGAAGTCAAACATCTGCTGCTTGCCCTGATCCTGCTGCCAACCGGTGAACACTTCGTGCACGACGCTGACGTTCGGGAATTCAGCCAAGGCACGCTGGAAGCCGTTGTCCCGGTCGGTATCGGCAGAAACGCCCGCGATGCCGCGCATGTAAACGACCTCGCCTTCGCCACCGATCTGCTCAAACAACCAACGCGCGCCGAGGTAGGCGTATTCTTCCTGATTGTTGGACAGGATGTAGGCCCCTTCCGCAGAAACGCCCGCATCAACGGCGACCACAACGATGCCCGCCGCGATGGCCGCATCCAACGCCGAGTTCAGCGCGTCGGGGTTGGCAGGGTTCAAAACGATGGCGTCAACGCCCGCTTCGATCAGGTTGTTGAGGTCTTCGAGCTGCCCCGCCGCGTCGGTGTTGCGGTGCGCCACGATCAGCCCTTCAACGTCGCCCTCGGCGGCGGCCTGGGCGCGCATCGCGCAGATCATCTGCTCGCGCCAACCGTTGCCCTGCACGGTGTTCGAGACGCCGATGGTGTAGCCGCCATGGCCGTCTGCATAGGCCGCAGGGGCCATCATGGCGAGCGCTGCGGCAGTTGTCAGAAGTCTTTTCATTGGTCTCTTCTCCCTATTAATAACGATACTTCTCAGTTAGTTATGGCCCCTACTTAATGTAGGGCGTCAGCACATCGCGGGCCAGAAGGAAGCCACGCTTAACGCGATCTTCCGTGCCCTCGAAATCTCGATCTTCGTGTTCGATAATCACCGGCCCGTCGTATCCGGCGCGGTACAGGCCTGAGAAAAAGCCGCTCCAATCCACGTCTCCCAGACCGCAGAGGCGCGGGATTTGCCACCCCATGCCCGTGGACATCGTCCCGTTCTCGTAGAGCCCGTCTTGGTCAATCATCACATCTTTCGCGTGAACATGAGCCATTTGCGGCCCGAATTCCTTAATGAACCGGGTTTGGTCAATGAACTGCCAGATCAGATGAGAGGGGTCAAAATTCATCCCGACGGCGTCCCCCCATTGGTCAAAAATCCTCCGCCAGATCTTCGGGCTGTAGGCAATATTATGGCCGCCGGGCCATTCATCGTAGCTGAAGATCATCGGGCAGTTTTCAAAACACAGCCGCACGCCGGATGCTTGGGCGTGGGCCACAATCGGATTGAAAATCTCGATCGCTCGGGCCCAGTTTTCATCGACGTTCAGGCTGCGATCTCCGCCGAGGAAAGTGTTAACAACGGGCACCTCCATGGTGCTTGCTGCGGTAATCACCTTCACCAGATGACCGATCACCTCATCGCGGTGTTCCGCCTCTTTGTGGAGGGGATTGGGATAATACCCAAGACCCGAGATGCTTACCCCGTGCTCTGCCAAACCCGCCTTGATATCAGCACCTTGGCTCTTGCCAAGACCGTCCACATTGATATGCGACGTGCCTGCGTAGCGACGTCTTTCTCCGCCGGACGCGGGCCAGCAGGCCACCTCCATCGCCGAAAAACCATTGGACCCAGCCCAAGCGCCGACGTCCATCAGGTCCATATCTTCCAGCGGCGCGGTTAATATTCCCAGTTCCATGATTATCCCTCAACCTCATCCAAACGCACCCAGCGTTCTTCGCGGGCCGACAGCACGACCGCATCGCAGAACCGCATCTCATAGTGGCCATCCTCAAAGGTGGCCCAGGTGCTGTTTTCTTGCCGTCCCCCCGCTTCCACGTCCGCGTACACGGCCCGAAAGAAGTTGAAGAAACTATCGGCAAACCCTTCCACATGGCCGGGGGGCAAAGCCGCCGCCGCCACGCCCGCGTCATTCATTAACGTAAAGTCTCGCATTAACGTCTCATTGGCGCGATCTCGGTGGCCGATGAACAGGTGGTCCGGCGTCTCACTGTCCCACGCGGCAGAGGCTTTGGCCCCCGCCACATCCCATTGCAGCGAGTTTTTACGGCCCATGTTAACCTGTGACGTGGACATCACGCCCCGCGCACCGCCGGGATAGCGGATGACGATCATCGCCGCGTCGTCGGTGGCAATCGGGACGGATTCCGTCGCGCCGGCGGCGCTGGAGAATGTCGCGACGGGGCCGGTTGGCTTTTGGCGTTCCGGGATAAACGTGGCCAGTTCGGCCATCACGGCCTCGGCCTTCAGGCCCGTCACGAAGCTGGTCAGGTCGATCCAATGGGTGCCGATATCCCCGACCGAGCGTAATTTGCCGCCCTCATCTGCGACAAGCCGCCAGTTCCAGTCCGTATCCTTGGCCAGCCAATCCTGATGGTAATGGCCTGAAACAAAACGAATATCGCCGAGATCCCCGGCAGCGACCATCCCGTGGGCCTGTTGGTTCAGCGGATAGAAGCGAATGTTGTAGCAGACCGCCGCCACCTTGCCTGAGGCGCGGGCGACCTTAACCATTTCGGCGCTCTCCGCCGAAGTCATCGCCAAGGGCTTTTCACAGATCACGTGCTTTCCGGCCCGCAAAATTGCCAAGACTTGAGCGTAATGCGCGTGGTTCGGAGAGGTCACGTGGACGACATCAACGCCGTCGTCGGCCAGCAATTCATCCAGGTCGCCGTAGGCCTTCGCCACGCCCATTTCGGCTGCCCGATCAGCCCCGCGAGATGCCGAAGAACCTAAGACACCGCGCACCTGCACCCCCAACCGACGCAGGGCTTGCGTATGGACGGTTCCGATAAAACCCGTGCCGACAACAGCCGCGCCGATGCCTGAAAAATCTGTCATAAGCCCCTCTTATGCAACGGAGTATCCTCCATCTACCGGGATCGTTGTCCCGGTCATGAACCGCGCCGCGTCGGACGCCAGAAATAGCGCCACGCCCGCAATATCTTCGGGCTGACCCCAGCGTTTCATCGGCGTGCGCGCCTCGATCCGGGCGGTGAATTCCGGGTCTGTGCGCGCCCGCGCTGATTGCTCGGTCACGATGAAACCGGGGGCGATGGCGTTGACGCGGATGTCGTCCTCGGCCCATGCGATGGCGAGCGATTTTGTCATCTGCTCCACCCCCGCCTTGGACGCGCCATAGGCCGGGTTCATGGGCGAACCGAAGCGGGCATACATGGACGCAATGTTAATGACGCTTCCGCCCTTTAACGCCCCGTACAACGCCTCGGCGCAGCGTAGCGATCCGACCAGGTTCACGTCCAGGACATGAGCGAAGAACGCCGGGTCCATTTCCTCTCCGCGCTTGGTGATCGCGGCGCAGTTAACCAAGGCGTCCAGCTTTTTGATGCCAGCCGCGAAGGCGCGAACCGCCTCGGTATCGGTCACGTCCAGCTGAGTGTAGGCGAAACCCTCGTCGGGCACGGGCGCGGTCTCGACCCCGGTCACTTGCACCGATGCGCCGGCCTCCTGAAACGCCCGCGCGATGGCCGTGCCGATGCCGCCTCGGCTCGCGCCGACGACAAGAACTTGGGCATTTTCAAACGCTGGTACGCTCATCTGTGTCCACGGCAGAGCACTGCCAACCTCCCTGTCACTCCCGATCTCAGCCTTTCCAAAGATTCTTCTTTGTCGAAAATGAAATCGATTACATACTCGAACTACTCACGGATTCGAGTCAAGACACAAATCCAGTTTTGGTAGAGATCAATGGCCCCAAAAAACGCAACGATCCAAGATGTGGCCACAGCGGCCAAGGTTTCCACCGCCACGGTCAGCCGCGCTCTATCGAACCCCGGCGTTGTGTCCGACGCGACGAGAGAGGCCGTGTTGGAGGCCGTCAGAACGACGGGCTATCACGTAAACCACGCCGCACGTAACTTGCGGATGCGCAGGGCCGGCGCCGTTCTGATCCTGGTCCCGAACTTGGGAAAACCGTTTTATTCCGAGATCTTGCAAGGCATCTCAAAGGGGTTCTCTGGCAGTGACTATGCTGTGTTGATTGCCGACACCGAAAGCAGACCGCTTCATGATGCGGAACTTGCCGGGAACTTCACCAGCGGGCGAATTGACGGTGTCGTCTGCCTGGATGGCGGGTTAAGTCACGCAACCTTGGATGCGTGCGCTGCCCTGGGGGTCGACCAAAATATCGTTTTCGCGTGTGAGTGGGTGGACGGCTACGTTTTCCCCTCCATCCAGTCCGACAACGCCGAAGGGGCGCGCCTTGCGATCAGGCATTTGCACGATCTGGGCCACCGCAAGATTGCCCATGTCACCGGGCCAAGCGGCAACGTTCTGACCCGCGCGCGCCGCCAAGGCATGTTGGAAGAACGCACCCGTCTTGGCCTACCCGCGCGAGAGGATTGGATCATCCGAGGCGACTTTTCATTGGAGTCTGGCCACGAAGCGGCCCGTCAGATCTTGGCCATGGAGGACCGCCCGACAGCGGTCTTTTGTGCGGCCGATATGGTGGCTTTTGGCCTGATCGCCTGCCTCCGCGCAGGCGGGCTTCGGGTGCCAGAGGACATCTCGGTCGTGGGGTTCGACGACATTGATATGTCCGCCTACTACGTGCCCGCATTAACCACGATCCGCCAAGATCGGGTCCGCCTGGGGCGGACCGCCGCGACGCGCCTGTTGGAGAGATTGGACAACGCCACCCCTGCCCCGCCGGTCGAAGACCTATTGCCGGTTGAATTGGTCATCCGAGCTTCCACGGCAAGCCCGTCCTAGGGCGCGGCTCCGGCGATCCATTGCTCCAGATCCATGTTCACGCCGGTCATCGGGATCGACGCGTCCGATAGCATCCACACCGCTTGCGCTGCGCATTCCTTTGCCGTGACAAGGCGTCCCAAGGGTTGCTGCGCGGCCTGCTGTTCTAGCCAACCCGCCCCCTTATCCGCATGCACCGCCTGCTCAGACTCCGTGGCGACCCAGCCAAGGTTAATGCCATTAACCCTTATGCGATCAGCCATGTGGGCCTGGGCTGCGTTCTTGGTCAGCGTCTGCAATCCCCCCTTGCTGGCCGCATAAACTGCCAGCTCAGGCGTGCCGCAATGGGCATTCATCGACTGGATATTCACGACCGAGCCGCCCGCGCCCCTGCCGCGCAGATGGGCCACCAATTCGGCCATCAGGAAAAACGGCGCCCGCAGGTTCACGGCGATCAAGGCGTCAAACCGCGCGACATCGGCATCGGTGAATGAGGCGCGTGTCGTCAGGCCCGCAGCATTCACCAACCCGTCAACCCGCCCCGCCTTCTCAACGGCCCGAGCAAATATCTGGCCGGGCGCATCGGGCGTGGCGAGGTCAGCCACAATTCCGCCGGGGGTCGCGTCACGATCCACCCCGATGACCTCGGCCCCGGCCTGACCACAAGCCTCAAAGATCGCGGCCCCGATGCCGCGCGCGGCCCCGGTGACAAGCACCACTTTCCCCGCCAGTTCCGCCATCAACCCGCCCTCAATCCGTTAACATCCATCTAGCTGACCTCCGGCAGAGCATCTTCGCCGTGCAACTCCTCTCGGTAGGGTCGCGCGCCGGCTGGAAGCGCGCGACGGGCATAATGGCCCGGCTCCGTCCTTTGGCGCCACAAAGCGCCGAGCATCTCTGCATAGGCATGGGGAATGGACGGGTTCGCGGGCGGCAGATCGTCTTTGATCAGCGCATGGAGATCGGGCAGTGCATGGTAGGGAACCATCGGGAACATGTGATGTTCGACATGGTAATTCATGTTCCAATACAACCAACGGCTGACCGGATTCATATAGACGGTGCGTGAATTCAGGCGATGATCCAGCACATCCTCGGCCAGCCCGCCGTGCTGCAACAGCCCGACCAACACCATGTGCCACGTGCCGTAAATGCGCGGCCCGCCGATTAGAACTAAGGGCAACCAAGACCAGCTAATCAGGGCCCAAAGCAAGGCAACCGCGTGAATTGCCACGAAAATACGAGCCCAAAAGGCGACCTTGGGCAGTTCACTTTCGGGAATGTAAATCGCTTCCGCCTCGGTCAATTGTCCGGTCGCTTGCCGCACAAGAACACCGAAGTGCTGGAACACATCGGGCAAGCCGATGAACGCCAAGGCCTTCCGGGCGATGTCGGGCGGGCGCATCAGGGCAATCTCGGGGTCACGCCCGACGATAATCGTGTCGGTGTGGTGGCGTGCGTGGCTCCACCGCCAAGCGACCGGGTTCCGCATCACCATAAAGCTCGCGATGACGTAGACCCAATCGTTTTTCCACTGGGTCTTGAACGCCGTACCATGCCCACATTCGTGCCATCGGCTATCGCAGGCCGACCCGTAAAGCACGCCGTAGACGGCAAAAAATGGGACACACCACCATGTTCCCCATGTCAAAATACCACCCAGGGCTGTCAACGCCATCAGGCCAAGCCAAAGGGCCGTATCGCGCGTCGCCGGCGCGTCGCTGCGCTTCATCAAGCCTTTCATGACTTTTCGAGGCACGTCGGAATGGTACCACTGCGCAGACGCCAACCCTAGTTCCTCGGCCCGGGTACCTTCGGTGCCAGTTAGCGAATAATCCCGTGCTTGAATGTGTGTCATCGCTGATCCTCCCAGACGGGCGCACGTTGTTTGGCGCACGGCGGCAAGTCAATTAACAACGACTACTTTTCGTCCAGCTTCCTATTCCCAACTGGCCGGCACACCTGTATACTTAAGAAATGGGCCGGTCTTTCGACGGTAATGTTTCTGTGCTGTGAAACGCACTGGGGCATCGCTAGAAAGTTAATAAGGTTCAATATAATGCATCGAGCGCTAGCTACTTTTCGACCCTAAGGCACCACCAGATCATGACCAAAAGCCCCTCAACTGCGACAGGCAGCGGCGAAATTCAGACGGAAACCGTCTCCCCGAAAAGAGACCGCATCCATTCGGTAGCGACAAAACATTCCTCCCGGTTCGAGGAACGAACCGCACGTAGTGTCGCAATCGCCAAAACCATGGCGCGTTTGCTGGATGTGGATCTATTTGATGAACACCGCCTTGGGCGCTTTAACGAGATCGTTCAGAACTGCGACGTCTGTTTTCTCCACGAGGATTGCTATCAGCAGACGCAGGCCAGCAACTCGATACGAGCCACCCCCTTGCACTGCCGTAACAGACATAACTTTGCGCCGGCCAAGGCGGTCAAGTCTACCTCTCGCTGAAAGCGCGCGCTGCGCGTATCGCGGCCTTATTCACCTCGGTCAGTTCCAACACTGGGGCGCGGACGCGACCGCTTCCTGGGCCCAACACCCCCTCCCCGCTGGCGAATGGTCGCGCGGCGATCCACGGGCGAGGCCCCAATACCGTGAGTAATATTGGCTCACATGTTGCGGGAAGTAACCACGAAGCGCTTGAATTCCGAAATCGCATCAAGGCAAAGTGGGTATAACGTATCCGAGTAGCTCATCTTTTTGATGATACGGTTTTGATATACCTAATAAGGAAATAAGAGATGCGAGTGGCTGTAATCGGAAAAGGCGCGATTGCCGGATATATCACCACGCACATAGCGGCCACACCCGGGGTGACGCTGGTCTCGCGCGTACTGCGCAAACCGCAGCAGGGCGCAGTCACGGACGTGTCGGACTTGCCGCCCGTAGACCTTCTAATCGACTGTGCAGGCCACGAGGGGTTGGCCGCCCATGGGCCGAAAGCGCTTTCCCGCGGCATCGACGTGCTGACCCTGTCCCTTGGCGCCTTGGCCGATGACGCGCTGGCCACGGCGCTTACCCAAGCCGCCGAGGCAGGCCAAGCCACGCTGCACCTGGCCAGCGGAGCCATCGGCGCATTGGATGCCCTGCGTGCCGCTCGTGTCGGCGGGTTAACCAAGGTCACCTACACCGGACGCAAGCCGCCCGCCGGATGGCGAGGGTCGAAGGCAGAGGAGGTCCTGGACCTCGACACTGTCACCGATGCCGCTATCCACTTTGAAGGCTCCGCCCGCGACGCCGCCCTGCAGTATCCTAAAAACGCCAACGTCGCCGCCGCCGTCGCCCTTGCGGGCATGGGGTTTGATGCGACAGAGGTGGCCCTGATTGCGGACCCCAACGCCAAGGGAAACACGCACGAAATTAATGCTATCGGCGCTTTTGGGCAGGCGCAATTCACCATCACGGGCAACAGCCTGCCGGACAATCCAAGATCCTCGGCCTTGGCGGCGATGTCGGCGGTTTCCGCCCTGCAACAGGCCTCGGCCTGCGTCAGGTTCTTATGACATCGCAAGCAATTCCACCCACTTTGAGGGGTCCGTCAGCATCCTGAACCAGCCCCTGTTGGCGGTGGCGGGGACGCCCGCCCGCCCCCGCCGCGATGGTATTTTTGGACGCTCTCCAAGCCGGAACTGTAGCGAATTAGGCGCGCGTTCAGTCAATCAACGCGGTGGACAGGGCGGGGAAATAACTGAGCAGTATCAGCACCACGGTAACAGCCAACAGGAACGGCCAGAGCGCCTTGAGGATGCGACCCGTCGGCGTTTCCGACATCGCGCTGGCGATGTAGAGGCCGACGCCCACGGGCGGCGTCAGTAGACCCAGAACAAGGTTGAGCGAGATCACAACGCCAAACTGATACGGGCTGATCCCGTAACTTTCGATCGCAATCGGCAGCAGGATCGGCGTCACCAGGATGATCGCGGCGATGCCATCAATCAGCATGCCCACGAACAGCAACACAAGGTTAACGATCAACAGAAACAAGAACGGGTTCTCAGTGATCGTGGTGATGAACTCGGCCAAGCGCTGGGGCAGCGCCTCGTAGATAATGACCCAGCCAAAGACGTTCGCCGCCGCGATCATGAAAATGATGAGAGAGGCATTCAGCGCCGTGCGCTTGAACATTTCAAACAGCTTTTCGGGCTTCAACTCTCGGTACAGCAGCCAACCTAGCAAAAATGCCACCACCGAGGCGACGGCGGCAGATTCCGTGGGGGTTGCGATGCCGCCAATGATGCCGCCGATAATTGCCGCCGGGATCAGCATCGCGGGCAGTGCATAGGTTAATGCGCGGATCGCCTCGCGTGCTGTTAACCATTCACCTTTTGGGAACTGCTGCCAAAGGCCAATCAACGCGATGACCATTGCAAAGCAAACCGACAGGATCAGGCCCGGGATGATGCCCGCAAGGAACATATCGCCAATGGGAATTTGCGCCAGAACGCCGTAGATCACGAACAGCATCGACGGCGGGATCACCGGCGCCAGAAGGCCACCCGCCGCCGTAGTGGCGGCGGCGAACCCTCGGTCATAGCCTTCCTTCTCCATTGCAGGGACCATGGCGCGGGACATGACCGCAATCTGCGCCGCCGCTGACCCAACGATGGCCGCCATGAACATATTGGCAAGCAGGTTGATATAGGCCAACCCGCCACGGAAGCCGCCCACAAATACCCGGGCCGCGTTGATTAGGCGGCGCGTCATGCCACCTTCATTCATCAGCTCTCCGGTCAGCATGAACAGCGGGATCGCCAGCAAACCATAGCTTTCGATCCCCGAGAACATACGCTGCGCGAAGCTTTCATAAAGGATCGTGTTGTCGCTTTCCCAGATGTACCAGATCGCGGTTAACGAAAGGACAATGGCAACGGGGACAGCCAGCAAGAGCTTTACGAAGAAGACAATCGGGGTCATGTGGAAACCGCCGTTTGCTCGGCTTCAGGCGCGGAAAAATCCAGCAGATGAGCCAAAGCGTGAATAAAAATACCCAATGAAAACAGCGGCATAACCAGCCAAATGATCCATTTCGGGATGCCGATTGTCGATGTCGGCTCGGCGTATATGAAGTTGAAAGTAGCACCTTGGAAGGCCATCGCATCAAAGCCCATGCCCGCGATGTCCAGCGGCAAATACCAGCGCCAACAGAAGTAGAGCATCGCACAGGCGAAGACGAATATCGCCAAATCCACCAGCTTCGCGGCGCCCCGTTGCAAGCTTGAGGGCAGCAAATCGGTCACGATCGTAATGGCGACTTGTTGGCGGTAATGGATGGCCGCGGAGGCGCCAAGGAAGGTCATCCAAACCATCGTGTAGATCGCAGCCTCATCCACCCAGAACAAGGCGTTGTTTGTGCTTCGGGTCACAACGTTCAGCAAGATCAGCAGCGTCACGCCGACGGCCAGAACGGCCGAGGCGGTCATCTCCACCTGCGCCCATTTGACGGATATCTTGTGCAACATCACAGCGCCCCCAAGGTAAAGGAAGGCGCGCGGAATATGCACCCGCGCGCCGTTCAGTCTTTTGATATTACTGGATTATTCCAGTTCAGCGGCCGCTGCACGCAGGTTGGCAAGTGCCTCACCGGCGCGTTCTTCCCAGATGCCGTTCCATTCAGCAATCGCGTCACCAAAGAACTCTGGACCGGCCTCAATATAGGTGATGCCTGTGCCGCGGATCTGCTCCAGCCACGGGCCGTCACGCTCGACGTAAGTGTCGAGGGTGCTGTCCACGGCGGCGCCCATCAACTCGGCGATCATCGCGTGATCTTCTTCGGAGAGACCGGCCCACACGCGGCCCGAGACCAAGGCGACCATCGGGAACATCATGTGGTTGGTTTCGATCATCGTATCGGCGTGCTCGTAGTAGTTGAGCGCCCAGATCAGCTCGGCGTCCATGTCGATCCCGTCAACCTGACCGTTGGCCAGCGCGTCAAACACGGCGGGCAAAGGCATGGGCGTGGGGGCCGCGCCAATGGCGTTGTAGAAGTCCAGGTTGGCCTGGAACGGCGTGATACGGATCTTTTGGCCGTCCAGACCCGCTGCATCGGTAACGCCGCCGTTCGTCAGGATCTGGCGCATGCCGGCGCTGCCAAAGCCAAGGCCAACAACACCCACGGTGCCGGGCAATGTATCGAGCATCGCTGTCGCCGTATCAGAGCGCAGGAGTGCTGCCGCATGTTCAATATCGGTGGCCAGATAGGGCGTGTAGAACGCGCCAAACTCAACCGCCCGGTTGGAAACCTCTGCGACTGTCATGAACGCCATGTCCAACGCGCCGGTCTGCAATTGTTGCAGCATCTCGGCCTCGTTGCCCAACTGGCGGGCGGGGAAAACCGTGACGCTGTGGGCGTTGTCTGACGCTTCGGCAAGCGCCGCGCCAAAGTCTTCGGCGGCCAGCGTCCACACGTGGGTGGGCGGTGTGATCAGGCCAAGGCGGAATTCGTCGGCCAAGGCCTCGCCTGTCCCGAAACCTGTCATTGCAATGGCAGCAGAGGCCATCAGTGCGTTGAGTTTATTCATGTTTCTCTCCTTGTTGATGCCCGTGGCTTCATTGGCCCGAGCGCATTTTACGGTCTCGTCTGAAGGTCAAACTGCCGTGGTCTTTCCGTCACCCTGCCGCATAACCCTGCATCGCGCAATATATTTTAAGCCTAAAGCATTCTCGGGCTTACAACGTGACCCAGCCTTCGGGCGGCTCTTTTCCGGGATGAAGCGCACCGCAGGACCCGCAGGTTCGCGCCTCCTCCGAGGCATAGAACGCCGCGTAGACGGGCGGCAGATCATCTACGATCGAGGTCAGGTGCATTTCCGAGCGATGCACCAGATTGCCGCATTCAAAGCAGTACCACTCGATCGCATCTATCGCGCCTTCGGGGCGCTTGGGTTCAATCACCAGCCCAACGCTGCCCTCTTGCGGACGTTGGGGGGAGTGGCGCACATGGGGTGGCAACAGGAAAATCTCGCCCTCGCGGATCGGCACGTCGTAGAACTCTTCACCATCAAAGAGCTTCAAGACCATGTCGCCCTCCAACTGATAGAAGAACTCCTCCACGGGGTCGTCGTGGTAATCGGTCCGCTTGTTGGGACCGCCCACGACGGTCACCATCAGGTCGGCGTCCTCAAAAATCATCTTGTTGCCGACGGGCGGTTTAAGAAGGTGGCGGTGTTCGTCGATCCATGCCTTGAAGTTGAACGCGCTGAGCCGGCCCATATGGTTTCTCCTGAGTGTGTCCACAGATCAGAATGCCCGAGCTCGCCGTAACCGCAAGCATGGATTGCCGATCCTGATATCCGAAATACCTATACCCCCTGCCTAAAGCGTGCCGAAATACTCGGCCTGTTCCCAATCGGAGATGTGGGAAAGGTATCGCTCCCACTCCGCACGTTTCAAGGTCAGCAACCAGTCGGCCACCTCCGGCGATAGTGTTTCGCGCAACGCGTCCGAGGCCGCAAAAGCCTCAATCGCGGCCCCAAGGTTCGTCGGCAGTTCCGGCGCGCCGTGACCATAGGGATCTTCTAGCGCTGCAGGCGGCTGAAGGTGGCCTCTCAGGCCGGAAAGGCCGGACAGAAGCTGCGCGGCAAAGGCGAAATAGGGGTTGGTGGAGCTGTCGGGCAAGCGGTTCTCGACCCGGCTGGCGGGGTCGTTGGGCGCGGTGATGGCGCGCACCATTGCACCGCGATTGTCATGGGCCCATCCGATCCGGTTCGGGGCCAGTTGATGTGGCACGAAGCGTTTGTAGCTGTTCACCGTCGGGTTCGTCAGCAGGCAACAGGCGCGGGCGTGGTGCAACAGACCGGCGGTCCAATGGGCAGCGGCATCGCTGAGGCCGGGACCGTCGGTGGTGAAGACATTGCGTCCGGTGGCATCCGTGACGCTTTGGTGAATATGCCAGCCGTTTGCCACGGCATTGGGCAGCGCGGGTTTCGCCATGAAGCTGGCCAGCAATCCGTCGCGGGCGCAAATCTCTTTCGCGAGCGTCCGGAAGTTCACTGCCATTTCAGCGGTTTGGCTGGGGCTGTCGGGGGCAAAGGTCAGCTCGTACTGCGAGGGGCCCATCTCGATTTCGACCGTGCGGACATCCATCCCCATCCCTTCCGCCGCGCGGCGCAGTTGATCGAGCATCGGCTCTACTTCTGCGTAGCGCGTCTCGGTCAGGTATTGATAGCCCTGGGTGGTGTTTTCCACCTGCGGCGGCGTGCCGGGCATGGTCGCGTGCTGCGGCGCTAGACGCGGATCGGTGATGCGGAAGACCTGAAATTCGATCTCCAACCCAAAGGTGGCGCGCAACCCCTCCTCGGCCAAGGCCTCCTCGCAGCGGTGTAACAGGGTGCGCGATGCATAGGGGATCGGGGCGCCATCAAGGGCGGTGACATCGCAGTGGATCAACGCCGAATGGGGCGCGTGGGGCAATTGCCGGAAGCTGGCGGGATCAAGGCGCAACAGCACATCGGACGCGCCCTGCATCGGAGCGCCATCTGCGGCCCAGATCGGGAAGACCGTACGGTGCGACAGGTCTTTCAACAGCAGGGTCGAGGGCACCCGAATGCCGTTTTTCAGCGCCCCCGGCAGGGCCGAAGCCGTCATAACCTTGCCGCGCAGAATACCGTGGGGGTCGGTGAAGACGGCACGGATCGTCTCGATCCCCTCCGCCTCTACCAGCTCCAGAATATCGCGGGGCGTCAAACGCTTGCATCCCATTCGCATTGGCCGCGCCGCTCCAGATCAGCCGCCTCGCTGGCGGCGACCCAATTGTCATCGGGCGCAATGGCATCGTTGGAAAGCGGACCTCGGATGGCCTGAGTGTCATCACCTTGCATCTTCAAGCTCTCCCCCTCTCCGGCCGCCAGCGCAGCAATCGCGGCGCGCAGCATGCGGCGGTATTTAATGATACCCACGTCGGTTTTGCCAAGGTGTTCTTCGCGCCGATCCTGAATACGCCCCATGGATTCCACCGCCCATTGGTCGTGGACGTTAATATCCAGGCCCATGCCGGTATAGGTCAGCTTGCCTTGCTCCGCGACATCATAGCCGTAGTTGTTGCGGGCGTTCTTCAAGGGGGCGTAATCGGGCAGACGGTGTTCCTCCAGGCGCTGATCGCGCATTTTCGCCTTGTCCACGGGCGCGCCGAAACTGGTGAACATGGAGAACCAGTAGCACGTCTCATCATCGACGGGGACGTGCCATTGGGTGATCGTCATCTCGCGGCTCATGGGGATGCAGATGGCTTGGGGGAAAATCTGGTTGGTGACGCGCACATGGGTCCGGCCATCGTCCAGATGGCGCAGGGCGGTCAGCTTCAGGCCATAGTCGGTTTCATCCACGGTGATTTCAGGCCGCGGGTAATCACGTAGCAGTTTGGTCATCGGGATTTCGGTGTTGCCGGCTTTATCCCGGAATTGCTTGCCGTAGCTGTCGGCGGGGTCTTCGTCTTGCAAGAAGCGGTGCAGGAAACTGGCATGAGCGGGGTCGATGCCGACCTCCATCGCTTGAAGCCAGTTACATTCCCACAGACCCTTGAAGGCAAAAACATGGGTGTCCGGGGCGCGGAAACAGTCGAATTCCGCAAATGGGGGCGGGGTGCCTTCTCCCATGAAGGCCCAGATGATCCCGTTCACCTCGCGCACCGGATACGACACCGCCTTGATCTTTTCGTGCATCCGCGAGCCCTCGGGCTCTCCGGGTTGTTCAACGCATTGCCCCGAGCAATCGAAGTGCCAACCGTGGAACGGGCAACGCAACCCGTTGTCCTCCAATCGGCCATAAGCCAGATCCGCGCCGCGGTGCGGACAATGCCGCCCGATCAGGCCCAGATTGCCGGTCTCATCGCGAAACAGCACCAGCTCCTCGCCCAGTAGCTTTACTGGAACCACGGGACGCACGCCCATCAACTCATCAACCAACGCCGCCGGTTGCCAGTATTGCCGCAGCACCTTCCCCGCCGGGGCGCCGGGCCCGACGCGGGTGATCTGATCGTTCATTTCCTGGCTCATCATGGGGGCGTGCTCCTCAGCAAAGTGCGATTATCGCACAAAAGTTGACATCCCAATGTTATTCTTGGTAGAGCTAGGCTGTCAACATCGGGTGCCCCATGTCCAAAACGCTTTCCACAACGCTTCTCAAGGGACTCAGCATCTTGGATGCGTTTGACGGCGCGGCCTCCCTCACCCTTGTGGAAATCGCTGAACGCGCTGGCCTCGACCGATCCACGGCCCGCCGCCTGACGCTTACATTCGTGGAGGCCGGATGGATCGTTCAGCAAGGTCGCGCCTTCGCGCTGTCGGCCCGTGTTCTGCGCCCAGCGGGGCAGTTCCTTCGGGCCGGAGGCTTTGGCCGCGCGGTGCAGCCAATTTTGAACGCCCACGCCGAAAGTCTGGGCGGTGAAATCAGCCTTGCTGTGCGCGATAGAAACCAGGCGCTTTACGTCGCCCATTCCGCCCGCCCCGGTGCGCGTGTGTCCCTTGGACTGACCGTTGGCTCTGCCGTGCCGTTGGAAACAACGGCGATCGGGCGCGTCCTTTTGACAAGTGCGGAGCCTTTTCAGATCTTGCGCGGCGCCTACGAAACGGGGGTCTGCGGCTTTGCCGTACCCGTCGGCCCGCCCGATGCGCCGATCGCCGCGGTAGGATCAACCTTCCCGCTGGCATTGCCAAACCTTGAAACCCGGTTAGAAAGTGCCCTAGCGGGACTTCAAATGGCAGCGGCTGAGCTTCGGGATGTCGCGGGCTTGCAGTTGATTGCCTCTGCGGAATAATAAGTATAGCAACCAAGTTGAGACCTTAAGTCTCAATACCTGAAGCATTCTGGCCCTACGACCCACAATCTTTGGCCATATGGTGCGCAATGCAGATGCTCGACTAAGTCGACGAACCAATGACTTGCAAAGGGACACACACATGGCACAACCCGACCTGAACCTGTCCCCCAAAGTCTCGGACGAGATCCGCAAAACCACCTGCTATATGTGCGCCTGCCGTTGCGGGATTAACGTCCACATGAAGGAAGGCTCCGATGGCACAAAGAAAGTGGCCTATATCGAGGGTAACCGCGATCACCCGGTCAACAAAGGCGTGCTCTGCGCCAAGGGCAGCGCGGGCATCATGCAGGTCAACGCCCCTTCCCGCCTGAAAGCGCCCCTGAAACGGGTCGGCCCCCGCGGCTCCGGTGAGTTCGAGGAGATTTCTTGGGAAGAAGCCTACGGCATCGCCGAAGGCTGGCTGCGCCCGATCCGCGAGGAAGCCCCCGAAAAGTTGGCCTTTTTCACGGGCCGCGATCAGTCACAATCTTTTACAAGTTTCTGGGCGCAGAACTTTGGCACGCCCAATTACGCAGCTCACGGCGGATTTTGCTCCGTCAATATGGCGGCCGCTGGAATCTACACCATGGGCGGCGCGTTCTGGGAATTCGGCCAGCCCGACTGGGACCACACCAAACTGTTCCTGCTGTTCGGCGTGGCCGAGGATCACGACAGCAACCCGATCAAGATGGGCCTGGGCAAGATCAAGGCCCGTGGTGCAAAGGTTATCGGCGTTAACCCCATTCGTTCCGGCTATAATGCCGTTGCCGATGAATGGGTTGGCATCACACCGGGCACCGATGGCCTGTTCATTCTGGCGCTGGTGCATTGCCTGATGAAGGCCGGCAAGATCGACCTCGATTACCTCGCCCGTTTCACCAATGCCCCCGTTCTGGTGGACGCGGAAACCGGAATGCTCCTGCGTGACGGCGATGGCAAAGAGCTGGTAATCGACCGCAAGACCGGCAAGCCCGCCGCGTTCGACCAGAAAGGCGTCCAGCCCGACCTCTCTGCCACCTACGAAGGCCACAAGCCCGTCCTGCACCTCATGGCAGAGCGTTATATGTCCGACGAATACGCGCCCGAGGCAGTGGCCGAGCGCACCGGGATCGAGGCTTCTCGTATCCGCGCCATCGCGGCCGAGTTGGCCCGCGTGGCGTTCGAGGAAAGCTTCGAGCTGCCCATCGAGTGGACTGATTTCCGCGGCGAAACCCACAAAAGCATGACAGCGCGCCCCGTCGCCATGCACTCCATGCGCGGGATTTCCGCCCACGCCAACGGCTTTCAGACCTGTCGCGCCCTGCATGTGCTGCAAATCCTGCTTGGCACGGTTGAGGCGCCCGGCGGCTTCCGCTTCAAGCCCCCCTACCCCAAGCCCTCCAAGATCCACCCCAAGCCGCACTGCAAAGTCACCCCCGGCGCACCGCTGGATGGTCCGCATCTGGGCTTCGTCCACGGCCCCGAGGATCTGGCCCTGCGCGAGGACGGCTCTGCCGCCCGCATCGACAAGGCCTATACGTGGGAAAACCCGATGTCGGCCCACGGGTTGATGCATATGGTGATCTCCAACGCCCACGCGGGCGATCCCTACAAGATCGACACATTATTCATGTACATGGCCAACATGTCGTGGAACTCGTCGATGAACACCGGCGGCGTGATGCAGATGCTGACCGACAAGGATGCGGAAACCGGCGAATACGTCATCCCTCACATCATTTATTCCGATGCCTACAGCTCCGAGATGGTCGCCTATGCCGACCTGATCCTGCCCGATACGACGTATCTGGAACGCCACGATTGCATCTCGCTGCTGGACCGCCCGATTTGCGAGGCCGACGGGCTGGCCGATGCGATCCGCTGGCCGGTGGTAGAGCCTGACCGCAACGTCAAAGGCTTCCAATCCGCGCTGTGTGATTTGGGCGCACGCCTCGGCTTGCCGGGTTTCGTCAACGAAGACGGCTCCCAGAAATACGCCGACTACGGCGACTACATCACCAACCACATCCGCCGCCCCGGTATCGGCCCCTTGGCCGGTTGGCGCGGCGAAGATGGCAATCAACATGGCCGTGGCGAGGCGAACCCGGATCAGCTGAACCAATATATCGAGAATGGCGGCTTTTTCGTCAGCCACGTCCCCGACGGGGCCCAATACATGAAGCCTTGGAACGCCAAGTATCAGGATTGGGCCGTCGAAATGGGTCTCTACGACACGC
The DNA here is from genome assembly GCF_038396845.1 of Gymnodinialimonas sp. 57CJ19. Taxonomy (NCBI): domain Bacteria; kingdom Pseudomonadati; phylum Pseudomonadota; class Alphaproteobacteria; order Rhodobacterales; family Paracoccaceae; genus Gymnodinialimonas; species Gymnodinialimonas sp. 57CJ19. The sequence continues at coordinate 3,457,706 of NZ_CP151587.1, forward strand.
CCCAGCCCTATATTTTCTCGCTCTATGTGGAGCCGATGCAAAAGTTCCGCCGCGCCGCGGAAGGCCATGGTGACATCCAGCCGCCCGAACACCTGCGCGCCCGCGTGGCCGAAAACATGGACCCCCTCCCCTTCTGGTCCGACCCGGCCCCCGCAAACCTCGGTGACGCATATCCCATCACCGCGCTCACCCAGCGCCCGATGGCGATGTACCACTCCTGGGGTTCGCAAAACGCATGGCTGCGCCAACTCCACGGGCATAACCCGCTCTACATGCCCACCAACCTGATGCGTGCCAACGATCTGCAAGATGGCGACTGGGCGCGCGTCACCTCCCCCCACGGCGAAATCATCGTCCCCGTGTTGGAAATGGCGGCGCTGAATGAGAATACCGTCTGGACGTGGAACGCGATCGGCAAACGCAAAGGCGCTTGGGCGCTGGATGAAAACGCGCCCGAGGCCACCAAAGGCTTCCTTCTGAACCACCTGATCCACGAACTCCTCCCCCCCAAAGGCGACGGCCTGCGCTGGACCAATTCAGACCCGATCACCGGACAGGCCGCTTGGTTCGACCTCAAAGTCCGCATCGAAAAGGCTCCCGCCCAAACCGAATCCAGACCCGTCCTGCCGCCGATCAAATCCCCCGTCGGCAAAGGCCCCAAAACCCTCGCATGGAAGGTGGGCGAATGACCGGCCCCGCGCGCCCGCTCCTTCATCTTGGCCATACACCTCCGGGGAGCGCGAGGGGCTGGCCCCTCGCTCCAACGCCAGCAAAGAGAGCCAGCGCATGACACAATTGCCCCCTCCCCCCGCCAAGAAACTCGGCCTCGTCATCGACCTCGATACCTGCGTCGGCTGCCATGCCTGTGTGATTTCCTGCAAAGGTTGGAACACGGAAAACTACGGCGCGCCCCTTAGTGATCAGGACGCTTACGGCGCCGATCCCACCGGCACCTTCCTGAACCGTGTGCACTCTTATCAAGTGCAGCCTCTGGCCACCTCAACCAAACCGCACCCCGCGGCGCAAACCATTCACTTCCCCAAATCCTGCCTGCATTGCGAGGACGCCCCCTGCGTCACCGTCTGCCCCACCGGCGCCTCCTACAAGCGCGAGGAGGACGGCATCGTCCTGGTGAACGAGAGCGATTGCATCGGCTGCGGCCTTTGCGCCTGGGCCTGCCCTTACGGCGCACGCGAGATGGATCAGGATGAAGGCGTGATGAAGAAATGCACCCTTTGCGTCGACCGCATCTATAACGAGAACCTCCCCGAGATCGACCGTACCCCCTCGTGTGTGCGCACCTGCCCCGCGGGCGCACGTCATTTCGGCGATCTGGGCGATCCCGACAGCGCCGTGAGCCAGCTGGTGGCAGAGCGTGGCGGAATCGACCTGATGCCTGAACAGGGCACCAAACCCGTGAACCAATATCTGCCGCCGCGTCCCAAGGATGATCTCCCCGAATTCGACGTGCTCGCCCCCTATCTGGAGCCCGTGGCCGAGAACCCCGGCGGGTTTATCGGCTGGCTCGACAAAGCGCTCGAGAGGATCTGAGCCATGCACCCAGCCCCCTCAGTCATCATCTTCACCACGCTTTCGGGCCTTGGCTTTGGCCTCCTGTTCTTCCTGGGCCTTGGCATGCCCTCGGTCACGGGTCTTTTTGCCTTCATATTCTTCGCCATCGCCTATGTCCTGGCGGTCGGCGGGCTATTGGCCTCCACCTTCCACCTGGGCCACCCGGAACGGGCCTGGAAGGCGCTCAGCCAATGGCGCAGCAGCTGGCTGTCTCGGGAAGGCATCTGCGCTATTGCGGCGCTGATCGTCATGGCAATTTACGGTGCGGGGCTGGTCTTTGCCGATACCGCATGGGCCCCCATCGGCTGGATCGGCGCGTTCTTGAGCCTTGCGACGGTCTACACCACGTCGATGATCTACACCCAGATGAAATCGGTGCCGCGCTGGCACATCCCCTGGACGCCGGCGAAATTCCTGACGCTTTCCCTTGCCGGCGGCGCACTTCTTTCGGGGCAAGTCTCGTTTGCGATCGTTTTGCTGACCCTGTCGGGGGGCATCACCCTGGCCACATGGGTCATCGGCGATAGCGCCTTTGCCCGCTCGGGCACCACGATGGAGACCGCCACGGGCCTGGGCTCCATCGGCGCAGTGCGCGCGTTCGAGCCGCCCCATACCGGCACCAACTACCTGATGCGCGAGTTCATCCACGTCGTGGGCCGCAAGCACGCGCAAAAGCTACGCATCATCGCGTTTGCGCTGGCCTTTGTGGTGCCGATCATACTGCTCCTCCTGCCCTTCGGGCACGTCCTCGCCCTTGTCGCTGTGCTCAGCCATGTGTCGGGCGTGGCGACCGCACGCTGGCTGTTCTTTGCGCAGGCCGAGCACGTGGTGGGGCTGTACTACGGAATGCGGTAGGACGCGCGCCGACGGTTCTGAGATCGCCCGCGCTTCTTAGGTTGGCGTCAAGACCGGAACAGACGCTCGCGGGCGACTCTCCATTGACGGAGGCATGCCGGCTCCCCGCGTGGCGAAATCGCAAAGCGCCAGCGGTTGTTGCGGCCAAGAGCGTTTCGCTGCCGTCATTTTGACACGCACTTTGGCCCAAAAATAGGTAATGCCATCCGGCCTCTCTCAGGATCGCATCCGTATAGTGCATTGAAACGATTACAAATTGCCTCTGCTCGCCTCGAGTGGTATGCGATTGCATACGACAGCTATGTTCTGCGCGATCACCCGGCTCAGAGCACACTTGCACCGTTGTTTGCGTATTGATCCGCTACAGCCCTGCGCCCGTGAAACCGCACATTTGCCGAGGCGTTTCGCAATGGTCACTTATCGGTCAAAGTTCGAACACAACCGTGTGGTGTCTGTTGCCAAAAGAAGAATACTTGCAGTGAGGCAGCGATGACATGCTTTGACGGATTGGTGGCCGAACCCGCCCTATGGCTGGTGATTAACGTCAGCGTCGTGGCGGCGCTTGCTTTGGCATGGATGGTGAAGTTCCAGAAGTTTCAGGGCAAATTCTACTACGCCATCACCTTCATCGCCATGATCTGGACGCTGACGATGATCGGGTTGGAGGTTGCATCGTCTACATTCTCCTGTCAGCTGCAATGGGCCACGCTGGCATGGCTCGGTAACGGGTTGGTGCCCGTCGCATGGTGCTTCTTCGTGCTGGCCTATATCGACAATAAGACGCCATTCGACAAACGTCTTGTCGGCGCCGTGTTGTTCGTTGTGCCAATGGCCATATTCCTATTCGCCGCCACCAACCAGTGGCACCACCTTGTCTATGCTGACGCCACGCAAATCCCTTCGGGCGAGCAATATGTCGATTACGTCCATGGACCCGGCTTCTACGGCATTATCGCGACCCTTTATGGGTTTGTGGCCGTGGCTCTTATCCGGCTTTTCAAAGCGTTCGGGCGCGCAAACCGCAGCGCTTGGCCCTTGCTGCTTACGCTGGTCCTCATCACAACCACGCCACTGACCGCAAATGCCGCCTACGTTATGCTCGGCTTTACCGTTTTCGGCGTTGATCCAACGGCCTTCATGTTCACCTTTGGCATTCTCACCTTCACGTGGATGCTTGTGACGAACAAAACGATGGATATGGCCTTTGTGGGTAAGTCCGTACTTTTCGACACGATGAGCGAACCCGTCGTACTCGTGGATAGACACCGCAAGATCACCTTGATGAACACAGCGGCGAAGGACACTGGCCTGCATCGCAACGCGGTATCTATCTTGAACGACATCATCGCCCGGATTGAGGCATGGCACCAAAACGAAGACGCCGTTCACTTGACCCTGAACCAACGGGTTTTTGAACCGCGCATCCGCACCATCGAAAGCCCGCTTGATCCAGCGGGTGCCGCCCTTGGATGGAGCATCACCTTCGTCGACATCACAGACCGGATCGCCACGAACGCGGCGCTGGAGAAGGCGCTGATACGCGCGGATGAAGCCAACAGCGCCAAGGACGACTTCATCTCGGTCGTCAGCCATGAATTACGCACGCCCCTGACCTCTCTGAAGGGGGGGCTCACGCTTGCGCTTAGCGGTCGCATTGGCGATGTTTCCGACCCCATTCGCTCGCTTCTCAGCATCGCCCATCGAAACGGCGACCGACTGTCACGGCTGGTGGACAACATTCTGTTGGCGCAAAAGATTGATATCAATGCGCTGGAACTGGACATCAAAGAGGTCGATCTTGGCGATCTCCTTGAAGAAAGCTTTGCAGAGAACCGAATGTTCGCCTCTGAGCGCGGCGTGCAGCTTTCTTCCGCGCTTGACACGCCATCCGTCATCATGGGCGATGCTTTCGCGATCCGTCAGATCATCGACAACCTCGTTTCCAACGCCATCAAGTTCTCCGACAAGGGTGGTTTGGTCGAAGGGCTTATCAGCACGTCTGGCGGCAAAGTGCGGCTCTCGATCGAGAATACCGGCCAGGGAATTCCTGCGGGAATGGAAAGCAAAGTGTTTGGACGCTTCGAGCAGGTTGGAAACAGCGGGCAAGCGTCTACGCAAGGGTCCGGTCTCGGGCTTCACATCTCCAAGAAGCTGGCGAAGCAGATGGAGGGGGACATCTATTATGAAAGCCAACCGGGCGTCGGTACGGTCTTTTATGTAGAGTTTCCCTTGGCCGAGCATCAGACCACTGAACCTACGCAACTCGCCTGTTAAGGTCGGTTGCCTCCCCTCGGCTTAAGCTAACATAAATAAACGCAGGCCCGGTCCGGCCGTCGCGACGCGCAGGGTCTGTCTGATACCAGCACAGTCGCACCCCGCCCCGGTTCCACCTTTCCACCGCACGTGGGGCATTTCTCTTTCACACCCCTTGTTAGTTACAAAGGCAACCATTATCGTCGGCGCAACGCTGCCCAGAGGTTTCCCATGAACGAACAAGCTGCCATCCGCACGATGACCCAAGCCCCCAGCCACCCCGGTGCGCACGAGGGCTATATGCCGGGCTTCGGCAATGATTTTGAGACAGAGGCGCTTCCCGGCGCCCTTCCCCAGGGCATGAACTCGCCACAGAAGGTGAACTACGGCCTCTACGGAGAGCAGCTTTCCGGCACCGCCTTCACCGATGTGCGCCCGGAACGGACATGGTGCTACCGTATCCGTCCTTCCGTCAAACATTCCCACCGTTATGAGAAAATTGACCTCCCCCAATGGAAATCCGCCCCCAATGTGGACCCCGACGTGGTCTCTCTGGGGCAATACCGTTGGGACCCGGTGCCCCATTCCGACCAGCCGCTGACATGGCTGACAGGCATGCGCACGATGACGACGGCGGGTGATGTGAACACGCAAGTGGGCATGGCCTCCCACGTCTATCTGGTCACCGAAAGCATGGTGGATGAGTATTTCTACTCCGCCGACAGTGAGATGCTGGTGGTGCCCCAAGAAGGTCGCCTGCGGTTCTGCACGGAACTGGGTATCATTGACGTGGAGCCCCAGGAAATCGCAATCCTGCCACGGGGACTTGTCTACCGGGTAGAGCTTCTCGACGGCCCCGCCCGTGGCTTTGTCTGCGAAAATTACGGCGCGAAGTTCGAGCTTCCGGGCCGCGGCCCCATCGGCGCCAACTGCATGGCCAACCCGCGTGATTTCAAGGCGCCTGTTGCGGCCTACGAGGACCGCGAGGTGCCCTCCACCATCACAATCAAATGGTGCGGCCAGTTCCACACCAGCAAGATCGCGCAAAGCCCGCTGGACGTGGTGGCCTGGCACGGCAATTACGCGCCGCTCAAATACGACCTGAAAACCTACTGCCCTGTCGGCGCGATCCTGTTCGATCACCCCGACCCGTCGATCTTCACCGTGCTCACCGCGCCCTCGGGCCAGCCCGGCGTGGCCAACATCGACTTCGTCCTGTTCCGCGAACGCTGGATGGTGGCCGAAGACACCTTCCGCCCGCCGTGGTATCACAAGAACATCATGAGCGAGCTGATGGGCAACATTTACGGCCAGTATGATGCGAAACCGAAGGGGTTCATTCCCGGCGGCGTGTCGTTGCACAACATGATGCTGCCCCACGGCCCCGACAAGAACGCGTTTGAGGGCGCGTCGAACGCCGATCTGAAGGCCGAGAAACTCGACAACACCATGTCGTTCATGTTTGAGACCCGTTTCCCGCAACACCTCACCGCTTTCGCGGCCAATGAAGCGCCCCTGCAAGACGACTACATCGACTGCTGGACAACGCTCGAGAAAAAGTTCGACGGCACGCCGGGGAAGAAATGACGCCGCTCGTGTGGCTGTTGATCGGGGCGATGATCCTCGTGACAACCCTCGCACCGGTCGTCATCATTGCTCTAGCCAAACGCGCGGGGCGCCAAAGCGTCCCGCCGCCGGCCCCGAGAAACGACACATCTGGGAGGATGAAATGAGCCATATCGACGGATTTGTGATCCCCGTAAAAACCGCCCGCAAGGCGGAATATATTGAAGCGGCCAAACAGATCGTGGATCTCTACCTCAAGCACGGCGCCTCCCGCTGCGTCGAGACTTGGGGCGCGGGGATCGACCAAGGTGAACGCACCTCCTTCCCCCGCGCCGTCCAGGCCGAGGCAGACGAGGCCATCGTGTTTTCCTGGATGGAATTTCCCGACAAGGAAACCAGCGACGCCGCCCATCAGGCAGTCTGGTCGGAACCGGCCATGCAAGCGATGATGGAAACCGACATCGTCGATGGAAAGCGGATGATCTTCGGCGGGTTTGACCTGCTTCTGGACGCCAAATGATCCTGTATTCCTACTGGCGCTCGACCACATCCTACCGGGTGCGCGCCGCTCTCAACCTCAAAGGCTTGTCCTATACGCAACGCCCCGTCGACCTCGTCGCGGGCGAGCAGCGGACCGATGCCTATACCGCCCTAAACCCCGGTCAAGGCGTCCCGGCCTTGGAACTGGACGACGGCACCGTGCTGACCCAAAGCCTCTCCATCCTTGACTACCTCGATGCCACCTACCCCGAGCCCCCCCTGCTGCCATCGGACCCGCTGCTGCGCGCCCGCGTCCTGGCCGCCGCTCACACCGTCGCGCTCGATATCCACCCAGTCAATAACCTGCGCGTGGTGGCCCACCTCAAGACGGCTCACAATGCGAACCAGGACCAGGCCCAGGACTGGATGCGCCACTGGATGGCCGAGGGCTTCTCTGCCCTGGAAGCGCTCCTGCCCGACCGCGCCACCTTCGCCTTCACCGACACCCCCGGCCTCGCGGACCTCTGCATCGTCGCCCAATGCTACAACGCCCACCGCTGGGGCCTTCCCCTCACCCCCTATCCCAAAACAGCCCGCATCGAGGCTGCCTGCCTCGCCACCCCCGCCATCAAAGCCGCCGCGCCCGAAGCGCAACCAGACGCTTCCTGATCCCGCTCCTTCATCTTGGCAAATACACCTCCCCCCGGAGGGTCGGCCAACTCTAATCCGCACCGAAAGTGACCCATGTCTGACCTGAAACGCTCCTGGCTCTCCTCCGCCAATTCCGCCACCACGGATTTCCCCCTCAACAACCTTCCTTACGGCGTCTTCTCCGTCGATGACGGCGACCTGCGCTGCGGCGTCGCCATCGGCGACCGCATCGTTGACGCCACCGGACTGGAACTGGCCGGCCACCTGCGCGCCCATCCCGATGCGGACGTGCTCGATGCCCCCTATTGGAACGACTTCATGGAACTGGGCGCCCCCGCTTGGGCCGCCTACCGCACCGCCCTCACCGCCATGTTGTCGGAAGACGCGGATGATGCCACGCAAGACACCATCACCACCTTCTCCGTGCCCATGGCCGAGGCCACCTTGCACATGCCATTCCAGGTGGCGGAATACACCGACTTCTACGCCGGTCGTCACCACGCCACCAACGTCGGCACCATGTTCCGCGGCGCCGAAAACGCCCTGCCGCCAAACTGGCTGCACATGCCCATCGGCTACAACGGCCGCGCTTCTTCCGTGGTGGTCTCCGGTACAGATATTCGCCGCCCCTGGGGCCAGCTGAAATCCCCCGACCACGACATGCCGATCTTCGCCCCCTCGCGGCGCTTCGATATTGAACTGGAACTGGGCGCCATTGTCGGCACCCCCTCCTCCGGCCCCCTCACCGTTGACCAAGCCGACGAGGCCATCTTCGGCTACGTCCTCCTTAACGACTGGTCTGCGCGCGACATTCAGGCTTGGGAATACCAGCCCCTCGGCCCGTTCCAAGCCAAAGCCACCGCCACCACAATCAGCCCCTGGATCGTCACCGCCGCGGCCCTCAAACCCTTCCGCACCGCGACCCCGCCCCGTGAAGTCGCCCTCCTGCCGCACCTTTCCGACACCACGCCGATGAACCACAACATTTCCCTCACCGTCACCCTCAACGACGAACAGATCGCCCAAACCAACGCCGATGAGCTCTACTACTCCTCGGCCCAGCAACTGGCCCACCACACCACCGCCGGCTCCCCCATGCGCGCAGGCGACCTTCTGGGCTCCGGCACCATCTCCGGCCCCGAAAAACGGAACCGAGGCTCCCTTCTGGAACTCTCCTGGGGCGGCAAGGAACCATTGGAAACCGCCTCCGGCACCCGCAGCTTCATTGAAGACGGCGACACCCTCGCGCTCCACGGCACGTCCTATGGCGACGGCTACCAGATCGGCTTCGGCCCCTGCGTCGGCCAAGTCATCCCCGCCGCCAAAGACCCTTTCACCCCCTAACCCCTTCAAGGAAAGCGCCCCGCGCTCAACATCGCGCGCCGCTCCCTCCTTCATCTTGGCAAATACAACTCAATCCCCCGCGCCCCACAGGCGCTGCCCCCTCTCCTTCACGCGCGCCCCGCGCTGACCACATAAGGAAACACCCCATGGCCAAAGCTTTCGCATCCCAAGGCGACATGACCGAGAAAACCATCACCTTCGACGAGATTGGCGAAGGCCTCTATGCCTTTACCGCCGAAGGGGACCCGAACTCCGGCGTTATCATCGGCGACGACAGCGTCATGATCGTGGAGGCTCAGGCCACCCCGCGCCTTGCCAACAAGGTGATCGACTGCGTGCGCTCGGTCACCGACAAGCCGATCTCCCACCTCGTCCTGACCCACTACCACGCCGTCCGCGTGCTCGGTGCCTCGGCCTATGAAGCGCCGCAGATCATCATGTCCGATGTCGCCCGCTCCATGGTGGTGGAGCGGGGACAGGAGGATTGGGATAGCGAATTCCAACGCTTCCCCCGCCTGTTTGAAGGTCACGAGTCCATCCCCGGCCTTACCTACCCCACCACGACGTTTAGCGATGCGATGACCGTCTACCTGGGCAACCGCCGCGTCGATATCTCCCACATCGGCCGCGCCCATACGGCGGGCGACGCGGTGATCCACGTCCCCGATGCCAACGTGCTGTTCACCGGCGACATCGTCGAGGACCACTCCGCCTGCTACTGCGGCGACGGCCACTTCGCCGACTGGGGCGACACGCTCGACAACATCGCCGCATTCCAACCCGACGCCATCGCGCCGGGCCGTGGCGGTGCGCTGATCGGGGAGGACGCCGTCGAGCGCGCCATCGCCTCTACCCGTGATTTCGTCGATAGCACCTACGCCCCCGCCGCCCGCGTTGCGGCCAAAAACGGCACCCTCAAAGACGCCTGGGACGCGGTCCGCGCCGAATGCGACCCCAAGTTCGCCGACTACGCCATCTACGAGCACTGCCTGCCCTTCAACGTTGCCCGCGCCTATGACGAGGCCCGCGGCATCACCCACCCCCGCATCTGGACCGACAAACGCGATCTGGAGATGTGGGAACAGCTGCAAGGTTGACCCCGTAGACCGGGCCTTGGCCCGGGGACGGCGCAATCCGGGCCAAGGCCCGGTCTACACGGAAGGACAAGCCCATGGTCGGAGCCACCTACGCCCTCGCCCACACCCTCTACCCTTACGCGCCGGTTCCTGACCAACAGCGCGTGGCGCATCATCCCGTCATCATCATCGGTGGCGGGCCCATCGGCGTGGCCACGGGCCTCGATCTCGCGCAAAAAGGCACGCCAGCGCTGATCCTTGATGATCACGACGGCGTCGGCCAAGGCTCTCGGGCGATCTGTTTCGCAAAGCGGACGCTGGAAATCGCCGACCGCCTCGGTGCCGGCGGGCCCATGCGTGACAAGGGGGTGGTCTGGAACACGGGGCGCGTGTTTCATGGCGACGGCGAGGTCTTCAACTTCAATCTTCTCCCCGAGGAAGGTCACCGCAACCCGGCCTTCATCAATCTGCAACAACCCTATTTCGAGAAATTTCTCGTCGAAGCCCTGCGCGATGCACAGTCAAATTCGCAACCCATTGAAATCCGTGGCAGAAATGTGGTGCTCAAGCTTGAGCAAGACGCCGACAAAGTCACGCTGACCATCGACACGCCCGATGGCCCTTACACCGCCACGGCCGATTACGTCATCGCCTGTGACGGGGCGCGATCGCCGACCCGCGAGATGATGGGTCTTACCTTCGATGGCCGCGTGTTCGAGGATAACTTCCTGATCGCGGACGTCAAAATGACCGCCCCCTTCCCGACCGAGAGGTGGTTCTGGTTCGAGCCTTCGCTTGCCAACGCCCCCCAATCGGCCTTGCTGCACAAACAACCCGATGACGTCTGGCGCATAGATTTCCAGCTGGGATGGGACATTGATCGCAAGGCCGAACTGGCCGAGGATCGCATTCGCCAACGTATCGACGAATTCCTGCCCGCTGGCACGCAATATGATCTCGTCTGGACCTCCATCTACACGTTCCAGTGCCGCCGCATGGAGCGTTTCCGCCATGACCGGGTGATCTTCGCAGGCGACAGCGCGCACCAAGTCTCTCCTTTCGGGGCGCGCGGCGCGAACTCCGGCATCCAGGACGCCGATAACCTCGCCTGGAAACTGGATCTGGTGCTCAAGGGCCATGCGCCCGCCAGCCTGCTGGATAGCTACCACGAGGAACGGGCCCACGGGGCCGATGAGAATATTCTCAACTCCACCCGAGCGACGGACTTTCTGACCCCGAAATCTGACACCTCCAAGATCTTCCGCAACGCGGTGCTGACGCTGGCCAAGGATCACGCCTTTGCCCGACCTATGGTTAATTCGGGCCGCCTCTCGGTGCCTTGTACCTATGCGGGCCTGTCGCTGACGGGGGCCGATGCCCTGCCCTCGGGCCCGGCCCGCACCGCGCCCGGTGCGCCTTGCACCGACGCGCCGCTGGCCGAGGGCTTCTTGCTAGATCATCTATCGGGACATTTCACCCTTCTGGCGCTGAACACCGCCGCCCCTTCAGTCACCCATACCCTGCCCGTGAACACTGTGACGGTCCACGATCTGTCGCCAGAGCTTCGCAACCGCTATCTGGGGGACGCGCCCCACGCGCTCTACCTGATCCGGCCCGATCAACATGTCGTCGCCCGTTGGGACACCGCCACAGAGGCGCAAATCACCGATGCAATCAACGCCGCGATAGGCCAGCCATGACCCTGAACACCCAACCGAACATCGCCGATCCCGATGGCTTCTATGATGAGCTTTTGGCTGCCCACGAAGGGCTTTCCAAAGACCAATCCGACGCTTTGAACGCGCGGCTGATCCTGATCCTTGCCAACCATATTGGCGACCGGGACGTCCTTCGCGCGGCACTTCAAGCCGCCACCTGAGCCCTCAAACGATCAGAGCGCCCCACTTGCGAGGGCGCTCTGACATCCGTTTCCAGCGCTTGTGAGATGGTCCGTCAGACCGTGCCACCAAGCGAACCTTCGAGCTGCGCCATCTCCTGACCACCGGCCATGAGGTCTTGCAGCTCCTCCGGTGTGATCTCGCCCTTCTGAGCTGTGCCGAGGGTCTTGCCCCGGTTCAGCACCGTAAAACGGTCGCCCACGGCCAGGGCGTGACGCACGTTGTGGGTGATGAACACCACGCCGATACCCGCCTTACGGACGCGGTCCACCGTAGCCAGCACGTTCGCCGTCTGCCGCACCCCAAGGGCCGAGGTCGGTTCGTCCAAAATCAGGACTTTCGCGCCAAAGTAGACGGCGCGTGCAATGGCAACGGTCTGACGTTCGCCGCCCGACAAGGTGCCCACCGCCTGATCGGGCGAGCGCAGGTTAATGCCCATCTTCTTCATCTCGGACATCGTGGTGGCATTGGCCTTATCGAAGTCGATCATGCCGAACCGCTTCGTAGGCTCTCGGCCCATCCAGAAGTTGCGGGTGACGGACATCAGGGGGATCATCGCCAGGTCTTGGTAAACAGTCGCAATCCCTGCTTCCATCGAGTCGCGCGGGGATGAGAAGTTCATCTCTTGGCCCTCGAACAAAATGGTGCCGGACGTGGGTTTATGTACCCCGGACATCGTCTTGATGAAGGTCGATTTCCCCGCGCCGTTATCCCCCAGAAGGCAATGACATTCCCCGGCCCGCACGTCGAAAGAGACACCGTTCAGGGCAATAACCGGGCCGAAGTGCTTTTCGATATCGACCATTTTCACGATTGGATCAGACATTAACGCTCTCCCGTGATGATGCGGCGGATGTAGGTGTTCAGGACCACGGCGAACAACAAGATGATGCCAAGGAAGACCCGGAACAGACTGCTTTCCACATCCGCAAAGAACAGGCCCTGCTGCACGACGCCAAAGATCAACGCGCCCAAAGCAGCCCCCATGACCGAGCCGTATCCCCCGGTGAGCAATGCGCCCCCGATGACCACGGCGATGATCGCCTCGAACTCTTTCAAGATACCGCGGTCGGCGGCGGCCGAGCCGAATTCAAACACCTGCACGCAGGCAAAAACCGTGGCGCAAAACGCTGTGGTCATGAACATGGAGATCTTAACCCGGTCCACCGGGACGCCCACATACCGAGCGGCCTGTGCGTCGCCGCCAGCGGCGAAAATCCAGTTTCCGAACTTGGTGCGGGTTAAAACGATGTGGCCCACGATAACCAGAACGATCGCCCAAACGATCAGCATTGGCAGACCGCTAATCACCGGCTCCCCCTCTCGCGTGCCGCGTGTGAAGGTATCGACCAGGCCGATGTCAGCGAGCCAGACAAAGAACCATCCGGCCAGATCGGTGTTGAAGATCGCGGCCAACCAATCGCCCTCTGCCGCGTCTTCGATACCGCCAATGATGGTACGGCTTTCGACGGTCTGCGGCACGAAGATGGTGAAGCCCCGCAAGATGAACAAGAACGCCAGCGTCACGATGAATGACGGCAGGCCCGTGCGCACCACGATGATGCCATTGATGGCCCCGATGGTCAGACAGATCGCGAAGGTAATGATGATCGCCAGCCACATGGGCAGGCCCCAGACCACGCCGAACATCGCGATGGAAATCCCCGCGAAACCGATCATCGAGCCCACGGAAAGATCGAACTCTCCGGCGACCATCAACATGCAGGCGCCCACGGCGATAATCATGAACTGCGCGGAAATCTGGCTCCAGTTCATGATGCCCTGGGCGTTGAACATGCCGCTGTCGCCCGCCAGGATGCCGAAGAACGCGAACACGGCGATCACGCCAACGATGCCGCCCAATTCGGGTCGGATCAGCCATTTTCTGAACCCGCCCTGTTCCTTTATGCGCTCATCTCCCGGACCGCCTGCGGCCAATGGTTCCGTTTCACTCATCTTTCTGTCTCCCCGGTCGTTCACGCCCATTAGGCATCTCTGAACTGCGTGTCTTAAAACAAATAAGGGCAGGCAACGTCGCCGCCGCCTGCCCTGAAGACCTAGCCCCGCGCGCACTTTGTCATGCGCGAGGCCGTTGGCATGTTAGCGGTACTCGCCGGCCAGTGCTTCGACCAACTCAAGGCCATCTGCGGTGATGAAACCGGGGCCAGAGTTGATGTTGTTGCCAGGCAGCACGCCGTAGCGGTGGTAGTTGGTCATCACGACAACCGGTAGATAGGCCTGCAAGAAGGGTTGCTGGTCGATGCCCCATTCGATCACGCCGTCACGGATGCCGTTCACGATGTTTTCGCCAAGGTCAAAGGTGCCGAAGTAGATGTCGCCGGCCAAACCAAGCTCTTCGAGCGCCAGGATGGTGGGATCAGCCGACGTCGGCCCAAGGGCAAGAATGCCGTCGGTTTCAGGGTTGGCGTTCAAGTAAGCCATGACCCGGTTCTGAATTTCCTGAGGGTCTTGACCGGCGTCGATCATGCTCTCGCCCAGTTCCACACCCAGACCGTCCGCGAAGCCTTGGCACCGCTCGGCAACAACGGGGTTGGAGATGACGTGGTTCACGCAGAGGAAGTTGGTGACACCGTCGCCAGAAGCGCGCTGACCCGCGGCGAAGCCCGCGTCATATTCAGGCTGACCGACATACATCAAAGCGCCCACTTCGCGCGCTTGCTCTGGCGTGCCGGAGTTCATGATAATGACGTCAATGCCCGCATCTACGGCAGCTTGGATGCTGTCGGACAAAACGGTGGGGTCGGCAAGTGTCGTGATGATGCCGTCTGGGCCGGAAGCCGCCGCCTGTTCGATCAGGCGTGCCATGTCGGCGATGTCGCCGGTGGGCGGATTGCGATATTCAACCTCTACGTCCATCTGCTCGCCGGCCAAAGCCAGGGCATTGCGGATCGTGTTCCACCAGCTGTCGCTGTCCGGTGCGTGGCTGACCAGCACGTAACGCTCGCCTTCAGCGTGAACTGCCGTGGCGCCCATCAGAGCAACTGCGGAAACCGCGGTGACTGCCATCGTCTTGAAAAATGCGTTCATATTTTCCTCCCAAAAGATATGGGGCGGGTCGAACGGCACAAGCCTTGCCCGCCTTGGCAGAAGCGTAGCGTCGATTCGGATTTTTTGCAACCGGTTGCAAAAAAATGCCGGCCGCAGCAGTATGGTGCTCACCGATGTTAGCTCTGGCACAGCAGAGCGCCTCAGATTAAGGGGAGCCATGGCCGTAACCTTAAAAGATGTAGCGATGCGTGCAGGCGTTTCGACCTCGGCTGTGTCACGCACATTCACCAAAGGCGCGTCGGTTTCTTCAAAGACCCGCGCCAAAGTGGAACGCGCGGCCGATGAGTTGGGCTACTCGCCCAATGCCCTCGCCTCTTCGCTGACCACGGGTCGCACGAAGCTGATCGGTCTTGTCTCCAACAACTTTCACAACCCCCTGTTTCTAGAGGTTTTTGACCGTTTCACGCGCGGTCTCCAGGATCGGGGGCTGCGGCCGCTTCTGGTGAACCTTTCCGACGAAACGGACCCGGTGAACTCTGTGCGCATGATGCGGCAATATTCGGTGGACGGGGCCATTGTCGCCTCTTCCACCCTGCCCCCCAGCTTTGCCGAGGCGTATCGCTCTGCGGGTATCCCTGTGGTGCATTCCTTCGGGCGTTACGCGGCCGCGCCGCAAGTCCATGTGGTGGGAATCGACAACGTCGCCTGTGGCCGAATGGCGGCGGAAACCCTGATTGCACGGGGTTACAAGAAAGTGGCCTTTTTGGGAGGCCCAAGGGACGCGACCTCCACCCAAGACCGGGCCCTTGGCTTTTTGGCAACGCTGCGAAACCGGGCCGAGATCGCGGTTTCAGTCTCTTATGCGCAGGCTTATTCCTTTGATGCCGGGCGGACAGAGATGATGAAACTGTTGAGGGGCGATCGGGCCGAGGCGTATTTCTGCGGTGACGATGTTCTATCCGTGGGGGCGCTGTCGGCAGTGCAAGAGGCCGGGCTATCGGTGCCCGGCGATATCGGGATCATCGGATTGAACGACATGGAGATGGCTGCGTGGCAAAACATAAACCTCACCACGATCCGGCAACCCGTAGCCGAGATTATCAGCGCCTCAATTGATCTGGTGGTTGATACGGTCGAGGCACCCAACCGCCACCCTGAAACCCGGCTGTTCCCGTGCCAGGTGGTAGAGCGTGGCACCCTGCGCCCGCTAAATTAGTAAAGCTTGAAATGCTGCACGAAACCGCCCCCTTTAGGCGATTTCGCGCGTGGATATTGTGGCTGGGGAACACCTACAGGGTTTTGTCCGACGCGCTACATTCCCTCAGCGGAACATCGGGGGCCTTGCATCGACCCATTTGCCGCGCTCCCTGGCCGAGTCCACCGCCGCATAAACCGCCGCCATGGACCGGACCCCGTCCACCGCTTTGGGCAGGTTCGCGGAAGATCCGCCCCGGATCGCGCTGGCCAGATCCACGTAAATATTGGCCACGGCTAGGGGGAAGCCCTCGGGATGCGCAATTGCCACGCGGCTCAGGCGGGTCGCCTCATCAGAAAGACCGCCTTCGCCCTTCTCCATGATCTGGGTGCGTCCGCCCACGGGCGTGTAGTAAACTTGGTTCGGCTGCTCGGACGCCCACCGGAATCCGCCAGTCTCTCCAAACACTTGAATGTCGAAACCGTGCTGCCGCCCAATCGCCACGGAAGAGGTCCATAGCCGCCCAACTGTGCCGCCTTCCATACGGAAGTTCACCATGGCGTCGTCTTCCAGAACCCGGCTGTCGATGGCGCTGGCGAAGTCGGCGGAGAGTTCGCGCACCTCGTCGCCGGCGATGAAACTGGACATATGCATCGCGTGGATGCCGCAATCGGCGAACTGTCCGGAAACACCAGCCATTTCAGGGTCATAGCGCCACCGAACCCGAGGGTTATCGGCATCCGTCGCGTCCCCGTGGTGCCCATGAGAGAAGTTCGTGACGATCAGACGGACCTTCCCAATATCGCCTTGCGCCACCATATGGCGCATTTCACGCACCATTGGATAAGCCGAGTAGCAATAGTTAACGGCACAGATTTTCCCGGCCTTTTCCGCAACTTGCACGATCTCCTCGCCCTGCTCCACGGTCATGGTCATGGGCTTCTCGCACAGAACGTTGAAGCCAGCTTCAAGGAAGGCCTTGGTAATTTCGAAGTGGGTCGAGTTCGGCGTCGCCACCGTCACAAGATCAACGCGATCTTCGCGCGTGGCTTCAGCGGCCAGCATTTCGTGCCAGTCGCCATAGGCGCGGTCCGGCGAAACCCCCAAGGATTCCGCGTACTTACGCCCCTTCTCCGCATCGTGGTCCAACGCGCCGGCCGTCAGAACGAAGTTCCCATCAGCTTGCGCCCCAAGACGGTGCGCGGGCCCGATCTGAGACCCCTCACCGCCACCGATCATACCCCATTTCAGCTTCGTCATCGCTGCCTCCTGTAGACCGGGCCTTGGCCCGGGTTGTGCTTAAAAACCAATGCTTTGCAGATACTCACGGTTGGCGCGCGCATCATCGAGGGGGCGCACATCCAACAGCGGATCGCAATCCTGCTCCACGGTGCACCAACCCTCAAACCCGGCGTCCAACAGGATCTGGCGCACGGCAGGGAAATCCACATCGCCCTGACCGAGATTGCAGAAGATCCCTTGACCGCAAGCCTCATAGAAGCCGGTTCCCTTGGCGATCACGTCCGCTTTAACAACGGGGTCGATGTCCTTGAAATGCATGTAGGAAATGCGATTGATGTGGCGCTTCATGAAGGCCACGGGGTCGAAACCGGCGTAGGAATGGTGGCCGGTATCAAAGCAGATTTTCAAGATTTCTTCCGGCACTTCATCCAGCAGACGTTCCAATTCGGGTTCAAAGTCCATGAACCCCGCGGCATGGGCATGAATGCCCACAGTCAGACCATATTCCTCGGCCCCGATCTTCGCGATCTTCGCGATCCGGTCCCGGTAAGCCGCCCATTCGCCCGCATCCATCTGCTCGGCGGCATCGGCACGGCCCGCTGTGGGCGCACGACGAGGCGAGATAGAGTCAATCAAAACAAGATGTTCCGCGCCGTGGGCCGTCAACGCTTTACAGGTTCGAATGGCCCCGTCCAGAACATCGTCCCAAGCATCGGGGTCGTGGAACGGGCGGAAAACGACGCCGCCGATCAACTCCAGATCGTGCTCTTGCAACGCGTCCCCCAAAAGCGCCGGATCTTCCGGCATGAAGCCCACAGGCCCCAATTCGATCCCCTTGTAGCCCGCCGCCGCGCAGTCGGACAAAACCGATTCCCACGCGGGATTACGCGGGTCATCTGCGAATTCTACGCCCCATGAGCAAGGCGCGTTACCGATACGAATGGTCATGAATTTCCCTTTCAGTCCTGAGGGATAGAGGCCCAACCGCCGGTTTCGGCGGCCACAAAGGCGGTGTCGATGATCCGGCTGACGTCAAGCCCGTCGCGGAACGTGGGCCAGATAGATGTGCCCGTTTCTATGGCACGCAGGAAGTCGCGCGCCTCAATAATGATTTGATCCTGATAGCCGGTGCCATGCCCCGGCCCCTGACAGAACGGCAGATAATCCGGGTGCTCTGGCCCCGTGAGGATTTTCACGAACCCGCGCGTCGCTTCAGGCCCCTCGGCTCGGTAGAGGTGAACGGCATTCTGGTCCTCCTGATCGAAGCGAATAGAGCCTTTTGTGCCATGAATTTCATAGGCATAGCCCATTTTTCGGCCCGTGGCCGTGCGGCTGAAGTAAAGGTGCCCCATCGCGCCATTGGCAAATCGCACCATCATCTGAGCGTGGTCGTCGTTATCAACTTTCACCCCACCTCGCGTCGCGTGAACGGTCTCGATCGAGGCAAAAACCGCCGCCATCGGCCCCATCAAAGCTAACGCGCAGTTAATCATGTGAGGCGCAAGATCACCCATGCAGCCGTTGGCACGTCCGGTGGTGCGCCAGTTGGCTGGTTCATTGGGGTCGGCCAAGAAATCTTCTGTGTGCTCGCCCCGGAACCACGTCACATCGCCGATCGCGCCCTCTTCCAACAGCTTTCGAACGAATTGTGTGGCGGGGGTGCGTACGTAGTTGAAGCCGATCATATTGGGCAGATTGGCGGCTTCTGCGGCGGCGACCATTGCGGACGCATCCTCGAACGAGGCGCCAAGGGGCTTCTCGCAAAACACTGGCTTTCCGGCGGAAAATGCGGCTTCGGCGATATCTCGGTGGGTTTCTTGGGGCGAGGCAATTACGATGGCCTCTACCTTCGGATCGGCCACCAAGGTCCGCCAGTCGCCTGTGGCACGAGCGAACCCGAAAGCCTCACGGTAGCGTTCCGCCGAGGCGTCGCTGGAGGCGGCAATCATTTCTAAACGAGGGCGCAGGGCCGTGTTGAACACTGCCCCCACAGATGCCATGGCGACCGCATGGGCCTTCCCCATATAGCCGCCGCCGACCAAGCCAATGCCGATATTACCCATAACGCACCTTCCCTTGCTCAACCGTGTTGCAACCGGTTGCAAAACACGTATCCTGCAAGGGACACCTTCGCAATATCCAATCTGGAATCCGACCGGGGAAATACCATGACCGCACCGACACACACCATTCGGCTGACCGTGGCGCAAGCCATTGTGCGCTATCTGATGAACCAGTTCATTGAGATTGATGGCGTCGAAACACGCATCTGCGGTGGCGGCTTCGGGATATTCGGCCACGGCAACGTGCCCTGCCTGGGCGAGGCGTTGTATCCGGTGCAGGACGTGCTGCCGCTTTATCGCGGCCAGAATGAACAAAGCATGGGCTTTGCAGCCGCGGCTTACGCCAAATACCACCTGCGCCGCCGCTTCATGTTTTGCACCGCATCCGCCGGGCCCGGCACGGCCAACTTGCTGACAGCCTCTGCCCTTGCCCACGCAAACCGCTTGCCGATGCTGATGCTATGCGGCGATACTTTCATTACGCGCCTGCCCGATCCGGTGCTGCAACAGCTAGAGCATTTTGGGAACCCAACCCTCGGCGTTAACGATGCCTTCAAGGCTGTGACCCGCTTCTGGGATCGAATCACGCATCCCGCGCAGATTATCCAATCCCTGCCCGCCGCCTTGGCCACCATGTTGGACCCCGCTGATTGCGGTCCCGCGTTCCTTGGATTACCCCAAGACGTTCAAGGCTGGACCTACGACTACCCCGAAGCCTTCTTCGCGCGTCGCGTCCATCGCATCCGCAGCCAAGCCCCGGATCCCGCCGAAATCGCCGATGCCGCAGCGGCACTGATGCAGGCCGAACGTCCAGTGATCATTGCGGGGGGCGGCGTCCAATACGCCGGCACCGTGGCCGAATTGACCGCTTTCGCCGAGGCCCACAACATCCCCGTTGTTGAAACCATCGCCGGACGCGCCAACCTGTTGGACGATCATGGGCTGAACATCGGGCCTTTGGGAGTTACGGGATCGGACTCGGCCAATATCATCGCGCAAGAGGCTGATGTGATCCTTGCCGTTGGGACGCGCTTGCAGGATTTCACCACCGGATCGTGGACCGCCTTCGCCAAAGACGCGGTGTTGATCGGTCTGAACGTCGGTCGCCACGATGCGGCCAAGCACCTGTCACTGCCAGTGGTGGGCGACGCCAAGCAGAGCCTTCCGGCCCTCGGGTCGGCTCTGGGCAGCTACGCCGCGCCGACGGAGTGGACGGACAAGGCCAAGGCCGAGCGGGCGAAGTGGACAGCCTATGTCGCGGACAACGTGGCCCCCGGCAACCGCCCCAATTCTTATGCCCAAGCCATCGGCGTAGTAAATGCGCTGTGCGACAAGCGGGATCGTGTTGTTGCCGCCGCGGGGGGGCTGCCTGCCGAAGTTACGGCCAACTGGCGCACCCTTGATGTGGGCACAGTAGATGTGGAGTTCGGCTTCTCTTGCATGGGCTATGAAATTGCAGGAGGCTGGGGCGCGAGGATTGCACAATCCGAAGGTGAACCCACAGCCGATACCATCGTCTTCTGCGGAGATGGCAGCTACCTCTTGATGAATTCGGACATCTACTCAAGTGTCCTGACCCAGAAGAAAATGATCGTTCTCGTGCTCGATAACGGCGGTTTCGCCGTCATCAACAAGCTGCAGAACAACACTGGAAACGAGAGTTTCAACAACTTGATCGCCGATTGCCCCACGGTCCCCGAACCCTTCACGATAGATTTCGACGCCCACGCGCGGTCCATGGGGGCGGCGACGGAAACCGTGTCCAACCCTGCCGAGTTGGCCGAGGCCTTCAAGCGTGCCAAGGCCGCCGACAAGACCTCTGTTATTGTGATGAAGGTGGACCCCTATGAGGGCTGGACCACAGAAGGTCACGCCTGGTGGGAGGTTGGGACACCTCAGGTTTCGGACAATCCCAACGTGCGCGAAAAGCATGCGGAATGGGAAGCGGAGCGGATCAAGCAAAGGCAGGGCGTGTGATGCAGCTTCAGGGCAAGAACTTCCTTATCATCGGCCGTGCCGGAATGGATATGTACCCCGACCCTCCCGGCACTCGGACCGAGGATGCGACGCATTTCTTCACCTGCCTCGGCGGCTCCTCTGCCAACATCGGCGTCGCGATCACGCGGCTTGGGGGGCAGGCTTCCTTGGTCACCCGCGTGGCCGACGACGCGATCGGGCGGTACTGCTGTAATCAGCTGGACCACTACGGCATCGACCGCACCCATGTGCACGCAGAGGGCGGCGAGGCGCGCAATTCGCTCGCCGTGGTTGAGACCCGGATCGAGGATCACCAGTCGGTGATCTATCGCAACGGCGCCGCTGATTTTGAGATGACAATCGCCGATGTGGAAGCCGTGGATTACACCGCATTCGACGCGTTGATCACCACCGGCACAGTCTTCGCGGCAGAGCCGTCGCGCAGCGCCGCGTTCCGCGCATTTGAACTGGCGAAAGAGGCCGGGTTACAGCTGATCTTTGACGTGGACTACCGCCCCTACTCCTGGCCCTCAGCCGCGGTCGCCGCCGAGGTATATTCCCGCGCCGGAGCCATGTGTAACGTGATCGTAGGCAATGATGTGGAGTTCGGCTTCATGGCCGGAGACTACGACCAAGGCCTTGAAAAAGCGCGTGAATTGGTGGGGAACGGCGCCGCCATCGCGGTCTACAAAATGGGCGAAGAAGGCGCGGTCACGATCACCCCGGAGGGTGAGATTCGCACCGGAATTTTCCGTACGGAGGCCCTGAAACCCACAGGCGCGGGCGATAGCTTCATGGGTGGTTTCGTGGTCGGTTTAGCGGACGGACTACCCATCGACGAAGCTGTGCTGCAAGGCTCTGCCAACGCCGCCATGGTTGTGGCTCGGGTCGGATGCGCCCCCGCCATGCCCACCCGCGCCGAATTGGACGCATTCTTGAACGAACACCCCGGGCCAACCCGCGCCGGTGAACCGGCCTGAAAGGACTAAACCACCATGCATATCCCTCCGTTTGATAACCAGAACAAGGCGATCGTGGACGTGGACGACGCCCATGTGCCGCTGACTTACTTCAATATCGTAAAACTGAAATCAGGCGAGACCTTCGACTACCGCCTAAAAGGCTATGAAACCTGCGTCGTTCCGGCGACCGGCACGGTCACCGTCGAAGCGGGCGGAGAGACCTACACAGACATCGGCAACCGCGGCGCCGATGTCTGGGACGGCGACCCCGAGGGCGTCTATGTGCCCACGGACACAGGCGCCCGTATCACAGCGCAGACCGACACCGAAGTCTTCATTGCAGGGGCGCAGTTTGCCGAGACGCTAAAGCCTTTCGCGGTGCGCTCCGCCGATCTGGACCTGGTGCAATACGGCTCGGATGACACGAAAACGCACCGCAAGATCAAACACATCCTCGGCGCAAGCCACCATGACCGTGTGGGGCGCCTGCTGGTGAGTGAGCTGTTTACCGTGGGGGCCGGCGGCTGGTCTGGATTCCCGTCTCACAAGCATGACACGGACCGCTTGCCCGACGAGACACGCCACGATGAAACCTACAACTTCCGTTTCAAACCAGACTACGGCTCGGGCCTGCAAATGTTGCAGCGCGTGGATAACGAGCCGGGCGATGCCTATCACATTGTCAACGGATCTACGGTTCTGATCGACAAGGGCTACCATCCCTGCTGCGCCCTTCCGGGGTACGAAATGTACTACTTTACCATTCTGGGCGGCCTGTCGCAGCGCAGCCTGAAACAGTACTTTCAGCCCACCCATGCCGAGCAATTGCACACGATCCCCGGCATCATGGATATGGTGGCAAAGTTCAAATGACCCTCGCCACGCTCTCTGATGTCGTCGTGCCCGCTTCCACCGGGGGCTATGCTGTTCCCGGCCTTGTCTGCCTTGGATGGGAGGACATGCGCGCCTTCGCGATGGCCGCCGAGGCCGAGCGTGCGCCGGTTATTCTACAAGCAGGCCCGTCCTGCCGTGAACACACGCCTCTGCCGATTTTAGGTAAGATGTTCAGGCACTTGGCCGAAAGCGTCTCGGTGCCCGTGGTGGCGCATTTGGACCACGGCTATACCATGGACGATTGCAAAGCCGCACTGGACGCGGGCTTCACTTCGCTGATGTTTGACGGCTCTAGGCTGCCGTTGGATGAGAACATCGCGCAGACCCGCGCGGTCGTGGAACTGGCTCATAGCGCAGGAATTTCAGCAGAGGGGGAGATCGGGTTCGTTGGCTACTCGGGTGGAGAGGCCAGCGCTGGCACAGACCCGGAAGACGCCGCACGCTTTGCCATGGAAACCGGGGTGGATGCCATGGCGATCAGCGTCGGCAATGTCCACTTGCAGCAGGATCATGAGGGCGGGCTGGACGAGCCGCGAATCCGCGCGATTGAGGCCCTGACCGATGTGCCTTTGGTGATCCACGGCGGGTCAGGGGTGCCGAATGCGCAGCGATTATCCCTCGCCACCGGCTCGCAGATCGGCAAGTTCAATATCGGCACGGAACTGCGCATGGCCTTCGGGGCGGCGTTGCGCGATGCGGTGAATGCCGACCCTGATCGCTTTGACCGCGTCCAGATACTGCGCGACACTCACGATCCGGTTTTTGAGGCCACCCGCAACGTTTTCCGTAGTATGAATGCTTCTGGCAAAGCGTAACCGCGACCATGGGATTCCCGCCCCCCCGAGCCGCGACTCCCCCTGAGGCTCGGAGCCCTTAACCAATTGGTCTAGCTGTCAGATTTTGGCCATGTAAAGATCAGGTTATAGGCCAGAAACCCGCCGATCCCGGCCGAGAGATAGGCCCAGACATCATTGCCGAAGGACATCTCTACAAACGCCCACACGAATGGCACGAGCACCAGCAGCCAACGCCGCCATGCGGCTTGAAAGAAGGGGTGTGAGGGGTCGATCAGTTTCATTCCGCCAGCTAGCCCAAGCGGGCAAGCAACCGCAAGACTTAGGCGGACGTGGGCCCCTTGGCGAGCACACCACCATCCAGCCGCATCGAGGTGGCCCCGATCTGCGCGAGGGTGATGCTCGTCTCGTCTTTCAGGACGCTCCAGAGGGTTTGCAACCCCGCCTCGCCGCCTGCGGCGATGGCAAACTGTAGGATGCGGCCCAGGAAGGTGAAATTCGCGCCTTGGGCATAGGCTTTCACCACGTCCTCTCCGCCGCGCAGGCCAGTGTCGAAGAACAGCGGAAACGTCGGTCCGACAGCGGCACGGATTGCGGGCAGTACATTGATCGGCACCGGTGCGCTTTCCAATTGACGTGCGCCGTGGCTTGAAACCTGGATCGCATCGACGCCCGCTTCTTTTATAAGAAATGCATCTTCGGCGTCCAGCACGCCTTTGACCACCAGCTTGCCGGGCCACATCTCGCGCAGCTTGGCTAGCGTGCCGAAATCGGCCCTGGCGCGAGAGGCTTTGCGGTCAAAGTCGAACCCCTCCATCCGGAAATTCGCCATGTCGGGCTTGCCCGCCAGAAGCTGCGCGATGGACCACTGCGGGTGCAGGGCGAAGTCGACGAATTGCCGGGGGCCGATCTTGAAGGGCATGGTGAAACCGTGGCGCAACTCACGCGGGCGGCGGCCCACTTCCGGCACGTCCACGGTGAGGACAAGCGTTTGATATCCGGCGGATTTTGCCCGCTCCACCAGCTTGAAGGTGCCCGAGCCGTCGCCCGTGAAATAAAGCTGGAACCACGCGTTCCCCTGGGCTTCCTCGATCAACGGCTCCATCGCGGTAGAGGCCACGGTGGACACGCCAAGCGGCACGCCTTCACGCGCCGCTAGGCGGGCCAGCATCATATCGGCGCCGGGGGCAGCGAGGTTGCACATGCCCATGGGGCTGATGCCAAAGGGGGCTTTCGTCACCGTCCCGAACACCGAAGCGCCCAGGTCCCGCGTACTGACATCGCGCAGGATTCGGGGCTGCAACGCCAGTGCATCAAAGGCCGCGCGGCCCCGCGCGGCCCCCGCCTCGGCACCTGCGGCACCGTCGATATAGTCGAACACCATCCAGGGCAAACGCCGCTTCGCAAGGCGCCGCGCGTCTGCACTGGAGTGGATCATCTAGCTCGCCACCGCGTCCATGAACCGCTGACGGATCACCACCGGGTCTTTCGTGATCACGGGCAGCTTGATGTTGCCGCTGTCGCACTTGGACACGATGATGGTCATCTGCTTGCTGTCGATGGCCGCTTGCAGCGCCGCACCGGTGTTTTTGTCTTCGCAGACGACGACATTCTCGCAGCCACAGGCCTTTGCGACGTTCTCGAGCTTCGTCAGTTTGCCCGCATAGGTTGGCTGGTCGCCGGTAGAGCCATAGGAGCCGTTGTCGATGATCAACAGGATGTAGTTATCGGCCACGTTGTTGGCGATTGTGGGCAGCGTGCCAAGGTTCGTCAGCACCGAGCCGTCGCCGTCGATCGAGATCACGGTCTTGTCTTGCGCCAGAGCAAGGCCGAGGCCGATGGAGGACGACAGGCCCATGGTGCCGAGCATGTAGAAATTACGCGCGTTGTCGTCGATCATGTGCAGTTCCTGGCTTGGCAGGCCGATGTTGCAGACGACGAGGTGCGGGTTCAGGATGGGCGCGATTTCGCGCAGGATTTCGGAACGGATCATTGGTCGCCGTAGCCTCCCCAGAAGGACGCATCGGTGAGGATGGCCACAGGTTTGTTGCACATGAAGGTGTATTTCAGGATCGCGTCCAGTTCATCCGCGTCACTTTCCTTGTGGAAATGGTACGTGGGGATGTTCATCTGGCTCAACAGCGCCTTGGTGTGGACCGCCATTTCAACCTGACAGGCCACCGGCTCTCGCAACTCACCGCGATACGAGATCAGCATCGGCAGGGGCATGCGGTAATACTGGATCAGCGTGGCCAGCGTGTTGATCGTCACGCCAATCGCGGTGTTTTGCATGATGATCGCGGGGCGCTTGCCGCCCATGAAGGCGCCGGCACACAGGCCCATCCCCTCATCTTCCTTGTTGGAGGGGATGTGGAAAATCTCGGGCCGGGCTTCGACCTCATCAATCACCCCGGCGAGCTGTTTGCAGGGCACGGTGGTGACAAAGGACACGTCGTTGGCGACGAAATCGTCAACGATCTTCTTGGAAATACTCACGGGCGTCACAAGCTCCTGTTGCTGAGGGAGTGGTTAATCAAAGGGCCGCAGCACAATTTTGGGCGCGGCGGTTTTGCCGGAACGGATGTCTACGAAGGCCTGCGCCCCGTCGGAGAGAGGCCGGGCCTCGGTCCAATTAAGCGGGCCCAGGCGACTATCGAAGATGGCTTGCGCGGTGTCCCGGAAATCCTGCGCGGTGTAGGTATAGGTGCCGATAA
This sequence comes from Gymnodinialimonas sp. 57CJ19, assembly GCF_038396845.1. Lineage (NCBI taxonomy): Bacteria > Pseudomonadati > Pseudomonadota > Alphaproteobacteria > Rhodobacterales > Paracoccaceae > Gymnodinialimonas > Gymnodinialimonas sp. 57CJ19. The sequence continues at coordinate 3,484,251 of NZ_CP151587.1, forward strand.
AGGTGATCTCTTGCAAGGTCATCCGGCGAACGTCCAAACCACCCGTAGCTTCCCCCAACCCGATATGGGCAATCACCCCTCCGGGCCGGGCATGGGCCGAGGCGGTGGCACGGGTGGCCGCAAAGCCAACGGCGTCAATCACCACGTCGAACAGGGCATCGGCGGGCAGATCATCGGGGGAAATGGCCCGTTGTTGGCAAAGCCCGTTCAGAGCCGTCCGGCGCAGGTCATTGGGTTCCAGAATGGTGACATCGGTGATGCCCTGCGCGCTGAGCGACAGCGCCGCGCCAAGACCGATAGCGCCGCCGCCGATCACCAATGCATGGGCGGCATCCGGCACCACGCGCTTGGCAAGACGGACGGCGTGCCAGCCGCAGGCAATCGGCTCTGCCAGGCAAGCCGCATCGTAGGACACGTGATCGGGCACTGTCACAAGGTTCTCATCGCGCATTGCCACCAGTTGCGCAAAGGCCCCTTCGCGCGGCGGCAAAGAGATGATCATACGATCAGCACAAAGGTTTCCGGTGCCTGCCGTGCAGGCCGCACAGGTGCCACACGACACCAGCGGGTTCACGGTAACCCGCTCTCCGGCACGGGGGCCGCCAATGATCACTCCGGCGGCTTCATGGCCAAGGATCAGAGGCGCGGGGCGGCGCGCGTCGTGGCCCAGATAGGCATGCATGTCAGACCCGCAAATACCCACAGACATGACCTTGACCAAATGCTGTCCGGGGGCAGCCTCCGCATCGGGCACTTCACGGAACCCAAGGGCCTCGGGCCCGTCATAAACAAGCGCCTTCATTTCGCTGTATATCCCCCATCAACCATCAGGACTTGTCCCGTCACGTAGGATGCAGCCTCTGAACACAGGAAAAGCAACGGGCCGTCAATGTCTTCCAACGCGCCATTGCGCCCGACGCAAGTTTGCGCGGCGTTCCGCGCGACGCGATCCGGGTCCGAGAACACCGGCCCCGTCAGCTCTGTCGGGAAGAAGCCCGGACCGATGGCATTGGCGTTGATGCCGAAGCGCGACCATGCCTCGGCCATGGCACGGGTCAACTGGCCGATGCCGGCCTTGGATGCGCCGTAAGCCACGCCGCCGGGGAAAGCGCGGGTGGTCTGGAGGGACGCAAAGGTTACCACCCTGCCCCAGCGCTTTTCCTTCATCGCAGGCACCAGCGCCTGCGTCAGAAAAAACGGCGCCGCCAGGTTGAGGTTCAGGGTCATGTCCCACCCGTCCGCTGTCACCTCATCTGCCGCCTCGCGCGTATTGATCCCGGCGGCATGGACGACAATATCCGGGGCCCCGAACGGGGCGCATATGTCGGCGGCGATCTGCGAGATTGCGGCGCGGTCAGCCAAATCCGCCGTGACTGCCGCGGCGGGCGCGCCCGTCCGCTCCACCCAATCGGCCAAGGCATCGGCGCGGCGCGCCACCCCCACCACGCGCGCGCCCGCGTCGGCCAGGACGTCGGCTGCCCGCTGCCCCAGCCCCGCCGAAGCGCCGGTGACGCAGGCCACCCGGCCGCGCAGGTCAAAAAGGGCGGCAGCATCAAGCATTTGAGGACAGATCGAAGACTTCGTCGGGGAAGTACTTGGCCAACCGCACGTCGGCTGAACGGGCATGTCCCTCCATCCCCTCAAGTCGCGAGATCCGTGCGGTGGCAATCGCCACATCTCGGGAGCCTTCGCGGGTTGCTTGCTGCCATGTCACGATCTTCATGTACTTATGAACCGACAACCCACCGGTGTAGCTGGCTGCGCCCGACGTGGGCAAAACATGGTTGGTTCCCGATGCCTTGTCGCCGTAAGCCACGGTCGTTTCCTCGCCAAGGAACAAGGAGCCATAGCAGCTGAGGCGGTCTTTCCACCACGCCAGATCCTCGGCCTGCGCCGTCAGATGCTCGGGGGCATATTCGTCGGAACACGCGGCCATGTCCTCGCGATCCGCGCAGACGATCACCTCTGCGTAATCGCGCCATGCGGCGGCGGCGTTTTCCCGGTTCACCTCGGGCAGAGCGTCGATCAAGGCGGGGATGCGGGCCATGACATCTTCGGCCAGCGCCTTGTCATCGGTGACCAGCCAGACCGGAGAGTTATAGCCATGCTCGGCCTGACTGACGAGGTCGGTGGCCACCACATGGGGATCAGCGGAGCGGTCAGCAAGGATCAAGCTATCGGTCGGCCCGGCGATCATGTCGATGCCCACGCGCCCGAACAGGTGGCGCTTGGCCTCGGCCACAAACTGGTTTCCGGGGCCCACGAGAATGTTGGCCTTTGGCAGCCCAAAAAGACCAAAGGTCATCGCCGCGATACCCTGCACGCCCCCCAGCGCCATAATTGTATCCGCGCCGCAGATATGGGCCGCATAGACAATGGCCGGGGCCACACCGATGCCGGGGCGTGGCGGAGAAGTTGCGATAATATGTTTACACCCGGCGACCTTAGCGGTCGTCACGGTCATGATGGCGCTGGCGATATGGCTGTAGCGTCCCCCCGGCACATAACAGCCCGCCGCATCCACGGGGATCGCCTTTTGCCCGGCGATAAGACCCGGCACGACCTCGACCTCCACATCGCTGACGGTGGCTTTTTGCGCCAGCGCAAAGCGCCGCACGTTATCGTGGGCGAACTGGATATCAGCCTTCAGCTTGGCGGGAACGAGAGCACTTGCGGCGGCGATCTCTTCCTTGGTGAGGATAATATTGCCCTCGTACTTGTCGAACTTCGCCGCGTATTCGCGCGCCTTGTCATCCCCGCCTGCCTCGATCTCTGCCAAGATGGAACGCACGGTCTCCTGCACGTCGGATGCATCGGACGCAGAGGTGAGCGGCGCTTTCTTCAGGTATTCTCTTGTCATGTATCGGCATCCTATCGGTGGCAGAAACCCCGTGGCGCGGGGATGGGATCGGGCGATGAACGGGTTCGGCGCTGCGGCGCTGCGATTCCATTTGCAGTTTTGTAAGCCTTTACATCGGCAGAATGCAAGCCTTTACATTTGCGCTCGACAAGCAATGTCCATAAGGTGACACGCCTGATGAACCTGCCCCGCCCCACCCCGACGCTACATGATGTGGCAAAGCGATCCGGCTATTCGACCGCGACGGTTTCTCGGTGTTTGAACTTTCCCAAACAAGTGTCGGAGAAGACCCGTGACAAAGTGATGGCCGCGATCGCAGAGCTTGGCTATTCCCCCAATTTCGGCGCCCGCGCGATGGCGGCACAACGCACCAACACCATCGGCGCAATCATCCCCACTATGGAAAACGCCATTTTCGCCCGCGGCATTCAGGCGTTTCAGGAAGAGCTGAACAAGAACGGCTATACACTTCTGGTGGCCAGCTCTTCGTACCGGGCGGATTTGGAGGAAAGTCAGATCCGCTCCCTCGTGGCGCGCGGCGCCGATGCGCTGTTGTTGGTGGGTCACAGACGCGCCCCGGAGGTCTATCAGTTTCTGGAAACGCAGCAGGTGCCAACGCTAATTACATGGGCTTTCGACCCCAACGGCGCACGCCCGTCCATCGGGTTCAACAACCGTGTCTCCATGGGCGCGATGGCACGAGAGGTCTTGCGCCTGGGCCATCGACGCTTGGCGATGATATCTGCTCCCACTGCCACCAATGACCGCGCGGGCGCAAGATTGGACGGCGTCCGCGATGCCCTGCGCGACGCGGGCCTGCGGGACGTGGATTTGCCAGTGGTCGAGACCAATTATGGCATCGAAAACGGGGCGGAGGCTTTCACCCGATTGTTGCAGGCCGACACCCCGCCCACGGCCGTCTTATGCGGCAATGATGTGTTAGCCGTCGGCGCGTTGAACCGCGCCCGAGAGATGGGATTAGAGGTGCCCCGCGACGTGTCGATCACCGGGTTCGACGATATCGAATTGGCGCAGGTGGCCTTCCCAAAACTATCCACCGTCCATGTCCCGCATCGAGAGATGGGGCGCAAGGCCGCCGCTGCCTTGATCGGTTATTTGAATGGGGATGGGGAAGTTGTCGCGGAAGAACTGACGGCGGAACTTCGACTTCGAGACAGTCTGGGGCCGCCGCCGGTGTAAGGGGGAGCGGGCCGCAAAGGAGGTGGACCATCGCCCACCGTCACGATGGGGGTGGGCGGCGTTCTTGAGTTGTATTGGCCAAGATGAAGGGGAACGGCGCGCAAAAAAGCGAGCGCCCGCGCCCCACGTGGGTTTTGGCGCGGGGCGGGCGGTATTTCGAGCGGCTTAGATTGCGAGATATTCTTCGCGCAGGGCCTGGTTTTCCAGAACTTCCTTCGCATCGCCATCAAAGACGACACTGCCGGTGTCCAGAATAACGGCACGGTCCGCCAGTTTCAGAGCGGCCACGGCGTTTTGCTCGACGATGATCGTCGTGATCCCCTGATCGCGGATCAGGTTCAGCGTGCGGGCGATTTCCTGGACGATGACGGGGGCGAGGCCCTCGTAGGGCTCATCGAGAAGCAGGATCTTGATGTCGCGCGCCAAGGCGCGGGCGATGGCCAGCATCTGTTGTTCACCACCAGAGAGGGTCACGCCCTCTTGTTTGCGGCGTTCCTCTAGGCGGGGGAAGAGCTCGTAGATACGCTCAAGGGACCAGCCCACGGGCGGCGCGATCTGCGCCAGTTTCAGGTTCTCTTCCACCGTCAGGCCGGGGATGATGCGGCGGTCTTCGGGCACCAATGCTACGCCTGACGCCGCGGCTTGGTGGCTTTTCATCTGGTGCAGCGGCTTGTGATCCAGCCAGATTTCGCCGTGGCGAACCTCGGGGTCATCGACGCGGGCAATGGCGCGCAGGGTCGAGGTTTTACCCGCCCCGTTGCGCCCCAGAAGGGCCAGAATCTCGCCCTCGTGGACGTTGAAGCTTACGCCTTGGACGATGTAGCTTTCGCCATAATACGCATCAATATTCCAGACCGACAAAAACGCGGGCGCGGTGGCGGCGTGGTTGGCGTTGGGGTCAAATGTGGACGTGGTGGTCATGTGTGATCTCCGATCAGCGCAAGGACGGGCAACGGGCGCAACGGCAGGTTAAACCTGCGCATCGCCCAGATATGCTTCGCGTACTTTCGGGTGGCCCTTGATGTTCTCTGGGGTGTCTTCAACCAGCGGCGTGCCTTGGGCCAGGACGGTGATCCTGTCGGCAAGGCTGAAGACCACGTGCATGTCATGCTCGATGATCGCCATGGTGATGTTGCGGGTTTTGCGGATCTCTTTCAGCAGCTCGATTGTGTTGTTGGTATCGGCCCGAGCCATGCCCGCTGTCGGCTCATCAAGCAGCAGAAGCCGCGGATTCTGCACCAGTGACATGGCCATTTCCAGCCGCCGTTTGTCACCGCGCGACAGAGAGCCTGCGAGCATCTCGGTCTTCTTGTGCATGTCGACTTCGCGCAACATCTCCATCGCTTGCGCCAGTATGTCGGTCTCCTGGCCGATAGATTCGTAGGCATGCATCCGGAACGACCCGTCACGGCCCGCGAAGCAGGGGATCAGGACGTTTTCCAGCACCGTTTGATCGGCGAAGATCTCGGGCGTTTGGAAGACGCGGCTGATGCCCATCTGGTTGATCTCATGGGGTTTGCGCCCCAACACCGGCTTGCCATCGAACAACACCGTCCCGCTGTCGGGGATCAATTTGCCCACCAGCACGTTAAGCAGCGTCGATTTACCGGCCCCGTTTGGGCCGATGATCGCGTGGCAACTGCCTTCTTCCACGTTGAGGTTCACGTTCCCCAAGGCCTGGAGGCCTCCGAAGCGTTTGTTCACGCCTTCTACTTCAAGCATTCCCATCGTCTTCGCTCCTATTCGCCCGGTTTCGCGGAAGTGGTATCTGCGCCATCACGGGATTTGCGGCTGAACAGCGCGCCAATCCGCTTGCCGCCCTCGACAATGCCGCCCGGCAGGAAGATCACCACCAGCATGAACACGAGGCCCAAGGTAAGGTGCCAGCCAGAGCCCACGAAGGGATAGATGATGTTCACCAGCGTGTTCTCCAGCCATTCTGGAAGGCCGCCGAACCAGTTGTGCAGAACGGTCGAGCCGATCGTCGAGATGATGGATTCGAGGTAAGCAATCACCCCTGCCCCAAGGATCGGGCCGATCAACGTGCCGGCACCGCCCAGGATTGTCATCAAGACCACCTCACCCGATGCGGTCCAAAGCATCCGCTCGGCGCCCGCGATGGGGTCCATGGCGACCATCAAGCCACCGGCCAGACCGGCATACATGCCCGAGATCACAAAAGCGGCCAGCGCGTAGGGCTTGGGGTTCAGACCCGTATAGCTCATTCGGGTCTGGTTCGATTTGATCGCCCGCAGCATCAGGCCAAAGGGCGACCGGAACAGGCGCACGGCCAGATAGAAAGCGGCCAGCATGATAAAGCCGCTCAGGTAGTAGCCCATGTTCAGCGTGAAGGCCCAATCGCCCATGGTCAGCTCCAGGCTGTCGCGCATCTCGATCCCGAATAGGTTGGTGGAGGGGATGTTGCCGGTACCACTTGCCGCACCGTCCAGCACCCGAGGATCGTCGAGGGCCAGAGACAGGTTGGATTCACCGCCCGTGATCGGCGTCAGAACCGAATAGGCAAGGCTGTAGAACATCTGCGCAAAGGCCAGCGTCAGGATCGAGAAGTAGATCCCCGTGCGCCGCAAGGAGATGAAGCCGATCAGCAGGGCAAACAGGCCTGCCACAATGACCGAGATGATCAGCGCCGGAAGCACGTTCACCGTCAGCAGCTTCATCGTCCAGACCCCGGCGTAAGAGCCAATGCCCAGAAACGCCGCGTGGCCGAAGGAAAGATAACCCGTCAGACCAAACAGAATGTTATAGCCCACGGCGAAGATGCCGAAGATCACCAGCTTTTGCATCAGATCAGGGTAGCCCGCGTTGAACTGCGCCATGCCAACCGATTCAGGGAACGGGTTCAGCAGGAACGGGGCGAAAACGATCATCGCGGCGACGATAATAAACAGTCGAAGATCACTCTTGTTCAAACCAAGCATTGATCAATCCTCCATGACGCCCTTGCGGCCAAACAGGCCACGGGGACGGGTCAAAAGTACGATGACGGCGACGAGGTAGATGACCACCTGATTGATGCCGGGGATAAGTTCGATGATCCACGACATGGATGCAAAGGACTGAAGGATGCCAAGCAGGAACCCTGCGGCGACAGCGCCGGGCAGAGACCCCATGCCGCCCACAACAACGACCACGAAGGACAGCACAAGGAAGTCCATCCCGATATGGTAGTTGGGCGACAGGATCGGCGTATACATCGCGCCGGCCAGACCGGCCACAATGGCAGCAATGGCAAACATGATGACGAAGCGGCGGTCGATGTCGATGCCCAGAAGGCCCACAGTCTCTCGGTCCGCCATGCCGGCGCGGACAACCATGCCGAAGGTGGTGAACTGAAGGAAGGCGAAGACCGCGCCGATAATGACTGCCGAGAAGGCAAAGTAGATTAGGCGCCAGTAAGGATACATGATCGTGAAGGGGTCGAGGCCGAACATCGCGCCGATATCAAACGATCCGGTAAACGCCTCGGGCGCGGGGGTCGAGATCGGGTTCGCGCCGTAGAAGGCTTTGATGATTTCCTGAAGCACGATAGCAAGACCGAAGGTCACAAGGATCTGGTCCGCGTGGGCACGTTTGTAGAAGTGCTTGATCAGCCCGCGCTCCATCACCACGCCGATGATCGCCATGATCGGGATCGCGATCAGCACCGAAATGGGCACCGCCCAATCTATCATGCCGTTCCCCACGGTTTCGCCGAACCAAGACACCACATAGGGCGTGTCTACTGTCATCGGGTTGCCAAGGAAGTCGGTCCGGGTTTCGTCCACCACCTCATAGGAAATGCCAAGCACCCGCTTGACCGTAACAGCGACGAACGCGCCCATCATGAACAAGGCGCCGTGAGCAAAGTTCACCACACCAAGTGTCCCGAAAATCAGGGTCAAACCAAGCGCGATTAGCGCGTAGGCAGAGCCTTTATCCAGGCCGTTGAGAACTTGTAGGATGATCGCTTCCATGGCTTTCCCCGTTCAGTAGGCAGTAAATATGAGTGCCGCGCCAATCACGCGCGGTTACACAGAGGGCCCGCTTCGCGGCGGGCATTGGTATAGGAGGGTTAGGGCATCAGGCCCCTGCCCATGGCAGGGACCCGACGTTTGTTTCACCTTAGGCGCCTGGGTTACAGGTGCCCAGATCGCCGCCCGCGAAGTCCGGGTGGTCGGTGGCGTAGGTCGCATCTTCGCGCGATGTGATGTCCACGATTTCCACCAGATCGAATTCGTTCTCGGGGTTCTCTTTACCCCGCACAACGACCACGTCCTTGAAGCACTGGTGATCGTCGGCACGGTACAATGTTGGGCCGTTGCCCAGGCCGTCGAACTCGAACCCTTCCATGGCTTCGACCACCGAACAGGGGTTGAAGCTGCCGCCACGGGCAACCGCATCTGCGTACAGCAGCGTCTGCGCGTAGCAGGTTTGCGCCGCCTGAGAGGGCGGGAAGCCGTATTCCTGACCGAAGGACTGAACGAAGGCGTTGGTGCCTGCGTAACGGTCGCCACGCTCGTTCTCGATCTTCCAGTCCCAGTTCTGGGAACCAAGGATACCAACGATGTTGGACCCCGCACCGCGTGCCATAAGCTCGGAGTACAGCGGCACAACGATCTCGAAGTTGACGCCATCCACCTGCAAATCGCGCAGGCCGAACTGAACCGCTTGCGTCAGCGAGTTCACCATGTCCCCACCGTAGTGGTTCAGAATCAGAAGGTCCGCGCCCGAGTTCGCAACCGGTGTGATGTAGGACGAGAAGTCGCCCGCGCCCACTGGGGTCAGAACCGTGTTCGTGGTCTCCCAACCCATGTCTTCGGTGTAGGTCTGCATGGACCGCTGCTGCGACCAGCCCCAGGTGTAGTCCGCCGTCAGGTGATAGGCGCGACGGTCGGTGCCGTAGGCTGCTTCAAGGATCGGCGCCAGCGCACGGCCGGACTGCTCGGTGTTGAAGAAGTGACGGAAACCGTTGGCACGGCGGTCTTTACCGGTCGTGTCGTTGGAGTGGGTCAGACCCGCCATGAAGATCACGCCGGCGTCCTGGCACAGACCCTGAACCGCAATGGCAACACCCGAGGACGAACCGCCAGAAATCATGATCGCGCCATCGCGCTCAATCATGGAACGCGCCGAGGACCGAGCCGCGTCGGACGATGTCTGCGTGTCGCCAGTGACGTACTCAACCCGGCGGCCAAGTATACCCGTGCCGTCCAATGCGCTGGACGAGAAGGTGTTCAGCATGCCGCCGTCGCCTTCACCGTTCAGGTGCTTGACGGCCAGTTGGAACGCGCGCAACTCGTCTGCACCTTCGTCCGCATAGGCGCCTGTCTGTGGCACGTTGAAACCGAGCGTGACCGAGCCTTCGCCCGGAGCGTTGGTAAAGCCCGTATGGCCATCGGCCCAAACGCGACCGGTGAAAATTGTTGGAACTGCCAGCGCCGCACCAGAGGCGGCGCCTGTTTTCAGCATGCTTCGACGGGTAAAGTTACCTTTCGACATGTCTTCCTCCTAAACTGTGGAAAGACCCGGACCTCCCAATCCAGGCGAGGGTAATCACTACCCACGCAGAAAGTTGCAGCCCCCTAGAAAATTATCAACGCGGGGGTTCAGGTGAAACTTTATTCTGTTACTTTTTTTACAGATACGAGAAAATATGCGAAACTTTTCGGCTAACTGGCGGAAATATCATGTAAAAGACGCACTCGTGCCGAGGGAGATATCAGTGCGCCTTGGCAATCCAGATCGTGTGGCGGCTTCCTCGCTTTGCACGACTGGCCCGAACACTGTGGACGGTCGCCTCAAATCCGCACTTTTCCAAACGTCGCGTGAAAGCCGGATCGGGGTGGGCCGACCAGATCGCCAAGACCCCTTTGGACGACAGCGCGCGACGTGCGGCGTTCAGGCCCGCGACCGAATATAGCCCGTCGTTATCGGCCCGTGTCAGCCCGTCGGGTCCGTTGTCCACGTCTAACATGATCGCATCAAAGCGACCTTGGGCTGATCGGATCATCCCCGCCACGTCGCCGATCTCCACCCTGACGCGGGGGTCGCTCAGGCAATCTCCGAACACCGGGGCCATGTGGTCCGTTGCCCACGACACCAGCTCGGGCACGATTTCCGCGACCACCAATTCCGCCTGCGACGACGCCACTTCCTGTGCCGCGCGAAGGGTAAAGCCCATGCCCAACCCGCCGATCAAGACCCGTGGCGCGGCGTTCTGGGGCAAAGCGTCAAGCGACAACGTCGCCAGCGCCTCTTCCGAGCCGCCGAGGCGAGAGTTCATCAACTCGTTCCCGCCTTCCAATCGGATCGAGAACTCCTCCCCCCGGCGCGACAACCGCAAGCGGTCGCCTTCCGGCGCGCTGGCAGAGGCCAGATGTATCCAAGGTTGCATGATTGTGAGCCTCCCGCCGCGTCCAACGCCTTTGCTCATGGCGCGGCTGGCGGCCAAATGCAACGCACCGCGCCCCGCCGCTTTTGCGCAGGCTGTCACAGGGGTTGCCTTCGCGCCGGAGCAAAGCCACCTTCGCGCCCAACGAGTACCGACCCAGTTGCCACGCGCCCCGTGGCTGGCAGGCAAAATCAAAGGATGGTTCCATGACGCTGCGCTTCTTCTCTGACAAAAAGCGCCCGGTGCATATGGGACCCTACCCGTCCGAGCGCCTTCTTCGCCTACAAAAAGCCCCGGACCTGTCTGCCGTCCCATCTGCGCCGCAACTGTCCTTTACCGACAGAGCCGCCCCCCATTCCATCGTTAACGCGATGCGCGAACATCAGGCGATGTTGGACGCGATCCGGGATGGCTTGGTGAACAAAGCCGTGGCCGAGGCGCCCAAGGACCCGCGCGAACGAGCCAACCACCTGAAAGCGTTCGGCTATTTCTCGGATGCGGCCCTTGTGGGGATCTGCAAGCTGCCCCACGCCGCCCATCTGTCCACACCGCATGTGAACCCCGATGTCAGCCGCCTTGCCAGTGACCTGCGCACCCGCCAGACCAAGACCCTTGCCGCCGGGATTGACATGATAATGGCCGATCTGCGCGACAGTATGGAGGCCCCACCTTCGGGAATCGAAGGGCATACCCATGCGCTTGTCTTTCTGTTTGAAAACCCCCGCGCCCCTGAACCCGATGAGGTCGGAACCACTTGGATCAAAGACGCAGCAGCCCATCGCGCCGGGCTTCTGGCTTCGGAAGCGGCGGTCATTCTGGCCAATTACCTGCGCGTTCTTGGCTATCCTTCGCGGGGGCATACAACCTCCAGCTCGGACGTGGATCTGAACAAGCTGGCCGTCGCAGCGGGCCTTGCGACAGTCGAAGATGACGCGTTGCATCATCCCTATATCGGCACTCGTTTTGGACTGGCCGCCGTGACAACAACCTTCGACATGGCCACCGACCAGCCCCTCGCGCCCATGGGTGACCAGCCAAGATCCGCCTTTGGCCTTGGCTGGAAACTGGGCACGACTTCGGCCAAGAACGCGCTCAACGCAGACCCCTATGCAAAGCGCCGCTTCGTCGATGGTGCGCATCCGTTCGAGACCCTCAAGCGCGTGGACACCCCCACCACCTATATTGACGAGCCTAACGTCCCCCGTGTGCCCAAACGTGCCGATATGTTCGCCCGCGGGCAATTTGGCGACATGGGAAAGAAGATGCAGGACGCCGCGAAAGGCGGGCATTACGTGCGCAAGGCCGCGCCGTCGATGGCGCAGCGCCGGGCGTTGGGGGCGTTTGTGTTGCTGCAAGACGGGGCCTCGGCCCCGGACAAGACCCCATTGGACCCGCAGGAGGCGGCCGATCTTATCAAAGCCACCAGCTACTGGCTTGGGGCCGACGCCGTGGGCATTTCGCGCTGCCCCGAATGGGCGTGGTACAGCCACGATGCAAGGGGAGAGGCGATTGACCCGCCCCACGACCAAGCCATCAACATGATTATCGACCAAGGCTACGAGACGATGGAAGGCTCCAGCGGCGATGATTGGATCGCCGTTGCCCAATCCATGCGGGCCTATCTGCGGTTCTCGCTGATTGGCGGGGTGATCGCCAAGCAAATCCGCAACCTCGGCCACAAGGCCAAAGCCCATACAGTGATGGACGGCGAAGTGCTGCAACCGCCGCTTCTGTTGCTAAGTGGCCTTGGCGAGGTCAGCCGTATCGGCGAGGTGATCCTGAACCCTTTCCTCGGCCCGCGCCTGAAGTCCGGCACCGTAACGACCGACCTGCCCCTCGCCCCTGACAAGCCAATTGATTTCGGCCTGCAAAGCTTCTGCGAAAGCTGCAACAAATGTGCCCGTGAATGCCCCTCGGGCGCGATCACGGCGGGGCCGAAGTTGATGTTCAACGGCTACGAAATCTGGAAATCCGACAGTCAGAAATGCGCCACCTACCGCGTTACGACGCCGGGCGGGGCGATGTGCGGGCGCTGCATGAAAACCTGTCCTTGGAATCTTGAGGGTCTGTTCAAGGAAAAGCCGTTCCGATGGGCGGCGATGAATGTGCCGGCGCTAGCCCCCGCCTTGGCCAAGCTGGATGATGTGGTGGAAAATGGAACCCTTAACCCCGTTAAGAAATGGTGGTGGGACTTGGAGATTCAGGAGGACGGCGGCTACCGCCCGACCCAGAACCCGGTGAATACGCGGGCCCTGCAAAAGGATCTGGACCTACGGGCCGAGGATCAGACGCTGGCCGTCTACCCTGCCCCGCTTGCCCCGCATCCTTACCCCTATCCGTTCCCGATGGACCGTGAGGCCGGCATTGCCGCCTACCAGGCGATGATAACCGCGGATGAATACAAATCCCTTCTGGAACGCGACGAAACGGGTCACCTGCACATCTATACTGCCGAGGGCGATAGCCCCGTCATCCAAGTGGAAATCACCCGTGCCGAACTAAGCGCCGACGGGGTGATGGTTTATGAATTCCGCCCCGTGGATGGCGGTCTTCTGCCTGAATGGCAGGCAGGCGCGCATCTGGATATCGTCGTCGCGCCGGAATTCCTGCGCCAATACTCCATGTCGGGCGATCCGGCGGATCGAACCAAGTACCAGATTTCAGTGTTGCGCGAAGATGCGGGTCGCGGTGGATCGCTGTTGCTGCACCGGATTTTCAACAAGGGTCGCCGGGTGTTCATCTCTCGCCCCATTAACCACTTTCCTCTGGATGCAACGGCCAGCAAATCTTACCTGATGGGCGGCGGCATTGGCATCACTCCGATGATCGCCATGGCCCATGAGCTTCACGCGGCAGGCCGTGCGTTTGAGATGCATTATTCTGGCCGCTCCCGCGCGACGATGGGCCTGTTGCCTGAAATCGCCGCTGCCCCTTGGGCGGACCACGTGCGCTATCACATCACCGATGAAGGCACCCGCGCGGATTTCGCGGCCCTCTTGGCTGGACCCGAGAAGGGCGCGCATGTGTATACCTGCGGCGCGGATCGCTACATGGGCAGCGTCATGGAAGCCGCTGAAAACGCAGGCTTTCCCGAAGAAGCGCTGCATTTGGAATACTTCTCTACGCCCGAGGTGCCGGACTACGTGAACCACGCCTTCACCCTGAAACTGGCCCGCTCTGGCCGGACCCTCACGGTGCCTGCCGACAAATCCGCCACTGATGTGCTGGCCCAAAACGGCGTCCACGTGGATGTGAAATGCTCGGACGGGATCTGTGGTGTGTGCAAATGCGGCTTGATCGCCGGAGAGGTCGAGCACCGCGACTTCGTCCTGTCCAAGGCGCAGCGCAAAACCGGGGTGATCCTGTGCCAGAGCCGCGCGGCGGCGGCAGGCGGACAGATTGAGGTTGATCTGTAACCAGACCGCGAAAAGCCCACGCCGTTAACACACTAACCCGTTACAGCGGCTAGCTTTGTCCCTAAGATCAGCGACAACAGCGGCAAAGGGAATGAAATGACACCGATGATCCACCCGGTTCTGTTGTGTGGCGGCTCTGGCACGCGGCTCTGGCCGCTCTCGCGGAAGTCCTTTCCGAAGCAATTCGTGAAGCTGGTGGGCGGGGAAAGCCTGTTCCAGACCTCTGCCCGGCGCTTTTGCGCCCCTGAATTCATGCCGCCGACACTGGTCACGGCCTCGGATTTCCGCTTTGTGGTGCTGGAGCAACTGGCCGCGGTCGAAATCGGCGCGGCGCAGGTCTTGATCGAACCCACACCCAAGAACACCGCCGCCGCCATCTGTGCCGCGGCGCTGGCGTTGGAGGCAAAGACCCCCGGCGCAATGATGCTGGTGGTCCCCTCGGACCACGTGATCCCCGACGACGCGCGGTTCCGCGACGCTGTGATTGCCGGGACCGACGCCGCACAAGCGGGCCAGATCGTGACCTTTGGCATCCGCCCGAACCACCCGGAAACTGGCTATGGCTGGTTGGAACTGTCCCAAGCCCCCGACGCGGATTTTTCCCCGAGGCCGCAACCTCTGCGCTCTTTCGTCGAAAAGCCCGACCTTGCGACGGCAGAGCGCCTTATGGCCGGGGGAATGCACCTATGGAACGCAGGCATCTTCCTTTTTTCCACCACCACTATTCTGAAGGCATTTGCGACCCACGCGCCGGATACGCTTTCCCACACCCGCACCGCGTATAAAGGCGCGGAACTAGACCTTGGCTTCACCCGTCTGGCCCCCGCCCCGTGGGAGGAATTGCCAAACACGTCGATTGATTATGCCGTGATGGAACGGGCCGACAACATGACGGTGGTGCCCTATGGCGGCGCGTGGTCGGATCTTGGCGACTGGGACGCCGTGTGGCGCGATGGTACGGCACACGCGGACGGCGTTGTCAGCACGGGGCCCACATCGGCGCTGGACTGCGAAGACACCTTGTTACACGCCACCGCCCCTGCGCAGCAACTGGTGGGGATTGGCCTGAAAGACATCATTGCTGTCGCCATGCCCGACGCTGTTCTGGTGGCCCACAAGGACCGGGCGCAGGACGTCAAAGACGCGGTGGCGCAGATGAAAGCCACTGGGGTCGCGCAGGCTGAAACGCTGCCCCGCGATTACCGCCCTTGGGGGTGGTACGAAAGCCTCGTCGTTGGCCCGTGCTTCCAAATGAAACCGATCGTTGAGCAAGCCGACGCATACTTCGGCGAGTATAAAATCACGCGATATGAAGATAAATTCGCTCGCGAGTTAGGAGCCCCCCAATGACCCCCCTCACCTGCTTCAAGGCAAATGACATTCGCGGGCGTTTGGACGTCGATCTGGATGCGGAGATTGCCTACCGGATCGGCCGCGCATTTGCCGAGGTATTGGAGGCCAGAACAGTGGTCTTGGGGCGCGATATCCGGACCTCATCTAAAACGTTATCGGACGCCGTGGCCGAGGCCCTTGTGGACGCAGGGTGTGAGGTGTTCGACCTTGGCCTTTCGGGCACGGAAGAGATGTATCACGCCACATCCCATTTCGACGCAGACGGCGGGATTTGCGTGACCGCGTCCCACAATCCCATGGACTTCAATGGGATGAAGCTGGTGCAAGCCGGCTCTGCTCCACTGGACGGAGACCGGAGCCTTTCGCGCATCAAGGAACGGGCCGAGTCGGCCGATTTCGCGGCCCCAAAGGCCATTGGCCGGATCATAGACATCTCCGAAAAGGCGCGGGACGCCTATGTCGACTGCGTCGTGTCATTTGCCGACATCGACGCCTTCAAACCGCTGAGAATACTGGTGAATGCGGGTCACGGCACCGCTGGCCCCACGTTCGATGCCATCGCAGAGCGGCTCACTCACATGGGCAGCCCCTTGCGCTTTGAAAAACTCTTCCACACACCCGATGGCACCTTTCCCCAAGGTATTCCAAACCCGCTTCTGCCCGAAAATCACGCCGCCACCGCCGATGCCGCCAAGGCCAAAGGGGCGGATTTCGGCGTGGCGTGGGATGGCGATTTCGACCGCTGTTTCTTCTTCGACCACACAGGCGCATTTGTGGATGGCGAATATGTCGTGGGGCTTCTGGCGCAAGCGTTTTTGGCGCAGCATCCGGGCGAGACGATCATCCATGACCCCCGAGTGATCTGGAACACCCGCGACTTGGTGGCCAAGGCAGGCGGAAGGGCCTTGCAAAGCCTCACGGGGCACGCCTTCATCAAGCGCAAGATGCGTGACGCCAATGCCATCTACGGCGGAGAGATGTCGGCCCACCATTACTTCCGTGATTTCGCCTATTGTGACAGCGGCATGGTCCCCTGGATCTTGGTCGCCAACCTCGTCAGCGCCCACGGCCCCTTGGCCGACATGGTCGCGGCCCGCAAAGCGGCGTTTCCATCTTCGGGCGAGTTGAACTTCACGATTGAAGACCCGAACGCCGCGCTGGCCCGCGTCAAAGCCGCCTTCGCGTCGGAGGCAGTAGGCGTGGATGAAATGGACGGACTTGGGGTCGACATGGGCGCATGGCGCTTCAACTTGCGACGCTCCAACACCGAGGCTCTGGTGCGCCTTAACGTGGAAGCCCGCGATGACGCGCGGCTGGTGGCTCAAGGGGTGGAGAAGGTGAAGGCGGCGTTGGCCGGGCGATAGTCCGGTACCCGCCCCACCCTTAGTCGTTGGCGTAGTAGCCCGAAGAATAACCGTCGTAGCCATATTGGCCGCCGTAGCCGTAGCCCTTCATCTTCTTTTGATCCACTTGGGTCAAAACGGCCCCATCCACAGGATGGCCAATGGAGTTCAGCATTTCCAGGCCTTGGCGCACTTGGGTGCGAGTGGTGAAGCCCCAGCGCACGGCGAACACCCTCACGTCGGCGTGACGGGCCAGGACGCGGGCATCGGGAACGGCCAAAACCGGCGGGCTGTCGATGATAATGTGGTCATAGCGGTCGCGCAGCTTCTTGATCAAATCGCCAAATCGGCGCGATTCAAACAGGTCAGCGGCGTTGAAATCCCCGCCCGAACCCATCAACACTTCCACCCCAAGATCGGGGTCACGCAGGTCCACGTCATCTAGGTTGGTTTTTCCCAACAAGACATCCAGCAGTTTCACACCGGTCGGGCGGGTCTCGTCCACATAAGCACGCAGTGTTTGGCGACGGATATCAGCTTCCAGGAGTAGAACGCGACGCCCCTCCAACGAGCCCAAGTAGCGCGCCAAGGCCAATGACATCGTTGTCTTGCCCTCCCCCGGGATCGAGGAGGTGACAAGGATGACCTTTGCTTCTTCGTCAGGGCTGACCATCAAAATGGAGGTCCGCAGGTTGCGAACCGCCTCTGCGAAGATCGAGTTCGGCTTGTCCTTCAGGCGTTGAAGAACGTCCTTTCGCCCTCGGACGGACATGGCGGGCAACGCGCCAAGCGCTTTCACGCCCGCGAGGCTTTTTAATTCGTCCGTCGTGCGGAACCCCGCAAAGCGCCATTCGCGGATCAGAACGATTGCAGACCCGATCATCGCGCCCAGAATAGCCATCAGCGCCATCATCATCATGACGCGCGGGCTGGACTGGCCGCGCGGCACTGCCTCGGACAACACGATGCTGTCGGCCGTTTCCAGACCCTGCTGAATGCTGGCCTCTTGCAGCCGCGCCAGAAAGGTTTCGTAAAGCAGGCGCGACGCTGCAACTTCGCGTTCCAACTGCTGCATGGCAATCAACTCGCTCGATTGCTGCGACACTTGCGCCGTCAATTCCTCGGCGGACCGACGCAGGGAGGCAAGCTGCGTTTCATTGCGGCGGATGTCATCCCCGATGTCGGAAGCAATGGCCAACAACGCGACCTGCGTGGCGTCGGCTTCCAGTCGTCCGGCACGGAAACGCTGGATGATCCCCGTAAACCGCGTATCGCCAGAGGCTTCCAGCACGGCCAGCAATTCGTCAAAGCCGTCCGCGCCCTCAATCGCCGTTTGCAGAGCCTGGTTTTCTGCCAAGCGAACCTGTGCATCTTCGACCCGCGTGCGCAGGTCGCGCAGTTGCAGGTTTTGCGCCTGCAACAATTGGGCATCAATCACGTTGGACGCTTCCATGCGCTGCGCCAGTTCCTGCTCCAACGCCTCAACGTTTGCCTCAAGCTCAGTGGTGCGCTCCGACAGGAATTCAATCGCGCGTGTTGCGTCGTCCAGTTTTTGGCGGATCTGATTGTCTATATAAATCTCGGCCAGCGCATTCACGATCGTCGCGGACTTAATGGGATCGGTGGTCGTGATCTGAATATTGAAGGCTAACGATTGGCGGATATTGGAAACCGAAAGGCTCGCGATCACCTGGTCAACGACACGGTTGCGTATTTGCTCATCGCTAAAGGTCGGACGCTCCCCCCCCCCCCGAAAGGGTCTGCATGACCCGCGACAAAAGGCTGGGGGGCGCAAGCACCGAGTTGAATTCCGGGTCATCCACAAGGCCTTGCTCATCGACCAAACGCCCAACGAGAGAGCGCGACAGAAGTACCTCCAACTCAGTATTCAGGCCTACTGTATCAATGCCGCCGCCCGAGAAGATGCTTTCAATGTCGCCGATGACCTGTTGCTGCTCGCCGTTGAAGGCGATCGTGGCCCGCGCCGGATACATCGGCACAGCCACCCGCGTGGCATAAAGGAATGCGCCCACAATTCCGATAATAGCGACAAGAATGATCCACAGCTTGCCGCGCCAAAGGACGCCGAAAAGAGCCGCCAAATCAATTTCGTCAGATTCTACGGTCTCGTTTGCTTCGGCTGCTCGGGTCATATCTCGGATCACTTTTGGGATTTTGCCTAGGTCTAGGCGGCATTCCAGAGCTATACTAGGCAATAGTCCGCGCTAGTACCGGGGAAAAGCCGCGTTAACTTATCACACCTCGAACGAGGACGCCGGGTCGCCAAACCGGCGCAGGGGCTTTGTATCATGCCGCCCCCCGAAACCGCATCTGTCCAGGTTAGACAAGCCGCTGCTAAAGCCTTGCCACACGGGAAAAGGTTCCGCTTTCGCCGGCGCGCGGGTCTGTCTTTGTGGCGTACAGTCCCTAACCGTGGGAGGGGGCGTCGGCCCCGCACCACCGGGCCAAGGCGTTAACCTTTTATCGGCAGTTTCCCGCCGAAAAGGTTAACGATCTCGGTGCAAGCGTCGGCGGTATTCGCTTCGCCCTTATGCCGCTTCTCGGAGCGCCAATGTCGCGCGAACCGCGCGGAGCGCCGGGGCTGTCAAAATGGCGCTGTATTCCGCCACACGGGCGTCGGTGAAATGCCCTTCTGCATCCAGCAGATTCACCGTGGCCAGCAGTTCGCCGTTGTCGATGATCGGCAGGTTCATCACCGATGCGCAGCCCAAAGAGCCGATGAGTTCATAGTCGGGAAATACTTTAGCAATGTCGGCCAAGGTATTGGCCACAAAGCATTCGTGCTGCCCGTGGACGATGTCGAACCAATCGTTGTGCGTGATCGGCTTGGTGCCTGAGGCGGGATAGGCTTCGGGCATGTTGGAATAGGCACGGCGCGCCAGGCCCGCTTCCATATCAACCGTCATAACGGTCCACAGACGCACGGGAACCAATGTGTTGCTCAGGCGGTATAGCGCCTCCAGCACCGCCTCTTCAGTGGTGGCGGCCGCAAGTTCTGCGTCAAACTGTGCCTGTGCTGTTTCTGCCTGCGTCATGGGAAGCTCCTGTTATTGTGCGTCGTTGCCGCCGCTCGCGGCGTAAAGGCTCTGGGTGTAGGGATCGGTAAAACTGCCGTCGTGCAGTGCCGTGGCGGGCGCAATCTCGACGATGCGGCCCTTGTTCATCACCGCCATGCGATCACACATGAAGCTGACCACAGGCAGGTTATGGGTGACCATCAGGTACGTCAGCCCCCGCTCGGCCCGAAGGCGTTTCAGAAGGTTGAGGATCTCCGCCTGCACCGACACATCAAGGGCACTGGTGGGCTCGTCCAGCAACATCACCTCAGGCTCCAGCATCAGGGCGCGGGCGATGGCGACACGCTGGCGTTGGCCGCCAGACATCTGGTGCGGGTAGCGGAACCGGAACCGCGCATCGAGGCCCACGTCCGACAGCACCTGTTGCACCCGCGCGTCCTTGTCACCGATCCCGTGGATCGCCAAAGGCTCGGACAGAACCGCATCCACGGTCTTGCGCGGGTGGAGCGAGCCGTAAGGGTCTTGAAACACCATCTGCACCTGTGCGGCCAAGGCTCGGTTCGGCTTGTGGGGGCCGGGTTGGCCCAACACTTCCATCGTGCCGGTCCATTCCGACGCAAGACCACACAACGCCTTGAGAACGGTGGACTTGCCCGAGCCGCTCTCGCCAACCAGGGCGAAGCTTTCGCCCTTGGCCACATCAAAGGAGACATCATGGACAACGCGCAAGCCGTCGTAGGAAATGTTGAGGTTGCTCAGAGAGATAGCCGGGGCGGTCATGTGGTACGCTCCATCACGGGCAGGGTTTCGCGGGTTTCGTGCATTTGCGGCACAGCGGCCAGAAGGCCCCGCGTGTAGGGATGCGTCGCCTTATGCAGATCTTTCGCGGCACAGCTTTCCACCACGCGGCCCGAGTTCATCACAAGGATGCGGTCACAGTAGCGGGCGACCAGTGGCAGGTCGTGGCTGATAAGGATCAGTCCCATGCCCTTGGGGTTGACCGCATTGCCGCCCACCAGATCGTTAATCAGCGCCAGAACATCGCCCTGCACGCTGACATCCAACGCGCTTGTCGGCTCGTCCGCGATCAGCAGGCGGGGGCGCGGGATCAGCATCATCGCGATCATCACGCGCTGGCCCATGCCACCCGACAGCTCGTGGGCATACATGCGGGCCACACGCTCGGGGTCGTTGATCCGCACGGCCTCCAGCATCTGGTGAACGCGGGCTTTGATCTCGGACCGGGGCAGACGTTCATGGGTGCGAAGGGCCTCGGCGATCTGTGCGCCGATGGTCATCACCGGGTTCAGGGAATAGCGCGGGTCTTGCATGATCATCGAGATCTTCGCGCCACGCATCTGCCGCATCTGCCGCTCGGACAGGGCGCCCAGGTCTTGCCCCTCAAAGGCGATTTTGCCTGAGACTTGCCCGGGCCGCCGGATAAGACGCAGGATCGCACGGCCGGTCATCGACTTGCCAGACCCGCTTTCGCCCACGATCCCAAGGCGTTCCTGCCCCAGATCGAAGGACACGCCGTCCACCACATTCACGCGGCCTTTGGGTGTCGGGAAACTGACGGTGAGGTCTTTAACAGAAAGAAGGCTCATCCCTTACGCTCCGATTTTGGGTCCAACACGTCGCGCAGACCGTCCCCGAGGAAACAGAAACCAAGCGACACAAGGATGATGGCAAAGCCGGGGAAGGTAGAAACCCACCACTGATCGTAGATGAACGACCGCCCGCCAGAGATCATCGCCCCCCATTCCGGTTCGGGCGGTTGCGCGCCAAGGCCAAGGAAGCCAAGGCCCGCTGCCGTCAGAATGATCCCCGCCATATCAAGGGTGACGCGTACGATCATCGACGACGTGCAAAGCGGCAGCACATGGCGCGTGATGATGCGCGTGTGCGACCCGCCCAACAGCCGGGCCGCGGCCACAAATTCTGAATTGCGAAGGGTCAGCGTTTCCGCCCGCGCGATCCGCGCATAGGCGGGCCATGTGGTGATCGCGATGGCGATGATCGCGTTCTCGATCCCCGGCCCGAGCGCGGCGGCGAAAGCGAGGGCCAGCACCAGCTTGGGCATCGACAGGAACACATCGGTAACGCCCATCAGGGCGCGGTCGATCCAGCCGCCGAAATAGCCCGAGATCGCCCCGATCAGCAGCCCGAGAGGGGCCGAAATGATCGCCACCAAGGCCACAATCTGCAAGGTGATCTGCGCGCCATGGACAACGCGGGCGAAGATATCGCGGCCCAATTGGTCGGTGCCAAACCAATGGGCAGCCGAGGGCGGCTCCAGCCGACGATCAAGAAACTGCCCGCCGGGGCCACCCGGCGCGATGGTGTCGGCAAAAATCGCCGTCAGGACCAGCGCGGCAATGATAAGCGCCCCCGCCACAGCCAGCGGATTGCGCAGCATATCCTGTGTGATCCGGTAAGCGCGCCCCGATGCGGCCTGAAGGCGCGATGAGGGGCTGTCGTCAATGAGCCAAGCGTGCATCTTAACGGCTCCCTTCGCGGCTACGGGGGTCCAGGACGCGGTAGAGCACGTCGGACACCTTGTTGATCATGATAAACACCGCGCCAATCACTAACGTCGCGCCCAGCACGGCGTTCATGTCGGCGTTGAAAAGTGCGGTGGTCAGGTAGTTGCCGATGCCGGGCCAGGAAAATACGGTCTCAATCATTACTGACCCTTCCAGCAGGCCCGCGTAGCTGAGGCCGATAACGGTAATCAGGGGCACCCGGATCGAGCCGAAGGCATGGACCCAGATCACCCGCCATTCCGGCACACCCTTCACGCGGGCGGTGGTGACGTATTCCTGGCTCAACTGATCCAACATGAACGACCGCGTCATCCGCGCGATATAGGCCAGCGAAAAGACCGCAAGGATCGAGGCGGGAAGGATGATATGCGACCACGCGCTTTTCACGACCTCCCAATCACCATCAAGCACTGCATCGACGGTCAGCAGGCCAGTCACGACGGGGGTTATTCCGTCGTAAAAGATACTCACCCGGCCCGGCCCTTCAACCCAGCCAAGCCAGGCGTAGAACACCGCAAGGCCCACAAGACCCAACCAAAACGCTGGCACCGAATAGCCCAGCAGCGCAAAGACCCGGATCACTTGATCCACCCAACTACCCTGCCATGCGGCCGCCAATACGCCCGCCGGCACGCCAAGGCCCACGCCGATCAGGATGCCGAGGGTTGCCATCTCCAGGGTGGCTGGAAACACCCGAGCAAGGTCTTCCGCCACGGGGCGGTTGGTAGAGGTGGACATGCCCATATCGAATCGCAACACGTCGCCTACATAGCTGACAAACTGCACAATCAGTGGGCGATCGAGGCCCATAGCGATACGCGCCACCTCATATTGTTCCGGCGTCGCGCGGTCACCGACCACTGACAAAACAGGATCAATTGGCACCACGCGACCAATGAAGAAAGTCAGCGCCAAAAGGCCCAGAAACGTCAGCGCAACCACGATAACGAACCGCACAATGCCTAGGCTTGTGCTGCCAATCGGGCCTGATTTGATGTCTTGAAATGCCATCTTGATGGGGGCTCCTCTGGCGAAAATGAAGGTGGCGCCATTTCGCGACGATGTAACATTTTGCTTGGATTTGGCAAATAGTTTTGGTTAGATCAAAAAAATTGTGGTGAAAGTCCATCAATCGTCAAGCCGTGGGGGAGGGAAGAATGGCACGACCAAAGACCGACAAAGACCCCGCCTTGGGTGCTTTGATCCGCAAGCGGCGCAAGCAGCTGGATCTGACGTTGCAGGCGCTTTGCGATGCGGCCGGATTGTCGGTGGGTTACCTCAGTCAGGTGGAGCGTGGGCAATCGACACCTTCGCTCGGTACGTTGGCCCAAATCGCCCAGGCGCTTTCGGTCGGGCTGGAATACTTCATCACCACACCCAAACCATCAGACAGCCTGACACGGGCGGGCGCGCGGCCTCAGTTCTCCATTGATGGCTCGTCCATCATGTACGAATCCGTGTGCGCCGATTTCCCCGGCGCAGAGTTGTCGAGCTACATTCTGCACGTCCCCGCCGGATATGCCTCGGAAGTGGTCAGCCACGAAGGCGAAGAGATCATCTTTCTGCTGGACGGCGAAATCACCCAGACCCTTGGCGGTCAGACCTTCATCTTACAACAGGGGGACAGCCTGCACTACACCGGTTCAACCCCCCATTCGTGGTCCAATGAGACCCAAAGCACGACGCGCATCTTGTGGACCGGCACCCTTTCGGTGCTTCAACGCAAGGGCGCGGTCAAACTGCCCGAAATAACCCCAGCCAATACTAATGGCTAACCTGAAACCAGCACGGAGTTAAAACCCATGAGATTGCTGAAACCCGCCCTTCTGTCGGCGATGCTGGCCCTGCCGCTGGCCACGCCCGCAGCCTTCGCGGATACCCCTGCGGATATCCTCGTTGTGGCCCAGAACATCGACGACATTGTCGCGATTGACCCGGCGCAGGCCTATGAATTCACCTCCGGTGAATTGGTCACCAACACCTATGACCGTTTGGTACAATACGATGCCGAAGACACCACCGTTCTGGCCGCTGGCCTTGCGGAGTCCTGGGAAATCGACGCCGAAGCCAAGACAATCGTCTTCACCCTGCGTGACGGTGTGACGTTCCATTCCGGCAACCCCCTGCGTGGCGAAGATGTTGTAGGCTCGTTCTCTCGAGTTGTGCAGTTGAACCTGACACCGGCCTTCATTCTGACCCAACTGGGTTGGACGCCTGAAAACGTGGGCGAGATGGTTACTGCCGATGGCAACACCGTCACCGTACGCTATGACGGCGATTTCTCTCCTGCCTTCGTGATGAACGTGCTGGCCTCGCGCCCCGCGTCCATCGTGGATATCGAATTGGCGATGGCCAACGAAGTTGACGGCGACATGGGCAACGCTTGGCTGAACGCCAACACGGCCGGTACTGGCCCGTTCTCTCTCAACACCTTCCGCGCGGCTGAATTGATCCGCATGGATGCCAACCCCGACTACTTCAACGGCGCCCCTGCCATTGATGGCGTCATCATCCGTCACGTCGCCGAAAGCGCCACACAGCAGCTGCTGCTGGAAGCCGGTGACGTGGATATCGCGCGTAACCTGACGCCCGACCAGGTCGCGGCATTGGACACAGACGCGCTGCAAGTGGACACGTTCCCGCAAGCCGCCGTTCACTTCCTGTCGTTCAACCAGAACGTCGAAAGCCTGACACCCCCCGCCGTTTGGGAGGCCGCCCGCTATCTGGTGGACTATGAGGGCATGACCAACTCGATCATCGCCGGTCAAATGGAAGTTCATCAGGCATTCTGGCCCGAAGGCTTCCCCGGTGCCCTGACCGACACGCCCTATTCTTACGACCCGGAGCGTGCCGCGCAAATCCTTGAGGATGCAGGCATCGAGCTGCCGATCACCGTCACCCTCGACGTGATTAACGCAGCCCCCTTCACCGACATGGCGCAATCCTTGCAGGCGTCCTTCGCCGAAGCAGGGATCGAGTTCGAAATCCTGCCCGGCACCGGTTCGCAGGTCATCACCCGCTACCGTGACCGTAGCCACGAAGCGATGTTGCTGTATTGGGGCCCTGACTTCATGGACCCCCACTCCAACGCCAAAGCTTTCGCTTACAACTCTGACAACCGTCAGGAAACCTATACCGCCACGACCACTTGGCGGAACTCTTGGGCCGTTCCAGAAGAGATGAACGAGATGACTCGCGCCGCTCTGACGGAATCCGATCCTGCGGTTCGAGAGGAAATGTATCTGGAGCTTCAGCGACAGGTTCAGGCGAACTCGCCCATCGTGATCATGTTCCAAGCCTCCTACCAGGTGGGCATGGCCGACAACGTCAGCGGCTACGTCAACGGCGCGACATCGGACTTCGTGTTCTACCGCCTCGTAGACAAGAGCTGATCGCAACCAGCCTTTTCGCCGGCCTCCCAACGGGGCCGGCGATATTCGTTTTGACCTTTTCCAAAGACTAATGGGGCCAGAGATGGACATTTACAAAGACCGCCTTGCGCGTTTGCGGGTGCGGATGACCGAGACAGGCACCGACCTGGTGGCCCTTGGCCCCACCAGCCATATGACGTGGCTGTCGGGCGCGGACCCCCACGGCGACGAACGCCCAGTGATGCTGCTGGTCAGCCAAAGCCACGCGGGCTTTCTGATGCCCGCGCTCAACGCCAATTCCGTGCGGCAGGCGACGGATCTTCCGTTTGAAACCTGGAGCGATGAGCAAGGCCCAAGCGCCGCGCTGGACCACTTGCTGCAGAGCTGCGGCGTCACCGGCGCTGGCCATTCCGTCGCCTTGGACGAGGCGATGCGCGCCGATTTCGCGCTGCTGTTGATTGACGCCATGGACGCGCCCAAACGGCGCTTCTCGGTCGATACACTGGGCCATCTGCGGGCGATGAAGGACGCGGCGGAAATTGACGCCTTGCGTGCCTGCGCCCACCTCAACGATGCCGCCGCCACCGCCGCCTTCGCGGCCCTGCGCGTCGGTATGACGGAACGGGACGTGCAGACGGTGATCCACGATTACTACAAAGCCCACGGCGCCAAGCCTGAGTTCACCATCATCGGCTTCGGCGAAAACGGCGCCTACCCCCACCACCACACAGGCGACACGGTGCTGCAAGACAACATGGCCGTGCTGATCGACACCGGCTGCCGGATCGGCGGCTACCCCAGCGATATGACCCGCTGTGGCTGGTTCGGCGACACCCCGTCCGCGGAGTTCCTGAAGGTTGCCGAGATCGTCGAAAATGCCGTGCAGGCCGCCATGGCCGTTGTGCGCCCCGGCGTTGTGGCGAAGGACATCGACGCCGCCGCCCGTGGCGTGATCGAGGCGGCGGGATACGGCGAGTATTTCGTGCACCGTACCGGCCACGGCCTTGGCATCGACATCCACGAGCCGCCCTACATCACCGCCACCTCTGAAACGGTGATGCACGCCGGCAACGTCTTTTCCATCGAGCCGGGGATCTATCTGCCCGGTCAGTTCGGCGTGCGCCTTGAAGATATCGTTGTGGCAACCGACGGTGGGGCCGATATCCTATCCGCCTTGTCGCGTACCATCTGGACACCTGCAAGCGCGTCCAACTGACACGACCCCCGCGCCAAGGGTGGGAACCCAAGCCCCTCCCCTTGGCGCGCTTTACATATAGCCGAAGCAGCGGGGCCGTCTTGGCCCTCAACCTTCGAACAGCACACGAGGCGGCCCATGCGGCGGAAACTGATCCTTGATACTGACGGCGGCGTAGACGACGCGCAGGCTTTGCTTATGTTGCTGGCGGCGGGGCATGGACCCGACATGATCCTGACGGTGTTTGGCAACGTGGATTTGCAGACCGCTACGGGGAACATCCTGTCGGTCCTTGCCGTGGCCGGACGCGGCGATATTCCAGTTCACATGGGCGCGGATCGCCCCTTGGTGCAGCCCTTTACCCACGCCAAGGAAATCCACGGCGACGATGGCTTGGGTGGCGCACCGCGTCCTGCCACAATCCCCGAGCCCGCAAGCACCGATGCGGTGGGCGTTCTGATCGACACGCTCCGCGCGGCAGCAAGGGCGGGCGACAAGGTTGATCTGCTGCTGATCGGCCCGCTCACGAACCTTGGCCTCGCTTTACGGACCGCGCCCGATTGCGCTGCGGGCATTGGACAGGTCACGATCATGGGCGGTACTCTTCATGGGCGCGGCAACGTGACCCCGGCGGCAGAGTTCAACATCTTCTCGGACCCCGAAGCGGCGGCCATCGTCTTTGCCGCAGAGATCGAGACCGTTCTGGTCCCGTGGGAGGTCTGCACCGACCATCGTATCAGCGGTGAGACGGTCGACCGGATGCTGGCCAACGCGCCCCAAACGGCGGCCAGGCCGTTCTCTGCCGCGCTGGTGACCCATGCGCGCGGGATTATTCATGGCTACACCGGCAAGGATTACTTCCGCTTCGTCGACCCGCTCGCCGCCGCCTACATCATCGATCCCTCCATCATGACCCGGTCGCTTCAGGCCTCCGTCGACGTGGCGCTCGCCCCCGGCATCACGCGGGGGATGACGGTCGTGGACCCCTCGGGCCGTCTCGGCACCCCGAAGATCACCCTGCTGGAGGAGGCAGACATGGTGCGCGTCAGCGCCTTCTACGAGGCCTCTATCCCCTGCAAATTCCCGGAAGGCACGGCGCGATGACGGCACAGAATCATCCCACCGACGCGCTGATCAACGCCGCTGACGAGGTGAAAATCCGCCAACGCCTTGTGCGCGTGGCCCTTGGTCATGAGCCTGCCGATACGCGGCTTCGGGTGGGCAAACTGCTCGACGTGCATTCGCGCATGTGGCTGACGGATCAAGAAATCATCCTGTCGGGGCGTCGCATCGCCTATGTCGGCCCCGCTGGCAGCTACCCCGGCGAAGTCGCCCATGACGTGCATGAACCGGACCTGATGGCCGTTCCCGGCTTTGGCGAAGTGCACAAACATATCGAATCCTCCCACGTCACCCCGGAATGGGAGGCCGCGCTGGTTCTGCCGCACGGCAACACCTGGACCTGTGAAGCGAGCCACGAATTTTCCAACGTGAACGGCCCGCGCAACCTTGAATTCTGGTTCAAGGCGCGGCTGGGAGGCAGCCCGCAAAAGATCTTCCCCCTTCCCGGCTCTGCCGTGCCACCGACCGCCTATGAATGGGGCGGCGGGCATTTCGGCTACGATGAACAACTGGGATTCATGGCCGACAATATGATGGTTGCAGGGCTGGACGAGGTGATGGATTGGCCCGCCGTCTGGAACCCGGAAAACCCCTCATACGACCGCCTTTGGGGCATGATCGAGGCCACGTTCGAGAAGCGCGGGGTGGTTGAAGGCCACGCGGCGGGTATCCGCGACATGGCGACGATCAACGCCTTTGCTGCGGCGGGGCTGGCCTCGGATCACGAGGCTTGGACGACCGAGGAAGTCTTGGACAAACTGCGGCGCGGCCTGTTCATGGAATTGCGCCCCCATTCCCTGACCGAGATGATTTCGGGATTGATCGACGCGGGCCTTTCGGACTGGAGCCAGTTTGCCCTGACCACCGATGACCGCTCCTGTTCGGACACGCTGAAGATGGGAGCAACGGATTACAACGTGCGCCTTGCGATCGAAGCAGGCCTCGCGCCGGAAATCGCGATCCAGATGGTCACGATCAACCCCGCCCGCCACATGCGCCTGACCCCTTGGGTTGGGTCCATCGCGCCCGGGCGTTTTGGCGATATCGTGTTGTTGGACGATCTGCAAAGCCTGTCCATCGCCAAGGTTTGGGCGGATGCAGAGCTGGTCGCTGACGGCGGCGTCTACGTAAAGCCCGTGCCCAAGATCGACTGGCCCCAATGGGCAACGCAGACAGTTAACATCACCCGCGCCATGACTGCGGATGACTTTGCGATCAAGGCAGAGCCGGGGCGCGAAACCATGACCGCCGCCCTCCTGCGCCCGTTCCATTGGGACGACAATTTTATCGAGATGGAACTGCCCGTAGAGGCCGGTCTTGTGCAGCGCGATACCGCCTGCAATGTCACCAAATTCGCCATCGTCGACCGCTTCTCGGGCGAAGGCAAAACCGCTGCCATGTTCTGGCTCGGCACGGGGCCAAGCACGCCAGACACGGCGTTGGCCTGTTCGATGGGCCACGACAAACACAACATCTGGGCGGTCGGATCATCGGACGCGGCGATGGCGCAGGCGGTGAATGCCCTGCGCGAAACCCAAGGCGGGTGGGCGCTGGTCCGAGAGGGCGAATTGGTCGCCACCGTGCGCTACGAGGTCGGCGGGTTGATGACCTGTCGCGCGCCCCAGGAACTCGATGCCGAGATGCAGAACCTCTACGCCGAGGGGGAGAAAATCGACTGGATGTTCGAGCCGACATTCAGCCCCAGATGGTTCCCGGGCTTCCCCGAACGTCTGGCTTTCGCCACCCTGACCTGCGCCCCTTGGCGGTGGGTGTTGGTGGCCCCGTCCGAGCTTGCACCGCAGGGATTCGTCAATGTCGCAACGGGAGAGACCCATCGGATCGTCTGGTAGGCGGACGACCGCTAAACTGATTTAAATTCAGCCAGTTAGGTAATTACCAAGCAGGTGACCTTAACGGAAACTTGCCACATTCGGGGGTGGGACATAGCCTACCTGTATTCTCGGCCTGACTATACAGTCGGCATTTACAAATCTGGGGAAGACCATGAAAAAACTATCCACCTCGCGCATCGCGGCAGCCTCTGTCGCCGCCATGCTGGCTGCATCGCCTGCACTGGCCCAAGACCGCACGTTCACCATTTCCTGGTGGGGCTTCAACGGCGATGCGCTGCAAGAGATCATCGTCGATCCGTTCCAGGAGATGTGCGACTGCGAAGTCATCTTCGAGACCGGCAACAACTCGGACCGGTTGAGCCGCCTTCAGCTGCGCGGCGGTGAAGGGGTGGACGTGATCTACCTGACCGACCGCTTCTCGCAACTGGGTATCGAACTGGGCCTTTTCCAGCCGATCGACCGCGCGCAAGTACCTAATATTGATGAACTTTACGACCTCGCGCAGACGCCGCAGGGCGAATATGGCCCGGCCTATTCCATCGGTCGCGTCGGCATCGTTTACAACGCCGACGAAGTTGAAGCGCCGATCACCTCGTGGAATGACCTGTGGCGCGAAGATCTGGCGGGCTCGGTTTCCTTGCCCGGCATCACCACCACTGCGGGCCCCATGGTCGTGCTGCGCGCGGGCGAACGGGCGGGTGTGAACGCTTACGAAGACCCTGACGCGGCATTCGCCGAAGTATCCGAGCTTCAGCCAAACATCCTGACCAACTACAACACCGGCTCCGAGATGATTAACCTCTTCTCCACCGGCGAAATCACCGTCTCCATGGCGCAGGACTTCGCACTGGGTCGCCTCCAGGCGGCTGTGCCATCGGTCGTTTGGGCCGATCTGGACGATGGCGCGATTGCCACGCTCAACACCATCAACATCCCCACCGGGTCCGAAAACGTGGAACTGGCGCACCAGTTCCTGAACTTCGTTCTCTCCGCTGAAATCCAGCAAACACTGGCCGAACGCGGCGTTGATGCGCCCGTGAACAACGGTGTGGACCTGACCGAGGAGCAAGCCGCCCCTTGGACCTACGGCGATGAGATGATTTCGAGCCTGAACCAGATTGACTACGTGCCGCTGAACGCGAACCTGACGTCGTGGATCGACCGCTGGAACGAAATCTTCGGCATGTAAGCCGATCTTCTACATGAACCCTCAGGGCGGCTCCAAGCTGCCCCGAGACCCTGACCTCCGGCACCGGATGACTGCCCCATGAACAAAATTACTGGCTGGATCTTATCGTCTCCGGCGACCCTTGCGGTGTCGCTGTTTCTGATCATTCCGGTGGCGGCTACGATCTCTTTCACCTTCACCGCGCCGGGGGGCACCTTCGCCCCCTACGTGGATTTCTTCGCCTCTGGCTTCCAGCGCACAGTCTTGTGGCGCACGTTCGAGATCGCCGCCTTAACCACCGTGATTTCCCTGATCTTCGGCCTGCTAACTGCCTTCGTGGTGTCGCGCAGCCCGCCGTGGATGAAGTCCGTTCTGATCGTGCTGGCGGTATTCCCATTGCTCACCGGCGTCGTGGTACGCTCATTCGCCTGGCTGATCATTTTGGGGCGCAACGGCGTTTTAAATAACAGCTTGGAATGGTTGGGAATAATCGAACGCCCCTTGGCGCTTCTTTATAGCCAAACGGCAGTTGTGCTGGCGTTGATCTATATCTTTATCCCCCTAATGATCCTTGTGCTGATCGGCGTGTTGGAAAACATCCCCGATGACCTGTTGCAGGCCAGCGCGTCCCTTGGGGCGTCACCCACGAAGACCTTCATTCAGGTGATCCTGCCCTTGGCCACACCGGGCCTGATCGTGGGGGCGGTGCTGGTTTTCACCGCCAGTTTCACCTCTTACGCGACCCCGCATCTTCTGGGGGGGACACGTCAGATGATGATGGGCACCTTCCTGCATCAACGCGCGATGACGTCCTTTGACTGGGTCAGCGCCTCGACCGTGGCGGCGATCATGGTGGTAGTGATTGTTACCACGGTTCTCGTCATGACGCGCATCGCCAAGCGCCTTAACCCGATGGCTTCCTGATATGACAAACCGCATCCACCCATTGCTGATCGTGATGACCATTCTGGTCTACATCTTCTTGCTTGGCCCGCTGATCATCATCTTCGGGGCCTCGGTCTCGGACACCACGTTCCTGGCCTTCCCGCCCCAAGGGCTGACGCTGCATTGGTTCGAGAACATCTGGGAAATCTCGGCCTTCCGCCGGACCATCGTGACCTCTTTGCAGGTGGCGTTCCTCGGCACGTTCTTTGCGCTGCTAATCGGCATTCCCGCCGCTTACGCCCTGAACCGCCACCGCATCTACCTTCCCGGTTGGCTCTCGACCCTGTTCGTGCTGCCCATTCTGGTGCCGGAAATCGTCATTGGTTTCTCGCTGCTGCGCTCGGTCAACGTCGGGCTTGGCGCGCCGGTCTTCGTGTCGCTTCTGATCGGCCACACGCTGCTGGTGTTGCCCTATGTGGTGCGGGTGATCTCCGCCTCGCTCGCGTCGTTCGACTTCTCGATTGAAGAAGCCGCGATTTCCCTTGGCAGCCTTCCGGTGAAATCCTTCTTCACCATCGTGTTGCCCAATATCCGGGCCGGCGTGATTGCGGCGTTCATCCTGGCGTTCATCACCTCCATCAACGACGTGTCGGTGTCCCTGTTCCTGACCGGGCCGGGCATCTCCACGCTTCCGATCCAAATTCTCGCCCATGTCGAGCAATTCTTCGACCCGACTGTCGCGTCGGTGTCCGTGTTGCTTATGGGGCTGACCATCATTGTCATGGTTATCGTCGAGCGGACGCTCGGCCTGACCATCGTGGCGAAATAAAAGGCACTTCCCCCATGACACTGCCCCTATCCATCGACAATATCACCGCCCACTACGGCAAGACCAAGGTGCTGGAGGATCTGTCGCTGAACGTCGGTGACGGCGAACTCGTCTCGCTTCTGGGCGCGTCGGGCTGTGGCAAGACCACGACCCTGCGCCTTGTGGCGGGGTTCATGCAGCCCACCAGTGGCGCGATCCGTTTGGGTGACAAGGACCTGACAAAACTGCCCGCCCACGGGCGCGACATTGGCCTTGTGTTCCAAAGCTACGCTTTGTTCCCGCACCTCAGCGTGATGCAGAACGTGGCCTTCGGCCTGAAGCAGCGCAAATTGCCTTCGGCCGAGCAACGCACCCGCGCCATGCAAATGCTGGATCGAGTGGGCCTGTCGCACCTGGCGGACCGCCTGCCGGGAGAGCTTTCGGGCGGCCAAAAGCAGCGCGTGGCGCTGGCCCGCGCCTTGGTGATCGAGCCGCCGCTTCTGATGTTTGATGAGCCTCTGTCAAACCTCGACGCCAAGCTGCGCGTTGATATGCGCGTGGAAATCCGAGAGCTGCAGCGCGCCAACGGCACCACGGCACTCTATGTGACCCACGATCAAGAAGAGGCGTTCTCGATCTCGGACCGGGTGGCGATCATGAACCAGGGCCGGATCATGCAGTTGGACACGCCCGAAACCCTCTACCAACGGCCGGCCAACAGCTTCGTGGCGCGTTTCGTGGGGTTCGAGAACCTGATTGACCTGAAGGTGCAATCGCGCGACGGCGACATGATCACTGCCGTGGCCAATGACGGCACGACGCTATCCCTGTCGCAAGACCGCTTGGGCGCCATCCCCGATGCTTTCATCCTTGCCACGCGCCCGGACGGATTGACCGTGACCAAGGCGGAAGGGGCCGAAGGGCTGCCCGCCACCTTGGGTCTGCGCACCTATCTGGGCCGCGCCTATCAGTATCAGTGCGCCTTTGCGGGTACGCAGTTGCTGGCCAACGGTTCACTCGCGACGCCGTTCGAGCCCGGCACGGGCGCCGTTTTGGTCCCCAACCCGGACCAATGCGCCATCTTGCAGCCGGAATGAAAACGCTTCTGACAAATGCATGGATCATCGCGGTGGACGTCGCGATGACCGAACACAACCGTGGCTGGCTCCTGATCGAGGACGGCAAGATCGCGGCTCTGGGTGGTGGCACCCCGCCCGACGCGCCGGGGGCTGAGGTCCGCGATATGGGCGGCGATATCGTCATGCCCGGCATGGTGAACCCCCACTGCCATATGGCCATGTCCCTGTTCCGCGGCCTTGGCGAAGACGTGGACGACCGCCTTTTTCGTTACATGCTGCCGCTGGAACGCAAGTTCGTGTCGGCTCAGATGGTCCGTGCGGGCTCTGCCCTTTCGGCGCTGGAGATGATCATGGGCGGCGTCACTTGCGTCGCCGATATGTACTATCACGAAACCGAG
Organism: Gymnodinialimonas sp. 57CJ19; assembly: GCF_038396845.1. Taxonomy (NCBI): domain Bacteria; kingdom Pseudomonadati; phylum Pseudomonadota; class Alphaproteobacteria; order Rhodobacterales; family Paracoccaceae; genus Gymnodinialimonas; species Gymnodinialimonas sp. 57CJ19. The sequence continues at coordinate 3,518,277 of NZ_CP151587.1, forward strand.
GTGGCCGATGTCATCGCCGCCTCGGGTATGCGCGGCGTGGTCGGGCAAACGCTGGCCGATTTCGATCCCCCCGATCACCGCGATTTTGACGAAGGCTTTGCCCTGTGTGACGCACTGGCAGATCACTGCGCAGACATGCCCCTTGTGACCGCCTCTATCGCGCCCCACGCGCCCTATTCAACGGGGATGGCCGTGCTGGAACGGGTCGTGGAATGGCACGAGGCCCACCCCGAGGCGCGCATCCAGATCCATCTGGCCGAGACCGAGCCAGAGGCCGCCTGGGCCCTGGACACCTACGGCAAAAGCACCACCGCCGTTTGCGAGCAAGCGGGCCTGCTGAAGCCCGGCACCGTGGCTGCCCATTGCCTTCTGGTGGATGACGCAGACATCGCGACGCTGGCGCGTACCGGCACCCGGGTGGCCCACAACGCGCGGTCCAACGGCAAGGCGGGGCGCGGCATGGCGCGGGTCAATGATATGCGCCGTGCGGGCATTCCCGTGGGCATCGCCACCGATGGCCCGATGAGCGGTAACACCTTGGATTTGTTCTCTCAATTCGGCGTAGTGTCGATCTTTGCCAAGGTTCTTGGCGGCTCTCGCAAGCCATTGCCCACCCGCGACGTGGTCCGCATGGCGACTCTGGAGGGCGCGCAGGTTCTGGGCCTTGATGATGTCACCGGCTCGCTGGAAGTCGGCAAGCAAGCCGACCTGATCCGCGTGGACCTGTCTGCACCACGGATGCAGCCGATCTACGATCCCTATTCCGTCCTCGTCTTCGCCACCAAGCCCGATGATGTGCGCGACGTGATGGTCGCGGGCAACTGGCTGATGCGCGACCGCCTTGTCGAAACACTGGAACCTGCCGCCGTGCTGGCCGACGCCAACCAAGTCGCGGGCCAGTTCCGGTCCGAAATCGCCGCCATTGATGCGGCCCGAGCCGTGAAGGACTGACCCCATGAAAGATCTGCAAGCCGTTCTTGACCACGCCGATGCCCATATGGACGACAGCCTGGAGCGTCTGTTTGAGCTGATCCGCATCCCCTCGGTCTCGACCGTTGCGGCCCATGCCGATGACTGCAAAGCGGCGGCGACGTGGTTGTCAGACCAGCTGAACGAATTGGGATTTGACGCCTCGGTGCGGGCCACCGAAGGGCACCCGATGGTGGTGGGACACAACGAAGGTGCCGATGGCCCCCATGTCCTGTTTTACGGCCACTACGACGTGCAACCGGTGGACCCGCTGGATTTGTGGAACACGGACCCCTTTGAACCCACCCTTGTGCCCGCCCCCGATGGCGACACCCATATCACCGGGCGCGGCGCGACGGACGACAAGGGCCAACTTCTGACCTTCGTGGAGGCCTGTCGCGCTTGGAAAGCCGTCACGGGCCGCCTGCCGATCAAGGTCTCTATGTTGTTCGAGGGCGAAGAGGAATCCGGTTCCAAAAGCCTCGGCCCCTTCCTTGAAGCCACGAAAGAAGAGCTTCGCGCCGATGTGATGATGGTCTGCGACACCGATATGTGGGACCGCGAAACCCCCGCGATCACCACCATGTTGCGTGGCATGGTGGGCGAAGAGTTCACCATCACAACCGCCGACCGTGACCTGCATTCCGGCATGTTTGGCAACGCCGCACGCAATGCGCTGCAAGTGACCTCGGACGCGCTGTCGAGCCTGCGCAAGGCTGATGGCGGCGTGGCGATTGAGGGGTTTTATGACGGCGTGCAAGACCTCGCCCCTGAAATCCGCGCCCAATGGCAAAGCCTGCCGTTCGATCAAGCGGGCTTCCTTGGGGATGTGGGCCTCAGCATCCCGGCGGGTGAAAGCGCCTATTCGATCATGGAGCAGGTCTGGGCCCGCCCCAGCTGTGAAATTCACGGGGTGATCGGCGGCTATACCGACCCCGGCTTCAAGACGGTGATCCCGGCGCAGGCGACGGCAAAAGTGTCGTTCCGTCTGGTGGCAGGCCAAGATCCCTTCCGCATCCGCGATGCCTTCCGCGACCATATCCGCGCCCATGTGCCCGCCGATTGCTCGGTCGAATTCACCTCGCATGGGGCCAGCCCGGCACTGTCCCTGCCGCTCGATAGCCCCTATCTGGCCGCCACCCGCGACGCCTTGGGGCAGGAGTGGAACACCGAAGCGGCCTTGGCGGGCGCCGGCGGCTCGATCCCGATTGTGGGGGAGTTCAAACGCCAATTGGGCATGGACACGCTGCTGGTGGGCTTCGCGCGTTTCGATAACCGCATTCACAGCCCGTACGAGAAGTACGACCTGTCGAGCTTCAAAGGCGGCATCCGGTCCTTCATCCGCATCCTCGCGGCACTATCCGAAGTTGAATCCGCATGACCCCTGCCCTGCCCGTCTTGATTGATACCGACCCCGGCCTCGATGACGCGGTGGGTATCCTGTTTGCGCTGGCCTGCGGCCGGTTTTCCGTCACCGCCATGACCGCTGTGGCGGGCAATATCGGGATCGGGACGACGACCCGCAACATCGGACGGCTCTTGGCGGCGATGGGCCGCGATGATGTCCCCTACGCGGCGGGGGCGGTTGGCCCCTTGCAGGGCGACGGCCTTGATGAGGTCGCGATCCACGGGAATGACGGCATGGGGGGCGTGGACCTGCCCGCGCCGCTGACCTTGCCCGACGCCCGCGGTGCCACGGCGCGTCTCGCCGAGGTGTTGGCGGCAGCACCTGCGGGGGCACTCACCCTTCTGGCGCTCGGCCCGTTAACCAATCTGGTGCATTTGGCCCACGACGCGCCGCAGGCCTACGTCCGCATTGGGCGCATCATCGCCATGGGCGGCACGATCCACGAACCGGGCAACGCCGGACCCTATGCCGAGTTCAACATCGCCAGTGATCCCTTGGCCGCACAGATGGTGTTCGATGGCCCCGTGCCCACCACCCTGATCCCGCTGGATGTGACGCGAAAGCTGCGGGCGACGCCCGATGACCTCGACCGTTTGGCCGCCCTTGGCACCGATGCGGCGCGGCTGTCCGCTGACCTGATCCGCGCCTATTTTCATGGCAACGCCGATCGCGCTTCGCGCCCCTTGCACGACCCTTGCGTGATGCTGATGGCCCTGCATCCCCAGCTGTTCGGTGTGGAGCAGATGCGCCTTTGCGTAGATACGGCCGAGCATCCCGGCCGTTTGTCGCAAATGCAAAACGGTGCGATGGTGGACGTGGCCATGACCATCGACGCGCCCGCGGCGCTAGAGGCCCTTTGGCGCGGGCTTGGAACCGTTTAGGCGGGCAATTCCACCTCGACCAGCCGCGTCCAGAACGCCATGCCCGGCGCGATAGCGGCATCGTTGAAATCGTAGCCGGTGTTGTGGTGCAACGCGCCGTCCACCGCCGGACCGTTGCCCAACCAAACGTAGCACCCCGGCACGTCTTGCGAGAAAAACGCAAAGTCATCCCCTGCGGTTGAGGGCGGAAATTCCGTGCGGATGTTGCCATTTCCTAGGGCCGTTTGCGCCGCAGACAGCGCCCGCGCAGTGGTCTCGGCGTCATTGACCACGGGCGGAATGCGCCGCGTGAAACTGTAGCTTGCCGTCACCCCAAAAGCCGCCGCGATACCGTGGGCGACGGTGCCAATCTCGGCCTCCAGCTGGTCGCGGACCCCGGGGGTGTATGCCCGTGCAGTACCCGCAACCCGTGCCGTGTTGGGGATGACGTTCAGCGCCTTGAAATCCCCCGCCTCCAACGCGCAGGCGCTGACCACGGCGGGCTGCAACGGGTCCACGACACGGGCCACGATCGCGTGGATCGCGGCCAGAAACTGCCCCGCAGCGGTGATCGGATCACGGCCCAGATGCGGTTTCGCGCCGTGGGTGCCAACGCCTGTGAACGTGACCTCCCAACTATCGGAAGAGGCCAATTGCGGCCCGCTCACCACCGCCATCTCATCGGGGTCGAGACCGGGCATATTGTGAAGGCCATAGACGCGGTCCACCGGGAATTTGTCGTAGAACCCATCGTCAATCATCGCCTTGGCGCCCCCGCGCCCCTCTTCCGCGGGCTGGAAGATGAAATGAACCGTGCCCGAGAAGTTTCGCGTCGCCGCCAGATGCCGCGCGGCCCCCAAAAGCATGGTTGTATGCCCGTCGTGGCCGCAGGCGTGCATTTTCCCGTCTTGGGTGGACTTGTAGGGCGGATTGCCTGTCTCTGGCATCGCGAGCGCGTCCATATCGGCGCGAAGCGCTATGCGTCCGGTCCCATTGCCTACGGTCAACGTCCCCACAACGCCGATTTTGCCAAGGCCGCGATCGACAGAAATACCTGCCTCTGTCAACTTTTGGGCGACGATCTCTGCCGTGCGCTCTTCCTCGAACCCCAGTTCGGGGTGCGCGTGTAGATCATGGCGCAGGGCCACCAGCATGGCGTGTTCTTCAGCGTCAATCGTGAGGGGCGCAGACATGGCTTGTCATTCCTTTGTGTCTTATACGACAACAAGTCTGACCCATCCCCGCGACCGACACAAGGAGCCAACAGATGCGCCTGGAACCCCACGCCTTTTGGCAGCACCTCGACGCCCCCGGCACCCATGCGACGGCTCCCGGCACCGTGTATCAAAAGGCCTATCCGGCGACCTTGCCGGACGGGCGACAATTGCTTTTGCCGATCCGGGATTTGCCCGGCGGCGCGGGGGCAGTCGCCTCTCTCATCGTGAATCAGGCCTCCTTTATTGTGGAGGACGCGTTGGCAGACGCCATGGCGGCACAGTGGCAGGACACGGCACCCGATGTGGTTGTCGGGGTGCCGACCCTGGGCCTGCCGATGGCGAACGCACTTGCGCGGCGTTTGGGCCATGGCCGCATGGTGCCCTTGGGCACATCGCGGAAGTTCTGGTACGAGGATGCGCTGTCGGAACCGATCAGTTCCATCACCTCCCCCGGTCGCGGCAAGACCATCTACCTTGATCCGCGCATGGTGCCGCTACTATCTGGGCGCAAGGTGCTGTTGGTGGATGATGTGGTGAGCACCGGCACCTCTCTCGCGGCTGTCTTGCGCCTGTTGGCGAAGGCCGGGATCATGCCCGCTGGAATTGCCGTTGCCATGGAACAGGGCACGCAGTGGCACCAGACCCTGCCTTTAGCCGAACGCCTTCGTGGCGCGATAAAATCCCCCCTCCTCACGGCGTCTGGTGAGGGATATGTCGTATCGAGCTAACGCGGGCGGTCCGGGCACTTGGGCTTTCAGCGCCGTCAAAAGCCTCCGCCTGCCCCGCTCTCCGCTGCCGTCGCCTGGGGTCCCGCTGAACTACAGAAAACCGAATGCGTTAACCTTTTCGTCATAGTTACGCCCAATTTTTTGTAAATTACTGATGAAAGAGAATCCGCCACCCCGTCTGCAACCCGAGGGTCGGCTGGAAACAATAAAGAGGTGTGACAGTGAGAATTCTGGTGGTCGACGATGATCCTATCGCTTTGGAGCTTATGAAAGTGCTCCTGAAGCAAGCCGGTCATAAAAACGCAGTCTTTGCGGAGTCGGGCGCAGAGGCGTTGGATATCCTGCGCAGGTCTCGCAAGGGTTACGATTGCCTGATTTTCGATATCAACATGCCGGTCATGGACGGGATCGAGCTTTGCGCGGAAGTTCGCACCATGGCGAAGTTTGCACGCACACCGGTTCTGATGCTGACGGCACGGTCAGACTTCGCCGCGATCGCCGAAGCGTTCCGTGCGGGCGCGAACGACTACGTGACCAAGCCATTTGACGTGGCTGACATCAACTCACGCTTGGATGTTGCGATCCGCATGAGCAAATCCCAGGAAATGCTGCCGATCCTGCAAACCATCGAGGCGCAGCCTGACGAGACCTTGGGCGCACATCCCTTCAAGGTTTCCGAGCCTGTGAAGCTGCCCGTTGAAAGTGGTCTGATTGATAGCTTTTCCCTTGGGAATTATCTCGCGAAGCTGACAAAGATACGGGTCAAAAGCAGCATCGTATTCGCCGTCAAGGTGGCGAATATTCAATCCCTGTATCTAAGCTGTACGACCAGCGAATTCACCTCGATCTTGAGTGATATCTCCAAGGCGATTTATAACGCGGCAGAGAACCCGCATACACTCAGCTCGTACATCGGCGACGGGAATTTCATCTGCATCACCCGCGATGACATTTTGGAAACCCAACCCGACATCGGCAACAAGGTAGAGGCCATTTATGGCCGCCTCGCACGGGCCCACGAAGATAGCGACATTCGCGGGGTTACATTTAAAACCGGCCGTGCGATCCGCCCCAATGGCAGCCGCTCGCACCGCGTGAAGCCCACGATCAACCGCGCTCTCTCGGCGCTGGATCGCACGGCCGAGATCCGCTCTGCCTAAGGGTTAGATCGTACCGACATGGGCCGCAAAGGGGCGGCCCTAGCCCGACGTCTTTTTCACGAATTGGGATTTCAGCCCCATCGGGCCGATGCCGGGCACCTTGCAATCAATATCGTGATCGCCGTCCACAATCCGAATATTGCGCACCTTGGTGCCCACTTTGACGACCGATGACGTGCCTTTGACCTTCAAGTCTTTGACAACGGTGACCGTGTCGCCATCCTCCAGCACATTGCCGACGCTATCGCGCACCTGCGGGGCCGCATCGTCGGGCGATCCTGCCGCCCATTCGTGGCCGCATTCGGGGCAATTCAGCAGGGCATCCACTTGGTAGGTGAAGGCCGACGCGCATTCGGGGCAAGGCGGTAAAGTATCCATCATTTCCCACCTATAGGCCCGCCATTGCCGCCCTGCCAGCACTTAACTTGGGCAATGCAGAGGCCCATGGCGGGCTTTGGGGGAACGTGTCTTGCGCTGGTTAGGGGGGAGACGGCGTTCGCAAGGCCGCCTCAATGCTGCCCGTAGACTGCGCCATCGGCCAACACGACCGTGTCCATCGCGATATCCCACGGCATCGGAAAGATCGTGTCGATAACACAATCGGGAAACCCCACGCCGATGATCCTTGGGGGCGTGCGAAGTTGCGCCAAGGTCCGGTCGTAGTATCCGCCGCCATTGCCGAGGCGAAAACAGGATCTGTCGACACCGAGCAACGGCGAAATCACGATGTCGGGCGTCTCTTCCGGCCCATGGGCGGGGACGGGAATGTTCCAGATCCCCCGTGTCATCGCGCAATCCGGTGACCACGCCCGGAAAACCAGGGGGGCGTTTTTTTCGACGACCACGGGAAGCAACACCTCAGCCCCCGCGTCATGGGCCTGGGTCATCCACCCGCGCAAATCTGGCTCTCCCCGGATCGGCCAATAGACCGCGATCTTCTTACCGCTTTCCGGCCCGACGATCGGGGCGAGTGTTTCGGCCAGAGTTGCCGTCAACTGGGCGCGATCAGCGGTGGACAGGCGCCGACGGGCAGCCATCAGTCGGGCACGCTCGGCGGTGCGGAAACGCGCCACGTCCTGGGCCATGGTTGGATCAATCGGCTCCCCGTTTATCAGCAGATGTGCGGTACACGGGGCCGTTCCTCCGTGATCGTCGTCCTCCATGCTCGGGCCTTTCTGAGATGACAGTGGATCGGGTGAATATAGCCTGCTTCGCCCGCGTTGCGGGATCAAGCCCGATCGGGTGCATGCCCATCACCGCCCCCCCATAAAAAAGCGGGCACCTGTTTCCAGATGCCCGCCAAAATCGCTTTGCCAATCCTCAATTACTTGAGTTCAGCGCGCTCGCTCTGCAAGCCACGGAAGATGCAATAGCACATCACCAACAGCACAAGCGTGAACAATAGCCCTGTGGAAATGACCATGGACTGAAGCGCCGCAAGGCCACCGCCAATCAGCAAGGCAATCGCGACGGCTCCTTCAAATATGCACCAGAACACGCGCTGTGGAACAGGCGCATCGACCTTGCCACCCGCAGTGATCGTGTCGATCACCAACGAGCCAGAGTCCGAGGATGTCACGAAGAACACGACGACCAGCACGATGCCGATGAACGATGTGATGGAGGCCAGGGGAAGCTGTCCCAACATCTGGAACAACTGCCGGGGCAACTCTGCATCCTGTGCGCCGGTGAAGTTGTCCGTGATGACCTGATGAATCGCGGTGCCGCCAAAGATCGACATCCATGCGACGCACACAACAGACGGGATCAGAAGCACGCAGATGATAAACTCACGCACCGAACGCCCCCGGCTGACGCGGGCGATAAACATGCCCACGAAAGGTGACCAGCTGATCCACCACGCCCAATAGAACGCCGTCCAGCCTTGGCTGAAGTTGACGTCTTCGCGCCCGAAGGGATTGGCAAGGGCGGGCAGGAACTCGACATACGCCTTCAGGCTGTCCCAGAAGAAGGCGAACAAAAACGCCGTTGGCCCCACGATCAGTGTGAACACCGCCAGCAAGCCCGCAAGGCCCATGTTGACCTCGGACAGGATCTTCACCCCTCCGTCGAGACCGCGGAGAACCGAAATCAGCGCAACGGCGGTGATTGCCGAGATCAAGATCACCTCGGTGGTGTTACCGATTGGAACACCGAATAGCTCGTTCAGGCCCGCATTGGCCTGTGTGGCACCGAAGCCCAGCGATGTCGCCAAACCAAAGAGCGTCGCAAAGACGGCCAGAATGTCGATGATGTGGCCCGGCCAACCGAAGACACGGTCCCCGAACAATGGGTAGAACGCCGACCGGATGGTCAGGGGCAAACCCTTGTTATAGCTGAACAACGCCAGCGCCAGACCGACGATCGCGTAGATACCCCAAGGGTGCAGACCCCAGTGATAGATGGTGGCCGCCATGCCAAGGCGGATTGATGCCTCTGCATCGCCTGCCGCGCCGGCCAACGGCGCCCAGTCCGAACGGACCCCATCGGTCGAGACGGCCCCGCCCATGGAGGACGAGAAATGCGACAGCGGCTCTGACACGCCGTAAAACATCAGACCAATGCCCATTCCCGCTGCAAACAGCATCGAGAACCAGCCGAGGTAAGTATAATCCGGCGTCGCCGTTGACCCGCCAAGGCGCACGCTGCCGAAGGGCGTTACAATCAACAAAAGCGCGAAGATGACGACGATGTCAGCCGCGCCGATGAGGAACCAGTCGAAGTTCTTGGTGGTGAAATCGAACATGGCTTGGAAGATCGCGCCGGCCTGATCGGGCAACGCCAATGTGAAAAACACAAAGGCCACGATTGCCGCGCCAGAAATGGCGAAGACCGGGTTGTGAATGTCGAAGCCAAACGGCCCGACAGACCCGTCGACATTATCCTGTCCTATCTCATATTCAGTGTCGATGACATCCGCGGCGCCTTCCGGCGCGGGTATGCCTTGGTTGGTACTTTCATCTGTCACGATAAAACCCTTTCCCGTGGTTTCTTATTTTCAAGCGGATCAATGGCCGTGGGGCACGATTGCAAGAGGGTGCGGCACCTCTTTTGCCAATTGCGCCGGTTGGGGAACGAAGCCCCAACGCAGTGAGCCATTTGACCGCTTTAACCAATGGCTATCAGCTTTTATCCAAAGTCGAAAGCAGTAGCTTTGTTGGGCATTTGTGCATTGCCGCAGCCTCTCAATGGCTTGGCGGTGGTCACTTTTGCCCTCGGGGCCCACCCTACACCGGGCGCCTTCGGGCCGTTCCTCAGCGTTGCGAACGTGATGAGACGGATCAATCGCAGCGGCCACTTCGACGTGCTTTCCGGCGTGACCACTTACAGGCAGGCGGTGTTTCGCCCGTGGGAGCCTTTCGGCAAGACCCCTCGGCTTCACCATCAAGGCTCTCTCGGCCATGCGCCATGTACGGGAGCCTCCAGGCGCGACCGGACTGCTTGAGGCCTTCGACGTGATTGCAGACCCGAACGATCCGCGGGACCTTTTCGGTACTATTTTACCCAACGCCATCAGCGCGCAGCCTCGGCTTTGGCCTTAAGTCCACGGTCGCCCTCGGGGGCGCTGTGACATTTTTATGACACGCCTTGAGGGGCCATCTGTGGGAGCAGTGGGGACTGAAAAATTAAGGCTTTGTTAACCATTTCACCTTTCGAACATCGCGTTTCGGACTGATGTCCGGAAAAAGCTAATAGTTTCAGCGCACAAGTGCTCGGCCGACCAAATTGCATAGGTTTTCGGCCCAATCCATCGCGTCCACTGTGTCCCAATTGTCGGCTGGGCGCGTACCATTGACTGGCGCCAACCATGACGCCACCCGGGTAAAAAACGCTCATATCTAACAAGCAGTTGCCCGCTTCTTTGCGCGTAGATAATCTCAAAGGGTTGTTAACGATCATTTCTTGACCCTTCGGCGCAGTTTTAAAGCCGAAGTAGGTGTCATGTTGCGGCTAAACCTGATGATCGGACTCAATCCATGAGATTTTTTTGGGCAGTATCCCCCTACACAACCAACTTCGTGGTGGTTGCAATGGCGATCGTCGTCGGGTTGGTGCTGGATCGCGCCAACGTGAACCAACACCTGTCCACGCAGCGCCTTCAAGTTCTTGAAGACTCGTATGAATTACAGGCCGCGCTGGAGCACGAGATCAGCGAGAAGCTATGGCTGACCGAGGGCTTGGCATCGGTCATCACGGTGAGCCCGGATCTGGGCCAAGACGAATACGCCCGGTCGGCGGCGATCTTGGTGGAGAACTCCGACAACGTCATCAACGTTGCCGCTTCGCCCGATATGGTTATCGAATTTATTTACCCAATCGAGGGGAATGAAGCCACGCTTGGCGTCGACCTGACACAGCAAGGTCAACTTGTTTCAGGCTTGCAGCAAGCCATTGATACCGGAGAGACCATTTTTACCGGACCGGTCGAGCTTTTGCAGGGCATGCAAGGGTTCATCACACGGGCTGCGGTGTACATCGAAGGTGCCGAAGGGGCGGAGCCCGAACTTTGGGGCATCGTTTCCTTGGTGATGGACGCAGGCGTGTTGTTTGAAACCGTCGGGCTTGGCGCGCCGGGCTTGGAAAATGCCTACGCTATCCATGATGGCGATGGCCTGCTTCTGGCAGGTGACGCGTCCATCATGGAGCTGGCCCCGGTAGCGACCAGCGTGAGCGCGCCAGGTGTGAATTGGGAACTGCTGGCCGCCCCCCGTGATGGGTGGTCCCTTTCCCCGCCGAACCGGATGGAAACGTGGCTTGTGCTGCTTCTGATAACATTGGGCTTGCTGGTCGTTTTCCGCGTGTTGCAATGGGCGTTGGACCGCAAGGATGTGGCTGAAACGCAGTTGGCAGAGGCCGTGGAATCCCTGAGCGACGGCTTTGCCCTCTACGATCCGGATGGCAATCTGACGATGTGCAACCAGACCTACCGGGATATGTTCCCGCGCGCCGCTGACATCATGCAGCCCGGTGTTTCCTTTGAGCAAATTTTGCGTCGCGGTATTGAGACGGGCCATTTCCCCCACGCCGAGGGCCGCGAGGCGGAATGGATCACTGAACGCGTTGCAGCCCACCGCAATCCGACAGAACCCGTTGAATTCAAGATGCCCGATGGCCGCTGGTTGCGGGTGGAAGAACGCAAGACCGCCTCTGACCACGTAGCAGGCATCTTGGTTGACGTGACGCAGCTGAAGGACGCCGTGGTCCGATCCGAGGCCGCCAGCGCCGCGAAGACGGACTTCCTGAACACTGTCAGTCACGAATTGCGGACGCCCCTATCCGTCATTCTCGGATACAACTCTTTCATGAAAAACCTGAGTGCATTGCCAAGCTATCGCTGGCTTCAGGGTGAAATCAAAACCGATGACCTCCACGACCGGCTGGAGACCTTTGCCAAAGACATCAAGAAGTTTTCGGATCAGATCGACACGTCGGGCAAACAACTGATGGCCCTGATTGCCAGTGTTCTTGACATTGCTGCCATCGAAGAAGGCACGCTGCAACTCCACCCCGAAAACCTCAGCCTTGAACAGACTCTGGCCGAAACCGTCAGCCAGCTGCAAGTCGTGGCCCAGGGCAAGGGGCTGGACCTGATTTTGGATGCCAGTGAAAGCAACGTCTGGGCGGATCCCGTTCGTCTGCGTCAGATCCTGCTCAACATCATCGGGAACGCACTGAAATTTACCGAGAGCGGCTCGGTCACGGTCCGCAGCAAGCGAGATCACGCCGGAACGCACATCATCGTCACCGATACCGGCCCCGGCATTGAACCCGTGGTTCTGGCCTCCATCTTCGACCGTTTCAAGCAGGCCGACGCCTCCAGCAGCCGCAAGCATGGGGGCATTGGCCTTGGCCTGTCCATTGCCAAGGAACTGACAGAACTGCACAAAGGGACCATTCAGGTCGATAGCCACGTAGGCGAAGGCACGACCTTTAAAGTTACCCTGCCATCCCATGAGCCGGAGCAGAATGGCCATAAGAAACAAGATGTTGCCAGCCAGCTACCATCACAATGCGCGTAACTCGACTTAATTTGGCCCATTTTTTTGGCGATCTTTATGCTAAGAAGCATAGACAGGGGCAACGTTCCCAGTCGTGTGAAGAACGAGTAACTATCAAGTGTTATTGAGGCAGGTTATGAGCAAGTTCAACAAAACAACGATCTTGGCCCTCGCGCTTGGCAATATGTTGATCGCTTGTGCGATCCCCGCCTTCTTCCACGCATTCGTTTCGACCTTCGCAATCACCTCACTTGTCGGCTACTTCGGCTACGTCCTCCTCATCTTCTTCATTGTATCCGCAATCACGTTTGTCAGCTTGCGGATCACCCATGACAGTCGCCGCGCTGCAACCGACGCGCTTGTGGGCGGCTATGATGCCGCCATCGGATTGCGCGACAAGGCCATCAACCAACACACCATCGTTTGCACCACCAACGGAAACGGCGAACTCAAGTCTGTTAACGAAAACTTTGTCAGGGCCTTCGGCTACTCCCCTGCCGAGGTGTTGGGCAGAACGACTGAGATGCTCTATTTCGACGACGGCGGGCCCAAATTCCAAGATGTTCTGGGCGTCGCAGGAAGCGGTGGCGTTTGGAAGGGCGAGCAGCGCCTGAGGGCCAAAGACGGCTCTATCGTGTCCGTTGAAACCACGATCATCCCGCGTTTTGATGATCTCGGGAACCACCTCGAAAGCATCTCGATCCGCACCGACCAAACCGCGGCCCGCGCCAAGGCCGCCAGCGACAGCCGTAACGCGGTGATCGAAGGTCTGCCCGATGGGGTCATTGTGTATGATCCAGACACCTACAAGATCAAATATGTGAACGCCAATGGCCGCGCGCGTCTGAAATGGTCCGTGAATGACCTTGGCGACAAGACCATTTTCGACACGTTCAAGGACTTCGATAAGGGCCTGTTCCGCCGCTATCTTGAGCCGCTCCAATCTGGCGAGGCGCAGCAGGTGACGCTTCAGGTCGATCACAATCGTGCCCCGATCGAAATTCTCACCCATCTGGACACCAGCCCCAACGGTCGCCGCAGCCTGATTTCTGTTGTGCGTGACATCTCGGAACGGAGGGCGGCCGAGAAGCTGAAGCTGACCTCTGTATCGACCGTAAGCCACGAATTGCGCACCCCCCTCACCTCGATCAAAGGGGCGCTCCGCCTGCTGGAATCCGGCGGGTTGGGTGACATGAGCGATAAAGCCAAGCACATGATCGCCATCGCCAACCGCAATAGTGACCGCCTTCTGGCGCTGGTGAACGACATTTTGGTCCTGGAAAAGATCGAAGCGGGCGAAATGTCCGTGACCTGGCAAGAGGTTAATCTGAAAGACCTGCTGGCTGAGGCGGCCGAAAACCACGCCTCTTACGCCGAGCAAACCAACGTCCGCTTCGAGGTTGTGTCATCGGAGTTTGACGCTGTCGTACAGGCCGACCCCGAACGGCTTATGCAGGTCCTGGCTAATCTGATGTCCAACGCCGCCAAATTCTCTCCGCCAAACGGCACGGTGCATCTGCACCTGAAGGATGTGGGCGACGCATGGCGCCTGTGCGTTGAAGATCACGGTCCTGGCATTCCCGAGGCCGCCCGCAAGACGCTGTTCGACAGCTTCTTCCAAGTGACCGCGGACACCCGCTATTCGCGCCCCGGCACCGGGCTTGGCCTGACCATCTCCAAACGGATTATGGAATTGCACGGAGGCTCGATTTCCTTCACGACCGAGCTGGACAAAGGCACGGTCTTCCACTGCGACCTTAGAAAGCAAGCTGACACTCAAGATTGCGCCGCATGACTAATCTAATTCCATTTCCGGGCAAGACCCGAGGGTTGGGATCCAAGGGAAACTTAATGCCTGAACTGACCAATATTCTGCATGTAGACGATGATTTCGATATCCGGGACATCGTCCAAATGTCGTTGAGCCTGGACGATTCACTGACCCTTCACCAATGCAGTTCCGGCAGCGAGGCTTTGGACTACCTGCAAGCCAATGTGCCTGACCTATTGCTGCTGGACGTGATGATGCCCGGCATGACGGGGCCCGAGTTGTGGGCAAAGATCAAAGAGCTTCCCGGCGTTCATGCCAACATTCCCACGATCTTCATGACCGCCAAGGCCGAGGATTCACTGTCAAAAGAGCTGCTGGAACAAGGCGCCATTGGCGTCATCACCAAGCCCTTTGATCCCATGTCTTTGGGCGAAGACATTCGCGCGGTTTGGGCCAAATTGTAACACCACCTTCGCGATTTGTGCACCGCCCAGGCGGCGTCTCCGGCGCGACCGCCCAGGCGGCGTGGCGCTGTTTACACCAGTGCCGCCCGCCCTGCCCTATTCTCGCGGTCCCTTGATACCCAACAGCCAAAGCGTTGCGTTCATCATGAGGCCCGCTGGCGAACAAAGTTTCGCCCAATTCATCAACTAAAAATTAATTAAGATTCGAGCGGGGACCGAGATGTGACCCCAACTCCCATAAGTCGCTCGATCAAAAAACGTCAAAAATACCGGTGCAAAACCGGTGAAAGAATAGGAATTGAGCCGTGAAACTTCTTGCTGTTGATGACGACCCCATTTTCCTGGATCTTCTCGTCACTACCCTGAATGAACTCGGGTACGACAACATCACTCCCGTCAAATCCGCGATGGAAGCCCTGCACGAGCTGGCCATTGCGACCGATCCGTTTGATTGCCTGTTGTTCGACATTCAGATGCCGGTAAAAAACGGCATCGACCTGACCAAGGAAGTCCGGCAGCAAGCGCGCTATGCCCATACGCCGATCATCATGATCACGTCGATGCAGCAGCGTGACTTCATTGACCAAGCCTATGCCGCCGGCGCGAATGACTATGTGGTCAAGCCGATCCAATCCTTGGAACTGGCCGCGCGTATTGGCATGGTAAAGAAGGTTGCGGAACTGAATGATCAGGTCAGGCACGCCGCCTCCAGAACCGGTCAAACCTTCCGCTTCAGCGACGCGATCCCTCTGGAGCCGCGCGACAACATCCTTAATTACCTGGCGCTGGAAAACTATCTGCTGACCCTGGGTCGCCTGAGAATGTCAAACATCTGCGCCTTTGGCGTGTCTTTGGTTGGGGCCAGCGATCGTTTCGCTACGTCCCCGATTGATGAATATACCGACATCCTGAACGACATCGCGGCCATCGTCGTGGACCACACGATCAAATACCGTCCACTGGTGTCCTACGCGGGCTCTGGCCGGTTTATCGTGGTTCTGCCACGGGCCATGGGCCTGGATACGGAAGACTTGGCCGCCTTTGTGAATGCCGAGCTCGAGTCGCTCTATACCTCCGTTTATCTGCCCGAAGAAATGGGCGCAGAAGTGCGGATGGGGCCGGTTCACCGCCCCCGTATGCTCAACGGCTTCTCTCCGAATTCGATGATCACCAAAGTCCTTGGCGGCATGAGCGATGAAGTCCAAGGTGCCCGTTACAAGCATCTTTGGAAAAGCGCAGCGTAACCATGGCCCCTTCCCGATCCACCCCCAAGGCAGGCGATCAGTTTGCCGATGCTCTTGCACGGGTCCGGGCGCGGTTTGTGGATTCCATCCCCGACCGACTGGAGGAAATCGGCTGCCAGTTTGAGCGTATCTCGGACGGCGAAGACCTTGCCGATTGTCTGCACGGGATAGAGCGCGAGTTGCACAAGGTTGCCGGGATTGCGGGCTCGATCGGGCTTGGCGACCTCGGGGCGAAAAGTGCCCGCGCTGAGGCGATGCTGATTGATGAACGCACGGGCGAGCCGGGCTCCGTCGGCGTGGAAAAGGTGTTTGAGGCGGTCGTTGACCTGACCGAAGACCTCAAAGCTGTGCAAGCCAACAGCCCCGCCTGACAGCCCCTACCCTTCACCGGATTTTCCACAGAAAAAGGGCCGCCCATGGGACGGCCCCTTTTGCTTTTCCTGACACCTGCACGTGGCGCTTAGTACTCCACGACCGCGCGGATCGACTTGCCCTCGTGCATCAGATCGAAGCCATGGTTGATCTCTTCCAACTTCAGCTTGTGAGTGATCATCGGGTCAATCTCGATCTTGCCGTCCATGTACCAATCCACGATCTTGGGCACGTCCGTGCGCCCCGACGCGCCACCAAAGGCAGTGCCACGCCAGCTCCGCCCGGTAACCAATTGGAACGGACGGGTGCTGATTTCGGCACCTGCGGGGGCGACGCCAATGATGATGCTTTCGCCCCAACCCTTGTGCGCCGCTTCCAGCGCCGTACGCATGACCTGCACGTTGCCCGTGGCATCAAAGGTGTAGTCCGCGCCGCCTCCGGTCAGTTCCACCAGATGCGCCACCAGATCGCCCTCTACCTTCGAAGGGTTGACGAAATCGGTCATGCCAAAGCGCTCGCCCATCTCGACTTTGCTGTCGTTCAGGTCCACGCCCACGATCTGATCCGCCCCCGCAAGACGCAGGCCCTGGATCACGTTCAGGCCAATACCGCCCAAACCAAACACAATCGCGCGGCTGCCGATTTCCACTTTGGCGGTGTTGATCACCGCGCCGATGCCCGTTGTGACGCCGCAACCGATGTAGCAAATCTTGTCAAACGGCGCGTCCTTGCGCACCTTCGCCAAGGCGATTTCCGGCACAACGGTGTGGTTCGCGAAAGTGGAGCAGCCCATGTAGTGATGGATCGGCGTCCCATCCAGCATCGAGAACCGCGTGGTGCCATCGGGCAGCAGACCTGCGCCCTGGGTCGTGCGGATCGACTGGCAGAGGTTGGTTTTCGGGTTCAGGCAGTATTCGCACTCGCGACATTCCGGCGTGTAAAGCGGGATCACGTGATCGCCCACTTCCAAGCTGGTCACGCCTTCGCCCACTTCAACCACCACACCGGCGCCCTCGTGGCCCAGAATGGCCGGGAAGATCCCTTCTGGATCGTCGCCCGAGCGGGTGAATTCATCGGTGTGGCACAAGCCCGTGGCCTTGATCTCGACCAAGACCTCTCCGGCGCGGGGGCCTTCAAGATTAACCTCCATGACCTCAAGCGGTTTTCCGGCGGCGACGGCGACTGCGGCGGTGGTTCTCATGTGGCATTCTCCCATAGTTGACGTGTTTGACGTCAGTGCATTCTCATCATCTGAGATCTCGTCTCAGGGCCAGTCGCATCGGTGTCCCCGTTCGTTCCCGGCGCCCGCAAGCGCGTCCCGAAACCCCCGTAAACCCAATACGGCTGCTTGCGTCAATTGATAGCCAAATGCCTCCCCTCCTGCCACCGGAGAATTCAACGGTGGCGCTTTGCGCCGATCACTGGCGACCCACGGCGAGCTGTGTCAAAATGCGGCCATCCTCGCCCCTTGAAGCAAAGCCATCCCATGCCCCCTTCGCCAATCCTCTGGAGCTTTCGCCGCTGCCCCTACGCCATGCGGGCCCGGGGGGCGATTTTGGCGGCAGACATCAGGGTGGAGCTGCGGGAGATCGTGCTACGCAACAAGCCCGAGGCGTTTTTGCAGACCTCGCCCTCGGCCACGGTTCCCGCCCTGCGCTTACCGGACCGGGTGCTGGACGAAAGCCTTGATATCATGATCTGGGCGCTGGAACAGAACGACCCTGACCGCCTGCTCGACATGCCCGCCGATGGTATGACCTTGATCGAGACCAATGACGGCCCGTTCAAAGCCGCCCTCGATCACACAAAATACGCCTCTCGGCACCCGGACCTCGATCCAGAGGCAGAGCGTCAGACCGCGTCAGGCTACCTTATGGCGCTAGAGGCCCGGCTCGCAGAGCATGATTGGCTGTGCGGCGACCGGGCGACACTGGCGGATCACGCAATCTGGCCCTTCGTGCGGCAGTTCGCAAATACCGATCGGGCCTGGTTTGACGCGCAACCCTGGCCGAAGCTGATTGCGTGGCTCGCCCGGTTCACGGACAGCCCCCGGTTCACCGAGATCATGCCCAAGTTCACTCCATGGGCCGAGGGTGATGAACCCATCTGGTTTAGCCGCGCCTAAACGGCGACGGAATGGCGCGCCGTGCTGTCTTGCAAGTAGGTGTCAAAGGCCGCCGCCGCGAGGCGTACCAAGGGCCGTCCCTTCTCTGTCATCGCCACCCTTCCGCCGCGCAGGGTTAACAGGCCGTCCACAGCCATCTCCTGCAACTGCGGCAGGGCAGCCTCCCACCACCCCGCCGCCGCGCCGTGGCGCGCGCCAATGGCGTCCGCGTCCACGTATCCGTCGCACATCAACCGCTCAATCACATCGCCGCGCAGAAGGTCTTCTCCGACAAAGGGAAGCCCCTTGGCCACCGGAAGCCTCCCTTCTTCCACCGCGCGGGACCAAGCCCCTGTTTCCGCTATGTTTTGCACGTATCCCGAGGGCGTCCGCCCGATCGACGTGGCGCCCATCCCGACCATCGTTTTCGCCTGATCCGTGGTGTAGCCTTGGAAATTCCGTCGCAGCGTGCCATTGCCCGCGGCAACCGTCAGGGCGTCTCCGGGCAGCGCGAAGTGATCCAGGCCGATGGCAACATAGCCTTCCGCCACCAGAGCCTCTGCGGCCGCCGCTGCTTGGGCGGCCCGTTCCGCCGCTTTGGGCAGGCTGTCCTCGTCAATCATGCGCTGGTTTTTCGCCATCCACGGCACATGGGCGTAGCCAAATAGCGCGACCCGGTCCGGGCGCATGGCAGCACTAAGCTTCACCGTCTCGACGATGCTGCCCACGGTCTGAAACGGCAGGCCATAGATCAGATCAAAGTTGATCCCCGCCACGCCCCCTCCCCTCAGCTGGTCTACACTTTTGCGCACCATTTCAGGGGGTTGCACCCGGTTAATCGCCTTCTGAACCCGTAGATCAAACTCTTGCACGCCAAAGCTGGCGCGGGTGAAGCCCATCGCGCCGATCCGCGCGGCCATCTCTGCCGTCAACGTGCGCGGATCACTTTCGATCGCCACCTCGGCATCGGGGGTGAAATCCCACCATTCGTGAACCTCGGCCATCAAGGCCTCCAGATCATCGGGGTTTAGCGCCGTCGGGGTGCCGCCGCCCCAATGCAGATGCGAAATCTTCATCCTGTCGGGCAAAGCCTCGGCCGTTAGCACAACCTCTTTCCGTAGCGTTTTCGCGTAGTTAGCGACGGGATCGTACTTGGAGGCGAGCTTCATATTGCACCCGCAATACCAACACATCTGACGGCAAAATGGCACATGCAGATAGAGCGATATCGGGTCATTTCGGTCCAGTTTATCTAGCCATTCCCGGTAGCGGGTTTGGGTAAATCCCTTCTGGAAATGCGGGGCCGTGGGATAGCTGGTGTAACGCGGCGTGGCGCGGGTGGCGTAGCGTTGCAAAATGGGGTCCATCGGGCGCTCCTGCTGCTGGGGTGGTGGCGCTTGGCCGTTGGCGCCACCTTGCAATCGGCGCAGGCGCTGCGCTTTGACTCAGATCAACCGCGCCAAATGCGGCGGTTTCAAATGGCGTTTCCCGGCGGGTTTGATATCTGTGAGCCATGGTTAATCAGACAACAGACGCCTGCATCGGCATCGACGGCGGCGGCACCAATTGCCGGTTCGCCCTGCGCCTTGGCGCGCGGCGGTGGGATGTGAAACTGGCGGGGGCCAATGCCTCCACCGACTTTGATCGCGCCGTTGAAACCCTGCGTAGCGGCTTGGATCAACTGGCCACAGCCGCCGGGATCACCGACACGCAAATGGCTGAAATCCCGACGTTTATTGGCCTCGCCGGGGTCATGGATGCCGCTATGGGCGCAGCAATCGCCACGGCACTGCCCCAGAAAAACGTCACCGTGGAGGACGACAAACGCACCGCCATGGTGGGCGCGTTAGGGGCCTCGGACGGATGCATTTTGGGGATTGGGACCGGCACCTTCATCGGCCGCCGCGCGGGCGGTGTGGATCGGTTGATCGGCGGGTGGGGCTTGGTTCTGGGCGATGTCGCCTCGGGCGGATACTTGGGGCGCGGCTTGTTGAGCCGGGTTCTGGAAGTGGAAGACGGCTTGCACCCCGCCAGCGAGTTGACGCGAGAGACCTTGGCAGAGTTGACCTCTCCCGCGGCGATCGTGGGGTTCGCCGCCCGCGCCACGCCGGGGGATTTCGCACGCTTCGCGCCCCGGATCGTGGAAGCTGCAAATGCGGGGGATATCAACGGCTTGGCATTAGTCCAAGACGGCGCGGCCCACATTGCACGGCGGTTAAAGCATCTGGGCTGGCAAAGCGATGAGACGATCGTGCCGATTGGTGGGCTTGCGCCCCATTATGCGCCGTTTCTACCAGCCGAGATGGCGGCCTGTATCGTGCCGCCACAGGGCAGCTCCCTTGACGGAGCCCTCACCCTTGCGGCGCAGATGGGTGAGAAATAGCGGGGCTATCGCCCAAATTTAATACGTTAAATCAATATCTTAAATGCCAAACCTCAATCATCCGCCCAGGGGCCATGCTGATCCTTGGCGCCATTGTCCAAGCGCTCGAATCCGTGCAGGCCAAAGTAGTCGCGCTGGCCTTGGATCATGTTCGCCGTGCCCCGCGCCTGCCGCATGGTGTCGAAATAGGCCAAGGCCGCGGACATGGCGGGCACGGGTAGGCCCGCGCCGTTGGCGGCGATCACGGTTTCGCGCAGTGCACCGATAGTTTCTGCAAGGATATCAGCGAAGTAAGGGGCTGACATTAGGGTGCCATCGGGGGCCGTCTCGAACGCTTCGGCCATGTCATCCAACATGGCAGAGCGGATGATGCAGCCCGCCCGCCAGTTGCGGGCGATGACCTCGGGCTTCAGGGACCAGTCGAACGCGCCAGCGGCGGCGCGAACCATGTCGAAGCCCTGCGCGTAGCAGAGAATTTTCCCGCACGTCAGCGCCGCTTCGAGTGTATCAATTGGTATATCAATTTCGTTAACGCCGCCGAAGCTCTCGGCCAGATCTGCCCGTAACCCGCGCTGCGCCGACATATTGCGCGCGGCGACGGCGGCCTCGATCACCGGGATCGGCGTGCCGAGGTGTTGCGCCTCAATCGCGGTCCAGCGCCCGGTACCTTTCTGGCCCGCCGCATCGACGATCACGTCCAGAAGCGGTGCGCCTGTGGCCGCGTCATGGGCGCGGGCGACGGCGGCGGAGGTCTCGATCAAATACGAGCTCAACCGCCCCTTGTTCCAACCGGCAAAAACCTCGCCAATGGCAGGCGCATCCATCGACAGACCGTCGCGCGTTACCCCGTAGACCTCGGCGATCAGCTGCATATCGGCATATTCGATCCCGTTGTGGACCGCCTTCACGAAATGCCCGGCCCCGTTCTCGCCCATCAGATTGGCGCAGGGGGTGTCTTCAAACTTCGCGGCGATGGCAGTCAGGATCGGTTCCACCCGCGCCCAATGGGCCGGATCGCCGCCGCCCATGATCGCAGGGCCATGGCGCGCCCCCTCTTCCCCACCAGAGACACCGATGCCCAGAAACGGCCGCGCAAGGGCTTCCATCCGGCGCATGGTGTCCCGGAAATTGGCGTTGCCCGCGTCGATCACCATATCCTCGGCGTCGAGGAACGGGTCCAGCGCCGCTATCTGCTGATCCACGGGCGCCCCGGCGGGCACCATCAGGATGATGGCGCGGGGGCCTTTGAGCGCGGCGGTCAGCTCCTCCAGCGTCTGCGTGGCGACGACATTGGCGGCCAAGTCCCCCGCTTCCTTCACGAAAGCCTGCGTGGTGGCTGCGGTGCGGTTCCAGACCGCCACCTTGAAGCCCTTCTCGGCAATGTTAAGCGCCAGCGCCGAGCCCATCGTCCCCAGCCCGATCAATCCGATGTCTGCTTTATACATATCGCGTCCCCTCAGGTTTCCCCACATCAAGGCGACTTGGTGCGGAATTGCAAGGTGAGGCCCAGAGGAAATGCAGCGCCGAGACCCAGAAACGAAAAACGCGCCCTGCAGAGGGGCGCGCTTTCGAAGTGGCAGCTTAGTAACGTCTGGATCAGGCAGCTTCGGCCTGATTGCGGCGTTCGCTTTCTTCACGGCTCAGTGCCACAGAAGTCCGAACCCCGTTTGCTACGAAGGCCATGAGGCCGTTCACAACTCTTTCATTCGGGTCAATACCCGCGCAGGACAGGACTTCCCGCCCATCGCGCGAACGCGCCCAACGAGCGATTTGCTCTGGACCATTCCCGTATTTCTTGTCATCGGCTATCGCATCATCCAACGCTGCCAAAACAACCGCGGCGAAAAGCTTTCGCGCCCGTGTGCCTTGTTCAAAGTTGAATGCGGTTCCGTCAACGAAATCGCGCATTTCGCTTCCTTTTTATTGCTCTTGCATTTTTGGCGTGCCGCTTGTTATGCCCAGATTCTGTGCCGTTTAGGGATGCAAATATCACATATGTGGTATGCACCCACTGCATAGCTTGTCGTTTGTCCGCACAGGTTCCGGTGTATGGACACCCTCTCAGAGCCCAGATATAGGTTGCGGCAACAAATTCTCAAGGTTTTGCCAAGGTTTTGACACATGCCGAAAATTAACGGAAACGAGATTCGCCCCAGCAATGTACTTGAACATAATGGCGGTTTGTGGGCTGCCGTGAAGGTAGATCATGTAAAACCCGGTAAAGGTGGCGCTTTTGCGCAGGTTGAATTGCGCAACCTTCGTAACGGCTCAAAGCTGAACGAACGGTTTAGGTCCGCGGACAAAGTAGAGCGGGTTCGACTCGAACAGAAAGATCAGCAATTCCTTTACGAATCCGACGGAATGCTGGTGTTCATGGACGCCGAAACCTACGAGCAGATCGAACTGCCGGCCGAGTTGTTGGGCGAACGCCGCCCCTTCTTGCAAGACGGCATGACCATCGTGGTCGAATTCCACGAGGAAGAGGCGCTGAACGCGTCGCTCCCGCAAAAGGTGGTCTGCAAGATCGCAGAGACCGAGCCGGTGGTAAAAGGCCAGACGGCGGCGAATTCGTTCAAGCCCGCGATCCTGGAAAACGGCGTCAAAGTGATGGTGCCGCCTTTCGTGGGTCAGGATGAAGACATCGTGGTGAACACCGAAACGATGGAATATTCCGAGCGCGCCTAAGGCCGCTACCGTTTCCCGGACCAAGGCCCCCGCGGCGCACGGCGCGTGCCGGCGCGGGGCACCCGAGCAAGGTCCGCAAGGGGCCGGTCCATGCCCTGCGGGCTGCGAGAGCGGCGCACAATCGGGATCGGAGAGCGGGCACGTTTGACCACACGGTATTCCATTTCGTCATGGGGCGGCTTGCCCGACGACGCGGCCCAGTAGCCCGCCGCGCCCCGGCGCAGGAACAGCGGAAGCGCCAAGACCACACCAGCCACAAAGCCCCCCGCATGGGCCCAATAGGCCACGCCGCCACCCACCAGATCCATCGACAACCCGCTGACCAGTTGCAGGGCAAACCACAGGCCCAACATCAGCCAGGCCGGGACCGTGAAGACTTTCACAAACACCACGAAGATCACCAGAACGTCGATCCGCGCTCGGGGGAACATCAGCAAATAGCCCCCCATCACGCCCGCAATCGCCCCCGATGCCCCCACCATCGGCACGGAAGATCCAATGTCCGCCAGGATTTGCCCCGCCGCTGCCGCCGCCCCGCTGGCAAGGTAGAACAGCAAAAAGCCAACGCGGCCCATCATGTCTTCCAGGTTGTCGCCGAATATCCACAAAAACAGCATGTTACCCAGTAGGTGCATCCAGCCCCCATGGAGGAACATCGACGTGAGGATGGTGTGCGAGGCCCCCCCTTGCAGCACGTCGCGGGGCACCAACCCCCATGTGGTGTAGAAGCGCAGCAACTGCGACTCGTCCCCACCGATGGCCGGAAAATAGAGCAGGAACACGACGACATTCACCGCGATCAGCACCCATGTGACATAGGGCGTCCGCTCGGATGGGTTATGATCTCGGATCGGAAACATGGATGACAGGTTGGGCCTCGGGGCGCGAAGGTCAAGCGTCGATGGCCAATGGCCCGCCCCCGAAACGGGGACCAGGCCGGGGGAACAGGGCTATTCGAGGCCCTCTGCTGCCATAGCCAAGCGGATTTCGCGCCGCACCATTTTGCGCACATTGCGCGTGATGCGCTGGCCCAAGACGCCTTGGAGTTCCTCGCGCACGACCTCGACGATGATCTCGCGCAGGGTGTCTTCGTCAAGGAGGCCTTCGTCCGCCTCCGGGAAGGCGAAGGGGGATTCCGCATCGCCGAAATCGTCAATGACGTCCTCGGTGACGCCCTCGGCGGGGGTTTCCTCGTTTGCGGCACCTTCGTCGGTGCGGTCCTCTGCCAGCGTATCGGCGATCTCTGCGGCGACAGGGGTTGGAATGAACGGCGTGAAGGGTCGTGTCTCGGGCGCCTCGGGGGCGTTGCTGTCCTCGGCGTGTCCATCAGCACCATGGTCGTCAGAAGGCGCATTATCGGTCGCTTCGACGTGTTCCGAGGTTGGCTGCACTTCTTCGACGTCATCATCAGCAAAGTCCGCTGCGGCGGCTTCGCCGTCATCGCTGCCCGTTCCCCACGAGGCGGTTTCGGTCGCGTCGTCAGTCGGCTCATCCTCGGGCGTATCGCCCTGTGCCGCATCGGGTTCAGGCGTGTCTTCAACCAGCACAAACGGCGTTGCGGCGGCTTCTTCTGACGCCCCTTCTTCCCCGGCGTCGGACTCTTGCGATACAGGCTCACGGCGGGCCACAAGGTTCAGGAGTGCTGCCTCCGCCCCGCCTCCGGGCCAATTGTCATCGCCCGTCTCAGATTCGAAATCTGCATTGGTCGCTTCAGAGCCATCGAGGCGGATCAGGTCCGCGACGTCTTTCTCGGCAGAGGTTTGTTCACTTGGCTCACTTGGCTCACTCACCCAAGGTTCCGGGATCGGGCGGTCGTCTTCTACGGCCCCGACCGTGGCGAAGCTGGCAAGGCGATCATCGGGCTGCCATTCAGCACCGTCGGGCTCTGGGGTGTTTTTTGACGCATCTTCTGCCGCAAGGGATACTTCTTCCGATTCCTCGGCGGACGTCACAAGTTCGGCGATAAGGTCTTCTGCCGCCATCGTTTTCTCCGGCGCCTCGACCGGCACCCAAGGGTCTTCGGGGTCAGTCACACGGAACGACGGGGTCAGCACCAACGCGTCTGGCTGCGCCGGTTCTGGGGTCACCTCTGGGGCTGGATCAGCAGGTTTTGCACGTTCTTCGCGAACGGGCGAATGGTCAGACACAAGCCTACGGACAGATGCCAAAACATCTTCGATCTCTTCCGGCGTCTTCGCGGGATCGGACATTCATGCTCTCCTCAAAGGCGGGCGCAACCGCGCCATGGCCCCTCAATAGCGGCCATTGGCAGGCCGTTCTGATAATCAGTTCGAGGGTAGGATACCTAAAAGCGGCATTTCACACAACAATTCCTGTGAACGATCCCTGAAGGATTCAACTCAAAGCCCAGATATTGCGATCTGCCCCCGGCGCGATACGCCATCGGACACCGGCTTAGTCGCGGCCAACACGTTCCAGCATGGAATCAAGCTGCGCGCCCTGGGGGCTGTTGACCCGCGACGGTGCGCCCGAGAACAGGTTGGCGTAAGCGGCGGGGTCGTATTCCGGCACGTTGAGGTTCAGCGCCTCCACCGTCAGAAGACCCGCGGCGGCCAGAAGTTGGTAGCTGTATTGGTACAGGTCTGCCTGCGCCTCGATTCGGCCGATGCGGGCGTCGAGCACATCTTGTTCGGCATCGAGCACATCCAGGGTGGTGCGGGCGCCAAGGGATGCCTCTTCCTGCACCCCCGCGAAGGCCAGTTCCGCCGCTTCAATGCCTTGATCTGCCGCCTGAATTTGCGCCGCTGCGATGTTCATCAACGCCCAGGCGTTGCCCACCCCTTGCAGGTTTACACGCACCTGCTGGTTCAGGGAAAAACGCACCGCGGCGGCTTGGGCACGGGATTGACGCTCCAGCGACATCAACTGCCCGCCGCGATAAATCGGCTGGGTCAGGGTCAGACCGATGGAGGCGGCGCTGCCTTCAGCGTTTGGATTGGCAGTGTTTTCAAATACTTCCGACGCCCGACCATTCAGGCTGAGCTGCGGACGCAGACCGGCACGGGCCTGTTCAATGCCCAATTCGGCGGCGGCCACTTCGTGCTGCAACGCTTGAATCGCCGGATGTTCCTGCCGCGCCAAAGCCTGCGCGGCGGCTTCTGTGCGGGGCACATTGGGGATAGAACCGGGGTTGTTGAGGTTATTGGGGTAGCGGCCCACGGCAAGGTTGAACAGTTCGCGGCTGATCTCCAGCGCGCCTTGGGCGGCGGCCAGTTGCGACCGGGCCGTGGCCAGTTGCGCCTCGGCCTGGGCGACATCGGTGCGGGTGTCTTCGCCCACTTCAAAGCGATCACGGGCGGCGCGAAGCTGCTGCGTGATGACACGCACGTTGCGTTCGCGCACACCAACAATCTGCATATCGCGCCAGACATTCATATAGGCGGTGACCGCATCAAAAAGCACTTGCTGCTCCAGCGCGACAAGCTGCTGACGGGCGGCCAAGACGGTCTCTTCCGCCGCCTCCAACGCGAAACCGCGCGCGCCGCCATCGTAGATCAGGTATTCCGCCACCAACGACGCCGAGGCCGTAGAGGTGTTGTTGACCAAGTCGCGCTCCATGGAGGCGACAAAGCTGAGCACCGGGCGCAATTGGGCGACCGCTTGGGCCACGCCTTCGTCCTGAATACGCAAGAGATAGCGGTTCTGCTCGAGCAGGTTGGAATTGCGATAAGCATCCACCATGACCTGCCGCAAGCTATCGGCCTGAACGGGAAGCGCGGCAATCGCGGCGAGGGTTGTGGCCAACATCACGCCCCGTGCGCGACCAAATAACCGAAGTGCCATTCAGGATGTCCTTATCTACGTCTGTCTTACGCCGGACGTGGGCCCGATCAGTTAAAATGCGAAGCTATGGGCCCGTGCAAACCCCGGCAAAACCGGCGCAGTTGCGTTGAACACCATCCGCCAGGACATCCGCCCGCCGGATTTGATCCCGATACGGGCCTCTCCCAACGCGCCATCCATGAAGATGGCGGTGATATGTCCACCCTCTTTCAACTGCTCAAGAATGGCTGCGGGAATTTCTTCCACACCGCCCATGATCGCGATGGCATCATAGGGCGCATGTTTGGCGTTACCGTCGACCAGAGCACCTTGGCTAAGCGCGGCGTTATCAACGCCCTGCTCGCTGAGGGCCGCCTGCGCGTCTCGCACCAGATCCTCGTCTTCCTCAACCGCAACGACCGCCTCGGCCATATGGGCCAGAAGCGCCGTGGTATAGCCTGTGGAGGCCCCAACTTCGAGCACGAGATCGCTTGGATTCGGTTCCAACGCCTGCAAAAGCTTCGCCGTGGCGCGCGGGTCCAACAGCTGACGTCCACTGCCCAGGGGGATCGGTCCATCGGCATAGGCCACATCGCGGGAAGCGTCGGGTGTATATGCCTCTCTCGGGACGCTCAGCATCGCATCGAGGACAGGGAAATTGGTCACATCGGAGGGGCGCACCTGCGTATCAACCATCGTGATGCGGCGCTGTGTAAAGTCGGCCATAAACTGAACCATTCCGTCTAGTTTCTCGGTTTTTGGTGTCGCATATCGCCGCCCCCCGCGCAACGACCCATTGCCCCTTGGTGCCAAACTGACGCGGACCATATCGCAAACCCTGCCAGAACCGCTTGACGCCCCGCAGCAGAGCCAATAGTCAGACACCGCTTCGGGCGAGTTGGCGGAGTGGTTACGCAGCGGATTGCAAATCCGTGTACACCGGTTCGATTCCGGTACTCGCCTCCAAGCAAAATCAATGGGTTACGAGGCGTTGCGCCCCTACTCGCGTGCCTCCCTCTGTTTAGCTTACCCAGTCTCGTGCTCATCGCGTGGTGCGTGGGTGTATGCGCGGCGCACGTGGTGCAACCTTCAACGTCAAGTTTCATCGGTGGGCCGAAGATCGCGCCCAAAGAAGAGGCGTTGCGCACAAAAAAAGGGGCGCCGGGCGAGTGGCCGCGGCGCCCCTTCAGGGGTCAAGTGGGTAAGGCCGTGTCAGGGACGGACGGCCACAACCTCGATCTCGACGAGCCACGAGGGGTTGGCCAGCCCGGCAACCTCAAACACGGAACGGGTGGGCAGGTTTGGCTGCGCATCGGTGCCGAAATACTGCACGTAGCCGTCCATGAACCCGCTAAAGTCCATGCCATCGGCGCCTTCCGGGGCCACCAGGTACACCTGCATGGAGATTACGTCGCCCATGGTCAGGTCGAGCGATTCCAGACGCGCCTCGATCGACGCGAGCGTGCTGACGGTTTGCGCGGTGGTGTCGCCGTAGCGCTCGGGCGATCCTTGCTCGGCGGTGTCATCCACGACCTGTGGCACCGTACCGCTAAGGTAGACCATCGTCGCATCTGCGGGCACTTCCACGGCGAGGGAGATCGGGAAATCCGAGCCGGGAATGGCGTGGCGCGTCACGCCAGAGGTCTCGCCGTCGGTTGGGTCACGCACCTCATGCTCGGCCATCTCTGGCTCGGGCGCGACGGGGCGTGTGTCCGCGACCATCTCGACCGTCGCATCGGGCGTGTAGTCATTGCCCAGATTGGTTTGCAGATAGGTCATCAGGTTCACGATCTGCTCGTCATTCAGCAACGACCCAAGGGCGGGCATCCCGCCTTGGCCATTGATGACCAGATAGGTCGCGTAGGACGAGAATTCGAGGTTGGGGTTGTCGGCCAAGGCAGGATAGGTGCCCGCGCCGACGGCCCCTTCCCCGCCGGGCATGTGACAGCCGGCGCAGAAGGTTTGGTAGATTTGCTCCCCGTCGGTGCTGACATAGCTGCCCGCGTTGAACGCCTCGGTGGCCGGAGTGCTGGTCTGCGCGGTTGCGGAAAAGGCCGTCAATGCGCCGAGCGAAAGTGTTGCTAGGAAAGTGTTTTTCATATCATTCACCACCGTTGATGACGACTTCATGGAGACGCGAAACCGCGTCGAGCGATGACAGGATTGCCCCTTCCATCCACGCAGAGAGGTAGGACAGGTGCTCACCGGCGCAGACCACGCGATTGTCGATCTGGATCGCGGTGTCGTAGTCGCGGGCGCGGTCTTCCCAGATGCCCGAACAGCCAAGCACCCAAGGCACCTTGTGCCACGTCACGGCAACGCCGGTCTTGAACTCCTCCCGGTATTGGGAGTGGATCTTTTCGCCCATCTCAAGGGCCATTTCGATCCGCTCTTCCGGCTGCATCGCGTTGAACTGGAAGGTGTTCGCCCCGCGCCACGTATAGGCCCCCAGCAGCACGGCAGGGCCATCCGAAAGGAAACCCGTCGACGGATAGCTGATCTGGGTAATCGCCTGATCTGTATAGGAAATACCGCCGTAGATGTCTTCGTCCTGTTCCCAGAAGCGGCGGTTGAATTCCAGGCCGACCTTGGTTGCGCCGTTATAAGGCATCGCGCTGATGATGGCCGACAGATCGCCGGACAGGTTGTGGTCGATCTGACCCAGAATCGAGAACGGGATGGTGCAGACACAATAATCAGCGGTGCTGGTGTTGGTGCCGCCGTTGGCAAGGTCTTCCCATTCCACGGTCACGCCGCTGTCGTCTTGTTGCAGCGAGGTCACCTTGGCGTTGTAGGTAATCAGATCCCCCACCTGACGCTCAAAGCCACGGGCGATGCCATCCATCCCGCCTACGGGTTGGAACATGGGCGCGTGGTGGCTCATGGTTTCGTGGGTGGCCAGATAGGTCCAGAGCCGGGATTGGATCACCTCGGACGGGTCGAGCAGTTCAGACGCGATCGGCGCCCCGCCCTCGCCGCCGCCGGGCTGTTTCTCGTAGCCACGGTAGCCACTGGTGCGCAGGCTTTGGACGTATTCATGTTCATCGTTGAGAACACCGAAACGACGCAAGCTATCAAGCAGCAGTTCCTTGTCTTCTTCCGTCACCATATCATCGAGACGGTCTTGATCCACGGCCTTGGCCAGCAACTCCGAGATGTGTCCGCGATAGTCTGTGAGGACCTCTTTCATCCGCATCGGGCGGCCATCATAGGCGTCCGAGCGGTGCACGTAGGCGTTGTAGTTTGTCTGGATGAAGGGCTCCAGCTCGACGTCGAGGCGGCGGCAGTAATCCATGACGGCATAGTGGTTGTGGGGGATCCGCCAGGGGCCGGGGTTGATGTAGTTGCCCTCTTCGAAATCGACGGTCTGGGTTGCGCCACCCAGCTCGGTGTAAGTATCGCCCGAGCGCAACGTCCAGCACCGACCGCCCGCTTTCTCGCGGAATTCCAGCACCTCCACCTCATATCCCGCGGCGCGCATTTCCAGCGCGGCAGTCATGCCGGCAAGACCGGCCCCAAGGATCAGAACCTTGGTTCCGTTCGGGTCGCCTTCAAGCTGAATTGGCCCAGAATAATCCGACGGCATGGCGTGACCCATTGCCGTCATTGCGTAATACATCGCGCTGCTGCCGGCTGCTGTGCCGATCATCGTCAGCAAGGTTCGCCGTGTCATCCCCGTCATCATAGATCTCCCGATAATATATTGAGACATATGGTAAACTCAGTGCGTGCCACAAAAGTTCCCAGCAGTCTCTTTGTTTACAAACAAGCAGCCGAACAGCGCCAAAGACGCGCCCCAAAGCGCCCTTCGTCAAAGGATCGAAACTTGTCGTATGACCCCATCTTAAGCAGTAAGGATTTTTCTAAGCAAAGATGTTTAGCTCAATCGGCGGTTCTCTGCCGAGGTTGTTGAATTTTATCAACACGACCGGCCACAATTGTCGTGAAAGCAGTGATTTGGCCGGGTTCGGGACCCGTCGCGCAGGGATCTGTGCCGTGGCGGGCGACCTATGGGGCCGGTGCCGTCCGCGGCCCTTCTCATAGCGCCCCCGCGCAAAGCTACGGGGGCGCCGTGGGCACCTAGAAGAAGCCCAGTTTGTTGGGATTGTAGCTGACCAGGAGGTTCTTGGTTTGCTGGTAGTGGTCCAACATCATCTTGTGGTTCTCGCGCCCGATACCCGATTGCTTATAGCCGCCGAAGGCTGCGTGGGCGGGATAGGCGTGGTAGTTGTTCACCCAGACCCGGCCCGCCTCTATCGCGCGGCCCATGCGGTAACAGGTGTTCATGTCGCGCGACCAGACACCGGCCCCCAGGCCGTACATCGTGTCGTTGGCAATCGCCAAAGCCTCTGCCTCGTCCTTGAACGTGGTGACCGACACGACCGGGCCAAAGATCTCTTCCTGGAACACGCGCATCTTGTTGTGGCCCTTCAGGATCGTCGGTTGGATATAGTTCCCCCCCGCCAATTCGCCGCTGAAGTTGGCCGCCTCTCCGCCCACCAGAACCTCGGCGCCTTCTTCGCGCCCGATGGTGAAATAGGACAGGATCTTTTCCTGCTGCGCCTTGCTGGCCTGCGCCCCGACCATGGTTTCAGGGTCGCGGGGGTCGCCATGCTTGATGGCCTTTACCCGTTCGATCACCCGCTCCATGAAGGCGTCGTAAATGTCCTCCTGGACCAGCGCCCGCGACGGGCAGGTACAGACCTCCCCTTGGTTGAAGGCGAACAGAACGAAGCCCTCAATGGCCTTGTCAAAGAAGGCGTCGTCTTGCGCCATGATGTCGGAAAAGAAGACGTTCGGGCTTTTGCCGCCCAACTCCAGCGTCACCGGGATCAGGTTTTCCGTGGCCGCCTTCATGATCGTGCGCCCCGTCGCGGTTGATCCGGTGAAGGCAATCTTGGCAATCCGTTTGGAGGTGGCCAGCGCCGCGCCAACCTCGGCCCCAAAGCCGTTGACGATGTTCAGCACACCGGCGGGCAGAAGATCGTTCACGATCTCGGCCAGAACCATGATCGCCGCGGGTGTCTGCTCGGCCGGCTTCAGGACGATGCAATTGCCTGCCGCCAAGGCCGGCGCCAGTTTCCATGCCGCCATCAGGATCGAGAAGTTCCAAGGGATGATCTGGCCGACAACGCCGAGGGGCTCGTGATAATGGTAAGCCACCGTGTCGGCGTCGATTTCGCTCATCGAGCCTTCCTGGCCGCGCAACACGCTTGAGAAGTAGCGGAAGTGGTCGGCAGCCAGCGGGATATCGGCGGCCATCGTTTCGCGGATCGGCTTGCCGTTGTCCCATGTTTCGGCTTGGGCAAGCAGCTCCAGATTGGCCTCGATGGCGTCGGCGATCTTTAGCAACAGATTGGCGCGTTCCGTGGACGACGTCGCCCCCCAAGCCGTTTTCGCGCCGTGGGCCGCATCCAGGGCCAGCTCTACATCTGCCGCGTCCGACCGGGCGATGTCATTGATCTTTTCATTGGTGATCGGCGTCACGTTCTCAAAATATTGGCCGTTCACGGGGGCGACGAACTTGCCGCCGATGTAATTGTCGTAGCGCGTCTTAAAGGGCGACGTGTAGGTGCCCATCTCGGTATGTGCGAGATCTTTCATGATATATTCCTCCATTTCGCCCAGGTCCTCCACCGGGGCCAGGCGGAACTTGGCGGGGCACGGCAAAGCCGTCACCACGGCGAAATCGAATGTCGGAAAGAAGTGTCTCAGGACTGAGACAGGTGGGCCTAGTTTTCGCCCAGGCCCAGCCGTTTCATGCGGCGGTAAAGGGTCGCGCGGGCCACCCCAAGCTGTCGGGCGGCCTCGGACACGTTGCCGTTCGCCCGTGCCAGCGCCCGGATCACCGCAGCCCTTTCGGCGCGTTCAAACCCGGTCGGCCCGTCCTCGCGCCCCAGAATGTCAGAGGCGGGGCGTGCCTGAAGCGGCCCGGTGCCCGCCAATCCAAACGCCCGGCGGGCCTCGCGGGTGGCGCCGACCACAAGATCGTCGCGGTCAATCGCCAGCAGCGAGGCGGAATCGCCATCGTCACATTCCGCCACCACGATCCGGGCCGAGGCGAAAGCCGCGCGGAAGTTGGCCTCTTCAATCGCGCGGGCGGTTTGGGCGACCTGCGCGGCGATCAGGCGGTTGAACGCCTCGGTCTGATCGGCCCGCGCCGAGGACACATCAAGGGCGGCAACGATCTGTCCATTCACCCCGAAGATCGGCGCGTCGATGCAGCTCATCCCGATGTTGCGGGCGTGAAAATGCTCGTCTTGGTGGATGATGACCCGGCGCCGCTCGGTCAGGCAGGTGCCGATCCCGTTGGTTCCTTCGCGTTCCTCGCTCCAATCCGCGCCAGCACGCAGGCCCCAGACCTCGAAGGTGGGGGTGTCCGTATCGGACATGCGCTGATCCAGAATGACACCTTCCGCGTCGGTCAAAAGCACCGCGCAGCCCGATTGGCCGACCAGAGTATAGAGCGCGTCCAGCCGTGGCGCGGCCACCATCATGAATTGTTCATGGGCTTGCAAACGCTCCCGCAGGGCGGATTCCTCGATCAACTCGGGCGCACGGTCATTGTCCGGGTTCAGCCCATGTTTCAGAACCGAACGGTTCCAACTGGCCGCCACCTGCGACCGCGCAGCAGCCGACGCGGAACTGGTCGCTTCAAGGACTTTATCGGCATGGGACGTCTTGGACGGCATGGGCACCCCGCTGGGACTAGCCAGGGCAGTCTACGAATATTTGCTGCAAATGAAAGGAGGACGCTTGCCCTGATTGGCAAAGCCCCCCGCCCGCCGGGACCGTCAAGACGCGCCCCCAATCAGAGAGGACGCGCCCTGCCCCATGTCCAAAAACACTCACAGAACGACCCTGCCGTCCCAAGGGTCGGCAAGCCGGTTGAAAGCTCTGGCGCCTAGAGGTCTTTTACCAACCGAAGCGCGTCATAGATGGCGGCGTGGGTATTGCGCGCAGACACCGCATCGCCGATGCGGAACAGTTGAAACGTCCCATCGCCGTTACGCTCGATCGTTTGCGGCAAGCCTTCGATAAGCGCGTCGTGATCCACCGCCCCGCCGTTGGAGCTGAGCGGTTTGAGGTCGAAATAAAGATCATCCAACGGCAACGTCCCGTAGTTGACCACCACCTGATCCACATCCTGCGTGGTTGAATGGTCACTGTAATCGGTGCCGATCACCGCCGTCAGCTGGTTGCCGTTTCTCGCCACGTCCAGCAAGCGGCGCGTCACGGTAAAGGTCACGTCCTTGTCCTGGAGCGACCGCATATAGGGCACCAGGTTCATCGCCATAACGCCCGGCGCGAAAACCCGGTCCGGTGTCATCACCTCCACCGTGGACCCCGCTGCTGCGGCAATTTCGGCGGCCTGAAGGCCCGCGTGATCGCCACTTTCGTCATAGATCAGCACGTTCTTGGCCGGTTTCACATCGCCCGAGATGATGTCCCAGGAGGTCACGACATGGGCCGCGTCCTGACCTGTCTCGAACAACTCGGTGTTGGGCATGCCGCCGGTGGCGATAATCACCACATCGGGGTTGAGGGCCGTCACATCCTCCACCTCGGCCCATGCGTTGAAATGGAACGTCACATCGCGGGCGGCGCATTGGGCCATGCGCCAATCAATGATCGAGATCATCTCGCGCCGCCGTGCGCTTTGGGCCGTCAGGCGCACTTGCCCGCCGGGATCAGGCTGCGCCTCAAAGACGGTCACGTCATGGCCCCGCTCTGCCGCCACGCGGGCCGCCTCCAGCCCGGCCGGGCCTGCCCCCACGACCACGACTTTTCGCGTGTTATCAGCGGGTTGTATGGTGTGGGGCATGGTCAGCTCTCGCCCCGTTGCGGCGTTGTGAATGCACAAGGCGTCCCCCGCCTCGTAGATCCGGTCGAGGCAGTAGGTGGCCCCGACGCAGGGGCGGATATCATCCTCGCGCCCTTCCATGATCTTCTTGACCACGTGGGGGTCGGCCATATGGGCGCGGGTCATGCCAACCATATCCAAAAGCCCCGCCTCTACCGCGTGACGGGCGGTGGCCACGTCCGGAATTTTCGCCGCATGGAACGTGGGCATTCCCGTCAGTTTCTTGACCTGACCCGCGAAATCCAGATGCGGGGCGCTCTTCATGCCCTGGATCGGGATCAGATCGGTCATGGCCGGGTCCGTGTGGATACGCCCGCGCACCACGTTCAGGAAATCGAGCTGCCCCGTCTCGGCGAATGTTTGCGAGATCTTCAGCCCGTCTTCCGCCGTGATGCCGCCTTTCTGGGCCTCATCGGCGGTGTAGCGGAAGCCGACGATGAACCCGTCCCCCACCCGTTTGCGAATGGCCGCCAGAACATCCAGAGGGAACCGCATCCGGTTTTCCAGGGTGTCGGCGCCATATGGGCCCACCAGATCATTGGTCAGGGGCGACCAGAACTGGTCCAACAGGTGGCCGTAGACCTGCAATTCAATCCCATCCATGCCGCCTGCCTTCATCCGCTCGGCGGCATCGGCGAAGTCGTTGATAATGCGCTCGATATCCCAATCCTCGATCAGCTTGGGAAAGGCCCGATGTGCCGGTTCACGGTGTTTTGAGGACGAAACCGAGGGCAGCCAGTCGCCCTTGTTCCACGTGGTCCGCCGCCCCAGATGGGTCAGCTGGATCATCACCGCACAGCCATGTTCGTGGCACCCATCGGTCAGGTTCTTGATCCACGGCACCACCTCATCCTTATAGGCGAGGATATTGTTGAACACCGGCGGGCTGTCCTTGGAAACCGCCGCCGATCCTGCGGTCATGGCCAGCGCGACGCCCGCTTTTGCCCGTTCCTCATGATAGGCGCGGTAGCGATCCTTGGGCATGCCGTCTTCGGGATAGGCCGGTTCATGGCTGGTGGTCATGATCCGGTTTTTCAGGGTGAGATGTTTCAATTGGTAGGGTTGCAGCAGGGGATCTTTGGTCATTGAAAATCTCGCTATCTGTTGGCTGGGCGGCAATTTCGGCGGGCGCAGGCGACCTTGACTATGGGTGTCATGTCCCCACTTCCCGGAGCAATCAAAAAGTTGCACGCCTGGCCCCAAAAGGAGAGGGCGCTGCGCCCGGTTCCGCTGCGCCCGGGCGCTGTGATCAACACGCCCCGTACTGCGCGTGCCCCCCCCGAAACGATCCCGGCGCAACTGCCCGAGCGGTCTGGCCCTGCCTCAATTGACACGGGTCCACGCGGGGGGTTTACCCTCCACGACACTTCGAAAGGAACGCGCGTGGCACATCTGGGCATTGATATGGGCACTTCGGCAGTCAAGGTCTGCGTGACCGACGATGCGGGCGCGGTTGTGGCCACGTCCGAGGGGCCGCTGACCTCTCAACACCCGTTCACCGGCGCCAGCGAACAGGCGCCCGACGCTTGGATCGCCGCCCTTGGCGTGGCGATGGCGGGCTTGCCTGCCGGTTTGCGCGAAACGATCAAGGTCATCGGCCTGTCAGGCCAGATGCACGGCGCGGTCACCCTGGATGAGAGCCGCAAACCCCTGCGCCCCGCGATCCTGTGGAACGATGGCCGCGCCGTGGCCGAATGCGCCGCGATGGCCGCCGCTGTGCCCGACATCGGGCATATCACTGGCGTGCCTCCCATGCCCGGCTTCACCGCGCCCAAGCTGCTCTGGCTCAGCCACCACGAGCCAGAGGTGCACGCCCGTATCGCCCATGTGCTTTTGCCCAAGGATTATGTCGGACTTTACCTCCACGGAAACCTGGCGACAGACCCGTCCGATGCGGCCGGCACGTCGTGGTTTGACCAACATTCCGGCCAATGGTCGCAGGCTTTGTGCGATGCCTCCGCCACCGATATTGCTTGGCTGCCCCCTGTGCTGGCGGGCCACGCCGTGGCCGGACACCTCGGCGCTGATGCGGCCCTTGCCCTTGGCTTGCCCCAAGGCATTCCTGTGGCCACCGGGGCGGGCGATGGCGCGGCGGGGGCCGTGGGGATCGGGGCCGTTGCACCGGGTGATGGCTTCATCTCGCTTGGCACATCGGGGCAGGTCTTTGTGACCACCAAGACATGCGAGCCGAACCCCGAACGTCGCACCCACGCCTATGCCCACACCCTGCCCGGCCTTTGGTTTCAGATGGCCGCCATGTTGAACGGCGCGCGGCCGATGGCGTGGTTGGCAGCGCTGCTGCAACGCCCCATCGCCGATCTTCTAGAAGAAGCCGCAACGGCCACCCCCGGCCCGCTATTCCTGCCCTACCTGAGCGGAGAGCGTACCCCCCACGGCGACAACGACATCCGCGCGGGGTTTTGGGGCCTGTCCGAGACCACCACCCAAGGCACCATGATGCGCGCCGTGGTAGAGGCCATCGCCTTCACCTTCGCCGATGCTCAGGCCGCCATGGCCGCAGGCGGCGCAAAGCCCGACAGGCTTCTGGCCATCGGCGGCGGCACCCGCAGTGACTTCCTGTTGCAGATGATCGCCGACGTGATCCAAGTGCCCCTTGGGCGCAGCGATGCGGCCGAGGTTGGCCCCGCCCTGGGGGCCGCGCGTCTGGGGCAAATGGCCCTTGGCGCCGCGCCCTCCCATGTCGCCACCAAGCCCGAGGTCAGCCGCTGGTTCACCCCCGACCCGGCCCGCGCCGCCGAACTGGCGCCGCGCCTTGCGGGTTACCGCGCCCTCTATCCGGCACTGAAAGCCGTGGGCGCGGCAGTGGACGCCTAGATCACGCCGCGCTGGATCTGATCCTCTTCAATACTCTCGAACAGAGCCTTGAAGTTGCCCTCCCCAAAGCCGTCATCCCCTTTGCGCTGGATGAACTCGAAGAAGATCGGGCCGATCACGGTCTTGGAAAAGATCTGCAACAAGATCCGCGTCACGCCGCCGTCAACAACTCCTTCGCCGTCGATCAGGATGCCGTGCTGCTTCATGCGCTCCAACGGCTCTTCATGATTGTGCACGCGCTTGTGGCTCATGGCGTAGTAGGCGTCGGGCGGCGGTGGCATGAAGTCGATGCCATTGGCCGCGATCTGGTCCACGCTGTCGTAAATCGAATTGGTCGCCACGGCGATATGCTGGATACCTTCGCCCTTGTATTCATTGAGGTATTCTTCAATCTGCGAGGTGTCATCGGCGCTTTCGTTGATCGGAATACGGATCTTGCCGCAGGGCGAGGTCAGGGCCCGCGAAAACAGGCCCGTCTGCTTGCCCTTGATGTCAAAGAAGCGGATTTCCTTGAAGTTGAAAGCCTTGGCGTAGAAGTCATACCAAGTGGACATGTTCCCGCGCATCACGTTGTGGGTCAGGTGGTCGAGGTAATAGAACCCCGCGCCAAACGGCTTTGGGTCGGCCTCTGCAAGCCAGTCGAATTCGGCCTCATAGGGGCTTTGTTCGCCGTAGGTATCAATGAAGTAAAGAAGTGATCCGCCGATGCCGACGACCGCAGGCACGTCCATGGTTTTATCGTCGCCGGTATATTCCTCGGCCCCGTAGTCCACCGCGCATTTCAGCGCGTGGGCGGCATCAACGCAGCGCCACGCCATTGCCGGGGCGCAAGGGCCGTGATCTTGCACGAAACGGGCGGCGTGGGTGTTCGGCTCTCGGTTCAGGACATAGTTGATGTCGCCTTGACGATAGAGGCTGATATCGCGGGTCTTGTGCCGCGCCACCTCGGCGTAGCCCATGGCTTGGAACAGGGTTTCCAGCTCGGCCGGGTTGGGGTGGGCGAATTCGACAAACTCAAAGCCATCGGTGCCAGCCACATTGTTGGCGTCGATCACGGATTTCGGGGCGTCGTGGGGGAATGGTCCCATATCGGGTCTCCTGTTTTTGAACGTCGCGTGGAACGTGCCCTTCACGCAACAAACAAATCCCGGCCCGCGGGGCATGGACATCCTACGACGCCAAGCAGTTCCATCTGTAACAGATTCGCCGCCGCCCTCGCAAGTATCAGCGCTCGGACGTTTCCGCCCCCATGGCTGCGGATAATTCCGCCGCGGCCGCCATCACGGCGTCGGCAAAGGGGACCATCTGCGCCGCCGTCACCCGGCTGGCAGGGCCCGATACGCTGATACCTGCAACGGCTTCCTGGTTCAGGTCGAAAACCGGCGCCGCGATGCAGCGCATCCCCTCATTCTTTTCTTCATCGTCAAAGGCAAAGCCCCGGTCGCGCGTGGCCTCCAGATCAGCCCTGAGCGTGGCAGGTTCCGTCAGCGTCCGAGCGGTAAATTGATCCAACGGCGCCGTGGCGATCAACCGGGACAGGCGATCATCGCTCATCTGCGCAAGCAGGGCCTTTCCGATGCCGCTGGCATGCATGGGCGACAGCGTACCGGGCGCGAAAAAGGCGCGGATGGTGGCTGTTGTTTCGACCTGACTGACGAACAACACGCTGGAATCGCGCGCAATTCCAAGGTTTGCGGTTTCTCCCGTCACCTCCATCAATCGGCGCATGATGGGGCGGGCACGGTCCACCAGAGTCGTACGGCGCAGATAGCGGGCGCCGATGACAAAGGCCCGGGCGCCGATGTGCCAATGCTGCGCGGCGGGGTCGAACTCCACCAGCTTGCGCCCCTCCAACGTCACCAGAATGCGGTAGACGGTGGCGGGCGATTGGCTCAGGTCTTCGGCCAGACGAGACAGGGTCGCACCGGGGGTCTCGCTCAGATGTTCCAACACCTCCATCGCCCGGTCGAGGGACTTGATGGTGTTCTGCGCGGTCTTGTCATCCCAATCGCGCGGCCGCCCGCGCGCGCGCCGAGGCGGGGTTTTGTCAGGATCAGCCATGGGCATTCCACCGGATTTGAAATTCGATTTCACCATATGAAAAACAATGGCCATACGTAAAGAACTAATGGAACGTACCGCCCGCCTTCGTGAAAAACGATTTCAGAAACGTGCCGGACGTCCGAGGCGACGTCTACAGTGCCCCTGAACTGTCAAGGCCCCGCGGATCGACGCCATCGCAGTGCCAACCCAACACCAATCGCCACGCCTCAGGCTGTTCTAATACGGCCCGTGGCGTGGTAAGCTGGCTCAAATCACACCGGCAAACCGGGATCAAAGGGCGACGTGCAGCACCTCAAGAACACCTCAAAACATGGCGAAGTTCTGGCCGTGTCGATGATGAAAGACGAAGCGCCGTTCCTTCTGGAATGGTTCGCGCATCATCTGGCCGTGGGCTTCACCAATATCCTCGTCTACACCAACGATTGCAGCGACGGCACCGATACCATGCTGAAAAGGCTGGAGGAATTGGGCCTGGGCCACCACCGTGAGAACGTCATCGCGGAAGGGATCAAGCCGCAACCCTCGGCCCTGAAGCACGCGCAGATGGAGCCAATCGTGCGCCAGGCCGACTGGGTTTTGAACTTTGACGCCGATGAATTCCTCTGCATCCGCCACCCCTCGGGCAGTGTTGAGGGGATGATCGACGACGCCGTGGCTCAAGGGGCCAATGGCATTGTGATCACGTGGCGGATCTATGGCTCGGGCGGGGTGGTGGAATGGTCCCGCGCGCCCGTGACCGAGCAATATATCCGCGCCGCGCCGCCGCTCTGGAACAAGGGATGGGGGGTGAAAACCCTGTTCAAATTCGACCACCGCTATTGGAAACTCGGCATCCATCGCCCGTCGATCAAGAACAAGTGGCTGGAGACGGACTTTCCCGACACGGTGAAGTGGCTCAACGGCTCTGGCCGCCCGATGGAGGACTACTTCAAGTTCCGTGGCTGGCGCTCGATCCGGCGCACCGTGGGCTACGATTGGGCGCAGATGAACCACTACGCGGTGAAGTCGGTGGACAGCTACGCCGTGCGCAAGTTCCGCGGCAATGTGAACAACAAGAAAGACAAGTATAACAACGACTACTGGTCCTTGCAGGACCGCAACGAGGTGGAAGACAAAACCGCCATGTTGCACGCCGAAAAACGCGCCAAGATCATGGCAGAGCTGTTGAAAGATCCGGTCCTGCACGACCTGCATTTCGCCGCGCTGGACCGGGTGGAAGCCCGCCTTGACGAATACCGCCAGACCGAGGCCTATGCCCAATTGCGCGAAGGGTTAATCGAGGCCGGGAAGGTCCCCATCACCAAGATCGAGGCCAAGCCCCCCCAAGCCCGCGACCCCGCCAAGATCGCCGCCTTGATGAGCCGGGTGGAAAAGGAAGCCGCCGCCAAACCGATCGAGGAACGGCGCAACGACAATGTCGCCGGGTGGGCGGCCTCGGACGGCGATCCTTACGTGCAGGGCGACATCGACCTGAGCGGCGAAATCGGTCTGGAATGGGTGGCGAACCACGATATCGACCTGCCCGCCGACCCCCGTGTTTTTTCGCCCGAAAGCCTCGACGTGATCATTCTGGGCCGGTTTGAACGCCGCCACGCCCGCAATATCGCGGGCTACTTGGCCCATTGTCCCCGCGTGCTGGAAATCGGCGCGGGGATTGGGTTTATCGGCATGCGCACCGTAAAGATGAACGACGGCACGATCTATATGGCGCAAGACAGCCGCACCCCGCTGGTGGCCTATGGCCGGACGCTGGCCGAGCGGGCCGAGATCGCCAACGACCGCCTGAAATTCACCGATGGCCCGCTGATCTTCCCCTCCGACGGGCCGGATCAAGCCAGCGGGTTGGCCGCCTATCTGAAGGATTTCAACCCCGATGCCCTGCGCATTGGTCGCGCCGCTGACTTGCCCGCCGCACGCTTGGGCTCCCAAGACCTGAGCCGGCTCAAGCGGGTGATTATCCCCGTCGTCTCGGACGATCAGGCCGAGAAGTACCGCGCGGAATATACGCCGGTGCTGGCGGAAAAGGGCTTTGTGGAAGACGTCGAACGCGCGCCCTCGGGCTCTTTGCAATTCAATGGCACGCTATAGGCTGATTGGCCTTGGCGTGGGGGGCTACGCTGGCCTACTCTGCCGCAAAAGGGGCATGCAGTGACGAATAATTCCGATGAAGATGAGGGCCTGACCGCCAGCCACGGCGTGGTGTTGCGGGCGAAAAATGGCGATGTCATTCGCTACGACCCCTCGGGGCTGGTGTTGCGGTTGGCCGACCGTGTGGTCGAGGATTTGGCCCTGCGCCTGCCCGATCGCGGGCCATCTCAGGCGCAAGCCACCCCGGTCGAGGCCGCCGAGCTTCCCGACGGCATTGACGCTTGGGACGGGCGCCGCGACGGCGATTGGCTCACCTTCACCGCAAGGCTGCCCGGCGACCAGGGCGTGCGCGGCTTCCGCAAGCATGGCGACGGCGGCGATATCATCGCGGAAACTAGCGGGCCGCTTCTGGGTATCCTTGGCGTCGGCGGCGCAAGGGCCGCCTTGGCCAGCCGCGAACCCGCCCGCTATCCGCAACACATCGTGGCCCCCGCCGATGATATCGGCGCCGTGGGGCACGCGGGGATCGAGACGGCAAAGCCGCTGGATCGGCTGGAACATCTGCGCGAAATGACCCTGGAGGCGCTGACCGCGCAGGCCATTCTTGACTGGCGCATGGCTGATTTCGGCCCCCTGCCCCTGTTCGTCACAAGGGTCGAGACGGACGCCGCCACCACCTCGGCCGAATTGGCCAAAGGCCGCGCGGTAGAAAACCTGTTGATCGCCGCCAGGAACCTGAAAGACGCCGCCGCCCTGATGGGGAAGAAGGCGAAGGTCTTGGCCGTCACGCTCGACTTCGCGCTCGAAGATCACTCCGACAGCGCCGCCGCCTACCGCGACGGGATGCTCGCCACCATGGAAGCCATCAGCGCGGGGCTTTGGGCGCTAGGCTTCGACAAGCCGCTGTTCGTGGCAAAGTTCGAATCCGGTCTGCCGGGGATTGCGCCCGGCCCAGCGCTCGATGGGCAATGGGAGCTTGGCTGGTCCCACGGGGACCACCGCCTGATCCACTCGGCCCCCGCCTATATGTTCGCCTTGGATGACTACGACCGCCCCACCGACACCGCCCGTACGCA
Source organism: Gymnodinialimonas sp. 57CJ19 (assembly GCF_038396845.1). Classification (NCBI taxonomy): domain Bacteria; kingdom Pseudomonadati; phylum Pseudomonadota; class Alphaproteobacteria; order Rhodobacterales; family Paracoccaceae; genus Gymnodinialimonas; species Gymnodinialimonas sp. 57CJ19. The sequence goes on from NZ_CP151587.1 coordinate 3,561,351, forward strand.
GCAAGCCGAGATGACCGCCTCAGCCATCGCCGAGGCCGCCACGTGGAAATGCCCCACCCTGCATCTGGCCGAGGTGGAGGGCACCGTTTTGCGCGTCGCCGCCCGTGCCAACGGGCCGCTGGTGGTGGACAGGGCCGATCCCTTCAATGCCGGGGAAAACGCCGGGTTCAGCCTTGCGGGCTGCACCAACGGGGCCGAGATTACCGACATCTCCGTGGCCGAGGATGATCCGCAAACCGTGCTGATCGCCCTTTCCAAGGCGCCCGAAGGCCCCGACTTGCGCCTGATCTACGCCGCCAACGGCCCCGGCGCGGTGCGCGATGATTGGCACCTTGTCAGTGTCACGGGCGTCACCTTGCATCGCTGGGCGCTACCCGCGCAGCTTCCCATCAACGGGGGCCGCCATGCTTGAGCTGGACCACAACCTGCCCCCCGGCGTGCTCTGCTCGGCGGAACCCGACGCGGTGAAATCGGCCCTCAAGGGAAGCCAGTGGTGGCACGGCGCAACCGCGCAGATGGAGCAGAACCCGGACACGGGCGCGGTATCCCTTTGGCGCACCCTCATTGGCGGCCCGCCCGCCGAGCCTACCGAACCAAACGAGGACAACGGCCAGATCGGAGAGGTCGATACCCTCATGGGCCTGCAATGCCGTGCGGGCGTTCATTGCGGCATGGTGGCCGAAGACGCCGCCCCCGATGCGGCCACTGCCAGCCTCGCCGTGCGCTTCTATACGCCGCCGGGCACAGACGCGCGGACCCTGTTTGCGCTGAACGCCACGCGGGCGGGCAACTACCTGTTCCTGTCGGAAACAGGCGGCGTGCTGACCGCGAAAGACGATCAGGGGCGAGCCTCGGTCGATCTGCCCTGCCCCGACAAGGACGCGCCGCGCCTGGCGATCGTGTCGCTGTTCGGCGACCAACTGGCGCTAGCGATGGGGCCGAACCGGGTGGACGCGAAGGCCAGCGAAGGCATCCTTCAGGGGGCGGCCAGCCTGTTTATCGGATGCCGGAACCAACGCCCCAAACTGTTCAAGACATTGGGCGGCGCCTTGATCCTTGACCTGTGGCTGTTCCCGGGGCGGGCGCTCTTGCACTCCGACGCGCCGGCTGACGCGAAGGCCCTCGCCGCGCTCAAGCGCCACCACCTATGGGCCGCCGCATGACCTTCACCCCCGACAGCATCAAAGACGGCAACATCTGCGTCATCTGGGTCGATGACATGATCGACGTCTACACCTGGCGCAAAACCTTCGGGCTGGAGATCCAGACCCCCAACCTTGATCGCCTGATGGCCGAGGGCGTGCGCTTCTCCAACGCCTACGCCACCGTGCCGCTCTGCGCGCCGTGTCGGGCGGAACTGGCCACCGGGATTTCCCCCTTCCGCTCAGGCCTCGTGGACCTCAACCGCTTCTGGCGCGATGCCTATCCGCCCGAGAAAGCCTGGGCCTACGACCTGCGCCGGGCGGGCTTCTACACCTTCACAACCGGCAAAGTTGACAGCAATTACAAGCCGATGCCCGAGGAATACCGCCGCATCCTCTTCCATGAGGACGCCCTGGCCGAAGACAAAGGCAAGCGCCGCAACGTCCATGCCTACCTGGACAAGGGCCCCGGCATCAAAGGCGTGAACCACCCCAACGACAAAGGCGAATACGACCACACGTTCTTCGACAACCGCGTGGCGCAAAACGCCATCGACCACCTCTCGCGCGCGGATCCGTCCCGACGCCAGCTGATCCAGCTCGGCTTCAAGCACCCCCACTACAACCTCGTCGCGCCCGACCGTTTCTACGCCCAGTATGACACCGACGACATCGTCTGGCCCTCCATCGCCGCGCCCGAGGATTACTTCGGCCCGCAACCCGGTTTCGCCGTTTACGAGGCCGCCTATATCGCCAACGGCCCCTGGACGCCCGAAAAGGCCGGCGACAATGCATGGCGGCAGGTCGTGCGCGCCTACTTCGCCTGTATCTCCCATGTGGATCACGAAATCGGGCGCTTCATGGATGCGCTCCGTGCCTCTCCCATGGCCGAAAACACCACGGTGATCTTCCTGTCCGACAACGGCTTCAACCTTGGCAACCACGACAGTTTTCACAAGATGTCCCAATGGGATAGCGCCGCCCACATCCCCCTTGGCATGTGGCACGCAGGGCTGGAACCGCGGGTCGAGCCGCTGCCCGTCAGCCTCCACAACATCCCCAAGACGATCATGGAACTGGCGGGCCTGCCCCCGCGCCCGGACTGGACCTCCGGGCAATCGCTGCTGCCGCTGATCGACCCCAGCTTCGGCAGCTATGACGCCACCAAATCCCCCATCACCTGCGTCTTCGGCACCCTCTCCGTGCGCCCCTCCGTCGAGGGCCTCTCCCAGTACCGCTACTTCCGCTATCCCAACGGCGAGGAACACGTCTACGACCTGGAAAACGACCCCGGAGAGACCCAGAACCTCGCCGACAGCGCCCCTATCAACGCGCTCCGCGATGAGTTGACCCGTGGCGCGCTGGACCTCGGCCTCGACCTGCGCGGGTTTGAGAACCCGGCCGAGGGCGTCAACGCGATGATGGCTGTGGACGGCTCTGTCGTGCTTGCGGGGGGCCGCGCAGATAACGATTACTGGGCCTACGGCGCGGACGCCGAGAAGATCCAAGAGGACAAGGACGGCGGCACCGATACGCTCTGGTACATGGCGGGGCCGGATGACTACATCCTCCACTGCCCTGCAAACGTTGAGAAAATTCGCATCGCCACCGTGGTGTCCCGCAAGGAGGAAGGCGCAGGCACAGGCCCCCAGCCCGAGGGCAAGCGCCTCCAGATCGTCGCGCACCCTGACAGCCCGATCCATTTCGAGACGTCCGAGAGGGTCGAGATTGACGTGAAGGGCTCGGACGGCGACGACGTGATGATCGGCCCCAAGCACGGCTCTGCCACCTTCTACGGCGGCAAGGGTAACGACACGATGATCGCCAAGGCCAAACAGGGCAACCGCCGCCACGGCTTCTACGGGGAAGAGGGCAACGATACGCTTTACGGCGGCCCCGGCCGCGACACGCTGGACGGCGGCACCGGGGATGATGAAATCCACGGTAACGCGGGCCGCAACCATATCTACGGCGGCCACGGCAACGATGTCATTTATGACGGCGAGGGCGCCTCCACCATCGACGCAGGCCCCGGCCAGAACGCGCTACACATTGGCGACGGCGACCATGAAATCGCCACCGGCGCAGGCGTCACCCGCATCACGCCGGAGGCAGGCGCCAAAATCTTCAAGCCGGCCTATGGCGGCGTCACCATCATCGCGCAATGGCACGAAGACCAACGATACGACCTCAGCGCCTGGCCTAGCACCCCCATCGTACAAAAGATCGCTTCAGACACTTGGCGCGTTCGCAGTGGTCTCTCAATCCTGGAGATCACAGGCGTCGCAGACGGCACTAGCGTAAGCGCACAGGTGATCTAGGCTCGCGTCTTGGATCAGCTGGTGTAGGGGGTCGAAGCGAACGGCGGAATGGAGACAAAATGGAAATCCTGAATTTCCTCAAGTCCCAGTCAATATCGCATATAAAAAGCCCGGTATCATAATGAAACGATGCCGGGCTTTTCACAAGAACAGTGATCGATTTAGGTGCGTTTCTTCCGACGAGCAGCAACACCACCGCCGAGCAGCAACCCACCAAGCAACAAACCCGAGGCCGGCAGAGGAACAGGCGCGGCATCTGCGAGATCAGCGTAGCTAAGTTCGAATGTACCAGAGTCGCCGGCAAAACCGTCGATATTGAACCAATACTGTGTTCCACTTGTGGTCGCGAAATTTACAAGGGACGAAAAACCCGACCCTCCATCATCGTCGTAATCAACTACGCTCAGGCTTGAAAGGTTGAAACCATCGTAGCCAGAATACACCCAGATCTGGGTGTCATAATCCGTCGCAGGGTTCGACGTCGATACCTCAGCATTGGCGCCCGTTCCGAAAAAGGTGAACCAAACGTCGTTATCGATGCCCCCATAATTACCAGCGGGCGCGCCGGACGCGGTGGCGCCGGTCACATCTTGGATGTAACTTCCAGTGCCCGTCAGGAGGATTGAGCCATCGATATCGTCGTTGATCGGGACAGCATATGCTGCTGTCGCTCCCACAAGCATCGCGGCAGGCAGCGCCGCAAAAAGAGCCTTCAAAGAAATTGTCATTTTTTTTGTCCCAAATTTTAAAACGGGTTTACTTTAACACATTGTTAACATTGAGCAACGATTCGCACGATCTTCGCAGTCCATGGCGGAGCGGAACCCGTTAGCGAGCGGGAAAAGTGCCCGTGTAAAGTTCCCGTGGCATGAATTGACCCAACAGTTGATTTCGCGAGCGCAACGAATAACAAATTTGACGGACCACATTTCGCCCCTCCCCTTAGGAGGGAATTGAACGGCAGCTTTGTCCCGCATAACCGACATTCGCTCCCGCAAAGACTCGGCGTCAACGGTGCAGCGGCGGAGGAACTGCACCATTGCGGGCTACCTCATCGCTGCAAAATCACTCATTCCTTTGCGCCTATTCTGAATTATATTACAAATCAATACCTTAAACCCCTGCTCAAGCTTGAGCACACCCGCCACACCTCTAAAATTCTCTGCCAAAACCCTTTGCCAAGGGCCGCGAAAAAGGCGACACTGGCCGCAATCAAGCGCGAACAAATTCGCCTCGCATCGAGCAAAAAAGGCCAACCCATGGACCTCAACAGACGCCCCGTCGCCTCTCTCTGGATCGGCGAGAGCCTGCAATATCTCAACCAGCTCTGCCTGAAATCCCACCTGCGCCACGGCCATCCGGTGACGCTTTACTGCACCGACGAAGTGACCAACGCCCCCGAAGGCGTGGTGGTCAAACCCGCCACCGATATCATGGACATCCCCATGGACATCGTGGAAGCAACCTCGGCCTCGTTCCTCTCCAACGTCTTCCGCTACAAGATGATCCAGCAGACAGGCGCCATCTGGATCGACTGCGACGCCTTCTGCCACGCCCCGTTCCCGGACGAGTGGGAGCATATCTACGCCGGCCACGGCATGCGCGGGGCGCTGAATTGCGGCGTCGTCGGCATCCCCCAGAAGGGCGAGTTGATGGACCAACTGCTCGACTACTACGACAACCTGCCCGACTATCCGCCCTGGTGGAATCCACGCCAGCGCAAACGGATGGACCGCCAGGACAGCAACCTGCCGCTCGCCGTGCGGATCTACAAGACCGAGCGGACAGCCTTCGGCCCGCAAGCCTTCACCCATTTCGCGCGCCAGACGGGCGACATCGACAAGGCTATGACCTCGGACGTTCTCTACCCGGTGCCGTTCCAGCTGAACGACATCTTCTACGACCCCCATGGCCGGGTTGAGGGCTGGTTCTCCGAGAATACCGTCTCCGTCCACCTCTACACCAACGGCACCAAGCCCTGGTGGCGCAAGAATGCCCCGCTGGAGAACTCCTACGCCTGGCGCATGTGCCAGGAGGTCGGCATCACGCCCGAGGACGCGCTGGAGTGAACGATATGCAAGCCGTTCCGCCCCCCGCCCCAGCGCTGGATTTTGATCCGGACCGCCCGATCAATTGGACCCCGTCGTGGCACGATGATGTGACGCTGGTCCCTTGGGTCGAGGGCGGCGACCGTGGCGCCCGCCGCGCGGCGGGCCTGTTTGATGCGCAGGGCACCTTCCTGCCCGAAGGCCATTGCTGGCGCTATGACACCGGGCCGATCACATTGGAACCCGCCTTCCCGACATCGGAACAAGCGCCTGAGCGTCTGGTGGGCCGGTGGCTCTATGGTGGGCTGTTCTATGGCCACTTCGGCCACTTCCTGTGCGAAACGACGTCCAGACTTTGGGCGCTGGATGCTTTGGGCCCCATCGCGGGCATCGTATTTCTACCCAAACAGCATCTGACCCACGAGCGGCGGCATTTCCGCCATCAACTCCCGTTCTTCGCCGCCATGGGGCTGGACGATACGAAGGTCACCTTCCGCGTCCCGCAACAGCCCGTTATCATTGATCAATTGGCCATCCCCGAACCGGGCTTTGGCATCGGCAACATGATCAAGGGCCGCCCCGAATACCGCCAATTTATGCAATCGACCCTTGGGGCCGATGTGGCGGCACAAGGTGGGCAGGATCTCTATATTTCCCGCTCGCAACTGCCCTCCAAACGCGGCTCTGTATTGCTTGAAACACTGATCGAGACGCGGATGGAAAAGGCCGGTTACAGCATTTTCCACCCTCAGAACCATGACATCACGGAACAAATCGCCGCCTACAAGGCCGCGCGCCGGATCGTGTCGCTGGATGCCTCGTCCCTGCATCTGGCCGCTATGGTTGTTTCTCCTGATACCAAGGTGGCCATCATCAATCGCGGCCCGACCAATAATATCGAAGACTACGTCGCCCAGTTCACCAGCTGGCAAGGCCGCGCCCCCACAAGGATCGAGGCGGTTTCGGGCGTCTATGGCCCCGAGGGACGCCGCACCAAAAAGCGCGAGGCCCACGCGGCATTGTCATTCCCCGCCATTGGGGCCGCGTTGGCCAAAGACGGGTTCCTGCCCGCCGCCACCAAGTGGACCGCGCCCACCAAACTCCAGACCACAAAGGCGGTAGCGGCCCTGTCTGAACGGGTCGGCGAAACGCTCACCTTCCAAAGCATCGAAGGCTAGAAGATATGGCCAAAGAGTTCCTCTGCGCCCTGACCCATGTGCGCCACGAAAGCTACTTCCTTCAGAAGTGGATCGACTACTACGGCCCCATCGTGGGCGGGCGTGAAAACCTTTATGTTGTGATCGACGGCGACGATTGGGAACCCGATGTGGACCTGACAGGCATCACCGTAGAGGTGTTGCTGGATGCCCCGCGCCGCCGGATCAAGAACGATCAATTCATGGCCAAGGCCATGTCCGGCCGCGCCAATCGGCTGCGCAAACGCTACGAATACGTTATTCGCGGCGATGTGGATGAATACGTGGTGATTGACCCCGACACGGGCATTGATTGGCCCGATGCCTTTGCCGAATTGGGCGATCACGGCTACATCTTCGCGCTCGGTTGCGACGTGGTGCAAGCGGCCTCGGAAACGACACCGGTGGACCCGACGCAGCCAATTCTGGGGCAGCGGAAGGCAGGGTTCATCGCCGATCGCTATTCCAAACCCTTCGTCATCAACCGCTGGTCGAACTGGGCTGGCGGCGCCCATCGCCTGTTGAATCGACCCGTGCGCATGTCCGAGCATTTCGTCCTGTTCCACCTCGCCTTGGCCGACCAGGGCTTGGCCCAAGCCCGCATGGATGCACGCGGCGGCACCCAACAACACAACAGCTTCGTCGGCCATCAAACGGACCGCCTGAATGCCATCGCCGATGCCGGTCTGGCCGAGCCGATAGACTGGCCCGAGGCCCGCGCCATCGGCCTTGCGGAATTCCCGATCGAGCCCGACACCGCAGAGCCCGCAAAGCGCCCGCGCCCCTCGCGAGATCCGCGCAACCGCGAACAGGGCCTGCCCGTCCAGATCCCCGCCCGTTTCCACGGATTGCTCTAGTCCCATGGGTTTCACCGTCGCCACAATCGCGCGGGAACCTTGGCCGATCCTGGATCGGTTTTTGCGTTGGCATCTGGATCAGGGGGCCGACAAGATCGTCCTGTTTCTTGACGATCCCGATGATCCCTCACTCCCCCGCTTGCAGGGGGAGCCGCGCATCGACGCCCGCCCCTGCACGCCCGCCTTCTGGGCCAGCCTGCGCCTGAAGCCCGACGCCCGCTTCACACGCCGCCAACGGGGCGTGTTGGGCCAAGCTTACCGAGAGTTATCAGACGGTTGGCTACTGGTTCTTGATGCTGACGAGTTGATGTGGATGCAAGACCGCCCCATCGCGCAAGCCTTGGACAGTCTGCCCGAGGACGCCCAATCCCTGCGCGTGCGCAGCGCCGAACAGGTGCGCCTGCCCGACGGGTCCGAGGCCTTCCGCACCCCCATCGAGCGTGCCGCCGTGGACCGTGTCTACGGCGAGAAATCCAACCTCCTGCGGGCGCGTTTCGGCCTCACGTATCACCCCGAAGGCAAAAGCTTTCACCGCGCCGGGCAAGAGGGGCTGAACATGAAGCTCCATTGGGCCCAGGACGCCCAGGGCCACAGAACGCCCGGCCCTGTTTGGGGCGCCAGCGAGCGCGCCTACCTTCTGCATTACGCGGCCCCCACATACGCACGCTGGCGTGAAAAGGTCGCGTGGCGCGCCGGGGCCCATGGCTTCGTGGTCCCCGTGAAAGAACGCGTGGCCGAGATCGCCGAGAGCGCTGATCCCGAAGCAGGCTACCGCGCCCTGTTCGACACGTTGCATGCCCTGACCGATCCCCAGGCCGAGGCGCTCGCCGCCGAAGGTGGCCTTTTGCGGCACGGCCCGGAGGGCTGAAACCATGGCCGGTCGCACCATCGTCACGATGATGAAGGACGAAGCGCCCTTCGCGCTCCATTGGATCGCCCACCACCGCCTGATCGGCTTTGACCGGATCGTCGTGTTCACCAACGATTGCAGCGATGGCACCGATGCGATCCTCGACCGTCTGGCCGCCATGGGCGAGGTCATTCACCACCGCAACAAGGTGCCCCTTGGCGGCAAGCCGCAACCCCTCGCCCTGCGCCGCGCGCTGAAACTGCCCGAGGTGGTGGAAAGCGACTGGATCATCGCCTTGGACGTGGATGAATACGTGACCGTGAAACGCGGCAAAGGCCACCTGGATGACCTCTTCGCCACGGCGCCCGAGGCCGACGGCTTCGCCCTGACGTGGCGGATGATGGGCGGCAACGGGTTGACCGCTTGGACAAATACCCCCGTGACCGAGGCCTACACCCGCAGCGCCCCAGACCGGTTTCGCAAGGGATGGGGGGTGAAAACCCTGTTCCGCCCCTTCGACAACATGAAACTGGGCATCCACCGCCCCACCGTCAAAGGCCGCGACAAGCACGCTCTGCATCGGCTGAATTGGGTCAACGGCTCAGCCAAACCCATGACCCGGGCCTTCAAGGACGGCATGTGGCGGTCTTCCTTGGCAACCCTCGGCTACGCCCACGCGGAAATCGCCCATTTCGCCACCCAAAGCGCCGAGGCGTTTCTGCGCCGCGCCGCCCGTGGCAACGTCAATGCCAAGCCCGATAAATACGACCCCACCTACTACGCTATCTTCGACCGGAACGAGGCCCCCCACACCCACCTGCTCTCCCACGCCGCGGCGACGCAATCGCGTGTCGCCCAATACCTCGACGACCCCGCCCTCAGCGCCCTGATCGAGCAGGCCGCTCACTGGCACGCCAAGGCCCTTACGGCCCTGCGCGCCGCGCCCCCCTACGCCGCGAAAATGGCGGCGCTGAAAACCGCCTCGCAATCCAACTTTGATAGCCTCGATGACATTCTCTTCCCCCAACCCCTCGCTCCTCAGGGCAAGGAGATGGTCGCGAAAATGCAGGCCGAAGGCATCCCCGACCTTCAAATCGCCCGCGCCGTCGCCAAATCCGTGCGCCGCATGGAAGACCAGCGCGATGCCCGCGATGCCCGTGAACTGCTCTCCAAAGGCGTCACGCCCGATTATGGCACGTGGCGCTAGCAGGCCCTTTCACCTTTTTACAAATATCGAATCCCGCCCCCGCAGCCCACACCGCCGATCGCGGCCCCTATCACGTCATCCCAACCTGCGAGGGCTGTGTCAGTTGGACTTGTCGCCAGGAACGCCCGGCAAAGGCAGGATCGGCACGCCATCCTCGATCAACGCGCGCGCCTCATCGGGCTTGGCCTGCCCGTAAATGGGCTTTTCCGGCTTATCGCCCAAATACATGGCCCGAGCCTCCCGAGCGAAGTTGCCGCCCACATCGGTGGAGGTCTTCTCCACATGCTCCCGAAGCGCGCGCAGCGCCGCTTCAGCCGGATGTGGCGGGGCCGATAAGGGGCGCTGCTCTGACCCGGCGGGCTCCGCCCCATCAGGGGCACCTTCCCCCGTTACGCGTGGCGCCATCATCGCTTTGGTCACATCGCCGCCGCCGCAGATCGCGCAGCTCAACAGGCCCCTGTCGGCCAGGCCGTCAAAGGCTTCCGCCGATTGGAACCAGCTTTCAAACCTGTGGCCTTCGCCACATTTCATCGCGTATCTGATCATGATCTTTTGAATCTATGCCAATTCCGGCACGCTGCAAGGGCCAGGAGCCATTCTCTTGCCGCTACTTCAGTCGATCCAGCGAGAACGTCGCAATCAACTGGCGCAGGTCCTTTTCCTCTACCTTGGTCGCAGCCTTCTTCAGGCTGAACCACTTCCGTCGGCGTTCGCCCGCCTCTGGAAAATCCTCTTCCAGCTTTTTTACCTTTACCGCGAAGACCGCAACAATCACGGGCAACGTCAGGTCTTTGCTCATCCACTTGCGGTAAGAGTATAGTCCCAAACACGTGTCGTAGGCCTTTCCTATGGCCCCCGCTTCTTCCCAGACCTCCTGGGCGGCGGCCTCGGCTGGGGTCATGCCATCCATGGGCCAGCCTTTGGGAATGATCCACCGTTTGGTTTCCCTCGACGTGACCAGTAGGACCTCGATCCGTTTGCCATTTTTGCCCTTCACCACACGGAACGGCAGGCCCGCGAACTGGGTGCGCGGATCGCGTTTCGACTCCGCTTGGATACGAAGGGGGCGTTGTGGGTTGGCGTCTGGGTCGACGGGCGTCGTGCTGGTGTTCATGCCCGTTGTGATGTCATGGCCGCCAAGGGGACGCAATTACCCCCCGCCCCCACTCCGACCAACCGTTGCAGCAGCGCGATACCCGCGCGCGCCGCGTACGGCTTTTTCAAGACGTCAGGGGCGGCGCAATTTCTCTAGGTAAAAGACTCGGGATTGACAAATCCGACTCATTTAGTCAGAAATATCTCAACCGCTCGCCAATGGAGAAGACCATGTCCTTTCAAGCCCGTATGACCGACCCGGACCGCACGCCTCCCGCCGTTCGCCCTCCCAGCGAGCCTATCTATGACGCGCAACGCCTTGTGGGCGCGGCGGGCACCGCTTTGATCGTTCTGGACGATAAGACCTATACGCTGCGCATCACCCGTGCGGGCAAACTGATCCTCACAAAATGACCGCCCAAGGCGCGTCAGAACACGAAGCGCCAGATGTTGTTAGAGCCGAATTCCGCCAGTAACAGCAGCGCAAAAACCACCCGCCAGCGCCAATCCGGCACCCGCCACCACAAAAGCGCGACCAGCGCGATGCAAAACGCCAATTCGGTCGGTCCGACCCAGTTGGCGTGGTGGTGCCTGTCCCAATAGCTGACCGGGCTGTCAAAGATCCAACGGCTAAGCGGCCAGAAATGCGCCCGACCGTCGCCCGCGTGCAGCGGGAAATCAAAGGCGATATGCACCAGCGCGGCGCCGCTGAAGGCGATCAGCACCCGCCAGCCTTGCCAAAGGGCAAGCGCAAAAACGCCCCCCCAAAGAATGAACGAATTGTCGACGGCAAAGACCGTCTGCCACGTGTCGGAGTAATAGAGCTCTCCAAACACCACCCGCGCCTCGGTGCCCGCAATCAGCAGGTGCCATCCCACCATCAGGTAAAGCGACAGGTCCGGCATCAGCCCTCCCGCCAGGGCGGCGGCAAGGGTCCAGCGGTGTTCAGGCTTGCCGAACGCAGCAGCCCCGAAAATCAGATGTGCGGGCGTATTCATCGCGCCACCGTGCCGCTTACGTGCTGCAAGGGAAAGCGCTTACGAACAACGGGCAGCCTTTAGACGAACACGAACTCGATACCATAGGGCTGACTACCCGCGTAATCGGTGTGCACATAGACATAGAGCTGCCCGTTCACGGTACGAAATTCAACGTTGGTATAGTTGCCTTGGGTGTGTGTCGTGGAAAAGAAGACCGAGCCATAAGTCACCCGCACCCGCGCCAATTGCCCTGCCCGAACAGGCAGATAGTAGCATTGCGATTGGTGCGCATTGGCATGGCCGTGGACCGTGTGGGCATATGCCCCGCGTGGGAAATGGACCTGCTGGCAGCCATGGCCCGTGGCCTGAGCCTGCATCGGGGCAAGGGTGGCCGTGACGGTGGAAATAGCCAAAGCGGCAACGGTGAGGAAGGAACGGAACATAGGGGCCTCGTGAAAAAGCAGCGGTTTGAATGCCGCCAGCCTACACGGGATGGCCCAAAGCGCCAAAATGAAAAACCCCGCCGGATTGGGCGGGGTTTTCTGACTTGATCGGCTTGGCCTTAATCGACTTTCGGCAGCAACGCATCGAGCGAGGCTTTCGCGTCGCCGTAGAACATGCGTGTGTTCTCTTTGAAGAACAGCGGGTTCTCGATGCCCGAATAGCCCGTACCCTGGCCCCGCTTGGACACGAAGACCTGCTTGGCCTTCCAGCATTCCAGAACCGGCATACCGGCGATGGGGCTGTTGGGGTCGTCTTGAGCCGCAGGGTTCACGATGTCGTTGGAGCCGATAACGATGGCGACATCCGTATCCGGGAAGTCATCGTTGATCTCGTCCATCTCCAGGACGATGTCGTAAGGCACCTTCGCCTCGGCCAGCAGCACGTTCATGTGGCCGGGCAAGCGGCCCGCCACGGGGTGGATTGCGAAGCGCACCTCTTTGCCCGCAGCACGCAGCTTGCGGGTCAGTTCCGACACCGCTTGCTGTGCTTGTGCCACCGCCATGCCGTAGCCGGGGATGATGATGATGCTGTCGGCCTCGTTCAGCGCCGCCGCCACGCCGTCGGCGTCGATGGCGATTTGCTCGCCCTCCACGGCCATCTGCTCGCCCGCAGGGCCGCCAAAGCCGCCCAGGATGACGCTCACGAAGCTGCGGTTCATCGCCTTGCACATGATGTAGCTGAGGATCGCCCCGGAGGAACCGACCAACGCGCCCACAACAATCAGCAGATCGTTGCCAAGCGAGAAGCCGATCGCCGCTGCTGCCCAACCTGAGTAGCTGTTGAGCATGGAGACAACCACAGGCATGTCCGCGCCACCGATGCCCATGATCAGGTGGTAGCCGATGAACAGCGCCGCCAAGGTCATCAGGAACAGCGGGAAGAAGCCGCCCGTGTTGCAGTACCAGATCAGCGTCAGCAAAGAGAGAGCCGCCGCTGCGATGTTCAGCATATGGCCGCCGGGCAGTTTCGTCGCCGCGCTGTCCACACGGCCCGCCAGTTTGCCGTAGGCAATGACAGAGCCGGTGAAGGTCACGGCACCGATGAAGACGCCCAGGAACAGCTCGACCCGCAGGATCGAGATCTCGACCCCGGATTTATGCGCCAGAAGGCCCGCGAAACCGGTCAGCGCGTCGCGCGTCTCGGCGTCCATGCCCATGACACGGCCCAACTCGATATGGGCGATATAGCCCACAAAGACCGCCGCCAGACCCACGAGAGAGTGCATGGCCGCCACCAATTCGGGCATTTGCGTCATCTGCACCTTGGTGGCCAGTTGGTAGCCAATGGCCCCGCCCGCTGCGATCATGATGATCGACAGAAGCCAATAGCCTGCGCCGGGGCCCACAAGGGTTGCCGCCACAGCCAAAGCCATGCCCGCAATGCCGTACCATACGGCTCGTTTCGCGCTCTCCTGCCCGGACAGACCGCCCAAAGACAGGATGAAGAGGATTGCCGCGACCACATAAGCCGCTGTTGTGAAACCGAATTCCATAATCCCGCCCCCTTAAGATTTCTGGAACATGGCAAGCATGCGCCGTGTCACGAGGAAGCCGCCAAAGATGTTGATCCCCGTCATGAAGACGGCCAACGCGGCCAGAATGACGACAAAGAAGCTACCCGAGCCTACCTGCGTCAACGCCCCCAGAATGATGATCGACGAAATCGCGTTGGTAACTGCCATCAGCGGCGTGTGCAGCGAATGTGCAACGCCCCAGATCACCTGGAAGCCCACGAAAATCGCCAGAACGAAGACGATGAAGTGCTGCATGAAGCTGGCAGGCGCGACAAGGCCCACCCCCAACAGCAGCGCCGCACCCACGGCGATCAGGCCGACCTGCATCTTGGTCTGTTCCTGGAACGCGGCCACTTCCTGGGCGCGCTTTTCCTCTGCCGTAAGTTCCGGCACCGGGGCCGCTTTGGGTTGCGCTGCGATGGCGGCCACTTTGGGCGGTGGCGGCGGGAAGGTGATTTCCCCGGCATAAACAGCCGTGGCGCCGCGGATCACGTCGTCCTCCATGTCGTGGTTCACCTCACCGTCCTTTTCAGGGGTCAGGTCAGCCATCATGTGGCGGATGTTGGTGGCGTAGAGCGTGGAAGATTGAGAGGCCATGCGCGACGGGAAGTCGGTGTAGCCGATGATCGTGACACCGTTGTCGGTGACGATCTTCTCGTCCTTGACGGTCAGCTTGCAGTTGCCGCCGCGCTCTGCGGCGAGGTCAACGATGACCGAGCCGGGCTTCATCGCGGCCACCATATCTTCGGTCCACAACTCGGGCGCGTCGCGTCCGGGGATCAGGGCCGTGGTGATGACGATGTCAATTTCTGGCGCAATCTCGCGGAATTTGGCGAGCTGAGCGGCAGCGAATTCCGGCGAAGACACCGAGGCGTAGCCTCCGGTGGATGAGCCGTCTGCCTGCTCTTCCTCGAAATCGAGGAAGACAAACTCCGCGCCCATGCTCTCGACCTGCTCGGCCACTTCCGGGCGCACGTCGAAGGCATAGGTGATCGCCCCAAGCGAGGTGGAGGTGCCGATAGCGGCCAGACCAGCAACGCCCGCGCCCACAACCAGAACCTTGGCTGGCGGCACCTTACCGGCAGCCGTAATCTGACCGGTGAAGAAGCGGCCAAAGTTGTTGCCCGCCTCGATCACCGCTCGGTAGCCCGCGATATTGGCCATGGACGACAAAGCATCCATCTTCTGGGCGCGGCTGATGCGCGGCACCATGTCCATCGCAATGACATTGGCACCCTGCTTGCGCGCGCCTTCCATGCCTTTTTCGTTCTGGCCCGGATAAAAGAACGAGATCAGAAGCTGCCCTTCCCGCAGCCGCTTGGTCTCGGTCGTGTTGGGCGGGCGGACCTTTGCGACGATATCGGCCGCTTTCCAAAGGGCCGCGCCGGTTTTGACGACCTCAACCCCGGCTGCCTCATAGGCCGCGTCCGAGAACCCAGCGAGCGCGCCTGCGCCCGTCTCGATCACACATTCATATCCAAGTTTTTGCAGCTGCAAAGCCGAGGCCGGCGTCATCGCCACCCGCGCTTCACCGGCCTCTACCTCTTTCGGAGCCCCGATTTTCATCGCACTTCCCCCCGTTGATTGTCGCCAAGGCCCAAGGGCCGCTCGGTATCCCAGTACCAAGACCTAACAGAAGGAACAACGCAGTCGCGTAATTTTGTTGCGCGAAAGCTGGTATACAGTGCCGCAGCTTTACGTCAGGCTAAAAAACAACGGGTCAGTTATCTTGGCAGGGAGCGCACAGATGAACGTTACAGGACACCATGCGGTCGTCACCGGCGGCGGCACGGGGATCGGGTTGAGTATCGCCTTGGGGTTGGCAGGATTGGGGATGGAGGTCTCGATCACCGGGCGCGATGAAGAGCGATTGGGGACCTTGGCCGACATGCATCCCCGCCTGCACGCCTTGCCCATGGATGTCACGGATGAGGCGGCGGTGCGCGAGGGTTTCAAAGGTGCGGCAGAGCGGCATGGCCCGGTCTGCGTCTGCGTCGCCAACGCAGGCATCGCAGAGCCCGCCCGCTTCCGCCACGAAACGCTGGATCATTGGCGCAAGACCATGGCCACGAACCTGGACGGTGTGTTTTTGACCTTTCAGGCGGCGATGGCCACGCTGGAGCGCGACGCATGGGGGCGGATGATTGCGATATCCTCCATCGCGGGCCTGCGCGGATTGTCGGGGGCGGTGTCCTACACGGCCTCCAAACACGGGGTGATCGGCCTGATGCGCGGATTGTCCGAGGAATACATGGGGTCTGCCATGACCTTCAACGCGATCTGCCCGGGCTATGTGGACACGCCGATCGTGGAGCGCAACGCGGCCCAGATCGCCGCCAGCCAAGGCATGACGGAGGACGACGCGCGCGCGTTATTGGCAAGGGGGAACCGCCATAAGCGTTTGTTGGCAACGGATGAGGTGACGGCGACGGCGCTGTGGCTGGTCTCGGACGCGGCGCGCAGTGTGAATGGGCAAGCGATCCAGATTGCCGGCGGGCAGGTGAGTTAGGGGAACGGGCCTGAGTTTTCCTGGAGTTCGGCCGTTGAGTTAAGAGTATCGCCGACTGCGTCGTCGATCAGGGGGCGCTGCCCCCTTGGCGGTTTTCCCAAGGAAAACGCGCCTACCCCCGCGATATTTTTGAAAAGATGAAGGAGAGGCGCGTTAGCGGAGGGCCCGGCGCAGGATCTTGCCGGTGGTGGTCATGGGGAGGCTATCGGCGAGGATAATCTGGCGCGGCACCATGTGGGCGGAGGCTTTGGTGCGCACGAGGGTCTTGAGTGTGGTTTCGATATGGGTGGTATCGGCGCCGGGGCGCAGGACGACGTGGGCGACAATTGCCTCGGTTCGGATGGGGTCCGGGGTGCCAACGACGGCGGCGAGGGTCACATCGGGGTGGGTGCAGAGGGCTTGCTCGATCTCGACCGGGCCGATGCGGTAGCCAGCGGAGGTGATGACATCGTCGTCGCGGGCATGGAAGGTAAACTGGCCATCGGGCGTTTGGGTGGCCAGATCGCCGGTGCGCAGCCAGCCGTTGCGGATTTTCCCGGCAGTGGCCTGCGGTTTGTTCCAGTAACGCAGCATCATCACCGGGTCGGGGGATTTCACGCAGATCTCACCGACCTCGCCGGGGCTGGCTTTCGTGTCGTTGGGGCCGAGCAGTGCTACTGAGTGGCCCGGAACCGGAAGGCCCATGGCACCGGGGATGCGCGGCATCGGGCCGTCGCAGGCGGCGATGATCAGGTTGGCCTCGGTCTGGCCGTAGAATTCGTTGATCGGGCAGTGCAGCGTTTCACGGGACCAGTCCAGCAAATCGGGGCCGAGAGCTTCACCGCCTGAGCCGATCGCCCGAAGGGAAAGGTCTTTGGTCGGCGCGGTCTGGCGCATCAGGCGCAGAGCCGTGGGCGGAAGGAAGCTGTTGGTGACATTTTCATGAGCCATCAGGGCAAAGGCGGCATCCGGGTCGAACTTGGTGAAACGATGAGAGACCAGTGGCACGCCGTAGAACAGACAGGGCAGCGCCATATCCATCAGCCCGCCGATCCAGGCCCAATCAGCCGGGGTCCAGCCGATGTCGCCACGCCGGGGGAAGTCACCCTGGGACAGTTCCATGCAAGGCAAGTGGCCATAAAGGAACCGATGGGCATGCAGCACGCCTTTGGGATCGCCCGTGGTGCCGGAGGTATAGATCATCACCGCCGGGTCTTCGGCCGTGGTGGCGGCGATTGCGGGCAACGGGGTGGCGGCCATGGCCGTCTCTAGCGAGGCCGCGCCCGCGCCGCCCCGTGTGGTCAGGATCACCGGCGCGTTTGTGACCGCGCGAAGCTTATCCTCAACCGCGGCCTCCACGATCACCGCTTTCGCGCCACTGTCGGTCAGGCGGTAGCGCAGGGCGTCTTCGCCGAACAAGGTAAACAGCGGCAGAGAGATCGCGCCCAATTTGAACGCTGCCAGATGCGCCACCAGAACCCGAGGGTTCTGCGCCATCAAAATCGCCACCCGGTCGCCGCGCCCCACGCCCTTCGCCGCGAGCGTGGCGGCCAGGCCATCGGAGGCGGCTTTGAGCTGTCCGTAGGTCCAAACCTCATCGGGCGGGCCAATGTGGCGGATCGCGATACGGTCCGGGTCGGACCGCGCCCAACGCTCACAACAGACCTCGGCGATATTGAGCGCCGGGGGAATGTGCCACGCAAAGGCGCGGCGCATGTCGGCCCAAGTGCCCTGCCTGGGGATCACCCGGTTAATCGGCAATCACCGTAACCGTGGGCAGGGAAGTCAAGCTCAGGCCCAGGGCTTGGAACGCGGCCAAAGACAGGCGCGAGCCTGATCCGCGTTCGCCGCCCGACGGGCGGGCTGTGACCTCTACCGTGGTGCCATTGGGGGCGACGACGGTGGCCGTGCGCTCGCGGTCTACCAGCGGTGTTTCGATCCAGAGGCCCGGCACGGTGGCATCCCCAAGACTGGCGACCGTGAAGCCGCGCACGCTGTCGCCCGCGCCCGTGTTGCCCTCGGCCACGGCGGCGGCGCGCACGGTGTTGTCCGTGGGCGCGATATCCTCGGCCGCAGCCTCGCCCACCACAGCCTCGGTAATCACCTCAGCCGGCGCCGCCTCTTCCGCCGGGGCGTTGCGGCCAAATCCACTGCCCGGCCCGTCGCCGCTGAACATGCCGCCAAGCCCGCCATTGGCACAGCCCGCTACCGCCAAAATCGCCAGCAAAGAAATCGCTCGTGTCATTTCGCACCTCTCAACACGTTTCGCGCCAGACTAGGCCCGCACTCAGCCGTGATCAACCGCTCCCTTGTGTGCCCTCTCTGACCCTCCTACTGTCCGCCCATGACCCAAACCGCCCCCCTCATTGATCCCTTTGCGCGTGCCATCACTTACCTGCGCGTCTCCGTCACCGACCGCTGCGATTTCCGCTGCGTTTATTGCATGTCCGAGAACATGCAGTTCCTGCCCAAGAAAGAGCTTCTGACGCTGGAGGAGTTGGACCGCATGTGTTCCACCTTCATCGGTTTGGGCGTGCGCAAGCTGCGCATCACGGGCGGAGAGCCTTTGGTGCGGCGCGATATCATGACCTTCTTCCAAGGCATGAAACGCCACCTTGATACCGGGGACCTGGAGGAGCTGACACTCACCACCAACGGCAGCCAGTTGGCGCGATTTGCCGAGCCTTTGGCGGCAGCGGGGGTGAAGCGGGTCAACATCTCGCTCGATACGATTGATGAGAAGAAGTTCGCCGAAATCACCCGGTGGGGTCGTCTGAAGCAGGTGATGGCTGGCATTGACGCTGCGCAGGCGGCGGGCCTGAAGGTGAAGATCAACGCCGTGGCGCTGAAGAACTTCAACGAGGACGAGCTGTTCACCTTGCAGGAATGGTGTCTGGCGCGCGGGATGGACCTGACCTTCATCGAGGTGATGCCCATGGGTGACCTCGGCAATGAGGACCGCTTGGACCAATATTGGTCCCTCAACGATCTGCGCGCGCGACTGGCCGAGCGCTTTACCCTGACCGATCTGGCCGAGCGGACCGGCGGCCCTGCCCGCTACGTGCAATTGAACGAGACCGGCCAGAAAATCGGCTTCATAACGCCGCTGTCCCATAACTTCTGCGAGTCGTGTAATCGCGTGCGTCTGACCTGCACCGGGCAGCTTTTCATGTGCCTTGGCCAAGAAGACATGGTTGACCTGCGCGCGCCTTTGCGGGCGTCCGAAGACAACGAGATGTTGGAAGCCGCGATCCGTGACGCGATCAGCCATAAGCCCAAGGGCCACGACTTCGACTACTCCCGCCAAGTGGCCGATGGGCAGATGTCCCGCCACATGAGTCACACGGGGGGGTGAATTTCCGGACCCGGTCTTTGACCGGGCGAAAGGTCCAGTGGAGCTTTTAAGGAATTCACGGGCGGAGCCCCGGGAATGCCGGACCCGGTCTATGACCGGGCAAAAGGTCCAGTGGACCTTTTGGGAAATTCACGGGCGGAGCCCCGGATTGTCACGCATTGCCCCGGTCAGGTCACCCATTCGCAGCAGTGTGAGCCCGCGAATGGGCCAAGGTGCGTCACGTGTTGGGCGTCCTAGTTAAACCGCCACAGTTGGCCCGAGAAGTTACCACAGGGGTCCATACGGATCGGGCCATCGGCGCGGCTACTGCTTTCCAGGCACTCGTTCGATCCTTCGCGGAATTGACTGGTAAGCCGCACGTAGCCGCCGCCTGCCGGGATCGTGCGCCAAAGCTGGCCCGAGACGTTCTGGCATATATCCATGAACGCAGGCCCGCCGCCGGATCGGTTGCTTTCGAGGCACTCATTAGCCCCTTCGCGGAACTGCGTTGTCAGACGGAAGTAGCCGCCGCCCGCTGGAATCGCGCGCCATTGCTGGCCGCTGACGTTCTGGCAACGATCCATAAACGCCGGACCTCCCCCCGCGCTGCGGCTTTCCAAACACTCGTTCGCGCCTTCGCGAAACTGGGATGTCATCTCGAAATACCCGCCCGGAAACCCTTGGGCAGAGGCCGCAGATGCCCCCCCTACAGCCAATGCTGCGATCAACGCCGTCTTCAATCCAATTCTCATGCAAACACACTCCCTAGAACCAAGGCCAAAAATTGCCTTAACTTTTTATGCGCTGTGCCTTGGGCGGCTGGCAACAGTTTCGTGGTGGTGTTTGGGTGTGGGGTGGCGGGGGGAATGTTTGCCGTGAACGCCACAACCAACCGTTCTTTCTAGCTTGTAGGCGGCGGCACCCCGATTTCGCACGCGCGGTTCCACTTGATCCGAGCATTTCCCGACCGCGCCTTGGTCAGCGCCTTTCTGTCGACCATGCGGCCGGATATTCGAAAGCAACCGAAATCATCATCGCCGGCCGTGCGGTCGATCTTTACGACAAGCAACTTACTGAAATGGCCCGATAACTTCACCAGCGCCTGATCGGTTGTGCTGCGCGGCCCGATTGTCTTGATCTCGATGAAATCATTGTCCAGCTTCCCGTCCGAGCCTTGAGCATCTGGCAACTTGTGGAGCCGAATGCCCCATATCATCGCGCCATACAGCTCCCCCAATGCGCCGTAAATATTCAGGTGTTTGCCTGTCTGCTCAAAGTATTCCCTTGCCGCGTTCACCAGCCGGATGAACTGCCGCAGAACCGGGAGTTCGGCGTTTCGGTACTTTCGTTTTAGCTTATCTTGCCACTCCAATACGGGCAGCACCGCTGGTTGCGGCTCGTCGGGGTCGATGTCCGCATATTCTCCGAATTCATCCCAACTCAGCCATTCCCCGTCGCCAAGATAAACGCCGCCGCCGTCTGGTTCATATGAATACATCAATGCCTCCCTCGTTGTAACAAGGGAGGCATTTCATGGCCGTGTGGAGATTTTAGGGCAGAGTGCCAATCAAGCCGCAGGCATCCGCTTTTCGACGATCTCGGCCCACCAGCTACAGCCTGCTGGGATCGCCTCGTCGTTGAAGTTGTACTTGGGGTGGTGGACCATGGCCGTGTCGCCGTTGCCTACAAGGATGTACGCGCCGGGGCGTTCTTCCAACATGAAGGCGAAATCCTCGCCGCCCATGACCAAAGGCACCTCATCGCAGCCACCCGAAACCGAGGTGGCCACCTCAGCCGCGAAGGCAGTTTGTTCTTCCGAGTTCACCATCACCGGATAGCCGCGGATGTAGTTCACCTCGGCGTGGCCGCCCATCATCGCGGCGACCCCTTCGCAGATTTCCGGCACGCGCTTGTTGGCCAGATCGCGGTTCTCGGTGGACATGGTGCGCACCGTACCGCGCATAGTGACGGTCTCGGGGATCACGTTGAAGGCTTTCGATTCCGTTTCAAGCGAGGTCACCGACACAACGATCTGGCTCACCGGGTCGGCGTTTCGTGCCACGATGGTTTGCAATGCGGTGACCGCATGGGCCGCCATGACGGTTGTATCAATCGTCTCGTTTGGCTTGGCGGCGTGGCCACCCTTACCTTTGAACTGCACCTCAAACGTGTCAGTCGCGGCGAAAAACGCGCCCGCACGGATACCGAAAGAGCCCACAGGCTTGCCCGGCCAATTGTGCATCCCATAGACCTCATTGATGCCGAAACGGTCCATCATGCCGTCATCGCACATCTCTTTCCCGCCGCCGCCGCCTTCTTCAGCGGGCTGGAAAATGACCGCAACGGTGCCGTCGAAATTGCGGGTCTCGGCCAGATATTTCGCCGCCCCCAAAAGCATCGCCGTGTGACCATCGTGGCCGCAAGCGTGCATCGCGCCCGGCGTCTTGGAGGCGTATTCCAGCCCCGTGTCCTCAAAAATCGGCAGCGCGTCCATGTCTGCGCGCAGACCGATCGTCTTGCCCGAGGTGTTGGTCTTGCCCTTGATGATCCCCACGACGCCGGTGCGCCCGAGGCCGGTGACGATCTCATCACAGCCAAATTCCTTCAGCTTGTCCGCGACGATGGCCGAAGTCCGGTGCGTCTCAAACAGGATCTCAGGGTTTTCGTGCAGGTCCCGGCGCCATTCGGTGATTTCGGGCAGCAGTTCGGCAAAGCGGTTTTTCACTGGCATTGGTCTATTCCCATGTTTGATTTTGGCCTGAAGGTGACACCGCCTTGATGTACCTTCAAGCAGTTAAAGATTTGGTCCGGGCCGCAGGCGCGTCCCGTCGGTGAAGCGTTTCATGGCAAAGCGGTCAAGGTCGTGGCCCGGCGCGTTGTCTTGCGCCATGTCGGCAAGGATGCGCCCGAAGGCGGGGCCGATCCCAAAGCCGTGGCCACACATGCCCGTGGCCACGATCAGCCCCGGCAGCTGCGCCACATGGTCCACGACAGGCACCACATCGGGCAGTACGTCGATCATGCCCGCCCAAGCGGCCCGTGTCTTCACCTCTCCGATCTGGGGGTAAGCGTCAGTGAAGCGGCGCTTGATCTCGGCGATTTTGCGGGCACTGGGTGTGGGGTCCAGAATGCGCAGGTTCTCGAACGGGGACCGCGCGTCATCGGCCCATTTTCGCGCCGTGCTCCACGCATCGGGGTAGCCCTTGGGGGCCAAGCCACGGGGGTAGACGTCGAATTCCCCACTTAAGGCCAGAGGCAGATAGCGATGCAGGTTTCGCAACAGATCGGGGCCGGTGAACAGTTCGCCGAAGGCGGCGGGGGCAAGGGTATAGCCGCCATCGGCGCGCGGGCGCATGGCCAGTTTGTCATCCACCGCCGCCGTTCCCAAGACCTCCGGCAACGGCTGCGTCGCCATCACGGTAGAGCGTACCGATAGCTGCGGGATGCTCACCCCATGGCGGCGCAGAAACAGAGACGACCACGACCCCCCGGCCAACACCACGCGGTCTGCCTTCACCCTTCCGGCTTCCGTCACAACGCCCGCGACACGGCCCGCCTCCAAATACAGCCCGCGCACCGCGCAATCCTCTGCGATCCGCGCGCCGCTGGCCTGCGCCATGCGGGCCAACTCTGGCACGGCAACCCAGGGTTCCGCCTTCATATCAGTGGCGGTGTGCAACCCGCCGATCCACGGCCCGTTGGCATGGCTCAACACTTCTGCGAGCCGAGTACGGTGCAAAAGTTCGGGCGCCACGCCATAGGGACGCGCCATCTGCGCCCATTGCTCAAACCCCGCCATGTCCTTGGGGGTCTTTCCCAGATAGGTGACACCCACCTGCTGCACGCCAAGACGGCCCTGCGCCTCGGCGTTGAGCGTCTGCCACAGGCCCTGGGATTCCAGGGCAATCGGGATCTCGGCCTCATCGCGGCCCTGCACCCTGATCCAGCCCCAGTTGCGCCCCGATTGCTCGGCGGCGACCCGGCCCTTTTCCAGCACTACAACCGACAAGCCCGCCCGCGCCGTATAAAGCGCCGTCGAGATGCCCAAAACGCCGCCGCCAATGATGGCCAGATCAACACTTTGCGGCAGCTCATCAATAAACGTTGCCGGCTTGCCCCCGTGGAAAGGAAACGTCATGCGACCTCGGACAGGAGCTTTTCGATAAAGGCCTGCCCCTGCTGGAACTGGTCGATGGTGATGTATTCGTTGGCCTGATGCGCCTGCTCGATCGAGCCGGGACCGCAGACAACGGCGGAATATCCCGCCGCCTGAAACTGCCCCGCTTCCGTGCCGAAGCTGACCACACCGCTGGAGTTCAGCCCGGTCAGCTTGCGCACCATGGTTTCCGCCTCGCCGTTTTCTTCCGCCTTCAGGCCGGGCACATCCCAGCGGGGCTTTACCCGGATTTCGGCGTCGGGGTGCACCGCCTTCATCCCCGCTTCGACCCGCGCAATCTCGGCCAGGATCTTTTCGCGCCACTCAGCAACCGATTCGGTGGGGAGCGCGCGCAAAGACAGGACAAAAAAGCAGTCCTTCGCGGTAATATTATGGGCCGTGCCGCCCTCGATCGTGCCCACATGCAGGGTGGAAAACGGCGGGTCGAACGGCGAATTCGGGTCCGCTGCCGCCACTGATGCCGCGTTTTGATCGTTGCACCACTGGATCAGACGGGCGCTTTCCATGACCGCAGACACACCGCGATCTTGCAGCGAGGAATGCACTTCGAAGCCGCGGAAATGCAGGTCAAATCCGGTGCCGCCCTTGTGGCCATTGATGATCCCCATATCCGTCGGCTCGCCGATAATGGCCAGCGACGCGCGTGGCAGTCCGGCCATCGCCTCGATCATCGGGGGGGCGCCCACGCAGCCGATTTCCTCGTCGCGCGACAGGGCCAATTGCATTGGCCGCGACACGCCGCGCCGCTTCGCCTCGACCACGCCCCAGATGGCCAGCGCGTCGAAGCCCTTCATGTCGCAAGTGCCTCGTCCGTATAGTTTTCCGTCCTTTTCGGTGACGTGAAACGGGTCCGTATCCCATGCCTGACCATCCACGGGCACCACATCTGTGTGACCCGACAAAACGATTCCCCCCGGCTCTTCCGGGCCCACATGGGCAAACAACGAGGCCTTCTTGCCCGTGTCATCATGGTCACGGGCGCTGTCGATTCCGTGGCCCTTCAGATAATCCGCAACCCAATCCACCAACTCTAGATTGCTGTCGCGGCTGACGGTGGGAAAGCTGACAAGTTTTGCCATTAGTTCACGGGGCGAGAGGACGTTGGTCATGGGGATTTCCGATGTTTTGATGTAAGCGCTTCGCAACCCTGAGCGCGTGCCGATCCATCGTCAAGACTGCGCCCGCAGCATGGGCCAAAGGTGCACTACACGGCCATGTCGCACGCCACGGAATGAAGGTTGGCCCTTGCGGGAAAAAATTTCCGTGTTAGCGTCAATGACATAGATCGCCCATTTCGACCTAGTCGAGCAACGAGGCGACATACATCCGACAGGTCAGGGAGACCTCCACATATGCCCGATGGGGCCGATTCTCAAATGCCCGAAGGGGTAGATCCTTACGTATTGGACGTTCGCGATCTTAAAACAGTGTTTCGAACCCGACGCGGGGAAGTGCACGCCGTCAATGACGTAAGTTTCCGGCTGAAAGCCGGGGAGTTACTTGGTGTTGTGGGGGAATCCGGCTCGGGTAAATCCGTGACGATGATGTCTCTGATCCGGCTGTTGCCGATGCCTCCGGCCGAAATTCGCGCCGGAGAGGTGTTGTTTGGCGACAAAGACCTGATGCAGATCACCGAGGATGAGCTGCGGGCCATCCGCGGGGCGCGCATCGGTATGGTGTTCCAGGATCCCATGACCTCGCTGAACCCCGTTTTCAACGTCGGCTATCAGTTGATGGAGCCCCTGCGAAAGCACATGGGACTGAACAAGACCGATGCCCGCGCCCGCGCGGTCGAGCTGTTGGATCTGGTCGGAATCCCCGACGCAGAGCGTCGCCTGAAAGATTACCCGCACCAGTTCTCCGGCGGGATGCGCCAACGGGTGATGATCGCCATCGCGCTGGCGTGCGACCCCGAAGTGCTGATCGCGGACGAGCCTACAACAGCGCTCGACGTGACCATTCAGGCGCAAATCCTCGAATTGGTAAAAGAGCTGCGCCAAAAACTTGGCATGGCGATTGTCTGGATCACCCACGATCTGGGCGTGATTGCGGGCATCGCAGACCGGGTGATGGTGATGTACGGCGGCCAGGTTGTGGAAGAAGGCCCGGTACGGGAATTGTTCAACAACCCCAGCCACCCCTACACAAAGATGCTGCTTGAAACGATCCCCAGCATTTCCGGCGAACGCGCCGAGCGGTTGCGGGTGATCCAGGGCCAACCGCCCATGTTGGGGGCCGCGCCTTCGTCCTGTGCCTTCCGCGACCGATGCCCCCACGCGTTTGACCGCTGCGCGCGGGAAAATCCGCTGCTGGAAGAAGTCGGCAGAGAAGGCCACCGCGCCGCGTGTTTCTTGGAAGAGGGAGCCATTTGATGTTGGATGACACCACGGCCCCGACCGCCGCGCGCAAACTTGTAGAAGTGCGCAACCTGCGCATGTATTTCCCAATCCATACCGGCCTGTTCCGCAAACACACGGGCGATGTGAAGGCCGTCGATGGTGTGAACTTCGACATCTATGAGGGCGAAACCCTTGGTCTTGTGGGGGAATCCGGCTGCGGCAAGTCCACCTGTGGCCGCGCCGTCATTCGCCTTTACGATCCCACCAGCGCCTCGATCAAGATCGACGGGACCGAACTGGCCTGGGCCCATGACGGGGCCCGCAAGATCGACGCCCGCGCCGCCAAGATTGCCCGCACTACCAGCCTTGCGATCTTTGTCGGTGGCGTTGCCTTGATGGCGCTTCTGGCGGTGCAGTTCGCCGCTTTTGCCCAAGGGTGGGCCGTAGCCTTGCAAGCCGCCCTGGTTCTGGCCGCCACCATTGGCGGCTATTTCTTGACCCGCAATACGATCCGCGCCTCAGGGGCCAAAGCGGCCGGGATCACGGTCGATGACTTTGCTCCCTCGGAAAACGATTTGCGGCGTTTGCGGCCCACCATGCAGATGGTGTTCCAGGACCCTCAGGCATCGCTCAACCCGCGCATGACCGTGGCCGCCATCATCGGAGAGCCGCTGTCCGAGCACACAAAACTGTCCAAGGCCGAGCGCAATGAGCGCATTTACGAGCTTCTGGACGCCGTCGGCCTGAACCGCGATTTCGCCAACCGTTACCCGCACGAGTTTTCCGGCGGGCAACGTCAGCGCATCGGCATCGCGCGGGCCTTGGCGCTGAACCCCAAGTTTATCGTCTGCGACGAACCGATCGCGGCGTTGGACGTGTCGATTCAGGCACAAGTGGTCAACCTGTTGGAAGACTTGCAGGAAAAGCTGGGTCTGACCTATCTGTTCATCTCCCACGACCTGTCGATGGTGCGCCATATCGCGGACCGGGTGGCAGTGATGTATCTGGGCAAGATCGCCGAACTGGCACCGCGTGACGCGCTGTTCAACGATCCGCTTCACCCCTACACCAAGGCGCTTCTCAGCGCTGTGCCCGAGCCTGACCCCGCCGCCCATGACGTGGCCGAGCGGGTGATCTTGCAGGGCGACGTCCCCTCGCCTTCCAACCCGCCCCTGGGCTGCAACTTTTGCACCCGCTGTCCCGCCGTGATGGACATTTGCCGGGTAGAAGACCCCGAAATGAAGGAAGTACGCCCGGGCCGCTTTGTGGCCTGCCACCTTCACGACTGAACACAAAAAGACCGCCGAGAAGGTGGCAGAAGAAAACGCCTGAAAAGGTAAACGAAACCAATATGGAGAGAGAAAACCAAGATGAAACGTACATCCATCCTTCTCGGAGCCGCGGCGGCATTCGCCTGCGCTCCGCTGGCCGCGCTGGCCGACGGGCACCTTGCCCGCGGCGGCTCGGGCCACCTCAACATCATCTATTGGCAAGCGCCATCCACGATGAACCCGTTCCTGTCGGGCGGCACGAAAGAGGTCGAGGCCGCGTCGCTGGTTCTCGAAAGCCTTGCGCGTTTTGATGACACGGGCGCCATGGTTCCCTGGCTTGCCGCAGACATCCCAACCGTTGAAAACGGCGGCATCTCTGAAGACCTGACTCAGATCACTTGGCAGCTTCAGGAAGGCATCCTGTGGTCCGATGGCAGCGCGATGACCGCGGCTGACGCCGTGTTCACGTGGGAATATTGCACCCACCCCGAAGGCGGTTGCGCACAGGCATCCTACTTTGACGGTGTTGAAAGCATCGTGGCCGTGGATGACACCACGATCCAGATCACTTTCGACGCGCCAACGCCCTTCCCCTATACCGCGCTGGTCGGCTCCGAGAGCCCGATCATCCAGGCCGCTCAGTTTGCTGACTGCCTTGGCGCGCGTGCGCCCGAGTGCACCGAGGCCAACTTTGGCCCCATCGGCACCGGTCCATTTGTTGTGACGGACTTCCGCCCCAACGACGTGATCGAACTGGCTGCAAACGATAACTACCGTGTGCCAGATCAGCCCCACTTCGCGACCGTGACGTTCAAAGGTGGTGGCGATGCGACGGCTGCAGCGCGTTCCGTGCTTGAAACAGGCGAGTTCGACTACGCTTGGAACCTGCAAATCGACCCGACGATCTTGGCTCAGATGGAAGCCCAGGGTAACGGCACAGTTGTGACCGCCTT
The DNA here is from genome assembly GCF_038396845.1 of Gymnodinialimonas sp. 57CJ19. Classification (NCBI taxonomy): domain Bacteria; kingdom Pseudomonadati; phylum Pseudomonadota; class Alphaproteobacteria; order Rhodobacterales; family Paracoccaceae; genus Gymnodinialimonas; species Gymnodinialimonas sp. 57CJ19. Next base: position 3,589,626 of record NZ_CP151587.1, read on the forward strand.
CGGTACGTCCGTTGAGCGTCTGCACCTGAACCAGACCAACCCTGATCCGGCACTGGGCGACCTGCGCTCCACCGTTGAAGGGGGCGAGCATCCGTTCCTGACACACCCCGCAGTGGGTCAAGCCATGTCCATGGCCATCGACCGCGCCTTGCTGGTTGAAGTCGGCTACGGCGCAGGCGGTCAGCCGACCTGTAACGTTCTGCCCGCTCCTGCGGCCTATGCGTCCACTGCCAACGATGGCTGCCTTGTGCAGGACATCGCCGGCGCCAACGCACTGCTGGACGAAGCTGGCATCGTTGACACCGACGGTGACGGCATCCGCGAATTGGATGGTGTGCCACTCTCCGTGCTCTACCAGACCTCCACCAACGCCGTCCGTCAGGACACGCAGGCACTGGTGAAGCAGTGGTGGGCCGAGATCGGCATCGACGCCGAGCTTCGCAACATCGACGCGTCCGTGTTCTTCGGCGGCGATCCGGCATCCCCGGACACGTTCCAGAAGTTCTATGCGGACATCGAGATGTACACGAACAACTTCTCGGGCGTTGACCCTCAGGCGTACATGGCCAACTGGCTCTGCTCGGACATCCCTGGCCCCGACAGCCAGTGGCAGGGTGCCAACATCCAGCGCTTCTGTGACCCGGCTTATGACGAGCTGGTGCTCGAAATGGCTGGCACGGCTGACCTTGAGGCCCGTGGCGAACTGGCGATGGCAATGAACGACATGCTGATGCAGTCGTACTCCATCATCCCACTGGTTCACCGTGGTGGTGTTTCCGCACACGCGAACTCGCTCGGCGGCATCCGCATGTCCGACTGGGACAGCGAGCTGTGGAACATCGCCGAATGGCACCGCATTCCTGAGTAATGTGACCTGATCAATCGCCCTGCCCCCCTTACTCTCAGGGGGCGGGGCACCCCGCGTTTCTCAACCATCCATCTGATTTTTCGTAGGCAGAACCCAATTCCCATGCGGTCCCCCCTTCCCCACCCCCTCCTCGCTACGCTCCTCGCAGGTGTCCCTTTGGGCCATGCGCGCGCAATGACGGACCGGGCAGCGGCGGACCTTATCGGAACTGTGTTTAGCGCCGCGCGAGAGGCTGCCTGATATGCTGACCTTCACCATCCGTCGCCTGATCCTTGCGATCCCGACGTTGATCTTCATCAGCTTCGTGATCTTCCTGATCGTGAAACTCAGCCCCTCGGACCCGACAGCGGGCCTGCCCCTGACGATCCCGCCGGAGGTGCGCGAAGCGATCCGCGAAAGCCTTGGGGTGAATGACCCGATCTTTGTGCAATACTTCAAATGGCTCAAACTGATGGTTTGGGACGAGCCTTTGCACCTGCTTGACGGCTGGTTCGGCACATCCATGGCGCCCGATGGCCCGCGGATCATCAGCTATCAGACCCGGAGCCCGGTGATGGAGCTGATCATGCAGCGGATGCCGCAAACCCTTTGGGTTGTGGGCACCTCTTACATCGTCGGCATCCTGATCGCGGTGCCCCTGGGCGTGATCTCGGCCTACAAGCAATATTCGTGGTTCGACCAGATTGGCACGTTCATCTCGATGATCGGTTTCTCGGTCCCCACCTTCTTCACCGGCGTGTTGTTCATCGTGATCTTCGCCGTGAACCTTGGCTGGTTCCCCTCGGTCTATGACACCACATTGGAAGTCACGGATTGGGAGACCTTCTGGGCCCAGATCCGCCAAATGATCATGCCCGTGATGGTCCTTGGCCTGTTCAACGCGTCACAAATCTCTCGCTACATGCGGGCGTCGATGCTGGACAACCTGAACCAGGATTATGTGCGCACCGCACGGGCCAAGGGCCTGGGCGAAAGCGTTGTGGTTCTGGTCCACGTGCTGCGCAACTCGATGATCCCCGTGGTCACTGTCATCGCGCTGAACGTGCCCGCTGTCTTTGGCGGCGCGATCATCACTGAACAGGTATTCAAGGTGAACGGTATCGGCCAACTGCTGATCATCGCCATTCAAGCGGGCGACGTGCCGGTGGTGCAGACCGTCAGCTTCATCTTTGCGATCCTGATCGTGCTCTTCAACCTCATCGCCGATATCCTTTACGGCGTTCTGGATCCGAGGATTCGTTATGACTGAGACCTCAGCCGACATCCAAACCACCCGCGCCCCGCGCAACCAATGGTGGGACGTGTGGGACCAGTTCCGCACCCACAAGGGCGCGCTCTTTGGCCTTGGGTTCTTCATCTTCTCGCTGTTGTTCGTCTATCTGGGGCCGCTGTTCTGGACGCTGGAAAGCACCTACATCGACATCCGGGCGCGCAATACGAACCACATGGTGTCTTGCCTTGGCGTTGGCGGGGGGTGGTTCTCGTTTGCGGGGTGGGCCGCATGGTTCAGCGATATGCCCGCCTGTTTCTGGAGCCCTGAGGAATTCAGCCGCGCCAATCCGGTCTATGGGTTGAAGCTGACCTGGGCGCATCCCCTGGGTGCAGACCAACTGGGCCGGGATACGTTGTCGCGGATGATGGTCGGCGGGCAGACCTCTATCGCAGTGGGTCTGACGGCGATGCTTCTGGCGCTGTTCTTCGGGACGCTGATCGGCGTTCTGGCGGGCTATTTCAAGAAGATCGACGGGCCGCTGATGCGCTTGACCGACCTGTTTCTTGCCATGCCGCTGCTACCGCTGCTGTTGGTCATCATCATGCTGTTCCGCGACACATTGCGGAACGCCTTCGGGCCCGAGGGCGGGATCTTCGTGCTGATCGTGGTGGTCATTGGCCTGACGTCGTGGATGCAGACCGCCCGTGTTGTGCGCGGCGATGTACTCGCGCTGAAAGAACGTGAATTCGTGCTCGCTGCCCGCTCCATCGGGACGCCGCCGTGGCGGCTGATCCTGCGCCACGTGCTGCCCAATGTGATGTCCTCGATCATGGTGTCGGCAACCCTTGGGATCGCCAACGCGATCATCACGGAATCAGCGCTGTCGTTTCTGGGCCTCGGCTTTCCGTCGGACTTCCCCACATGGGGCCGCCTGCTGTTTGATGCCACCGATTGGCTGAGCCAGAACCCCGAGCGTGTGATCTGGCCCGGGCTGTTCATCTCGCTCACCGTGCTGTCGGTGAACTACATCGGCGACGGCCTGCGTGACGCTTTGGACCCGCGCATTCGGGGCCGCTAAAGCCCGGTTGCGACGATCAGAACAAACTACCTTGGCCGCCTTCGGGCGGCTTTGGTTTGCCCCCCCCCGACTTGGCGCCCGCCTTGCCGGACTTTTTGGGCGCAGCCTTCGGCGTGGCCCCGGTGGGGGTGACACCAAGGCGACCATCGGCGAACTGAATTTCCATCGCCGCATGCCCCTCGGCCTGCGCCTTGGTGGTGAGCACGTCTTCGCCGGCACGGATCACCGCGTAGCCGCGCCCCAGGGTTTCCTGATAGCCCAAAGTCCGGCGCAAGCGTTCCAGGCCGTCCAACGCCTCTCGGCGGCGGCTGACCGACTGCACTGCCGCTTGCGCAAAGCGCGCGCGGACGGCTGCCAACTGCTCCTCCATCTGCGATGTCCTCGCCGTTAATCTCTGCGGATCAAGGCGGGCGGCCAGACGGTCCAGATCGCGGCGGCCCTGCCTTGCAACACCGGCCAAACGCGCGGGTGTCAGCCCGGCGGCGCGTTCGCCCAAAGCCAGCCGCTTGCGGGCCACAGCGCGGTCAAGCGCCGGATCAAGGCGCGAAGACAACCGCTCCAACTGCGCTCGAGCGTCTTTCGTGCGGCTCGCCAAGGCGGGGGCAAGGCGCAGGCTGGCCAGGTCGAGCCGCTGCCGCGCCGGTTCCATCAGTGCCTCGGGTCGCGGCAAGGCGCGGCCAAGGTCGGTCAACCGCTGCTGGCGGGCGGTCAACGCGCCGGTGATGCCGCGGGTCAGGATACCCTCCTGCTGGCGCAACCAGTTGAGCATATCCATGCGCACCGGCACCGCCTTCTCCGCCGCGCCCGTGGGCGTGGGCGCGCGGTAGTCTGAGGCGTAGTCAATCAACGTTGTGTCCGTTTCGTGCCCCACGGCCGAAATCAACGGGATGGCACTTTCCGCCGCTGCGCGCACCACGGCTTCCTCGTTGAAGCCCCACAGATCCTCAAGCGAGCCGCCGCCGCGTGCCACAATCAACAGATCCGGCCTTGGCAACGCGCCCCCGGGCGTCAGGGCGTTGAAGCCCCGGATTGCATTGGCCACTTCCGGCGCACATTTCGGGCCTTGCACGGCCACTGGCCAGATCAGCACCTTGCGCGGGAACCGGTCGCGCAGGCGGTGCAGGATATCGCGGATCACCGCCCCCGACGGAGACGTCACCACCCCGATGACCTCGGGCAGGAACGGCAGCCGTTGCTTGCGGGCGTCGTCGAACAGCCCCTCGGCGGCCAGCGCCTTGCGGCGTTTCTCCAACATTGCCATCAATGCGCCGGCGCCCGCGGGTTGCAGATCGTCGATCACCAGTTGGTACTTGGATTGGCCGGGGAAGGTGGTGAGCCGTCCGGTGGCGATGACCTCCATCCCCTCTTCCGGCTTGTGGGTCAGACGATTGGCGACACCTTTCCACACGACCGAGGCGAGAACGCTGCGATCATCCTTCAGGTCCAGATAAATATGACCCGAGCGCGGCAGCGACAGCCGCCCCACCTCGCCCCGCACACGCACATGGGAAAACGCGCCTTCCACGGTGCGTTTGACCGCGCCGGACAGCTCGCTGACGGTAAATTCCGGGGAATTTCCCGCCGCCCCTTCGTCGTCGATCAGATCATTCATCGCCTAGTCTCCGCATCCGCCGCAGCCTCCGGCATCACCATTGCTGTCGCCACCGCCTCCGCCGTCGGAGTGGGAGTCGAATTCCGGCCATTCCCAATACCAGCCGCCGTCTTGCGCTCCTGCGTCCTTCTTTCGGCGCGGTCTGGGGCCGAACCCGAGCCAGGCGAAGACCACGAACAGGCCAAGGAGAACCAGATAAATCGCGCCAGAAACACCCTCGATGCCACCCAAAAGGTCCAGAAAACCGAGGACGACAAAGACAAAGAATAGCAGCCCCGCAATGCCCTGGAACGAAAAGCTCCCGGCTTCGGACTGTAGAAACTTTCGACGGGGCACCGCATCGCGGGCCCAGATATCGGCCGGGGGCTCGACACCGAACTCGGCCTCGTAAAGCGCGCGGGTGGCCGCGAATTGATCGCGGTAGCGCGGCATCTCCTCCTCTCCGGCGCAGGGCTGGTGGTGGATCGGCTTGCCGATGACGTTGGTGCAAAGGTGATCCCAATAGTCGCGCGTGAAGGTCAGGTGCATGTGCCAGGCGGCATCCACGATGCGCGACGGCGTCACCTGTCTGTCGCTGATCTGGGTGAGGTAGAGGAACTTCCGGTATTCCTCGATCACTTGCGCGGTGCGCCGTCGCGACCACCCCTCTGCACGCGAGAGCTTCACCGAGAACGGCGCGCTCCCCGGCCCGTCGAATTGATACGCCTGAAGCCGCGTCCATAACTCTGGGTTTCGCATGTTGTGCCGCCCTCGCCTGCTCTTTATCTAGGGCGAAGATAACAGAAGGGGCGCGACGTTGAACATCCTTATCCTTGGTTCCGGTGGCCGTGAACACAGCCTTGCTTGGGCGGCATTGCAGAACCCAAAATGCGACCGCCTGATTGTCGCGCCCGGCAATGCGGGGATCGCGCAAATTGCCGATTGTGCAAGTCTGGATGTGGATAACCCCAGTGCGGTGACCGAGTTCGCCGTGGAAAATTCCATTGATTTCGTGATCGTAGGCCCCGAAGCGCCGCTTGCAGCGGGCGTTGTGGATATGTTGAGGAATGCGGGAATTCTGGCATTCGGCCCCACGGCGGCGGCAGCACAGTTGGAGGCCTCCAAGACCTTCACCAAGGAAGTCTGCGATGCGGCCTCGGCACCGACGGCGGCCTGGGCGCGGTTCACGCAAGCAGAACCAGCCCGCGACTACATCCGCGAAAAGGGCGCACCGATCGTGGTGAAGGCCGACGGATTGGCGGCGGGCAAAGGCGTTGTGGTCGCCATGACCGAGGATGAGGCGCTGGCGGCCATTGATGACATGTTCGACGGCGCCTTCGGCGACGCGGGCGCGGAAGTGGTGATTGAAGAGTTCATGGACGGCGAGGAAGCCTCGTATTTCATCCTCTGCGATGGCGAAACCTGCCTGCCCATCGGCACCGCTCAGGACCACAAACGCGCCTTCGATGGCGACAAAGGCCCCAACACCGGCGGCATGGGCGCCTATTCCCCCGCCCCCGTGCTGACCGACGAGATCGCGCAAACGGCGTTGGATCAGATCATCAAGCCGACCATGGCCGAAATGACCCGGCGCGGCACGCCCTATACCGGCGTGCTCTATGCGGGCCTGATGATTAAAGACGGCCAGCCAAGGTTGGTGGAATACAACGCCCGTTTCGGCGACCCCGAATGCCAGGTTCTGATGATGCGGTTGGGAGGCCAAGCGCTCGACCTGATGCTGGCATGTGCCGAGGCGCGTCTGGCTGATGCACAGGTAAACTGGGCCGATGATCACGCGATCACCGTCGTCATGGCCGCGCAGGGCTACCCCGGCAGCTATGAGAAGGGCAGCGTTATCAAGGGGCTGGACGGCCTTCCTGAAACCTCATCGGAAATGGTGTTCCACGCGGGCACCACGGCGAAAGACGGCCAGATCACCGCCACCGGAGGGCGGGCTCTGAACATCACCGCCCGTGGCAACACCCTGCAAGAGGCCCGCAACCAAGCCTACGCGATGGCCGACCGGGTCGATTGGGCCGAGGGCTTTTTCCGCAAGGATATCGGCTGGCGCGCGTTGTAGACCGGGCTTCAGCCCGGGGCGCCCCCACCTGTCCCGGTCCAAGGCCCGGTCTACGGCTCAGCTTCCGCCCTACAGCCATTCCCCGTAGTCTGAGACCAGCAAATGCGTCGGGGCGACGTCTTCCTCGATCGCCGAGAAGCGGCCAATCGGCTCGCGGAACCAGTTGTCGGTCTCGTCGTTGTTCACCGTCGACACCTCTCCGATCAGCACGTCACCGCCCTCGCCCCAGAATTTGTGCCAATCGCCAGGCATCAGCGTGACGCTTTCGCCGGGGGCGAAAAGCAGCACTTCACCGGCCTTGAACTTGCGCTCAATCCCGTCGCACATCACCACGCCGCCGGCGTCCGGGTCGAACGAGCCGTCGGGGGCCGAGCCATTCATTTCGATCGCCATCGTGGCGCCGCCACGGTTGATGATATCTTCCGCCTTCAGGTAATGGCGGTGCATGGGGCTGATCTGATCTTGCTTGGAAATCAACAGCTTCTCGGCATAGCACATGCCGCCACCCGCTTGCAGATCGCTTAACCGGCCGTTGCGCAGGGTAAACAGGAACAGGCCCAATTCGTCAAATTTTCCTTGCCCATAATCGGTGATGTCCCAGCCCAAACGGCTCTCGATCACCGCCTTGGCAACATCTGCATTGGCACGCATTTCATCGGGGGACCAATAGGCAAACGGTGGCAGGGAGAACCCAAAAGAGCGCATGAACGCATCGCCTTCGGCCATAATCTCGTTAATTTCGGATCGTTTCATCGGGTCCTCCAAACCTGTTAGCGCTAAATGCGACATTTCCGGGCATCAAGACAAGCCCAACCGCGATTGATCGCGCCGAATTTGCCCGCGATCAGAAGTATTGCCACCTCGTGGTTCCCCGCCATTGCCGTTACACTTGGGCCAACCGAACTCTCATGCGGCGGGCTCATGGAAGAAACCCTTCTCCAGATTACCATCTACCTTGGCGCGATGCTGATTGCAGTGCCAATTTCCATCCGCTTCGGCCTTGGCTCTGTCCTTGGCTACCTCTTGGCGGGCATCGCCATTGGCCCGGTGCTTGGGCTTGTCGGCTCCGAGACCGAGGATCTTCAGCATTACGCGGAATTTGGCGTCGTGCTCATGTTGTTCCTGATCGGGCTGGAGCTGGAGCCGCGAGCCTTGTGGGGGATGCGAAAGCGACTCATCGGCCTTGGGGGCAGCCAGATCCTGCTCTCGATTCTGGTGCTGACAGGGGGGGCTTGGGTCTTTGGGATCGCGGGGCCGTTGGCCTTGGCCATCGGCATAACGCTCGCTTTAAGTTCGACTGCTATCGTGCTGACAACGCTGAGAGAAAAGGGCTTGATGCAGACCAGTGGCGGGCGCGGTGCGTTCTCGGTTCTGTTGACGCAGGATATCGCCGTTATCCCCGCCCTTGCGCTGTTGCCGCTTCTGGCGACCGCCTCGCCGGTGCGTTTCAATGAAGACGGCTCCATCGAGCGGGTCGCGGAAGAGGTCCACGCCTCCCTGTCGTTGGTCGATGGTCTGCCCGCTTGGGGCGTTACGCTGGTGACCTTGGCGGCGGTGGCGGCGGTGATCCTTGCCGGGCGCTACCTGTCGCCCTTTGTGTTCCGTGTCATCCACAACGCCAAGCTGCGAGAGCTTTATACCGCCGCCGCCTTGGCCTTCGTGGTGGGCATCGCGGTATTGATGATCCTTGTGGGCCTGTCGCCCGCCCTTGGCGCGTTCCTGGCAGGGGTGGTCTTGGCAAACTCGGAATTCAAGCACGAGTTGGAGGCCGACCTGGAGCCGTTCAAAGGCCTATTGCTGGGGTTGTTCTTTATCACCGTGGGCGCGGGCATTAACTTTCTCACCTTTTTCACCAACCCCTTGCTGATTATCGGGTTGACCCTTCTGGTCATGGTGACCAAGGGTCTGATCCTTTACGCCATCGCCCGGGGCGCAAAGATGCGCGGGCGCGATCGCTGGCTGTTCAGTCTGGGCCTTGCGCAGGCCGGAGAGTTCGGCTTCGTTCTTGTGGCTTTCGGCGTATCGCAGGCGGTCTTCCCCGCCCCTGTCGCCGAGATCTTGCTGCTGGTGGTCGCGCTCTCCATGCTCCTGACACCGCTGAGTTTCATCCTGTACGATAAGATCGGCGCCTACCTTGGAGACACGTCCGAGGCCGCGCCCGAGCATGATGAGATTGACGACGCGGCCGATATCATCATCGCGGGGATCGGGCGTTTCGGGCAATCGGTGAACCGGATGGTGCGGGCATCGGGTTTCAAGACGGTGGTGCTGGATTCCAACCTTGAGACGATCCAACTCATGCGCCGCTTTGGGTTCAAAAGCTTCTACGGCGACCCCACAAGGCCCGAGTTGCTGAAGGCCGCAGGGCTCGATACGGCGCGGGTGTTCGTGATCTGCGTGGACGGCAAGCAGACTTCCGTTAACCTTGTGCGATACGCCAAACGTCACCGTCCCGATATCTCGGTCGTGGCCCGAGCCCATGATCTGCTGCATGTCTATGAGCTGTATGAGGCAGGCGCCGATCATATCGTGCGCGAGGTATTCGACAGCTCGCTGCGCGCCGCGCGGTATGTGTTGGAGGATATGGGGCTGACAGATTACGAGGCCCACGCCATGGAGATGGCCTTCTACCGCCACGATCGCCACAACCTGCGAGCCTTGGCCGAGGTCTGGAAGCCCGGCGTTCCGGTGTCGGAGAACGAAGACTACATGCGCCTGACACGAGAGATGACGGACAATCTGGAAAGCGCCATCCTGACACAACTGGACGAGATGGAAAACGAGGCCCAAGGCGACCGCCCCCCCACCCGAGGCCGGGGCGATGTGGGGGCTTTGTCCGGGTTTAGCCGCAAGCCAACCGGTCCGGGAGGGACACAGCGGTAGGGCCTGGGGGAGTGAGGGGTTGTGTGCCCCACCCCCGACGGTGCCTGTGGCGGGGATGGGATTGAGTTGTATTTGCCAAGATGAAGGGGAAGCCGCGTGGCCTTCTGAGAGGCTTGGGGGACGGGATTAGCCCCCGGCCACGCCAGCCTCGGCGAAGGTGGCCATGCCGGAGTGGCAGGCAATGGCGCCGCGCAGGATCTGGATAGCGAGCGCCGCGCCGGAGCCTTCGCCGAGCCGGAGGTTCAGGTCGAGCAGGGGCGCTTTGTCGAGGTGTTTGAGCATGCGCCCGTGGGCTTGTTCAGCGGAGCCATGGCCTGCAACGGCGTGATCAAGCGCTCCGGGCACGGCTTGGGCCAGCGTCGCGGCGGCGGCGGTGCAAATGAAACCATCGAGAATGACGGGGATATGCAGGATGCGGGCATGGGCGATGGCGCCCGCCATGGCGGCCACTTCGCGCCCACCCAAGCAGCGCAGGGCTTGCAGGGGATCATCGGCGGCTTGAGGGTTTGCGGCGAGGCCATCGGCCACAACTTTGGACTTCAGGGCAATGCCGGCATCGTCAACGCCGGTGCCGCGGCCTGTCCAATCCTCGGGCGCGCCACCGAAGAGGGCATGGGCGATGGCGGCGGCAGAAGTGGTGTTGCCGATGCCCATTTCGCCAACGACAAGAAGGTCGGAGGCTGGGTTGAGGGCGTCCCAGCCGGTGTTGAGGGCTTCCATCACCTCGGCCTCGGACATGGCGGGGCCTTGGGTGAAGTCGGCGGTGGGGGTGTCGAGGTCAATCGGGTGAACGGACATTGTTGCCCCGGCCAGGGCGGAGAGTTGGTTAATCGCCGCGCCGCCATGGGCGAAGTTGGCGACCATTTGCACCGTGACTTCGGGGGGAAAGGCGCTGACACCGCGGACCGCAACGCCGTGGTTTCCAGCGAAAACAAGCACTTGAGGAGCGGTGATCTGCGGGCGGGCGTCTTTGCGCCATGACGCGTACCAAAGGGCCAGATCCTCTAGCCGGCCAAGGGCACCGGGGGGTTTGGTGAGCTGGCCGTTGCGATCTTGCGCGGCAGCGAGGGCGGCCGTGTCGGGGCCCGTGGCGGCGGCGAGGGCTGCGTGGAATTCGGCAAGTGTGGTAGGGGATGTCATCAATGGGCTCTCTTGCGTGGCAGTGTCGGGTTGATATGTAGCGTATTAAGCCGTGCGCGCCCTGCGGCAGAAAGGTCCAGTTGATGCCTGAAACCGACACGCCCCCTGCCCCCCGAAGCTTCGAGCCTCGCGATGTGATCCGGGCCGCGCAGCTACTGACCCGTGTGCCCGTGCCGGGCGCCGATGGCACGCGCGCGGCCGAGGCCGCCTGGGCCTGGCCTTTGGTGGGGGCTCTGGTGGCTTTGGGGCAGGTGTTCGTGGGGATTATCGCCCTGGCGCTCGGCCTACCTGCAAGCGTTGCGGCGGGGTTGGCGATTGCGACGGGCATGCTGTTGATCGGTGGGTTGCACGAAGATGGTCTGGCCGATTGCGCCGATGGGTTTTGGGGCGGGATGACCCGGGACCGGCGGCTCGACATCTTGAAGGACAGTCGTATCGGGGCGTACGGGGTTTTGGCGCTCATCGTGGCGATTGGTCTGCGGTGGGCCCTATTCGCGGCCCTGCTGGCGGTGGCCCCTTTGGCATTGGTTGCCGGAGCAATGCTGAGCCGCGCGGCCATGGCGCTGGTCATGGCGCGTCTGCCCTTCGCCCGAGAGGGCGGTTTGGCAGCCCATGTGGGACGACCGCCCATGGGAGCCGTATGGCTTGGGGGGGCTTGCGCGTTGGGGGGGGCATTCATTGCGACGGGGATCATCGCGGGGCTCGTGGCCGGGTGGGCGGCGGCTTGCGCCGCCGGCGTCGTGGTCTGGGTGGCCCACGCCAAAATCGGCGGGCAAACCGGGGATGTTTTGGGCGCGACGCAGGTTCTGGCCGAGCTTGCCGCCCTGATGGCCTGCGTCGCGCTTCTTAGCTAAGCGCTCAGATCAGCAAGGCGCAACGTAGTAAGTGCCGTCGCCGTTGGAATAGGCGCACTGACCGGTCTGAGTGTTACGCGCAACCTGCGTACCAATTGCGGCACCGGCAAGGGTCGCGCCCACGGTCCAGGCAGGGTTTGCATCAAATGCAGATGCCACAAGAAGGCCAGCGCCTGCGCCGCCGACGAGGCCAAGGTTGGAACGATCCTGCGGGGACAGCGGCTGACAAGCGCTGATTGCAGTTGCAGCAACCAAAAGTACGGGAGCGATGAACTTTCTCATGAGGGGTCTTCCTTTCAAAGAGGGGAGCGATTCCCGTATACGGAACCATTCCCGGTGTTAACGCGATGCGTCGATCATAGGTTCCATTACCACAAAGAAAAACCCGCCGCGAGGTCGCGACGGGTCAGGTTTTCCGTAGCTAGGCGCTAACGCGTTGAAAATGAGCGGTATTCCGCTCGCCGCGTTGGCACTTTGCGATCAAGCGGCGGCGACGCGTTTGGACAGCACTTCGATCAATTGGGCGCCGGCGCCCGCTTCGTCGATGCCTTTCACGACAGCCAATTCGCGGGTCAAACGCTCGATCGCGGCTTCATAAAGCTGACGCTCGGAATAGCTTTGCTCGCGTTGGTCGTCGGCGCGGTGCAAGTCGCGCACCACTTCGGCAATGGCAATGAGGTCGCCCGAGTTGATCTTTTGCTCGTACTCCTGCGCCCGGCGCGACCACATCGCGCGTTTCACGCGGGCCTTACCTTTCAGGGTTTCCAGCGCTTTGGACACAACCGCCGGGTCCGACAAGGGGCGCATGCCCACTTCGGTTGCCTTGGCTGTGGGAACGCGCAGGGTCATCTTGTCCTTCTCGAACGAGATCACGAACAGTTCCAGATTAAGCCCGGCGACTTCTTGCTCTTCAATCTTGATGATCTGGCCCACGCCATGGGCGGGGTAGACAACGTAATCGTTGGGGCTGAAGTCGAGCGTTTTGCGGGCTTTTGTCATGCGATATTCCTTACTCAAGGCCCTTGCGGGCTGGGAAGCCTTGACCCAATCGGGCTAGGGCAGTCGTCAAAAATCTGGCGGAACGCTCGATCGGTGAAAATCGGCGCTTTCCGTCAGAGCAATGTTTCGGTCGGCTGATAAAAACGCAGCCCTTCTGGCGTGCGTCGGCGGTCAGTCACATCTCTTCCTACAAGGAATATAGCACGAATCGGGCCACATTTAAAGCGTGCCGCAGTGCAGCGCCCGTAAAGCCCTTAAAAATCTGAAGGTTCGGACGAAGGTCAGCGACCCTCACCCATCGCCAAAGAGGGCGAATCGGGGTTTAGCCGCCCTCTCCGGGTTTCTCCGAGAAAAGCTCCATCTTGCCGGGCTTGCCGTCCATCTCTTCGGCATCGGGCAGCGGATCCTTCTTGGTGATGATCACCGGCCACATCTCGGAATACTTGCGGTTGAACTCCACCCATTTGTCCATGTCCGGCTCCGTATCGGGGCGGATCGCGTCGGCGGGACATTCGGGCTCGCAGACGCCGCAGTCGATACATTCGTCGGGGTGAATCACCAGCATGTTTTCGCCCTCGTAGAAGCAATCCACCGGGCAGACTTCGACGCAGTCGGTGTATTTGCAGGCGATGCAGGCATCGTTGACGATATAGGTCATGGGCGGGCTTTCGGCGGTTAGTTCGGCGTTAATTGCGGGTCTGCTAAGGCAGAGATCAAGGGGATGCAACGCGGCGGGATGCCACTTCACGTATATGTGGTAGCTATGGCGCTTCGCGCCGTATTCCAAGGCGTCTTACGGGTCTTCGTCGCGGAAAGCGTCCATATCGCGACGGTCCTTTTTGGTGGGTCGGGGGCCGACGCGTGGAGCGACGGGCTCGGCCTCTGGGGTAAGATCAGTGTATAGGGCCTGCGCTTCGGTTGCGGGACCTCGGCGCTTGGCCAATGCCTCGATCTTCACGATGCGGATTTGGCGAGCTTGGGCAAAGGTCAGCACATCGCCCGGTGTTACCTGGGTCGAGGTTTTGGTGACCTTCACTGCGTTCACCCGAACATGCCCGTCGGAAACCTGGCGGGCGGCAAGGCTCCGGGTCTTGAAGAACCGGGCCTGCCACAGCCATTTGTCCAAGCGGTCTTTCGGCGCGGGGCCGTTTTGGGCCGCCTCGGTTATGACTTGTCTTTCAACGCTGCAAGAACCGCGAAGGGGTTGTCGGGGTCCACCTTGTTGGATTTCTCGGGACGGGCCGAATAGGTCTTCGGCTTGTCTTCGCGCGGCGGACGATTGCCGCCCTTGCCCTGCCCGCGATGCTTGCCCGGCGCGCCTTTGCCCGAGGGACGCTTGCCGCCCCGGTCATTGCGCTTGCCTTGCCCACCTTCCGAACGACCGCCCTGCTCGCCGTCATTCCGACGGGGGCGGGCGTTGCCGCGCCCACGGGGGGCCCAGGTGAAGGTGTAATACACTTCCATCTCGGCGGGCATCTCGGCGGGCATCTCGGCTGGCGTCTCGGCGGGCGCTTGTTCCGGCTTCTCTGCCTCTTCGAGGCCCGTTGGCGCTTCGACGCCACCAAGATCGCCGACAAGATCCTCGTCCATCGTCTCAGGCGCGTGCGTCGCCGCGGGCTCGCTTTCGGGCTCTGCTGTCGCAGGCGCTTCCTCGGCTGACGCCTCCTCTGCGGGTTTGGCCTCCGCCGCTGGCGCGGCTTTGACCTTGGCGCGCTCCGCGCGTTCACCCTTGTAGCCCAAACCGCCCATCAGATCGGCGAATTGCTCCAACGTCAGCCCCGAGATCGAGAGCATATCGGGATTGGCTTCAAACCCGGCGCGGCTGTTTTCGTTGCGCAGCATATCGGCCAGACGCTCCAGCATATCCACACGGATCGCGCGGCTGCCGGCCTCAAAATAGCCTGCCATCGTGGCATGACCCTTGGGCGCATCGGGCACCGTGGGGATCGTCACCAAGCCCGGCGGCGGGCTGTCGGGGAACATATCGAAATCTTGCGACAGCCCCCACAGGACCAACCGCAACCGGGTCGGCGCGGGCTTCAGCAGAAGCGGCAGGAAGATCGTGTACTGGCCAAAACGCACGCCATGCTTGCGCAGAAGGCTGCGAGATTCTTGATCCAAGGCCTTGATATCGTCGGCAATTTCGCCCCGAGGCACGATGCCGAACCCTTCCAGAAGCTGGAACGCGACGCCGCGGGCAAGGCCGGTCACGGCCTCGTCGCGGGACATGGCCAGAAGCGGCTCAAACTGTGCCGCAATGCGACGGTCGATGAAATGCTGCAAACGGCGCTGGACCTTCTGCACAACCTCGGCGCCGGCGTCATCGTCAACGAAGGCCTCGGCCACAGGTTTCAGGGCCTCGGCCCCTTTCACCAGCTTGCCCACCGCCATGTCGCCCCACATCAGGCCACCTTGCTCGGTCAGGTCAAATTCGGTGTCCGGCGCATTATACATGCGGTCGGCCCGCAGATGGAACTCGGGCCGCAAGGCCGCCATCGCAGCGCTTTGCAGCGTCTTCGCCTCATCGGCGGTAGCGGTTTCATCCATGCGGAAACGGAAGCCCTCAATACGGCCAAGGACTTGCCCCTCGACGCTGACTTCACCATTCTCGTTCACTTCGGCCACAAGGCTCTCCCTCTGCTTCAATCGCCGGAGGAGCACACTCGTCCGCCGATCGACAAATCTAAGCGTCAGCGCGTTGTGTAACGCGTCCGACAGGCGGTCTTCTACGGCACGAGTCGCCCCGCGCCAATGACTTTCATCGTCTACCCACCCCGTACGCTGCGCGACATAGGTCCATGTGCGGATATATGCCAATCGTTTTGACAGGGTATCAATATCGCCTTCCGAACGATCAATCCGCTTCACCTGACGCGACAGCCAATCGTCAGGTACGCGGCGCTTGTCGTGCAGAAACTCGAATATCCGGCCCAGAAGGTCGGCATGCTCAGCATGGCTGATGCCCCGGAAATCGGGGATATTACAGACGTCCCATAGCAGTTTCACGGCACGCGCGTCGCCCAGGCGTTGCGCAATATCGGGCCGCGCCATCAGAGTCTTGAGCGTCCGGACGTCGTCGGCCTCTCTAGCGCGGGTCAGCCAGTCGTCATCGGTGCGCTGTTCAAGACTGGCCACCAACCGCTCGGCGCTGCCGAACTCGAGGTCCGAATTGCGCCACATCAGTTTGCGCACAGGCGCGAAACGGTGGTTCATGATCGCATCCGCTAGTCCCTCGTCCAGCGGCGGCGCTTCGCCCGTTACCCCAAAGCTGCCGTCTTGGGTGTGCCGCCCTGCCCGGCCCGCGATCTGGGCCAATTCATTGGGCCAAAGCTCACGCATTTTGCGGCCATCAAACTTGCGCAACCCACTGAACGCGACGTGCTTGATATCAAGGTTCAGGCCCATCCCAATCGCATCGGTCGCCACCAAAACATCCACGTCGCCGTTCTGGTACAACTCCACCTGCGCGTTGCGCGTCCGTGGGGATAACGCCCCCATGACAACCGCGGCCCCGCCCTTCTGGCGGCGCAGAAGCTCTGCCGTGGCATATAGATTCTCAACCGAAAAACCCACGATAGCCGATCTTCCGGGCATTCGACTTAGCTTTTTCGAACCGGCATACACAAGCTGTGAAAAACGCTCCCGATGCATGAATTCGCAATGGGGGATCAGTTCTGCGATGGCGTTGCGCATGGTGCCAGCGCCCATGAACAGCGTCTCGTGCAGGCCGCGCGCATGCAGCAAGCGGTCGGTAAAGACATGGCCCCTCTCGGGGTCGGCGCAGAGCTGGATCTCATCAATCGCCAGAAAATCCGCGCCATTGCCCGTGGGCATCGCCTCCACCGTGCAGACCCAATAGGCCGCGCGCGGTGGCACGATCCGCTCTTCCCCCGTGACCAAAGCCACGACCGAGGGGCCCTTCAACGCCACAACCTTATCGTAAACTTCCCGCGCCAAAAGCCGCAGCGGCAGACCGATCACGCCGGTCCGATGGGCCAGCATCCGTTCTATCGCATAATGGGTCTTGCCGGTGTTCGTCGGGCCAAGGATGGCCGCAATGCGGGATGGAGCGCGCACGTCAAATTCCCCCGGACCGGGCGCCTGCTACAGCGCCTCGCCTTCTAGCTGCACTCGCAACCCGTCCAGCAGCCGCCGGATATCGGGTTGATTGGGATGAAGCCCATGGGCCGCTTCATAGGCGGCCAGCGCCGCTTCCGTGTTGCCCATGTCTTCCAGCATCACGCCAAGGCCCGCCAACGCCCCGAAATGGCGCGGCTCCAACGCCAGAACACGCTGGATGTCGGCAATGGCGGGGCCAAACATCTGCTGCTCGAAGAACATCGTGGCGCGGGCGTTCCACCCTTCGGCAAATTCCGGCGCGTGGTCGGTCAGCGCAGTCAGATGATCGTAGGCGGCGGCGTAATCCTCGGCCTCCATCGCGGCCAGACCCCGACGCAGCAAGTAGTCCGCACTGGCCGAGCCGGACAATTGCCAACGCTCATACAGGTCGGCCTCCACCACATCCCAATTGCGCAACTCCGGGTCGGCAAGCCGATCGAGGAAGTCATCCGCCGTGGATTGCGCCATCCCGATCGAGGGCGTCAGCGCAACTACGGAAATCCCGCAGAAAAGTGCCGCAACGGCGGCGTTGATGAAGGGTCGCGGAATCGTCATGATCAAAACGTAGCATTCCTTGCGGGCAATACTAGATCAAGTTGACAGTTTCGTGCAGGGATAGGGAAACAAGGGGACAGGTTCCATGAGCAATGCAATTATCGACGCCGCTGTTGCGGCCCTCAGCACCAAGATGGAAGGCACCGACTTCGACGGTACGGCAAAGTTCGTGATCGAAGGCGAAGGCGCTTTGATCGTGGACGGTGCGAGCGTCCGCGCCGCAGACGACAGCGACGAGGCCGAGGTCACCCTCTCCGCCGATGCCGACGTTTTCCAGGACATCATGTCCGGCGAGCTGAACGCCACCTCGGCCTTCATGTCCGGCAAGCTGCAACTGGACGGGGACATGGGCACCGCCATGAAACTCGGCTCCGCGCTAAGCTAATGCGCGACATGCCCGTCCCCACCGCGACGCCCCCGATCTCCGAGGCGCCGTATTTCGACGCCGTGGCCGAAGGGCCCGCAGGCGTGAAAGCGTGGTGGGTGACGGCGCGTGACGGCACGCGGTTGCGCATGGGCGTATGGCCCAACGGCGCCCGTGGCACGGTCCTGATGTTCCCGGGCCGCACCGAATATATCGAGAAATATGGCCGCCTTGCCAGCGACTTGGCGGCTGAAGGCTACGGTATGGTCGCTTTCGACTGGCGCGGCCAAGGGCTGGCCGACCGCCCCGCCCACCGCCGCGACATGGGCCATGTGCTCAGCTTCGATGAATACCGCCAGGACGTCGCCGCCTTTCTCGAAGCGCTTGCGCCCATGGACCTGCCGAAACCCTGGTTCCTGATCGGCCACTCCATGGGCGGCTGCATCGGCCTTCGCGCCCTCTACGATGGCTTGCCCGTGGTGGCTGCGGCCTTTACCGGGCCGATGTGGGGCCTGCAAATGTCACCGCTGCTCAAGACCCTGTCGCCCGCGATCATGGCCCTCTCCGGCCCCTTGGGCTTTGGCAAGACCTTCGCTCCCACGACGGGGCCCTGGGCGCCATTGGTGTTTGAAAACAACACCCTGACCACGGACCGCGACCAGTTTGACTATATGTCCCGTCAAACCGATGCCCATCCCGATCTGGCCCTGGGGGGCCCCTCCCTGACTTGGGTGAAGGCGGCTATTCAGGAAACCTCGACCCTGATGGCGATGCCCGCTCTGGACCTGCCCACCATCGCCATCGTCGGCACCGGAGAAAGGGTCGTCGATATCGACGCCGTCAAAACCCGCATGGCCAGCTGGCCCAATGGCAGCTACCTCAGCATCGACGGCGGCGAGCACGAAGTCCTGATGGAATCAGAGGACCGCCGCGCGCCCTCCATTGACGCCATCCTCTCCCTCTTCGCCCAGGCCGCGCCCTGACCCACCGCGCGCACCTGCGCCGTTTCGCGCAACACCCCTCGAAACCACCCTATACATACTGCCGATAGCTATCACCGCATGGGGCCCCGACAGGCCCTGCGCACCTGCACAGGCATCGGCCGCATCGCCCCAGACCGCCCCCTCATTGGGCGCAGGTGATCCCGGCCCGGACCAACGCGCTTTGATCTGCCTTTCGGGTAACGCCGAAAGGTTACTCCTGCCGTCTCCAAGCGGCGCCGCTTACCTACGCCGTCCCCCTCGGTCGGGCATGACACCACCTTGAGCATCCCCAATCACCCCGCCGCCAACTCGCGCGACCGGGCCCTTTCCTCGTTCTTGAAATATCCCGGGGGAACCCTGTTTTTGCTTGCAAAATCAGGGTGGGGGCAGCGCCCCCCACGCGGCTTCAGCCGCGCATAAAAAACACTTAACGCCGCCTCACGCCGGAACCAAAACCCCATCTTCCAACCGCAAGACCCGGTCCATGCGCCCGGCCAATTCGTGGTTGTGGGTCGCGATCAACGCCGAAAGCCCCGTGCCCCGTACCAGTTCCATCAACACGTCAAACACCGTGTCCGAGGTCGCCGGGTCCAGGTTTCCCGTCGGCTCATCGGCCAGCATCAATGCGGGCGCATTGGCCAAGGATCGGCAGAACGCGACCCTTTGCTGCTCTCCGCCCGACAGTTCTCCGGGGCGATGGGCCGCCCGCGCGCCCATGCCCACGCGCGCCAGCAAATCCAGGGCCCTCGCTTCCGCCTCCGCGCCGCTCACCCCGTGGGCCAACTGCGGCAGCACGATGTTTTCCACCGCCGAGAACTCCGGCAACAGATGGTGGAACTGATACACAAACCCCACCTGCCCGCGCCGCGCCGTTGTCCGCGCCCGGTCCGACGCGCCGGTGACCACCTGCCCGCCAATCTCTACCCGTCCCGCATCGGCGCTATCGAGCAGCCCCGCGATTTGCAGAAGCGTGGATTTCCCCGCCCCCGATGGCGCGATGAGCCCCACGATCTCTCCGCGCTCAATCCGGGCCGAGGCGCCGCGTAGCACGTTGATTTCATTGGGTTTACCGTGGTTATACGCCTTCTCGATCCCGTCCAGGATCAACGCCGGAGCGCTCACACCATCACTCATAACGCAGTGCCTCCACCGGGTTCATCCGGGCCGCTCTGCGTGCCGGAAAGATCGTCACCACAAAGCTCAACCCCAGCGACAGCGCCATGGCCGTCAGCACGTCGCCCCCCTCCAACCGCGCGGGCAAGGCCGAGATCATCCGCACCGACGGGTCCCAGACGCCGCCGCCTGCCACGTAGTTCACGAAGCTGAAAATCGGGTCGATCCAGATCGCAAAGGCGCAACCCAACGCCACACCCGCGATGGTCCCCGCCACGCCGATGGCTGATCCGCAGATGAAGAACACCCGCAGGATGCTTCCCTCGCTCAACCCGATGGTGCGCAGAATTCCGATGTCTCTGGACTTGTTTTTTACCAGCATGATGAGGCCCGACACGATGTTCATCGTCGCAATCAGCACGAGGATCGAGAGGATGATGAACATGATGTTGTCCTCCATCTGCAACGCCCTCAGAAACGCGCCCGAGCTGTCCTCCCACGTCCAAATCTGAATATCCCCGCCCGCTTGCAGCAGCGGCAAAACATATTGCGAAATCTGCTCTGGCTCGGCCACGGTCACCTGCACTTCATCGGCCACGCCGTCGCGGTTGAAGTAAGTCTGCGCTTCCTCAAACGGCAGGTAAACCCGCGTGCGGTCAATGTCCCAACGGCCCACTTGGAAGATGTAAACGACCTCGTAAGTGCTGACCCTTGGCGAGGTGCCGAACGGCGTGCGCGCCCCATCGGGCGAGATCAGGCGAATGCGGTCGCCCACATTGGCCCCCAATTCCCGTGCCACGCCCGACCCGATGGCAATGCCCGGCCCGCCGGGCATCGGCAAAGCGCCCTCCACTTCCGGGGTGATCTGGGTTTCCTCGCCAAAATTGCTCAGCAATCCTTGGCGGTATTCCGGCTCTGCCACCAGGGGGATCAGCGCCAAATCCTCGGGCGCGATGCCGATGACTTCCACGGCAGAATTGCGCCCCCGGTAGCTTGAGAGCACCTGCCCCCGCACCACCGCCGCCGCATGGGTCACGCCGTCCACGCCGCGTACCGCTTCGGCCACCGCATCGTAGTCTTCCAAGGACCGTTCCAGCTGCCCCGCATCGGTCATTTCCGCGATGTCATAGACCGCCACATGGGGGTTCGCCCCCAGAATCGTGCCGACGAATTCGTGCCGAAACCCCGCCCGCACCGACAGCGTGGCGATCAAGGCCATCACCGCCAGAGCGATGCCGATGAAGCTGATCCACGTCATTGCCGACACGCCCCCGTCGGTGCGCCGCGCGCGCAAGTAGCGCCATGCGATCAGGAACTCGAACCCGGCAAAGGCGCCGGGAGGTCTGGGAGGGGAGGCCATGCTGCTCAACCTTCTGAATATTTGGCGCTCAAGGTGGCTATTCCGGGCCTCAAGTCAACCGCGGCGCGCCCCCATAGGCGGGGTTCCCCGTTGCACCACGCCCCGTTTGCCGTAACCTGACGCTATAATTTCAGGAGAAAAGTGATGAAAATCGGAGCATTTTCCGTATCCCTATCGGTGAAAGATCTGGCCGCTTCACAAGCGTTTTACCAGACCCTCGGATTTTCGCCGATGGGCGGCAATGCGGACCACGGCTACCTGATCATGAAAAACGGCGAGACGTTGATTGGCCTGTTCCAAGGCATGTTTGAAGGCAACATGCTGACCTTCAACCCCGGTTGGGACCAAGACGCGCAGCCTGTGGCGGACTTCGACGATGTCCGTGCCATCAAGCAGGTTGTCGCCGACGCCGGGCACCCCATCGAGCAGGAATTAGGCGACGCCGAGGGTCCCGCCAGCTTTGTCACCCGAGACCCCGACGGCAATATCATCTTGATCGACCAACATAGGTAAGGACCTGCGATGATTGACCATTCCGGGATCAGCACTTCAGATTTTGACGCTGCCAAAGCGTTCTATTCCGCCGCTCTCGCGCCTCTTGGGTCGTCCTATCTGTTCACCGTCCCGGCCGAGCACACCGGTGGCGTGGCGGTCGGCGGGTTCGGCCAAGACCGCCCGCAGTTCTGGATTAACCAAGGCCCCGCGCAAGTCCCGCCCCTGCATTTCGCCTTCACCGCGCAATCGCGCGCGCAGGTCGATGCCTTCCACGAAGCCGCCCTCGCGGCGGGCGGCACCTGCAACGGCCCGCCCGGCCTGCGGCCCCATTATCACGCTGATTACTACGGCGCGTTCGTGCTTGATATGGACGGCAACAACATCGAAGCCGTCTGCCACGCCCCTGCGTAAACCTTGACGACGCGGCACCTTAGGGGCCAAGAAAACAGACCGGATCGGGAGAGCGACATGTTTGAACCAGCCATCACAGGATCCGGGGTTTTCACCCCGGAGTTGAGCATTTCCAATGACGAACTCGTCGTGGCCTTCAACGCCTACGCCGACCGCTGGAACGCGGAACATGCCGATGCCATTGCGTCGGGCGAGGCCACCGCGATGGCCCATTCCTCTAGCGATTTCATCCTCGCGGCCTCGGGCATCGAGAGCCGCTATGTCCTTGATAAATCTGGCCTTCTAGATCCGGAGGTGATGCACCCCTGGCTACCCGCCCGCGAAGATGATGCGCCCGGCGTGATGGCCGAAATGGGCGTGGATGCCTGCCAAAAGGCGCTGGATATGGCCGGCGTTGCGGCGGCGGACGTGGATCTGGTGATTTGCGCCGCCTCCAACCACGAACGCGCCTACCCCGCGATCGCGATCGAGATACAACAGCTTCTGGGCACCGGCGGCTTTGGCTTCGACATGAACGTCGCCTGTTCCTCGGCCACGTTTGGGATACAGGCCGCGGCCGATATGATCCGTTCAGGCTCCATCAATCGGGCGTTGGTGGTGAACCCCGAGATATGCTCCGCCCATCTGGAATGGCGCGACCGCGATTGTCACTTCATCTTTGGCGACGTCGCCACCGCCGTGTTGATCGAGCGGTCCGACCTTGCCACCGGCAGCTACTTTGCCATCAAATCCACCCGCTGCGCCACCGAGTTTTCCAACAACATCCGCAACAACAACGGATTCCTGCGCCGCACCCGCGAAGGCCAGATGGACGACCGCCGCGACATGCAGTTCATGCAGAATGGGCGCAAAGTGTTTAAGGAAGTGTTGCCGATGGTCTCGAAACATATCGCCGAGCATATGGAGGCCGAGGGCGTTACCGCCGATGATTTGAAGCGTCTTTGGCTGCATCAGGCCAACAAGACGATGAATGATTACATTGGCAAAAAGGTTCTAGGCAGGGTGCCGGAAGACGGCGAGCAGCCCAATATCCTGCAAGACTACGCCAACACCTCTTCCGCCGGGTCGATCATCGCTTTTTCCAAATACTCCAATGACATGGAAGCCGGTGACACGGGCCTGATCTGCTCGTTCGGGGCGGGCTATTCGGTGGGGTCGGTGATCTTGCAGAAGGTCGCACAGGCGGGCTGAAGGGGCGTCATGGGCTTCGCTGCCACCAAAGATCGGACCTTTGCGGTTTATGACAAAGTGTCAGGCTGGATCGCCCGCCGTCCGGCCCCCGTCAGGCGCGCGGCCTACGGTATTTTCGGCGGGATCTTGTGGGTCGCCTACGCGCTTCCCGGCAACCTTGTGCGCCCCACGATGAAGGCGCTGGCCCGCCACGCAGGCAGCCCATCCTCTGCCAATTTGTTCCACGGCTTCGTGCGCAGATTTATCGCGGGCACCGATATGACGGAACAGGTGCGCCACGGTTTCGGCGCGACGCTCGACGGCGCGTTAACCATTCCCGACAAAGAGCGGCTTGACGCCTATCTGGCCAACGGCGGCCTCTTTCTGGCGCTGCCGCATCTGCACGCCTCCCTCGCCATGACGCGCTGTTTGGCCCAATCCTACGACATTCTGGCGGTCGTCAGCCTGACCCGAAACGCCAGCCGGGCCGAGGCGCAAAAGGCGCTTTACGCGCAGGTTGATGGTGATTTTCTGGACGCCCGCAACGAAGAACCGGCCAAAGTGGCGCGCAGCATCCTGAAAGCGTTGAAGGCGGGCAAGATCGTGGTCGGCACCGTGGACCGCATCCAGAAGGCCCCGCTAACCGCCTACGACAAGGAAAACGACGTGGTCCGAGTCGAGGCGTTTGGCCAGCCTGTGGGCTACGGCGGCTGGCCCACGCGCTTTGCCGCCAAGGCCGGCGCACCGCTGGTTCCGGCCATGGTCACCCAAGACGCGGGCGGCGGCATTTCCTTGATCCTGGGGGACGCCACCGTGCCCACAGGCGACGTGCCGCAAGCCACGCAGGTCTGGGTTTCCGAATTGGAACGGTTGGTTAAGGCACACCCCGAAGAATGGGCCTTTTCCCTAGACAAGCATTGGTCACGGATCGTGCAGGCCGATCCGCCGCAGTAGCGCGATCAGGCGCGGCTGTCGGCCTCCAGGCGTAGCTTCATCTCTACCAGAACCTTCTGAAGTTCCAGCGTTTCTTCCAGCAAGCGCCGGGTCTCATTCACCGAAATCACGCCGTCCTCTATGGATCGCTGATACTCTGCCATCAGCACCGCGAACTTCTGGCTCAGCGCAATCACGTTGTTATTCACGCTGCCCATGTTGTCGCCGCGCACCTCGTTGCGGCGGTCCGACCCGTAAGACATCTGCCCGCCGTTCAGCTCGGCCAGCGCCGCTGTGACGTGGGGAAAGCTCGACGCGGCCTCAAGCGCGGCCACGGCATCCACGGGCATGAAACGATCCGCATGTTCATCGGACTCCGAGAAATAGCGCCCCAGCGTCGCCTTGGACCGCCCGGTCAACTCACACGCCGCCGCGTAGCCTACATCCTTGATCAAACGCTCGGTGTGGCGCTTCAGGTATCCACGCGCCGTAATGTTGTCCGTACCACTCATACTCGACCAATCCTTTTCGTCCCGTTAACAGAACCCGCTTTCGGGTCACCCGTCAACGTCTTGCCAGCGCTCGTGACTTGGGCCAAACCACGGGAATGGCCAAGCTATATTTTAACTACTCCACCATGAACGCGGGCAAATCGACCCTGCTGTTGCAAGCCTCCTACAATTATATTGAACGGGGCATGCAAACCTATCTGTTAACCGCGAATTTCGACGATCGCGCGGGTATGGGCAAGATCGGGTCGCGCATCGGGATCGAGGCCGAAGCCGATACCTACACCCAAGCCGATGATTTATTTGCCAAGATCCGGGCGCGTCTGGAAACCGGCCCCTGCGCCTGCGTGCTGATCGACGAGGCCCAATGGATGACCCGAGAGCAGGTTTGGCAACTGGCCCGCGCCGTGGATGATCTGGGCGTGCCCGTCATGGCCTACGGCTTGCGCGTCGATTTCAGGGGAGAGCTTTTCCCCGGTTCCGCCGCCCTTTTGGCGCTGGCCGACGAAATGCGAGAGGTCCGCACAATCTGCCACTGTGGCAAAAAGGCCAACATGGTGATCCGCGTCGATGAGAATGGCGACGCCGTGGCCGAGGGCGCGCAGATCGAGGTGGGCGGCAATGACCGCTACATCAGCCTGTGCCGCAAACATTTCCGCGAAGCGATTGGTGATGCACCGGGCAATTAGGATTGGCCTGAAAGCCCTGCCCTGGGTGGGGATGGCGCGGTTCGGCGCGGCAGGGATATTTCGCTGACCTCAGCTTTGACGGCTGCATGGCCCGATGGACCTGCGGCTCCGGCCAAGACAGCACCTGCGCGGCGAATTGAGACAGCTGCGAGGAGAGCCTGAAAGGGCTCGACGAGGGGCGCGTTACACGGCGTTGGGCGCAGCCCGGCCCTCGGCCACGGCAATCACATTATCCAGCGCCATACGGCCCATATCTTCGCGCACTTCCAGCGCCGCCGTGCCCAGATGCGGCAACAGCGTCACGTTCTCCATCGCCCGCAGGGCGTCGGGCACCAGCGGCTCATGTTCATACACATCCAGGCCCGCGCCCGCGATCTTCCCGGCTTCCAACGCGGCAATCAGCGCCGCCTCATCCACCACATCCCCGCGAGAGATATTCACCAGCACCCCGGAAGGCTTCATCGCCGCAAACTGCGCCGCCCCCATCAGGTGCCGCGTCTGTGCGCCGCCGGGCGTGGCCAGAACCACCACGTCGGCCAGGGCCAAAGCCTCCGCCATCGGCATCTGTTCCGCCGGGAAATCCATCTGCTTTTCAGACCGGTTCACATAGACGATCCGGCAGCCGAACCCAAAGTGGCAGCGCCGCGAAATCGCTTGCCCAATCCGGCCCATGCCGACAATGCACACGGTCTTGCCGCTAAAGTGCATCCCCAGCATTTGCACTGGATGCCACCCGTCCCAGGCGCCCGCGCGCACCATCCGTTCGCCTTCGCCCGCGCGCCGTGCCGTCATCAGGATCAGCGTCAGGGCAATGTCAGCGGTCGCATCGGTCACCGCGCCCGGCGTGTTGGATACCGCCACGCCCGCCGCACGGGCTGCATCCACGTCGATATGGTTATAGCCCACCCCGAAGTTCGCCAGCACCTTTGCGCGGGGCTTTCCGGCGGCCTCAAAGGCGGGGGCCTGAAAGGCATCCCCAAGGCTCGGCAGGATCAGGTCGTAATCGCGCAGAGCCGCCACGCATTCGGCGTGGTCCATCGGTTGCGTCGTCGTGCGACAGGTCACGTCAAACCGTGCCTCTGCGTCGGCCATGACGGTTTCAGGCAAGCGGCGGGAAATCAGGAGGCTCAGCAAAGGCGCTCTCCATTCGTGACGCCTTGATCCGGCCCCACCAACACAATCCCGCCGTCCGCGTCATGGAGCCCAAGGATCAGCACTTCCGAGCGTACCGGCCCGATCTGACGCGGAGGGAAATTCACCACCCCCATGACCTGTTTGCCCACAAGGCGCTCAGGCGTGTAATGGGCCGTGATCTGAGCCGAGGATTTTTTCTCGCCAATCTCGGCCCCGAAATCGACCCAAAGCTTGATCGCGGGTTTGCGCGCTTCGGGGAAATCTTCCGCGCGAGTGATGGTGCCGACGCGGATATCCACGGCCATGAAGTCGTCGAAGCTGATCTCGCTCATCGGGTCGCTCACTTGCGCAATTCGCGGGATCTGTGGGTCGCAGCGGCTACGGTCTTGCGCATCAAGGGGGCCAAACCGCCCTCGCCCATCAACACCTCCAGACCGGCCTGGGTCGTCCCATTGGGAGAGGTCACATTGATCCGCAATTGTTCCGGTGTTTCAACGGCTTGCTCCGCCAAGGCCCCGGCACCCGCAACGGTGGCTTTCGCCAGTTGCATCGCCATTTCCGCCGGCAGGCCTTCGGCACGGGCGGCAGCGGCGAGCGTATCAATCATGTAGAAGATATACGCAGGCCCAGAGCCTGAAATCCCCGTGACCGCATCAATCTGGTTCTCGTTCGTCAAGCGCACCACCTGGCCGATGGCCAACAACATGCCTTCGGCCATGTCCAAATCGTCCGGGGTCGTCTCAGAATTGCCCACAATCGCCGTGATCCCCTTGCCCACCGCAGCAGGCGTATTCGGCATGGAGCGGACAACCCGCGTACCCGCCCCGAAGGCTTGCTCGTAGACTTGAATGGTCGTGCCCGCAGCCACCGACAAAATCAGCGTCTCGCCGCCCCCAAACCGGGCCACCTGCGGCAGCGCGTCCTGCATCATCTGAGGCTTCACCGCGATCATCAAGACCGCAGGGCTCTCTGGCAAATCCCCGTTGATCGACACGCCCGTGCCTTGCAGCCACTCGGACGGATTGGGGTCGATGATGTGGACCGCTTCCGCCGATAGACCTTCCGCCAGCCATCCCTGCAACATCGCAGAGCCCATCTTGCCACAGCCAAGCATCACCAGCCCACGGCTGTTAATCAGTGTCATATCCATAAACGCTTCCCCCGGGCACCAAATGGGTGCTTGTCACCGGGCCTAGAGTGCCAGTGTCCAGAGGGCAGGAAAAGGGGCGCGGGTGACGCGCGTGGGAAGTGTTGCTTAAACGTTCCGCCTGTGCGGCCCGAGCGTGGCGAGGGGCGGTTAAGCCTATGCGCGGCCGTAGGTTTCGGCGATTGCGACTTCCATCGCCTGCTCGGGCGTGTTGTCAGACCACAGCGCCAATTGGAACGCGGGGTAATAGCGTTCCGAGGCCACAACGGCGGCCTCCACCATGCAAGCAATCTGATCGGCCGAGGCCAGTTGCTCGCCCGCCAGCACCAGGCCGTAACGGTAAACCATCAGTTTCTGCGAGGCCCAATAGGTAAACGCACCCGCCCAACAGCGGTCGTTCACAAGGTTCATCGCCTCGTAGAGTTTCGGCAGGGTGCCTTCGGGCGGCTCCATATCGAAGGTGCAGATCATCCGCAGCGTTTCGTCGTACGAGGACCACGCAAGGGTAATGGAGTAACTGCGCCATTGCCCTTCGATCGACATCGCAATCTGGTCGTCCGCGATGCGGTCAAAGTCCCATGCGTGATGGGCGGCCAGAGTTTCCACTATATCAATGGGGTGCAACTCATCGAAATCGACGTATTGTTCAGCGTGCGACATAGCCCCAAACCCCTTCAGGTCGGCAGCCCTCGTGCCCTTGGTAGTTCCTACCTAATTGGCCACGACGGCTTGGTGTCTTTCCTAGGGCTTGGCTGCTCGGCCTCAATCCCTACGAAATATGGTGATCCTTCGGGGACTCCCTGTAAAGAAGTATTTTTGTTGAGGAAATAGGGCCGAGTCGCGAATTCTGCGGTTAACCACAAGATATTGTGATTTTGTCAAGACGATCCACAAGTCCGTGAGTTATCCACAGATTTATGTGCATAACCGCTGAGCAAATTGTGAGTAAGTTTTTCGCGCCTACTCCGCCGCAACCCGCGATATCGTCCCCAAAAGGTCATGCAAATCGCGCCGCTGACCTGCTGTGAGGCCGGATTTCTCGACCTCCACCAACGGAACGCCGGCCTGGTCGCACACCGCTCGCTTTACGGCATCTCGCGCCTTGGCGTCGCCCTGATAGTGGCCTGAGCCTTGGTATTCAATAACGCAACACGCCATCCAATCCGCGTCAACGATAAGGAAATCGACACGCTTGGGGTTGAACGCGTTGAAAACGGTTTGCCACTTGGACGGCGGCATCCCCTTTCGATCGAGGCGCAGAAACTCTCCCATCGAGACCTGAGCCAAAAGAGTATGTGAACCGCTTTGCCGGACAATGTCCGCCAAGGCCCGATGCACGGCGCGCTCGGATTGGTTGAGCACCGGCACCGCGCGGACCGGGGCGCGACGGATCGCGCGGAGAACTTGCCTTGAATTGGACCGCGGCCGCCGACGCCGCGACGTGCCCCCCAGTAGGAGGCAAACAAAGGCAACACCCAAGGCGGCATAAACGGCAACGGGCATTTCAATAGCGAATGGAAGAAGATCAGAGAGGTCCATAGCGAACCGATTTCATGACAGATTGGCAAAAGTTTGACGCATCGGCCGCACTCTTGCCTGCAACCATGAAAAAAGCCGCCTCGGTCAGAGGCGGCTTTAAATACTGCGGTCAGGCAGAGGCTTACTTACCTTCCAGCGCGTCCAGACGGGCTTTGAGCACCTCATTCTCTTCGCGGGCCTTTTGGGCCATGGCGCGGACGGCGTCGAATTCTTCGCGGGTCACAAGGTTCCGGTTCGCCAACCAGCGATCCATCATGCCGTTCATCGCAGTCTCGGCCTCGTCCTTGGCGCCTTGGGCCACGCCCATGGCGTTGGTCATCAGCTGGCTGAGGTCGTCCATTACTTTATTGCGGGTTTGCATCGGCGGGCTCCTACTTCTGTTGTGATGGATATGGGCGTTGGCCGCACAGGTATCAAGGTTGACAACGTCGCAGCAGCCCCCCACCCAAGGGGGAAAATGTGACCGCGAGGCCCCTTCATATGCACGCCATTCCTTTCCCGCCGCTCTCGCCCGAGTTGTTCGAGATATCCCTTGGCAACTCCACCTTCGCGCTGCGCTGGTATGCGCTGGCCTATCTGGCGGGGTTGGGGCTTGGCTGGTGGGTCATCATGCGCGCCTGCAAACGGCCCGAGTTGTGGCCCCACGACACGCCGCCGATGCTGCCCGAGAAGGTGGAGGGCCTGCTGACGGCGGTTGTCATCGGCGTGATCCTGGGCGGGCGGCTTGGCTACGTCGCCTTTTATCAACCGGGCTACTATCTGGAAAACCCCGGCCTGATCCTACAGGTCTGGCAGGGCGGCATGTCATTCCATGGCGGGCTTCTGGGGGTGACGATTGCGGCGTTGATCTTCTGCCGGATCAACAAAGCGCCGCCGTTGCAGGTGGCCGATGCCATGGCGATGGTGGTGGGCTTTGGCCTGCTGTTCGGGCGTTTGGCGAACTTCGTGAACGCAGAGCTGTGGGGCCGCGCCTCGGACGCGCCATGGGCGGTGATCTTTCCGGGGACGGCGGCACAGGATTGCGCGGGGCCGGAAGGGTTGGTGAATTACCTGGGCGCGACGGTCTGCGCGCGCCATCCCTCGCAGCTTTATGAGGCGGCATTGGAAGGCGCCTTGCTGCTGGCCGTCGTGTTGACGCTGGCCTTCAAGGCCGGATGGCTGAAACGCCCCGGCGCGATCACGGGCATGTTCCTGCTGATCTACGGCGCGTCGCGCTATCTGGTGGAGTTCTTCCGCCAGCCCGACGAGCAATTCACAGGCCCCGACAACCCCATCGGCTACGCGCTGGCGCTATCGCCCGAGGTGGGCCTGACCATGGGGCAGATCCTGACGATCCCCATGGTTCTTGTGGGTATATGGTTAATTCTGAGGGCAAAACGTGTCGCTTAAAGAACGGATGATTGCGCGGATTGCCCGCATGGGTCCGATGTCTTTGGCCAACTACATGGCCGAGTGTCTGCACGACCCCAACCACGGATATTACGCCACCCGCGATCCCTTGGGAGAGAGCGGAGATTTCACCACCGCCCCCGAGATTTCCCAGATGTTCGGAGAGCTGATCGGCCTATGGCTGGCGCAGGTCTGGATGGATCAGGGCGGCGGCGCCATGCGGCTGGTGGAGCTTGGGCCGGGGCGCGGCACGCTGATGGCCGATGCGCTAAGGGCGACACGGGCCGTGCCGGGGTTCCACGCGGCGATTGATCTGCATTTGGTAGAGGCCTCTCCGGTCCTACGCGCGGCGCAAAAGCGAACGTTGGACGGCTACGGGCCCACCTTCCACGACTCACTGGGCGACGTCCCAGAAGGCCCGATGCTGTTGATCGCAAACGAGTTCTTCGACGCGCTGCCCATTCGTCAGTTCCAGATGAACGACGCGGGCGATTGGCAGGAACGGCAGGTCGGCACGGCAGAGGGCGCGTTGATCTGGGGCCTCGCACCCCCCGCGCCGCTGGAGGTCCGAGAGGGCTTTACCCCCGGCATGATCGTGGAAACCTGCGCGCCCGCCCAAGCGATCGCCGGGGAAATTGGCCGCCGCGTGGCCCAGGGCGGCGCGGCGCTGATCGTGGATTACGGCGATTGGCAAAGCCGGGGCGACACCTTCCAGGCGCTGGAAAACCACGCCTATGCCGACCCGCTGGCCACCCCCGGAGAGGCGGACCTTACTGCCCATGTGGCGTTTGAGCCGATCGCGCAGGAGGCCGGGGTCAACGCTTCGCCGCTGACCACGCAAGGGGTATTCCTGGAACGTCTGGGCATCACGGTGCGGGCACAGGCGTTGGCCAACAAGCTGCAAGGTCCGGCACTTGACGCCCTTGTCGCCGCGCACCGACGCTTGACGCACCCCGACGAAATGGGGACGCTGTTCAAGGTGCTGGCGCTGACCCCCAAGGGCGCGCCCCCGCCCCCTGCCCTCGACTAACGCCGGAGTTTCGTGATGACCCTATCGCCCCTGACCTCCCCGCTATTGGACGGCGTGACCCACGGGTTTTTCACCCGTGAAGGGGGTGCCTCGACCGGGGTCTATGCGGGGTTGAACTGCGGCACAGGATCATCCGATCAGGCGGAAGTGGTGGCCGTAAACCGCGCCCGCGTGGCCGAGGCGATGGGGGTGAAGGCTTTGGCGGGCGTGCATCAGGAGCACTCCGCGGCCGCCGTCGTGGCCGATCTGGAGGCCAAACCCAAGGCCGATGCGCTGGTGACGGCGACGCCCGGCCTTGCGCTGACCATTCTGACCGCCGATTGCCAGCCCGTGCTTTTTGCCGACACGCAAGCGGGCGTGATCGGGGCGGCCCACGCGGGCTGGAAGGGCGCAGTGGACGGCGTGCTGGAAGCGACGCTGGACAGGATGGAGGACCTGGGCGCCGACCGCGCCCACGTGAAGGCAGTTATCGGCCCGTCGATCAGCCAACGCGCCTATGAGGTGGGCCAGGAGTTTCTGGAACGTTTCATGGATGAAGACCCTGAATATGGGCGCTTTTTCGTGAACGGTGTGGACGGCAAGTATCAGTTCGATCTGGTGGGCTTTGGCCTGTTCCGCCTGCGTGCCGCTGGCGTGGCCGAAGCCGAATGGACCGGCCATTGCACCTATTCCGATCCGGCCCGGTTCTATTCCTACCGCCGCACGACCCACCGGGGTGAAGCGGACTACGGACGGCTGATCGCCTCGATTCGTCTGTAGCGGGGGCGGACCTGTCCGATTCTGGGATTCGGGCCGGAAGCAGCCGCCCGATTGGTTCCGAATTGGACACAATCGCGGCGCGACCTGCCCCAAGTTGAGCACAATTTTAAATTGTTTGGCGCACAAGCCTAATGAAACAACGCTTTTGCGCCGCATTCCCCGCCGCAAAATTGCCCCGATGATTCACCGCCTGTTAGAGATTTCGCCCCATAAGTGACCCAAACCCGAGCCAGATTAACTGCAACGGAACAAACGCAGCTCGAAACTGAGCGCTCGGCAAAAAGGAACACGATTATGAAAACGCGTCGCTGGATGGAAACGGTCTTGAACGAAGCGAAAAAAGAGCAGGTTGAATTGCCGTGGGCGCGCAAAGTGCGCGCTGCACGGCGTGCGGAGAAGCCGCAACTACTGACGGCCGCTGAATAAGCGGAAAGACCCCGGATAAAAGACCCCGAGGCCCCATAATAATATCGCTACCACGGGCGCGGCTAGAATGGCGGCACACCGAAGGATTGCACGGAAGGGCGGCCAGAATGGCGGCCCTTCTTTCGTTTCAGGCAAGGGTTTTGCGCGGATTAAGGCGCGACTTGATAGCTTTGCTCCAAGGCTTGGATCAACGGCTGTAACGCCGTCTCATGGCGGCGCCAGCCCGCAACGGCGGCGGTTCCAATGGGCTGCCGGGCCTGCGCGAAGCTGAGGGTCTGGATGCGCCGCCCCGACGCCTCGGGCGCAAGGCAGGCATCGTTCCAAGGCAGATCGACCCCAGCCAGCAAGGCGCGGATGTGGGGCGCGGGATCAGCGGTAAGCGCCTCATATTCCACCACATGAACCCGGTCGGGCAGCGCCTTTTGCCAGAACGCAACGACGGCATCGTGCAAGCGCATGTAATGGCCCATCGCACGCAAATCATAGGCGTAACGGTGAGTGCCCTCCGGGAACATATTGCGATAAAGCGACAGCCCGGTGTCGCGATGATCGCGTTTGACCAGCACGAAATGGGCGCCCGGAAGTGCCCGCGCCGCGTGACCAATGCGGGAGAACGTGGCGATTGCCTTGTCCGCGATAACCCGCGCCCCCCCGGTCCGACGCTGTGCCCCCGCAAGGTAGCGCGTGCCGGCGGTGGCCAGCGCCTCGGGCGACAGCGTGTCGTGGCGCAGTGCCTCCAACACGGGGGACAGCGCACGGGTGAGGAAGGGCATTTCGCCCCCCGCGACCACATCGGGGTGTGCCGCAAGGATGGTCTCGATCAACGTCGTGCCAGAACGCGGCAGGCCGGTGACGAAAAGCACCGGGTCAGCGGGCCCGTTGGCAGGCAAGTCCTTGAGGGTGCCCCATTCCGCTACCAGCCGCCGCGCTTCGGCCAGATCGGCGTCAAAATTGTAGGGATAAGCCTTTGCCATCAACCGGTTCGCCACATCGAGATGCGGGAAAACGGCGTCGTGTTCGCCCATATCCCCCCGCGCTTTGGCAGCAGCAAAATGCAGAGAGGCCCTGTCATAGGGTTTGAGGTCCGCACGCGCCAAGGCCGTTTCCAGCAGGGGCAACATCGGGTCATCGGCGGTGATCTTGCGCCCGTTCATATAGGCGCGAAAGGCCTCTCCACTGGTGGGATTGGCCGCGATGGCCGCCGATAGCCCGGCCTCGGCAGCCGAGAAATCGCCGGCGGATTGGTGCAATTGCGCCCGGTGGATCAGCAGCGCGTCGGTGGGGGTGGTCAGCGCGTGGTCCAGTACCGCCTCGGCCCCTCGGATGTCGCCGGATTCCTCTAGGCCGATCGCGGTCGTGCGCAGTAACGGCACCCGCGCGGCACCGGCTTTGATCGCCACTTTGGCGGCCTCTAGCGCGCGGTCGCCCTGCCCGGTTTGCGCCAAGGACAGCGCCAGCTCGGTCGCCCCGCGCATGGACGTCGACTTGGCCCCTTCCAGAGCGGCGACGGCCTCTTCCGGGCGTCCGGTGTCGCGGAAAAGGCGCGCGCGGGCGACGGTGGCCTCAGGCGAGGACTGGCCCGCCAGCGTGGCTTCGGCCTGCGCTGGACGCCCCTCGGTCCCATAGGCGCGGGCAAGGGCAAGCCGCGCGGGCGTGTGGGACGGATCACGGGTTGTCGCGGCCTCAAGCGCGGCGACGGCGGGTTTCGACAGGGCAAGCCGCGCCTCCCCCAGCAGATAGACCGGCCAAAACGCCGCTGGCGCCCGTTTGTTCAAGGCGATGGCCGCGGCCTCGGCCTGCTCCGCCCGGCCCGCCTTGAGCGCTTGCAGGATCGGGCGGGCGTCAGCCTCGGACCCCAGTGGGATCTTGGCGCGCTGCGCGTCCTTCTCCAGTTTCACCCGCGCACCGCCCCGCAGGACCCCGTGCAGACCTTGCCAAATAGCGGCCTCTTTCGGCTTGCGTTTCAGGGCCGCGCGAAAGCCTGCTTCGGCCTGTTTGGGATCCCGATCCGCAAGGCAACGGGCCCGCTGAAACAGCACCTCGGGGATGTAGGGTTTTACGGAAAGGATACGGTCATAGAGCGCCACGGCCGCGTCGATCTGGCCCGCCTGTTGCGCGCTCAACCCCTCGCGATACAGGGCGGTAAGGTCAAGCGGCGCCATGGTTCAGGCGATCTGCGCGAGGCGTTCTTCCATCACGTCGAAGGGCACGCCGGGGGTGTCTTTGGCGCCCCGGATCACCAGCGACGTGCGCACAGATGCCACGTTGGGGGCAGAGGTCAGCTCTCCGGTCAGGAAGCTTTGGAAGGACGACAGGTCCGGGGCAACGCATTTGAGGATAAAGTCGATGTCGCCGTTCAGCATGTGGCATTCACGGACCAGCGGCCAGCCGTGGCAACGCTCTTCAAACGCCATCAAGTCAGATTCGGCCTGCGACGCGAGGCTGATCATCGCGAAGACCTGCACCTCGAACCCCAGTTGGCGGGCGTCCACCTCGGCATGGTAGCCGGTAATGTAGCCCGCTTCTTCCAGGGTGCGCACCCGACGCAGGCACGGCGGCGCCGAGATGCCGACGCGCTTGGCCAGTTCCACGTTCGTCATGCGACCATCGCCTTGCAGTTCGGCCAGAATCTTCCGGTCGATCTCGTCCAGTTTGGTTTGCGGCATTGGTCGTCGTTCCCTGCATGCGCGATTTTCAGATGAACCGCAGCCCTAGTTGTTTGCGCAATTATATTTCACGGTCGCGCAAGAATTGGAATAGGTCACGTGCAATTGAGTGTATTTTTGCGGGGCTTTAAACGGGACGCGGAGGGGGATATATCGCGGGGGTCACACCGCCGCTGGAGAGCCACCCCATGTCCGAGTCCCGCCACACCCGCCTTCTTATCATCGGCTCCGGCCCCGCAGGCTATACCGCCGGCGTCTATGCCAGCCGTGCGATGTTGGAACCGATCTTGGTGCAGGGCATCCAGCCCGGCGGCCAGCTGACGATCACCACAGATGTGGAGAATTGGCCCGGCGACAATTCCGTGATGGGCCCTGATCTGATGGTCCGCATGGAGGCGCACGCCAAGGAAATGGGGACCGAGATCATCGGCGATCACATCCAATCGCTCGATCTGTCGAAGCGGCCCTTCACGGCGCAGGGCGACAGCGGCACGACCTACACGGCGGATTCGGTTATTCTGGCGACGGGCGCCCAGGCGAAGTGGTTGGGCTTGCCGTCCGAGGAACACTTCAAGGGCTTTGGCGTATCGGCCTGCGCCACTTGCGACGGCTTCTTCTATCGCGGTCAAGAGATTGTCGTGATCGGCGGCGGCAATACTGCTGTGGAAGAGGCGCTGTTCCTGACCAACTTCGCCAGCAAGGTCACCCTGGTCCACCGCCGCGATAGCCTGCGGGCCGAAAAGATCATGCAAGATCGCCTGTTCAAGAACCCCAAGGTTGAGGTTCTGTGGAACCACTCGGTCGAGGAAGTCGTGGGCACGTCCGAGCCGCGCGGCGTCGAAGGCGTGCGTGCCAAGCACGTAGAGACCGGGGAAATCACGGAAATTCCCTGCAAAGGCTTCTTCGTCGCCATCGGCCACGCGCCCGCGACGGAATTGGTCAAAGACCAGCTGGACATGCACAACGGCGGCTATGTGAAGGTGCAGGCAGGGACGACTAAAACCTCGATCCCCGGTGTTTTCGCAGCGGGCGATTTGACCGACCACGTCTACCGCCAAGCGGTGACGAGCGCAGGCATGGGCTGCATGGCGGCGCTGGACGCAGAGAAGTTCCTGGCCGAGATGGAGGGCGAAGACGTCGCCGAGGCAGGCGCCTATGCCGCGCCCGTGGATGCGGCTGAGTAACGCGTTTCGGCGACATTGAGGGGGCGGGTTCGCCCTGCCCCTTTGCACTGAATGCTCTGCAAGTTTCCTTGAAACCTGCCACATTCTTAACGAATTTCGCTTTTAGATAACCCGAAGCCGCCCTGACAACCCGTCGGGCGCGGCTTTCGTGCGCCGCAAAGTCACTTTAGGAAAATTTTATGTTCATCGATGAACAAAGTTCTTTGACATGGCGGCCAGTTGTGGCATGCGTTCATCCGTGAACAAACTTTGGACCTGAACTTTATGCCCGCCCCTGTGACCCTGCCGGAAGATGACCTTCTCTTCCGCCTTCTGCGCCAGATTGACGTCGCGCCGGAAGGCTCGCAACGGGTGACGGCGCAGGCGCTTGGCGTCAGCCTGGGCAAACTAAACGCGCTGTTGCGTGCGGTGACCGAGGCCGGGTTTGTGCAGATCAACGACAGTGACAGCCCCGACCGACGCCAAAAGGTCAGCTACACGCTGACCCCGCGGGGGGCCGCCCATAAATCGCGGCTGGTGGATACGTTCCTTGCCCGCAAACTGAATGAATACAACGCGCTACACGCCGAACTGACCGGCAAGGCGCTTTCCTCAAAGCTTTCGAAAAATAGGACTACGACCATGGCAGCCCCCCTCCACGCTCCGATCCCGGAGCTTTATGTCTCTTACGACAGCGCCCAGAAACTGAAGGTTGAGGCGGCTGAATTGCCCTCCTGGGACCTGACCGCCCGTCAGGTTTGCGATCTGGAACTGCTGATGAACGGCGGCTTTAACCCTTTGAAAGGGTTTATGGGCGAAGATGACTACAACGGTGTGGTCGAAGACATGCGCACCACCGATGGCACTCTTTGGCCGATGCCAATCACTCTGGACGTGTCTGAAGCGTTCGCCGGGGACGTGGAACCTGGCCAAGACATCGCCCTGCGCGACGCAGAAGGCGTGATCCTTGCGATTTTGTCGATCAGCGACAAGTGGACGCCGAACAAAGCCGTGGAAGCGGCGAAGGTGTACGGCGCCGATGACATTGCGCATCCGGCGGTGAACTACCTGCATAATGTTGCGGGCCCGATCTATCTGGGCGGCGCAATTACCGGCATTCAACAGCCGGTGCACTATGATTTCCGCGCCCGTCGCGACACCCCGAATGAGCTGCGCGCCTATTTCCGCAAGCTTGGCTGGCGTAAGATTGTGGCGTTCCAGACCCGCAACCCGCTCCACCGCGCCCATCAGGAACTGACGTTCCGCGCGGCAAAAGAAGCACAGGCCAACCTGCTGATCCATCCCGTTGTGGGCATGACCAAGCCGGGCGACGTGGATCACTTCACCCGCGTGCGCTGCTATGAGGCCGTGCTGGACCAATACCCCGCCGCGACGACCTCGATGAGCCTGCTGAACCTCGCCATGCGCATGGCCGGCCCGCGGGAGGCCGTTTGGCACGGTCTGATCCGCAAAAACCACGGCTGCACCCACTTCATCGTGGGTCGTGACCACGCCGGACCGGGCAAGAACTCTGCAGGCGAAGATTTCTATGGCCCCTACGACGCGCAGGATCTGTTCCGCGAGCATCAGGAGGAAATGGGCATCGAAATGGTCGACTTCAAACACATGGTTTATGTGCAGGAGCGCGCCCAATACGAGCCCAACGATGAAATCGAAGACCGCGATAACGTGACGATCCTCAACATCTCGGGCACGGAACTGCGCCGCCGTCTGCGCGAAGGGCTGGAAATCCCTGAGTGGTTCAGCTTCCCGCAGGTGGTGAAAGAGCTTCGCCGCACCTCTCCCCCGCGCTCGCAGCAGGGTTTCACGGTGTTCTTCACCGGGCTTTCCGGTTCGGGCAAATCCACCATCGCCAACGCGATCATGGTGAAGTTGATGGAGCAAGGCGGCCGTCCCGTGACGCTGCTGGACGGCGATCTGGTGCGCAAGAACCTGTCGTCCGAGCTGGGGTTCAGCAAAGAGCACCGCGATCTGAACATCCGCCGGATTGGCTATGTTGCGTCGGAAATTACCAAGAACGGCGGTATCGCCATCTGCGCGCCCATCGCACCCTACACGGCCACCCGCCGCGCGGTCCGCGAAGAGATTGAGCAGTTCGGCGCGTTTGTGGAAACCCACGTGGCGACCTCGTTGGAGGAATGCGAACGCCGCGACCGCAAGGGCCTGTACAAGCTGGCGCGTGAGGGCAAGATCAAGGAATTCACAGGGATTTCCGACCCTTATGAGGCCCCCACCAATGCCGAACTGGTTGTGGATACCGAAGGCATGGACGTCGATTACTGCGCACAGCAGGTGTTGCTGAAGCTGGAAAGCATGGGCCTGATCAAGGCCTGAGAAGCGACCAATAAAAAGAAACCGGCCCTTGGCGTTCCAAGGGCCGGCCTTCGTTTCAGCGCCGCGCTATCAGATCCAATAGTAGGGAGCCGCGAAGTAATCGTGAGTCCGCGTCTCCCAGTCCCGGTTGCGATACCAATCATTTGGCCGCTCCGGTGCGCCCGTGAGCTGTTGTTCCGTAATTGACGTGACATAGCCATTCTTGGACGTGTCATAGGTCAGTTTGTTCCACGGAATTGGGTGGTGTTCCTCACCCATCCCAAGAAAGCCGCCAAAGCCCATCACGGCGTAGGATACCTTGCCGGACTTCTTGTCGATCATCAGATGGTCAATCTCACCGACCTTTTCGCCGCCAAGGCCGTAGACCGTGGTGCCGTTCACATCGGCTGAACTGACCAGTGGATTAGTTTCATAGCTATCGAGTGCCATTGTACGTCTCCTTCTTCGGTTGCGGTAAAGAGGAAACGAATGGGGCCGTGCGATGTTCCAAGATTTCTTAAGACGAGAGGCCTTAACACGAAAGCCAGTCGGCGGCGCGACCCAACCGGGGCCCAGAGTTTTGCAAAACTCTGGGCAGCCTTTTGCAAAAGGCTCGTTAGGCCCTTGCAAGGGCCTGGACAAATCCTTGCAAGGATTTGTCCGCGCGGTGGGTTAGTTTTCGGTATCGGTCGGATCAAGCGCGCCCGGCTCAACCTCGCCGGTGTCGGGGGTTTCGGCGGGCGCGGGGGCGTCGTCACCTCCGCCGGAGGGCAGGCCGTTTTCCCAAGCGCCTTCAAGCACTTCGCCTGTGGCATAGGTCATCGTGCCGTCGCCCTGCCGCCTGCCATTCACAAATGTGCCGACATAGACATCGCCGTTGGAATAGGTCGCAGTGCCTGCGCCGTTGATCTCTCCATCGGCCCAAGCGCCGGTATAGGTGAAGCCATCAGGCATGGTTAATGTCCCCTGCCCGGCCCGTTGACCGGCGGCAAACGTGCCCTCGTAGGTGGTGCCGTCGGCATAGGTGGCGCGGCCTTGCCCGTGGCGCAAACCGTCCTCCCACTGGCCCTGATAACGGTAGCCGTCCGGGTGGCTCATCGTGCCTTGCCCGTGCTGGCGGGCGTTCAGGAATTGGCCATCGTAGACGAGACCGTTGGCATAGGTCGCTACGCCCGCCCCCTGGATCACCCCATCCACCCAAGCGCCCACGTAGGACGCGCCATCGGGGTAGGTGATTGTGCCCTGCCCATGGGCAAGGTCATTGCGGAACATGCCGGTGTAAACCGAGCCATCGGGGTAGGTGACGGTGCCTTCGCCCTCGATCCGGCCCTCGACCCAGTTGCCGGTGTAGACATAGCCATCGGTCCCGGTGAACGTGCCGGTACCGTGGCGGCGGTCGGCGGCAAAGGCACCTTGGTAAACATCGCCGTTTTCATAGGTCACACGGCCCGTGCCCTGGCGTTGGCCGTTCACCAGCGTGCCCACGTAAACGTCGCCGTTGGGCTGCGTCAGCGTGCCTTCGCCGTTGATCTGCCCCTCGGCCCAAGCGCCATCGTAGATCACGCCATCGGCCATTTCCAACCGCCCGGTGCCCGACCGGACGCCGCCCGCGAATTGGCCTGTGTAGGTCGCGCCATCGGGATAGGTGATCGTGCCGGTGCCCTGCTTGACGCCATCGACCCAATCGCCCTCGTAACGGTAGCCGTTGGGGCCGGTCATCACGCCTTCGCCGTGGTGGAGCGCATTACGGAAGGCCCCGGTATAGGTCACACCGTTGGAATAGACGGCTGTGCCCTGCCCCTCGATCCGGCCCTCGACCCAAGCGCCTTCATAGGTGGAGCCATCGGCAAAGGTGATCGTGCCGGTGCCTTGGGGACGCCCGGCCACAAAGGCACCTTCGTAGATCGACTGGTCGGGGAACACGGCGCGGCCTTGGCCTCGGATTTCGCCATCCACCCAAGTACCGGTATATTCATAGCCGTTGGGCAGGCGATACGTTCCGGTGCCGTGCTGGACCCCGTTGCGGAATTCACCCTCGTAAATCCCGCCGTTGTCGTATTGCTGGATGTCTGTTGTCGTCTCGCCCCCGGCGGCGGCGTCTGGCGTCGCGGCTTCTTGCGCCATGGCGCTGCCTGCGATCATCATCGCGGCGACACCTGCCAAAACTACTGGGCTTCCCAAAATCCGTGACGTCATTGCTCGCCCCCCTCAACCGGAGATGTTGTTCATTTCAGTCGCAAAGCTAGGTGACGACGGGGTTTCGCGCAACGTCTTTAACCTTGTTCGTGCAACGCTTGGCGCTTGGACGCAGGCGCCAACCTGATATGACAGGCGCAACATCCGATGAGGAAGCACCATGGCCGACACCTTTCGCCTGACTTTGGCACAGCTAAATCCCACCCTTGGCGACTTGCACGGGAACGCCGATCTTGTTCGCAAGGCCTTTGCAGCGGCCAAGGCCGAGGGCAGCGATTTCCTCGCGTTTCCTGAGATGTTCATCACCGGGTACCAATTGCTCGATCTGGTGATGAAGCAGGCTTTCGCCGAAGACGTCCAGCGGATCATTGCCAGTTTGGCCGCAGAGCTGGCCGATGGCCCCGCCTTTGGCATTGGTGGCCCGATGTGGGGCGGCGACAAGCCTTACAACGCGTACTACATTTGCGATGGCGGCAAGGTCGTAGCCACGATCCTGAAGCACCACCTGCCCAATTACGCCGTCTTCGACGAGGTCCGCTATTACCACAGCGCCGATCCCCAAGGCCCGGTCAGCATCAACGGTGTGCGCGTCGGCTTCCCGATTTGCGAGGATGCGTGGTTTGAGGATGTCTGCGAGACGTTGGAGGAATCCGGGGCGGAGATCCTGATCTCGCCCAACGGGTCGCCCTACCATCGCGGCAAGATGGAGCTGCGCCAGTCCGTCATCGTGTCCCGCGTGGTGGAAACGGGTCTGCCGATGGTCTATCTGAACCTGCTTGGCGGCCAAGACGACCAGGTTTTCGATGGCGGATCGTTCGTGCTGAACCGGGGCGGCAAGTTGGCGGTGCAGATGCCTCAGTTTGAAGAGGTGCTGGCGCAAGTCGAGTTCACCCGAGGCGATGAGGGTTGGGCCGCCGAGGAAGGCGAAAAAGCGCGTCTGCCCGGAGAATACGAGGCCGACTACCGCGTGATGGTCATGGCGCTGGGGGATTACCTGCGCAAGACCGGCTTCAAATCGGTGGTCCTGGGCCTGTCGGGCGGCATCGATTCCGCGATTGTGGCCTGCATCGCCGCCGATGCCATTGGGCCGGAGAATGTGCATTGCGTGATGCTGCCGTCACGCTTCACCTCCGAGACCTCCCTTGATGATGCCCGCGACGTGGCCGCTCGGTTGGGGTGCAGGCTCGACACGATCCCGATCACCCCCGCGCGCGAGGCTGTCACCGCTTCGCTTGCGCCGCTGTTTGAGGGCTGGGAAGAGGACGTCACCGAAGAAAACATCCAGTCGCGTCTGCGCGGCGTCATGTTGATGGCCCTGTCCAACAAGTTCGGCTCCATGCTGCTGACAACAGGCAACAAATCCGAGGTCGCGGTGGGCTATGCCACGATCTATGGCGACATGGCGGGGGGCTACAACCCGATCAAGGACCTCTACAAGACCCGCGTGTTCGAGACCTGCCGCTGGCGCAACCGAGAGCACCGCGACTGGATGCTGGCCCCCGCGGGCGAAGTCATTCCGCCGCGCGTCATCGACAAGCCCCCCACGGCCGAGTTGCGAGAGGATCAGAAGGATCAAGACAGTCTGCCGCCCTATGCCGACCTTGACGTGATGCTGGAGATGCTGATCGACAAGGATCTGAGCGTCGCCGAAGTGATCGCCGCAGGCTACGACGCCGAATGGGTCCGCAAGGTCGAACGGTTGATTTATCTGAGCGAATACAAACGTTTCCAAGCGGCACCGGGGGCGCGTTTGACGCAAAAGGCGTTCTGGCTGGATCGCCGTTATCCGGTGGCCAATCGCTGGCGTGATGGGGGGTGAGCAGCGTTTCGGGCTTTGCCCGATGGAACGTCCAGTGGACGTTTCAAGCTGCGAACGGGCGGAGCCCCGGGAAGGCGGTTCGGGCTGCGACGTCCATGCTGATTGAAGGGCTTGGTCGACCTGGGCTGGTGGCGGAGCGAGGGGCCAGCCCCTCGCACTCCCCGGGATATTTGAAGAACGAGGACATGGGAACCTACGCGAACCTTACATGGTTGGTTCGACGATCGCGGGCGCGAGCCTGCCACGCGCCTTGGGACGGGGAAACCTCCATTTCGGTGGCGACTTGGCGCGGTTATCGTTAAGTCCACATTCCTTTCCGCCATCAAAGTGTCACCGCCATGCCCCTCCGCCTGCCCTCCCCCGTCCTGCCCCGTTTTATTCTGCCCGCCGTAGCTGCCGCCGCCCTTGTGGCGTGCCAGCCCGACGCTCCTGATTTCACCGTAAACGGTCAGGAGGCGCTGGACACCTGCGTGGCACAGGCCTGCGAGACGCTGATGCTCGATGGGTTGGGCCTGAGGGATTACAGCCAGATCAATGGGTTATCCCATGTGACCTCGCTGATGGTCAGCTATACGGATTTCAGCGATCTGAGCGCAATCGCGGACATGGCGCAGTTGCGGGAGTTGCACATGGCCTCGGCGCAGGTGCGCGATCTGAGCGGGCTGGCGGCCCTGCCCAATCTGGAGCTTCTGCACGTCCAGTTCAACGAGCCCA
Source organism: Gymnodinialimonas sp. 57CJ19 (assembly GCF_038396845.1). Lineage (NCBI taxonomy): Bacteria > Pseudomonadati > Pseudomonadota > Alphaproteobacteria > Rhodobacterales > Paracoccaceae > Gymnodinialimonas > Gymnodinialimonas sp. 57CJ19. Next base: position 3,633,349 of record NZ_CP151587.1, read on the forward strand.
CCAGCCATGCGCCCATTGCCGGACTGAGCGGCCTGCGCGAATTGGCCGTGGGTGGGCCCGATTTCAATGACTTGAGTTTCGCCGCCAATATGCACGGGTTGGAGCGGTTGCTGATTACCAGTTCCGCCCCAGATCTGGACCTGTCCACGCTGGGGGCCAATCGCGGCCTGCGCACCGTCGAGATGCACGGGGCCGATACGCTGGAGCTGGCCCCGTTGCTGGCCTTGCCGAACCTGCGGCAGGTGTCTTTGAGCTACAACGGCCAGGCGTTTGGCCCGGCGCAGACCCAAGCGGTCCTGCAGTTGCGCGCGCGGGGTGTGATCGTGGATGTGGAAGAGATCCTGCCGCCCGTCTGCTAAGGCCCCTTGCCTTCGCGGCGCTGAAAGCGTTCCTTGAGGTCTGCGTTGACCCGGGGCCGCCGACATGACTGATTTTCTCCTCCTCTCCTTCATTTTCCTGATCGCCGGCGTGATTGCCGTGCCGATTGCCAGCCGCCTCGGGTTAGGCTCGGTGCTTGGCTACCTGATCGCGGGGATCGTGATTTCGCCGGTGCTGTCGGTGCTGGGAGTCGATGTGATCTCGATCCAGCACTTCGCGGAATTCGGCGTGGTGATGATGCTGTTTCTGGTCGGGCTGGAGTTGCAACCGAAGGCCCTGTGGGAAATGCGCGCCCGCCTGATTGGGCTTGGCGGCGGGCAGGTTGTGTTGACGACTCTGGCGGTGATGGGCGTGGCGATGGCGCTGGGGCAGGTTTGGCAGATCAGCCTCGCGATTGGCCTGGTGTTCGCCCTGTCCTCCACGGCGATTGTACTGCAAACCCTTGGAGAGAAAGGGCTTCTGAAGTCCGACGGTGGGCAGGGCAGCTTCTCGGTCTTGCTGACCCAAGATATCGCGGTGATCCCGATGTTGGCGCTTTTGCCGCTGTTGGCGATGCCGGAACTGGCGGACATGGGGGCTGATGCCGCCCACGGTGCCGCAGGGCATAGCGGCGAGGACGCGCTTGGCGCGGAGGAGCATGCGGGTGACGATCATGGCAGCGCCATGAGCCTCGTCTCCGGCCTGAACGGCTGGCAAACTGCGCTGGTGACCTTTGGCGCCGTGGGTTTTGTGGGTGTTGTGGGCTCTCTGCTGACCGGGCCCCTGTTTCGCTTCATCGCGGTCGCCAACCTGCGCGAGCTGTTTACCGCCACCGCCCTGATGATGGTGATCGGCATCGCCCTTCTGATGTCGCTTGTGGGCCTGTCCCCTGCCCTTGGCACCTTTCTGGCGGGTGTCGTGCTGGCTAATTCCGCTTACCGCCACGAGTTGGAGTCTGACATCGACCCGTTCCGGGGCCTGCTTCTGGGCCTGTTCTTCATGACCGTCGGCGCGGGCGTGAACTTCACGCTCTTGGGCGCAAATCTTGGGGTCGTCTTGGCCATTACCCTTGGGTTAATGGCGTTGAAGGCGGTGATCCTGATGGTGCTGGCCTATGTGTTCCGCATCAAGGGCGCGGATAAGTGGCTGATGGCGTTAAGCCTTGCCCAAGCCGGAGAGTTCGGCTTCGTGCTGCTGTCTTTCACCGTCGCCAACAACGTCCTGCCCGAGGCTCTGTCGGACCTGTTGTTGCTGGTCGTCGCCTTGTCGATGTTGCTGACCCCTGCCTTGTTCATCCTTTACGACCGGGTCATTGCACCGCGCTACACCGCCTCGGAAACGAGAGAGGCCGACACCATGCCCGAGGACGCAAAGATCATCATCGCTGGCGCAGGCCGCGTGGGCGGCTTGGTGGACCGAATGCTGCGCGCGGCGGGCCATAGGGCGACCGTGATCGACTATAGCTCTCGGACGCTGGAGATCATGGCGAAGTTCGGCGTGAATAACTACTTTGGCGATGCCACCCGTCCCGACCTTCTGGCCGCTGCCGGATTGGCCGACGCCAAGGTGTTGATCGTCGCCATTGATGATCGCGAAAGCATCAACACGATCGTGAAATACGCTCACGCCACCTATCCCGACCTGCACATCATCGCCCGCGCCAGGGACCGCGATCACGTGTATGATCTTTGGGCCTTTGGCTGCCGTGACATTATCCGGGAAACCTACGATAGCAGCCTGCGCATGGGGCGCTCGGTCTTTCAGGCCATGGGGCAGGAACGGGACGTGGCCCAGGAAATGGTGGATGTCTTCAACGACCATGACCGCCGCAACATGTTGGCGGTGGCCGAGGTCCATCAGGTGGGCGTGCCGCCCCACGAAAACCCCGAATACGTGGCCCGTGTGCAATCTATGCGGGATGATTGGGAAGCCAATGTGCGCGCCGACATGGATGCCGTGCGAGAGGGCCGAGAGAGGCGCGCATTCAACGCTTCGGGCGACGACACGCGCGGCTAGGGTATTGCCGCTGCGCAGCGCCCGCGGCTCTCGGGGCCAGCAGGCGCTGCGCAACACCGTGTCTAGTGAACGCTCAGGGGCGTCATGTCGTTCTGACGGGCGACCACAAAGGCCAGTTCCCGGTCGCGTACAAGCGCCAGATGTTCCCCATCTTCGCCGCCGATCGCATAAAGTGTCGTCAGACCTTCGGCCTGCTCTTGCACTTCTTCAGGCAGGTCATTGACCGCCACTTTGCGGATGTAGACGATCTTTTGTTCCGTCGTGGTATCTGTATGGGTCATTCGCTATCGCCTCCGGTGTTGAACGGGCGGCTTTCCCCGCCTTTGGTCTGAATCTTGATTGTTTGCACGACGCTGTCGGGCACGATGCGGGTCAAATCAACGTGGAGAAGCCCGTTCTCCATCGCCGCCCCCGCCACATCAACGCCGTCGGCCAAAACAAACGAGCGTTGGAATTGTCGCGTTGCGATGCCCCGGTGCAGGAAGACCCGCTCGGCGCTGGCGTCGCCCTGCTTCCCGCGGATCACCAGCTGGCGGTCCTCTACGGTGATGGAAAGATCATCCTCCGCAAAGCCCGCAACGGCCAATGTGATACGGTAAGCATTGTCGCCGCATTGTTCGATATTGTAGGGCGGATAGCCCTCATTGCCGGATTTGGCAGTCCTCTCCACCAGTCGTTCCAACTGGTCGAACCCCAGAAGATAGGGGTGGGTGGCAAGGGTCAGTTTCGTCATTTCAGGCACATCCTCAAGGCAAGCGATCTGCGTCACGGTCAGGCCCCCCACATTCGGCAGAGCCCCGTTGAAAGAAATATGGGGGCCAATGGCGCGCCCTTCAAGCCCGAGAGGCTTGGAGCGCACCGGTATAGGCGCTAAGTTAGGGGCCGGAATCAGGGAAAGCCGCCGATGAACGTGCCATCAGAGATGAACCACTTGGACGTCCTGGCCGTGCAATTGCGCGTTCTGCGCCGCGAACACCGCGATCTGGACGAAGCGATTGATGCGTTGCAACAATCCGTCAACCCCGATCAATTGACCTTGAAACGGCTGAAGACCCAGAAGCTGAAGCTGAAAGACCGCATTTCACGGGTCGAAGACGAACTCACCCCCGATATCATCGCTTGAGCCCCCCCGCGCGGCCCTTATAGTACGTGCTTCTTCAGGGCCAAAGGCGGAGAGATTATGGTTCAGGTCGCGATCATCATGGGGTCTCAATCAGACTGGCCCACTATGCGGGAAGCCGCTGATATTCTTGACGCATTGGGCGTCCCCTATGAGGCAAAGATCGTCTCGGCGCACCGCACCCCTGACAGGCTTTGGGATTTTGGCAAAGGCGCCGCAAACGCTGGCCTGAAGGCGATCATCGCCGGCGCGGGCGGGGCGGCGCATTTGCCCGGCATGGTGGCCTCGAAAACCCGTGTCCCCGTGATCGGCGTTCCGGTGCAGACCCGTGCCCTTTCCGGCGTCGATAGCCTCTATTCCATCGTCCAGATGCCCAAAGGCTACCCCGTGGCGACCATGGCCATTGGAGCTGCGGGTGCGGCCAACGCGGGCCTGATGGCGGCTGCGATCCTTGCGAACGAAGACGCGGACCTTGCCGCCCGCCTTGACCGATGGCGCGCCGACCTCAGCGACTCCATCCCCGAGGTGCCAAGCGATGACTAATCCCCTTCCCGCAGGCAGCACCATCGGCATCCTAGGCGGGGGCCAACTGGGCCGTATGCTCGCCATGGCCGCCGCAAATCTCGGCTACAAGGCCCATATATTCGAGCCCGGCGCCGCCCCCGCCGCCGATGTCGCCCACGCCTGGACCCAAGCCAACTACGATGACCTCGACGCCCTGCGCACCTTCGCCGCGGCTTGCGATGTCATCACCTTCGAGTTCGAGAATATACCCGCCGACGCGCTCGACGTGATCTCCGCCACCACGCCCCTCTTCCCCGATCGCCGGGCGCTGGAAACCAGCCAGGACCGCCTGATCGAGAAAGCCTTCTTGCGTGATCTGGGCCTGAAAACCGCCCCCTATGCGCCCGTCAGCGGCGATATCCTGACGGTTCTGGAAACCACCGGCACCCCGGCGATCCTGAAAACCCGCCGCTTTGGCTACGATGGCAAAGGTCAGGCCCGCATCATGGACCTCTCCGAGGCCAAAAGCGCTCTCGCGACCCTGCAAGACGCCCCCGCCATCGCCGAAGGCTTCGTAGATTTCTCCAAGGAAATCAGCGTCATTGCCGCCCGTGGTCAGGATGGCTCCGTCGCGGCCTTCGATCCCGGCGAAAACCTCCACAAGGACGGCATCCTCGATACGACCACAGTCCCCGCGGCCATCGCCCCCGGCCTGCGCATGGACGCGGTCCTCATCGCCTCACAAATCCTCAACGCCCTCGATTACGTCGGCGTTCTAGGCGTCGAGCTCTTCGTCACCCCCCAAGGCCTCGTCGTGAATGAGATCGCGCCGCGCGTTCACAACTCCGGCCATTGGACCCAGGCAGGCTGCGCCGTGGACCAGTTTGAACAACACATCCGCGCCGTCACCGGCTGGCCCCTCGGCGATGGCAGCCGCCACGCCAATGTCACGATGGAAAACCTCATCGGCGATGACATCTCCCGCGCCGCTACCCTCGCGGCCGAAAAAGGCGTGCAAGTCCACCTTTACGGCAAGGCCGAAACCCGCCCAGGCCGCAAAATGGCCCACATCAACCGCGTCACAGGCCCCGCCTGAAAGGGGGCCACATCGCTCCCTTTCACCTTGGCCCATACAACTCAATCCGGCGCTTTCCCCCCTCGCAACCCTGTCGGCAACACACCCCACACCGGTTGCGCCCCTACTCGATCAACTCCCCGATCGCCCCGATCACACTCAACTCGTGATCAAACGCGCCCGTCTCCAAAAACGCCTCCACCTGCGCGATCACCAGGGGGCTGTTCATCATGAACGTATGGGTCACAGGCAGCACGATATGGTCGGCCATCCCGTCCACCTCGGTACTGTCCACCCCGACCTTGCCATCATCGGGGCCGGGGATCAGGGCGGAGTAGAACGGGTTCAACGTCCGGTCCCCGGCAATGACCCCCAGATCGAAATCCACGTCCCCCAGCCGGTTCACCAAATCTGTGGGGTCCGTTCCCAACTGCATCCCCGCCGGGCCATTGAGCCACTCAAACGGCTCCAGCGGCCCGAACACATCCACTAATTCCGAGCCGCCATTGGGCGGGGCCAACATCACGACCCGACCCAAAGATGGCGTCCTGTGCTCGCCCAACCAATAACGCGCCAGAATGCCGCCCATGGAATGGGTCACGAAATGCACCCTCTGCATACCGCAGCGCGCCAAGGCGGGCGGAATCGTGGCTTCCGCCAATTCCGCGATCGTCGCCCGCGTGGAAGGGTAGCTGCGGTTCTCGACCTGATAGCCAATGGCCTCCAACCGCTCCTCCAACACAAACAAAGAGGTCTCACTGCGCGCCAATCCGTGTAGCAAAACCACACAATCGGCCCGTGCCGGGGCAGCCAGAAGACCTGCTGCCAAAAGGAAAAATACCAAACGCATATCCCCTAGATAGGCGATCATCCTCCCCCATACGAGGGGCTTGCTCTTCTTGCCGCGCCCCGTCAGGTTCTGACCATGTCCAATGCCCCCTCCAAGCGCCCTATTCGCATGGCTGTCCGTGGCCTTCTGATGGTCGATGACCGCCTTCTTCTGGTGAATGCCTGGCCCGAAGCGAAGTCCGACCTGATGTGCGCCCCCGGGGGCGGGGCCGATCCCCATCATTCCCTTGAAGACAATTTGAAACGGGAGTTTCGGGAAGAAACCGGGCTGGAGATCGCCGTCGGTGCGCCGTGCCTCGTGAATGAATTCCACGACCCGCGCCGCCATTTCCATCAGGTCGATGTCTATTTCCGCGTCACCCTGATCTCGGGCGACCCCTTGCAGGACTGGACCGACCCGGAAGGCATCGTCACCAAACGCCGCCTCGTATCACGGGCCGAAATGGCAAATATCCGCGTGAAACCCGACAGCCTGGAACGCATCGCCTGGGAGGGCGGCTTTTTCTACGACCCTTTGGAACGCGCCATTCGCTGAAACAGGCCGAGGCCGTAAGCAATGCCCCCCAAGGTGACAGCCCCTGCCCCCAACATGCGCCATGTCACGACCTCGTCCAACAGCGCCACGCCGGCGGCCATGGCGATAATCGGCACCGTCAGTTGCAACAGGGCCGAGGTCGATCCCCCCAGTCGCGGCAACACCGAATACCACAGCGCATAGCCAAGCCCCGAGGTGACAGCCCCCGCCACAATCGCCAAGGCAAAGCCCAATGGCGTCGCCTCTATCCCATCTATCTGGGCAGGGCGCAGCAGCGTCAGCAGCAGCAATGGCGGCACCGACCATATGAAATTCGCCCCCGTCTCGGCCATCGGATCAAGGGCGCGGCGCCCGGCAAGGCTGTAGATCCCCCACCCCACCGCTGCCACCAACATGGCGATGACGGCGACCGCCGGAAGAGCCGTCGGTCCTGTGGGCCAGCTCAACCAAGTCAGCCCCGCAAGGGCCATTCCGGCCCCGATCCAGCGGCGCAGCGGCGGACGTTCGCCTTCCAGGAGCGATCCGGCAAACATCGTGACCTGAACGCCCCCAAACAGGATCAGGGCCCCAAGGCCCGCATCCATCTGAACATAGGCAATGGAAAACCCGATGAGGTAAAGCGTCAGGCTGCCTGCCCCCACGATCCGAGCGGCGCGAAACACCGGCAAGGCGCGCCGCCGGGCCAAAACCAGAACGGTCAGCATCAAGGCCCCGGCGAAAGCGCGGACCAAGGCAAATAGCAGCGCGTCAATCTCTGCGCCGCCCACCGCCATCCGGTTGAGGATCGAGTTCGCTGCAAAGGCCACAAGGACCACACAAATCAGCATCATAAACCGCATGTCAGCCCACCATTCTTGCTGCAAACTCACCGGTCAAATGCGTCACGCGCCCGCCGCAGACGACACCCTCAATCCGGCGCGTCTTGGCGTGCATCACCACCAGATCGGCGCGCAGACCGGGCATCAATTGGCCCCGGTCCCGCCATCCCATCACCCGTGCCGGCCCGGCCGAGATCAACGCCCAAGCCTGCGATAGATCCATCCCGTCGTCCCACAGTTTCAGCGCCGCCCGATGCAGAGAGGGATAGTGGTAATCCGAGACCAAAGCCGTCACCCAACCCTTTGAAATCAAGTCCTCTGCCGCGATCTTCTTGTCGTGTGACCCACCGCGCACGACGTTGGGCGCACCCATGATAATCGGCTCTCCGGCCTCTTGTGCGGCCTGAGCCGCCGCAAGCGTTTCGGGAAATTCGCATATGTCCGCGCCCATGGCCCGGTTGCGGTTACGGTCCTCGGCGGTGCGATCATCGTGGCTGCCGATGCGCACTTGGGCCGCCCTCAGCTCTGCTGTCAGCGCGGCAACGGCAATTTCGGCCCGAGGCATGTTTTCATGGAGCTTTTGCAGCATCTCCAGATGCGCTTCGGGGGAGCGCCCCGACTTCAGCGCCTGCCCGGTCAGGCGAGGCGGGCGTTTCCCGGCGGCCAACGCCTTGTGGGGAAGGTGATCGTTCAACACCACGTAGCTGATGCCCCCTTGCGCGATCAACGCAGCGGCGCGGGCGAAAAGCTCTGAAATCGCCACCTCCAGCCGCAGTTGAATGTGCAGGTCCGTCGTCGCCTGATAATCCGCCACCGCCCGCACCAACGTTTCGGCAAAGTCCGGTCCGCGCATCCCGCCTTCCCAAGAGAAGAACTGCGCCAGCATGGCGGTAGTAATGCCGTTTGCCGCCAATTCCGCCTCGACCGCGCGCAGGCCAAGGGCGGGGTCCGACTGCGCCCCACGACGCGGGGCCATGTGATGTTCAAACCCGTCGCCGTGCAGATCAACGATGCCCGGCAGGATCATATAGCCGGAGGCGTCAACGGTGCGTCGAGCCTCGGCCGTGATCAGGCCACCTGCCACGCTCAGGTCAGCCTGCGTCACCCCATCGGGCAAAAGCACTTGGGACTTGGAAAACGTAACAGAGAGAGGCGCGTGCGGCATGGGACGGTTGTGTCAGGCGGCCCGAGAAATGAAAAGGGGCGCCCGCAGTTCGTCGTCGGTCATGGGAGCGGGGCTTTGAGGTTGCCCGGTCACTGCACCTCGCGGAGGCGTTCAAGCGTCACCCATTCGTTCCACGAGGCATCCCAGCCCGCGTAGGTCACGAAGCACTGGCCAGCGTCGTTGGGACCATCGAGTATGGTCCCTGCCCACCAACGATCACCCCAGGAAATCTCCAGTTCCTTGCCGACTGCACAATCGGCGGCGGTGGCGGCGAGCGGGGCGATCCTGTCGGCGGTAACCCATTCGTTCCAGCTGGCGTCCCAACCGTCATAGGTGACGTAGCATTCACCCGCTGCGTTGGGGCCTTCCAGGATGGTGCCATCCCACTGGCTGCCGTTCCATTCGATCTGCCGGGCCGCCCCGACGGGGCAATTAGCGGCCATTGTTGCGGGCGCCGGGACCGCCCCGACGAGGGGAGCGATACGATTTATGGCGACCCATTCGTTCCAGGTTTCGTCCCAGCCGTCATAGCTGACCAGACAATTTCCCTGCGGGTCGGGGCCTTCAAGAACGAGACCGTCAAACTGGCTGCCATTCCATTCAATATCGACGGCAAGTCCAACCGGGCAGGCAAATGCCGCCATCGAGGAAAGAAAAAAAGCAGGAAAAATGGCGGAAAGGATCAGCGTCAATTGGCGCATTGGAATGCTCCGAACTTGATAAAATGCAAGGCAATCTTACCGGGAGCACGGCCACAAGTCGATCAACCGCCCCCGGGGGAAACCCTCCATTGACAGGCGGACATGACAAAGGGGCCCGAGGGCCCCTTTGCACTGCCGTTGCAGCAGGTTCTTGCGGTGCAAGCCTTACCCTTTCGGCAGCTTTCCGTTCTGGAAAGCGCCTACCGGGTTCGCGCAAATTCCTAACGGAATTTGCTGCTTACATCATGCCGCCCATGCCGCCCATGTCGGGCATTGCAGGGGCGCCGCCGCCGTCTTTCGACGGCTTGTCGGCAACCATGGCTTCCGTGGTGATCAGCAGGCCAGCGACAGAGGCCGCGTCTTGCAGAGCAGTACGGACAACTTTGGCCGGGTCGATCACGCCGAATTTGAACATGTCGCCATATTCTTCGGTCTGAGCATTGAAGCCGAACGCCTTGTCGTCGGATTCACGGATCTTGCCCGCAACAACCGAACCGTCCACGCCGGAGTTCTCGGCGATCTGACGCAGCGGTGCTTCCAACGCGCGGCGCACGATAGCGATACCGGCGTTCTGGTCAGCGTTGGCGCCTTCCAGGCCAACCAGGGCTTTGCCGCCTTGGATCAGCGCAACACCACCACCCACAACGATGCCCTCTTGGACAGCGGCACGGGTTGCGTTCAGGGCGTCGTCGACGCGGTCTTTACGCTCTTTCACTTCGATCTCGGACATGCCGCCGACTTTGATAACGGCAACACCGCCGGCCAGTTTGGCCACACGCTCTTGCAGCTTCTCGCGGTCGTAATCGGAGGTGGATTCTTCGATCTGCTGGCGGATCTGAGCGACGCGCGCTTCGATCTCGGCGGAAGAGCCGTTGCCGTCGATGATTGTGGTCTCGTCTTTCGTGATCGTCAGACGCTTGGCTGTGCCGAGCATGTCCATCGTCACCGACTCCAGCTTCATGCCGAGGTCTTCTGCGATAACCTGACCACCGGTCAAAATCGCGATGTCTTGCAGCATCGCCTTGCGACGATCACCGAAGCCAGGCGCTTTGACAGCAGCGATTTTCAGGCCGCCACGCAGCTTGTTCACAACCAGCGTTGCAAGGGCTTCGCCCTCAACATCTTCGGCGATGATCAGCAGAGGCTTGCCGGACTGGATAACAGTTTCCAGAAGCGGAACCATGGGCTGGAGGGAAGAGAGTTTCTTCTCGTGCAGCAAGATCAGGCAGTCTTCCAGCTCAGCAACCATTTTGTCGGGGTTGGTGACGAAGTAAGGCGACAGGTAGCCGCGGTCGAACTGCATGCCTTCGACAACATCGGTCTCGGTCTCGAGACCTTTGTTTTCTTCCACGGTGATGACGCCGTCGTTGCCGACTTTTTGCATCGCATCGGCAATCTGACGACCGATTTCAGCTTCACCGTTGGCAGAGATCGTGCCGACCTGAGCCACTTCGTCGGAATCTGCAACTTCACGTGCGGACGCCTGAATGTCGGCGATAACCTTGGCAACAGCCATGTCGATGCCGCGCTTCAGGTCCATTGGGTTCATGCCTGCCGCTACCGACTTCATGCCCTCTTTTACGATGGCTTGGGCCAGAACCGTTGCCGTCGTTGTGCCGTCACCAGCTACGTCGTTGGTGCGGGAAGCAACTTCCTTGACCATCTGCGCGCCCATGTTCTCGAACTTGTCTTCCAGCTCGATCTCTTTGGCGACAGATACACCGTCCTTCGTGATGCGCGGGGCGCCGAAGGATTTGTCGATAACCACGTTGCGGCCTTTGGGGCCAAGCGTGACTTTGACCGCATCGGCGAGGGTGTTGACACCCTTCAGCATACGATTGCGGGCGTCGGTATCAAAACGGACGTCTTTTGCCATTTTGGCGTCTCCTTAAAATTCGATGTGTTTTTCGGGGATCGGAATGTTTGCGCGGGGCAAACGACTTAGGTGATGATGCCCAAGATGTCCGATTCCTTCATCATCAGAAGCTCTTCGCCGTCGAGCGTCACTTCCGTGCCGGACCATTTGCCGAACAGGATGCGGTCGCCGGTTTTCACCGACATCTCGATCAGCTCGCCAGAGTCTTTCCGCGCGCCGTCGCCGCAGGCAACAACTTCACCCTCAGAGGGCTTTTCTTTCGCGCTTTCGGGGATGATCAGACCGCCAGCGGTCTTTTCCTCGGATTCTACACGGCGAACCAACACGCGGTCTTGCAGCGGTTTCAATGCCATTTTGGCCTCTCCTCTATCCGGTTAGGGATTGTCTCTCGGTACTGCTGTCACTCACCCCTAGTGAGTGCCAACGGCGTTGAGATAGGCAGCCGTTCCGGTGCTGTCAAGATGATCCGACAGGTAACGGTTGATTCAGCTTTTGGCACTAACACTCGCCCCCAAGACCCCGGATTCCTGTGGAGGCAACGATGAAATTTCTCAACAAGCTCAGCTTGAGCGCCAAACTCATCGTTTTGATGGCGACGTCGCTGGTGGCGCTGTCATTCGCCGTGTCTCTCGTAGGATATCTCGAGGTGCGGCACACCTATTTTGCAAGCGTCGAGAACGACCATTGGATCGGCGCGCGCATTGTGGCCAGCCGAATGCAGGAGAATTACGATGGGGTCAGCTTCGTGGCAGGGGCCGGCCATGAGACTAACAGAATCGTCTGGCCTGACATGCCGCAAGAAGTGGGCGACGCTCTGGTCGCTCCCGCTGCCAGCCTCGCGGGGGTGGATGCCGCAATCTTTCGGTTCGATCCCGAGACCGAAACCTTTGTCCGCATCGCCTCATCCAATGCAGCGGGCGATGAACACGCCGCGATAGGGGCCATGATCGCCCATTCGGACGCCTATCTTGCGCTGCTGGACCATGAAAGCCACATCGGCTCGGCGCAAGGAGGGGGGGCGAACCATCAGGTGCTTCGTACCCCGATCTTTGACACGGATGGCACCATTGTGGGGGCCATCGCAATTGCTGCCCACACCGCGGATTTCGCGACCCACCAGCGCGATCTCTGGACCACAGCAATCCTGGTGACCGTTGCCTCGATGGCGGTGGCCTTGCTGTTCGCCTTCCTTGCTGCCCGCTGGGTCATGACACCGCTGTCGCGCATGACCCAATGTATTGTGAACCTGTCCGAAGGCACGCTCGATCAACACATTCCCTACCGAACGCGCGAAGATGAAGTCGGCATGATGTCGTCCGGTCTACTGGTGCTCCAATCCTCGATGGTGGAGGCTGAACGCCTGCACCGATTGGAAGCGGATCGCATCAGTGGGGATCAGGAAAAGCAACAAGATCAACACATTGTGGTTGAAGCCCTGACCGAAGGGTTGGCCCGTCTTGGCAAATTGGACCTGACCAAGCAGATCGAAAACCACCCCGGCGCGCCGTTTCCGGAGGAGTACGAAGGGCTCCGCACCTCGTTCAACCTGCTGGTAGACAACCTGTCCGACAACGTAGAGGCCATTCGCGAAGTGGCCGATGAGGTCAACCAGGATGCCCGAGAATTGGCCAGCTCCTCGTCCGATCTTTCAAGCCGCACCGAAAGCCAAGCCGCCACGCTGGAGCAATCGGCCGCCGCGTTGGAGCAATTGAGCGAAAGCGTGCAATCCACCGCCGCAAACGCCTCGGACGCGGAAGCCACCACGGATGAGAATCGCCTTGTCGCCAAGCGCACGGGCGACATCGTGGAAGACGCCATCACCGCCATGGCAGCGATCGAGGCGTCGTCTCAACAGATCACGCAGATCATCTCCGTGATCGACGACATCGCCTTTCAGACCAATCTTTTGGCCCTGAACGCAGGGGTAGAAGCTGCCCGCGCGGGCGAGGCGGGCCGTGGCTTTGCCGTCGTAGCCTCGGAGGTGCGGGCTTTGGCGCAGCATTCGTCAGCCTCGGCGCAAGAAATAAAGGCCCTCATCGCCTCGTCCAGCGAGCAGGTGGAAAGCGGCAGCAAGTTGGTTCGCAAGGCCGGAGACACGATTGGCGACATCATCAGCCGCGTCGATAGGGTGGCCGGGCTCGTTTCGGACATCGCCGTTTCCGCGAAAGAGCAATCAACCGGCGTGACAGAGATCAACGCCGGCATGAGAGAATTGGACGCTGCCACGCAAAGCAACGCCGCCATGGCGGAGGAGGCCTCTGCCGCCAGCGAAAACCTTACCAATGCGGCGGATCGGTTGGCCAACCACCTTGCGCGCTTCCAGATGATCCGCTCCACGTCCCCAGCCAACGCCTGGGCGCCGGACGGCACAAGCCCGACGGGGCACGCCGCCTTCGACGGCGCGATCCATGGCGCCCCCTTATCTGCCGCCGCCGCCGCGGCCCCCCTTGTCGAAAACGCCTTCGCGGACGACCTCAAAGCCGATGTTTTCAAGGACTTCTAGACGCAGCGCCGCCCCGCGCACCCAATGACGCATGCGATCCAGGACCCTCGCGCCTGATAATTCCCACCCGTGCCAGTGACAAACCGGGGCCTCGCCGATAGAAGGGCCGCAAATTTCGCATCTCAAGCAAGGTATGTCCCATGACCACATTGGTTTTCGGCCACAAATCCCCCGACACAGACTCCACAGGCTCCCCCCTGATCTGGGCATGGTACCTGTCGGACGTGAAAGGCACCCCCGCAGAAGCCGTTTTGCTTGGTGAGCCCAACACCGAAGCCGCTTTCATGTTGGAGCGTTGGAACTTGCCCAAACCCCGCATCATCGACACCGTTGAATCGGGCCAACCCGTTGTGATCGTCGACACCAACAACCCCGCCGAACTGCCAGACGCAATCAACGACGCTGATATTCAAGGGATCATCGACCACCACAAATTGGTCGGTGGCCTGGAAACCAAGGGCCCGATCGACATTCGGATTGAGCCGCTCGCCTGCACCGCTACGATCATGCACAAAATGATTGGTGATGACCTGAAAAAGGCGCCCGAGAACATAAAAGGCGCGATGCTCAGCTGCATCCTGTCGGACACGTTGGAATTCCGCTCGCCCACAACCACCGACGAAGATCGCGCAGTTGCCGAGGCGTTGGCGGCAGATCTGGGCATCGATATCCCTGCCTACGCCGCCGAAATGTTCGCGGCCAAGTCCGATGTCTCCCGCTTCTCGGATGCCGAATTGCTTCGGATGGATAGCAAGACCTACGAAGTCGGCGGCAAAACCTTCCGCGTTTCGGTTCTGGAAACCACATCGCCCGCGACGGTTCTGTCGCGCAAAGACAGCCTGATGCAAACCATGACAACCGTCGCCACCGAAGACGGTGCGGACCAAGTCTTGTTGTTCGTGATCGACATCCTGAAGGAAGAGGCCACACTGCTGGTCCCCAACGATCTGGTCAAAGCCGTCGCTGAGAAAAGCTTCTCGACCGTTGCGGGCGACGGCGACCTGCTCGTCCTGCCCGGCGTCGTCAGCCGGAAAAAGCAGATCATTCCGAACCTCGCGATCTAAAACGTTAGGGCAAGGCGGGTTCCCCTGCCTTGCCACCCCTCCGCTGCGGCGCGAAATTGAACGCGCCTCAACCCGGAGCCGACCATGCGCCCAAGCATTTCCGCCTTTTTTCTTGCCCTCACACTGATAAACGCGCCCGCGATGGCCGATGTCTACTGGCCCGGCCCCGGTGATGTGGTGACACCCCACGCAACCGGCCTTTTCCTGAATAGTGCCGACGGAACCCCTCGCGAAGGCATGCCCTTCGGCAGCTCTTTCCACGCAACGATGCATACCCTCGTGCCCATTTACGGCCACGACGTGAGCGTCGGATTCCCGCAGGAATGTGGCGAAGGGCCGATGGTCTCGGTCAGCATTCCCGGCCAGATTAACCTTATGTTTCAAGATGATCGCCTGACAGGCTGGATGCTGATCGACGACAGCACCCTGCGCACGGCCACGGGCCTTGGTGTCGGCAGCCCGCAAGAGGCCTTATCCGCCGAGGGGCCAGTCAGCTTTTTTGAAACCGGGATCGGCACGGAATTCGGTGCCGGGGACCTGTTTGGCTTGATGGCTGAAGATGGGCGCACCGTCGCCGGTATCTGGAGCGGCGCAACCTGCATTTTCCGTTAACGACACCGCCAGCAGGACTGGCCCCGCGCGCCGATGCATCGCATAAGTCAGCGACACCGCCAGCATTCGGAGCGCCCCATGACCCAGATTATCGACACTCTCGCCGACATTTCGGACAAATACGACACGGTGTTTTGTGACCTTTGGGGCTGCCTACACGATGGCATCAGCGCCTTTGACGAAGCGGTCGAGGCCTTGCGCGCGTTCAAAGCGGGCGGCGGCACGGTGCTTTTGCTGACAAATTCCCCCCGCCCCCGCGCCAATGTGGCGACGCAGCTCGATCAGATCGGCGTGCCGCGCGACTGCTGGGATGTGATCGCAACCTCGGGTGACAGCGCCCGCGTCGCGATGCTCACCGGGGCCGTGGGTCAGAAAGTCTGGCATATTGGCGAACCCCATGAAGATGCCTTCTTCGCCCCGATGGACCTGCTGGACGACACGGTGGACATTACGCGCGTGCCATTGGACGAGGCCGAAGGCATCGTGTGCACCGGCCCGTTCGACCCTTTCGCAGACCCCGCCGAGATGCGGCCGCAGTTTTTGCTGGCGAAAACACGCGGCCTGAAACTGCTGTGCGCGAACCCTGATATCGTGGTGGATCGCGGCGACGAACGGATTTGGTGCGCGGGCGCACTGGCGCAACTGTATACGGAAATGGGCGGCGAGAGCCTCTATTTCGGCAAGCCGCACCCGCCGATTTACGACCTTGCGCGGCGGCGCTTGGTGCAGATGGGCAAAGCCACACCCGATGACCGCATTTTAGCCATTGGCGACGGGATCATTACCGATGTGCCCGGCGGCATTGGCGAGAATATCGATACGCTCTACATCACCGGTGGCCTCGCACGGGAAGAGACCGGCACGACCCGCCAACCGGACCCGGCGAAGCTGGCGGAGCATCTGACCAAAGCGCAGATGGAACCGACCTATTCAATCGGGATGTTGCGCTGACGGGTGCGCAATAAAGTTTCATAAGGTGGCTATTTTTTCACACTTTGTTACTTTCTGCATTGCAGAATAACCCGCACTTGGCCTATAGATGCGCCATGGAGGGACACGCAATGCTCGACAATATCACCACCGGCACCATCGTCATCGAAGATCTGGAGATCGGCATGACTCGCTCTTTGCGAAAGATTGTAACCGATCAAGATATTGAAATGTTTGCAGAAGTTTCCACTGACCGGAACCCGGTGCATCTGGATGACGCCTACGCCCAGGACACCATCTTTGAAGGCCGCATTGCCCACGGGATGCTGACGGCAGGCTTGATCTCGGCCGTGATCGGAGAACAACTTCCGGGCCACGGCACGGTGTATCTTGGGCAAAGCCTGAAATTCATGGCCCCCGTGCGCCCCGGCGACATGGTCGAGGCCGTGGTAGAGGTGCTGTCCATCGACTACGCCCGCCGCCGCGTGCAGCTCAAGACCGAAGCGAAAGTGGGCGAAACCACCGTCTTGAAGGGCGAGGCGACCGTGCTGGCGCCGTCAGCCAAGTTCGACTGACCCGCAATTGACGCGGACGCCTTGCCACGGGGCCGCACTCTGGCCTAACTGCGGGCTATGAAAATCCTACGCGATCACCAGTTTGCAGCCCTCAGCGACAAGGGGGCCTCTGTCGCCATCGGCAACTTCGACGGCGTCCATCGCGGGCACCAGCATGTGTTGAATCTGGCAAGACGGTTGGACGCGCCCTTGGGCGTTGTCACGTTTGAACCTCATCCAAGGCAGGTCTTCGCCCCGGACGCCCCGCCTTTTCGCCTGATGAACGCCGAAGCGCGGGCCAATCGGTTGCGCAAATTGGGCGTTAACCTACTGGCGGAGCTTCCTTTTGATGCGCGGCTTTCGGGACTGAGCGACGTGGAATTCGTGCGCGATGTGTTGGTCGGCAGCCTCGGAATCAGCCATGCCGTCGTGGGCGCAGATTTCCGTTTCGGAAAAGGACGCCATGGCACCGCCGAAACATTGCAACGCATGGGCGCCGAGGCCGGATTTGACGTGACGATCGCCGATATGCTGGAAGGCGACGCCGGGGCCGTGTCATCCACCGCAATCCGCGACGCGCTGTCAAACGGCCGCCCCGAAGAAGCCGCCGCGATGTTGGGCCATTGGCACCGCATCGAAGGCCCTGTCATTCACGGCGAAAAGCGGGGCCGAGAGTTGGGTTACCCGACCGCCAACATGGGGCTGGCCGGGCTGCACGTGCCCAAACCGGGCGTCTATGCGGTCACGGTTGATGTGCGCGACGGCCCCCACGCGGGCAGTTATGGCGCGGTGGCAAACCTTGGCTTCCGCCCGATGTTCGAGTTGGAAGAGCCCAATCTGGAGACCTATCTATTTGATTTCTCAGGGGATCTTTATGGCGCTCACCTGTCGGTTGGACTTGTGGAGTACCTACGGGGCGAGGCCAAGTTCGACAGCCTAGAGGCGTTGATCGCCCAGATGGACGCGGACAGTTTGGACGCCAGGGCCGCGTTGCGCCGATGAGGGACCAGTTTTGGGATCGGGTTCCGCCGTCGAAAATGACGGCAGAGGAATGGGAAGCCCTGTGTGACGGCTGCGGGAAATGCTGCCTGAACAAATTGGAAGACGAAGACACGCAGGAGGTCGCTTTGACCCGCGTTGCGTGCCGTTTGTTGGACGACCAGACCTGTCTGTGCGGACAATATGAGATCCGCAAGACGCTGGTGCCCGAGTGTATTCAACTGACGCCTGGCACGATGAAAGACGTGGCCTATTTCATGCCCGCCACCTGTGCGTATCGCTTGGTGCACGAGGGTAAGTCATTGAATTGGTGGCATCCTTTGATCTCCGGCGATCCCGAGACGGTCCATCAAGCGGGCGTATCGGTGCGCGGCATAACGGTGCCAGAATTCGAGATCGACGAAGAAGACTGGGACGATTACATCATCGAGGAACCGGGGACGTAACCGCCCCCGATCCGATGCGCCGGGCCAAGGCCCGGTTTACCCGCGCGCTTCGCCGATCAGACGGAGAATGTCTTTTGCCGCTGTCGGGATGTGCGTGCCGGGGCCGAAGATGGCCGCGACGCCCGCGTTCGTCAGGAATTCATAATCCTGCTGCGGGATCACACCGCCGCAGATCACGATGATCTCGCCCGCGCCTTCAGCCTTCAGCGCCTCGATCAACTTCGGCGCGAGCGTCTTGTGGCCTGCCGCCTGCGACGAGATGCCGATGACGTGGACGTCATTGTCGATGGCATCCTGCGCCGCCTCTTCCGGGGTCTGGAACAGGGGGCCGACGTCAACGTCAAAGCCGATATCGGCGAAGGCCGAGGCGATGACCTTGGCACCGCGGTCGTGGCCGTCCTGGCCCATTTTCACCACCAACATGCGGGGGCGGCGGCCTTCCGTTTCGGCGAATTTTTCCACGTCGGCCTGGATTGCGGCGAAGTCTTCGTCGCCCTCATAGGCCGAGCCATAGACGCCTGCGAGGGTTTTCACTTCCGCGCGGTGGCGGCCAAAGGTGTTTTCCATTGCCATGCTGATCTCCCCTACGGTGGCGCGGGCGCGGGCGGCCTCTACGGCGGCGGCCAGAAGGTTCCCGCCCTCTCGGGCGGTGCGCGTCAGCTTCTCAAGCGCCGCTGCGCAGACGCTTTCCTCGCGGCTGTCGCGGATGGATTTGAGCCGGGCGATCTGCGCGTCGCGCACGGCGTCGTTGTCGATATCGCGGATATCAATCGGGTCTTCGCTCTCCTTGCGGTACTTGTTGACGCCAACGATCACCTCTTCGCCGCGGTCGATCATGGCCTGACGGCGAGCGGCAGACTCCTCGATCCGCAGCTTGGGCAGGCCCGAGGCAACGGCCTTGGTCATGCCGCCCATTTCCTCGACCTCGTCCATCAGGGCGGTGGCCTTTTCGATCAGCTCCGCCGTGAGGGACTCCACGTAATAAGAGCCCGCCAAAGGATCCACCACATTCGTCACGCCGGTTTCTTCCTGCAAGATCAACTGCGTATTCCGCGCGATGCGAGAGGAGAAATCCGTCGGCAGCGCGATGGCTTCGTCGAAAGAGTTGGTGTGAAGGGACTGGGTGCCGCCCAGAACCGCGCTCATTGCTTCGTAGGCGGTGCGCACGACGTTGTTGTACGGGTCTTGTTCTTGCAGCGACACGCCAGAGGTCTGGCAATGGGTGCGCAGCATTTTGGAGCGTTCCGATTGCGCGCCCATGTCGGTCATCACCTTGTGCCACATGGTCCGCGCCGCACGCAACTTGGCGGCCTCCATGAAGAAATTCATGCCGATGGCAAAGAAGAACGACAGACGTCCGGCGAATTTATCCACGTCCATCCCGGCTTCCATCGCGGCCCGCACGTATTCGCGGCCATCGGCGATGGTATAGGCCAGTTCTTGCACAAGATTGGCCCCGGCTTCCTGCATATGGTAGCCAGAGATCGAAATGGAGTTGAATTTCGGCATGTTATCAGAGGTATAGCTGATGATGTCCGAGATGATCCGCATCGAAGGTTCGGGCGGATAGATGTAGGTGTTGCGGACCATGAACTCTTTCAGAATGTCGTTCTGAATGGTCCCCGACAGCAGCGCCTTGTCGTGCCCCTGCTCTTCCCCCGCCACGATAAAGGACGCCAAAACCGGGATCACCGCGCCGTTCATCGTCATGGAGACCGAGATCTTGTCCAAGGGGATACCATCGAAGAGGATTTTCATATCCTCGACCGAGTCGATGGCCACGCCCGCCTTGCCGACATCCCCCAACACGCGGGGGTGGTCGCTGTCATAGCCGCGATGTGTTGCCAGATCGAAGGCCACCGACACGCCCTGCTGTCCCGCATCAAGGGCCTTGCGGTAGAAGGCGTTGGATTCCTCGGCCGTCGAGAAGCCCGCGTATTGGCGGATGGTCCACGGGCGGCCCGCGTACATCGTGGCCTTCACGCCGCGCGTGAACGGCGCTTCACCGGGCATCGCGCCCATGTGGTCGAGCCCTTCGGTATCTGCCGCCGTATAGAGCGGTTTGACGTCGATTCCTTCCAGCGTTTGCCAAGTGAGATCGTCCAGATCGCGGCCACGAAGTTCCTTCTCGGCCAGCTTACGCCAATTGTCGGTGGTCTCCGTCATCGGGTTGTCCTCTTCCTAGGTCTGTCGGCGCTTCAGTCTCTGCTGAAGGCGGGTCAATATAGTCGGCAAAGCCCCCTGCCCCGGTCGATAGCCAGTCAAGGTCTTCTTGGTACTGGGCGTTCAACGCCTCAATCTCGTGGGGGGCGAAGGGCATGAATTGCCCGTCTGGCCAATGGAACTTGGCCGGATCAATGCCACAGGCTTCCATCAAGTCATGCAGGACGGCAGCGGTGGGGCGGCGGTTTTGGCGCGGTGCGTCGGACACCGGGGTGACGACACCTGTCAGTTCCTCCACCAAACGATGGGAGGCATGGGCCGAGGATTCGTACCGCCAAACAGCAACACGGGCATCGGGCAAAACCCGGGAAAGTTCTTCTACAATATGTCGCCAGCGGCGCGGCTGCGTTACCAGATGCTCTCGCAGATCCGTATGGGGCAGCGGCCCGCCGCGCATCAGGCGGAACGCCATGGCAGAGGTCCACCAATCCACATAATCGCGCACGCACAGGGCAACGGTTATGTTGTGGCGGTCAAACCCGTGGGCGTAAGCCGCAACACGGCGTCCGGCGTCTGTGTAAAGCCGGGTATGTTCCAGCGCCGCGCGCATGGAGCCCAACATATTCTCGTCCGAGATCACCAAGTGCGACGCACCGGTCTTGCGCACCGCATCGGCCCGCATCCGACAGCGCCCGGCAAAGCGGCGCTCCTGCCAGGCCATCACCCCTTCCACGCCGCCAATCGCGCCGCGAAACAAGCCGCCACGGGTGATCTTTGGCCCCCAATAGACAACACCCGCATCGGACAGTTCGATGCGATGTTCGGCCATGTGATGTTGCAGTGCGGTGGTGGCGGTACGGTGAGCACCGACGTGAAGGACGACATGCATCGCGGAGACCTTTCCGGAAAGGGGTGTGACATACCCCTCTGTCGTCTCCGGTCGCGGTGAATATTCGGTCAACGTCCCGAACCAAATAGCGAAAACCTTAGCATTGCCCGCGAAGCTGACTATATCTGTCAGGACAGGAGAACCAATGACACTATTCCGTACCCTATTGCTCGCCTTGCTTAGTCTGACGCCCGCCACGGTGCTTGCGCA
The DNA here is from genome assembly GCF_038396845.1 of Gymnodinialimonas sp. 57CJ19. Classification (NCBI taxonomy): domain Bacteria; kingdom Pseudomonadati; phylum Pseudomonadota; class Alphaproteobacteria; order Rhodobacterales; family Paracoccaceae; genus Gymnodinialimonas; species Gymnodinialimonas sp. 57CJ19. The sequence continues at coordinate 3,654,735 of NZ_CP151587.1, forward strand.
AGAGGCCTTTGACCCGCTGGAGCCGCGCTCTGCCGAAGGCCTGACCCTGGACGAATTCCAATGGGTTGCGCGGCCCATTATCGTGTTTGCCGACACACCCGCCGACCCTCGCTTCATCGAGCAGATGGAGCTGTTAGCCAATCGCCCCGATGCGCTGCTAGAACGTGACGTGGTAATTCTGTTCGACACCGCCCCCGACGCCCGCTCCGATATCCGGCTGGCACTGCGGCCACGGGGGTTCTCCATCGTGGTTCTGGGCAAGGACGGCACCGTCGGCTTGCGCCGCCCTGCCGTGCGGGACGTGCGCGAGATCATCCGCGCAATCGACAATTTCCAGCTACGGCAGGAAGAATTGCGCCGGGGCGGCTGAGCGGTGTGACCCGCTGCACATAGATTTCCGCCCCGGCCCATCATCATCGGACTATTCGAACTCCATAATGGTCTCGTCGACGGCAAGGCTGTCGCCCGCGCCGGCGTTGATCTTGGCGACGACGCCCTTGCGCTCTGCGCGCAGGATGTTCTCCATCTTCATCGCCTCCACGGTGCATAGGGCTTGGCCTTCCTGCACTTCGTCGCCCTCTTCCACGTCCATTTTCACCACCAGCCCGGGCATCGGGCACAGCAGCAGCTTGGACGTATCCGGCGCGATCTTCTCGGGCATCAGGGCAGCCAACTCTGCCTGACGCGGGGTGCGCACGAAGACATCCAGATCCGCGCCTCGGGTGCGCAGGCGGAAGCCTCCGGGGCGTTTGCCAACCTTCAGCACAAGCGGGCTGTCGTTGACGTTCAAACGCGCCAGCTTGTCGCCCGGCGTCCAATCCGAAGTGACGCGCAAATCCGTGCCGTTAACCGTGACGGTGGAGCCTTCGTGATCCGCTTCAATGCGGGCCTCATAGGATTGGCCTTGCAGGGACACCACCCAATCGGCCCCCACCCGGCGTTCATGATTGTCCATCCGCCCCGACACCCGCGTGCGCCGGATTTCGGCCACCCGGTGCATCGCGGCAGCGGCGGCAGCGACGCGGACCAAATCGGCATCGGGAAGGGTAACCCCTTCAAACCCCTCAGGATATTCCTCGGCGATGAAGGCGGTTGTGATGTCGCCTGAGGCGAACTTCTCATGATCCATCACGGCAGACAGGAACGGCAGGTTGTGGCCGATGCCCTCCAACTCAAAGCTATCGAGCGCCACGCGCATCGCTTCGATCGAGGTGGGGCGATCGGGGCCCCACGTGCATAGCTTGGCGATCATCGGGTCGTAGAACATGGAAATCTCGCCGCCCTCATAGACGCCCGTGTCATTGCGCACGGCGGTCTCGCCCGCCTCCGCGTCGCCCTGCCATTTGCCCGTATCCAGAAGCGGCCCGGCGGCAACCTCGACCGGGGGGCGGTAGCGGGTGAGACGGCCAATGGAGGGCAGGAAATTGCGGTAGGGATCCTCGGCATAAAGGCGGGATTCCATCGCCCAACCAGTCAGTTTCACGTCGCTTTGCGCCATCTCCAGCTTCTCGCCAGCGGCCACGCGGATCATCTGCTCCACAAGGTCCACGCCGGTGATCAATTCGGTCACCGGATGCTCCACCTGCAGGCGTGTGTTCATCTCCAGGAAGTAGAAGTTGCGGTCCCCATCGACGATGAATTCCACCGTGCCCGCGCTGGTGTAGCCCACCGCCTGCGCCAGGCTAACCGCCTGTTCACCCATGGCTTTCCGGGTCGCCTCGTCCAGGAACGGGCTTGGCGCTTCTTCAATCACCTTCTGGTTCCGGCGCTGGATGGAGCATTCCCGCTCGCCCAGATAAATGGCGTTACCGTGCTTGTCGGCCAGCACCTGAATTTCGATGTGGCGCGGCTGGGTCACGAACTTCTCGATGAACATGCGGTCATCGCCGAAACTGCTGGCCGCCTCGTTCTTGGAGGCTTGGAAGCCCTCGGCCACCTCATCCTCGGACCAGGCAATCCGCATGCCCTTGCCGCCGCCGCCTGCCGACGCCTTCAGCATCACCGGATAGCCGATCTCGCCGGAAATCTTGATCGCCTCGGCGGCATCCTCGATCAGACCCATGTGGCCCGGAACCGTGCTGACGCCCGCGTCCTGCGCGATCTTCTTGGAGGTGATCTTGTCCCCCATCTGTTCAATCGCCGTGGCGGGTGGCCCCACAAAGGCCACGCCTTCCGCTTCCAGGGCTTCGGCGAACTTCATGTTTTCGCTGAGGAAACCGTAACCGGGATGCACCGCATCGGCGCCCGTGTCGCGGATCGCCTGCATGATCTTGTCGATCACGATGTAGCTCTCGTTTGCGGGGGGCGGGCCGATGTGCACCGCCTCATCCGCCATCTTCACGTGCAAGGCGTTGCGATCGGCGTCGGAATAGACAGCAACGGTGGGAATGCCCATGCGCTTGGCCGTCTTGATGACGCGGCACGCGATTTCACCGCGGTTGGCGATCAGGAGTTTCTTGAACATGGGGTGTTTCCTTCTCTGCGGATAGATTTGGCCCGCGTGATTTGAGCCAGCAAAAGGGGGGATATGGGCGCCGTTGAAACGCCAAAAACCACCGGGGCGCGGTGGCCCGGGTGGTTGCATGAATGCTTGGACGAGCGGGCTAGACCCGCGCGGAAATTAGCGACAGATGCGTGTGACTTCGTCGCAAAGCGCGCCGATGGCCGCGCCTGCCACAACGCCCGTGGCAACGGTCCCGCCGACGGCCGCTGCCGTGACGCCACCCGCAACCGCGCCGACGCCGGCGCGCTCAAGGTCGGACATGACGCACCCGGACACGGCAAGGGTGGCTGCGAATAGGGCTGTGAAGGTGAATTTAGTGCGCATTTCGATGCGTCTCCTGTCGATGTGCTCAATGGCGAGGTTTCTCGCGCCTTCAAGCCTACAGGACGCGAAACCTTCGGATAAGTCACGGTTTCCCGAGGCCGGATTTCGGCGGGAACAAGCCTGACGGTCCCAGCTATCCCCCTATCACAGCGCAAAAAAAGAGGCGGTCGCGCCGATGGATCGGCCGACCGCCTTATAGGGGAAGGGTAACACGTATTGTCAGTGTCGGCCGTGTAAAAGAAAGTTGGGACAATGGCCGACTTGGTCACCATCGCAGCTTTCGCGGCGTACAAAAGGCCGAATTGGCCCGTTCCAGCGCTCTGCGCGGCAGGCCGCTCAAATTGGTTAATGACGGGCGAAATCATGCCGATCCGCCGTCCCAGACGCCGGTGCCGTCAAACGCCTCGGGGAACGACGCGCGGGCGCGGTTCACGTCAATCTTCAACAGCGCCTCATAGCTTTCGGGATCAAATGGATCTTCGGCCGGTATCACCTCGCGCCCGAACAGCCAGCTCAGGCGACCCGCATCCAGATTGCCCCGCTCAAACGGTTCTTCGCCAAAATAGAGCCACAACGCCTCCATGAAGCCACTATCGGCCCGGCGATCTGGCGGACGACGATCGGCGAAACGTTCGCGCGCAATCAGCTTGGTCGCGCCGGATTTGTTGTCACGGCGGATGACGAATTGATACTCGCTGGACGGAAGCCGCCCTGGGAAACCACGGTGTTTTAGCATGGGGAACTCCCCGCTTGAGGGGAGGGGATATACCGGACGAAGCTGATGCCCCGTCCGGTTAGAGGGGATGTCCTGCTCGGGTGCTCTGGGGGATTGCACCATAGGACTTGCCGTTTCGGCTTGGACGGTGTCTGCAAACCCGTCTGAGCCGTTTTCTTCTTCTTATTGCCTCGCGGTGTGACCGGGCCAAAAGGCGATGTGCCCGTAGACCCGGGCACGATCCGAGGTACAGCTGCGTTTGTGCAGCTAGGCTTTACGTTACATGGAGCGACGGTTTCTCCACAGGGTTTTCCACAAAGAAGATCGGGATGTGACTCGAATGCATCACCTTGGCATTCACTTGAAGGTCGCACCGCAAGATATTGGGGATACATCACAAAAGCTCCCACATGCAGGTGGCGTTCTGCTCAGAATATGCCTCGATGGATTGAGTTATCCCCGGCGCAGGCTCGCCACGCTGAAACGGAGTTTCCATGATCTGCACGATGATCCGTGTGGGGCGGGGTTCTTTATCCAATGCAGGAAGGCCCCAGGTTTCGCAGGCCCAATCGTGGTCGCCATGCTCGGCGCGGGCCGCACCGCCCGCCAGGGATGGATCGGTCACACGCACCACAACCCATACGTCATTGTCGGGCTGGACCTCGAACACCACATCACACAGGCGCAGATCGTTGCCCGAAGGCGCTTGCAGCACTTCATCGGCGGTACAGATGTCAGCCTCCGCCGGGCCGCGGAACAGCAGAAACGCGGCAGAGGCCAGAACGGCGAGGGTCAGCACGATGAGGATGGTGCGCAGCATCACGAGGCCCCCGCGCACAGGACGTTCAGGTGTTGCGCAAGGCCTTGATCAACGCATCTTTGTCCATGTCCGAGCGTCCGTCGACGTCCAGTTCCCGGGCGCGCGCATACAGCTCGTCCTTCGTCCATTCCTCGTAGGGAGGCGCCCGCCCGCCCGATTTGGAGGGCGATTGGCTGTCGGAGGCCTGAGCATTGGCAATCCGCGCCGCTTTCTGCTTGGAGGCCCCATCCTCGCGCAGAGCTTCGTAGGTTTCGTCGTCCTTCACGGACGGTCCATGGTCCTTCGTCATCGCATCCTCCTTTCACGGAAAACACGACGCGCGGCGGTTTGGTTCCCATTGCAGCGTAGTTAAAGGACATCACCGTTTCCTCGCATTGGTGACCCAACGGATGCGCAGGGCGGGATCGTTCAGAATATCCGCGATCTGGGTGCGGGCGCGGTCGGTCACCGGCCCTGCCACCGCACCACCTGCCAGCACGGCCACGCCCCCCGGCTGCGTCGTGACACGCACCGCCGGGCAGAACCCACGCAGACGTTGCAGCTTGCGCCACATATCCTGCCGGATTTGATGGGCGATAAGCGCGCGCACCAGATCATCGCCCGGAAGGAACGTGACCTCGGCCAGATCAAACCGGGCCGTGCGCTGCCGAGACAGGGTTAACGTGTCGCCGTCACGGTCAATATGCCATCCATGCCGGGCCATCAGAGGGGGATGTTGTCGTGCTTTTTCCACGGCAACTTCTGCTCTTTGCGCCGCAGTGATGCAAAGGCGCGGCTGACGCGACGACGGGTGGAATGGGGTTGAATGACCTCGTCGATAAAGCCCCGCTCGGCGGCGACGAAGGGATTGGCGAAACGGTCTTCATATTCCGCCGTATGGGCCGCGATCTTGTCGGCATCCCCAAGGTCGGAACGGTGCAGGATCTCTACCGCGCCCTTGGCGCCCATCACGGCGATCTCAGCCGTGGGCCAAGCGTAATTCACATCGGCTTTCATATGCTTGGAGGCCATCACATCATAGGCGCCGCCATAGGCTTTGCGGGTAATGACCGTCACCAACGGCACCGTCGCCTCGCCGTAAGCGAACAGCAGTTTCGCGCCATGCTTGATGACACCGCCATATTCCTGCGTCGTGCCGGGCAGGAAGCCGGGCACGTCCACGAGGGTCAGGATCGGGATTTCGAAGCAATCACAGAACCGCACGAACCGCGCCGCCTTGCGAGAGCTGTCGATATCCAGAACCCCCGCCAGAACCATCGGCTGGTTCGCCACAACGCCCACGGTCTGGCCTTCCAGACGGATGAAGCCCGTGAGAATGTTGCCGGCAAAATCCTCTTGGATCTCGTAGAAATCGCCCTCATCGGCGAGCTTTTCGATCAGCTCTTTCATGTCATAGGGCTGGTTGGGGTTGTCGGGGATCAGCGTATCAAGGCTGTGCTCGATCCGGTCCGGGCTGTCAAAAAACGGCCGCACTGGCGGCTTTTCACGGTTGGACAGGGGCAGAAAGTCGATCAGGCGGCGCACTTCGCTCAGCGCCTCCACATCGTTTTCGAACGCGCCATCGGCGACGGAGGATTTTTTGGTATGGGTGGCCGCACCGCCCAATTGCTCGGCGGTAACCACCTCATTCGTCACGGTTTTTACCACATCGGGGCCGGTGACGAACATGTAGGACGTGTCCTTCACCATGAAGATGAAGTCGGTCATCGCGGGGGAGTAGACCGCACCACCGGCGCAAGGCCCCATCACCAGCGAGATCTGCGGGATCACGCCAGAGGCTTCGACGTTGCGGCGGAAGATCTCGGCATAAGCGGCAAGGGCATCGACCCCCTCCTGAATCCGCGCCCCGCCCGAGTCGTTGATGCCGACCACAGGTGCACCGTTTTGCACGGCCATATCCATGATCTTGCAGATTTTCTGCCCGTGAGTTTCCGAGACCGAGCCGCCAAGGACGGTGAAATCCTGGCTATAGACGTAAACCTGACGCCCATTCACGGTGCCCCAGCCGGTGATAACACCGTCGCCGGGCGGGCGATTGGCAGCCATGCCGAATTCCGTCGTGCGGTGCGCCACGAACATATCGTATTCTTCGAAAGACCCCTCATCGAGCAGCAGTTCAATCCGCTCACGCGCGGTCAGCTTGCCTTTGGCGTGTTGCGCAGCCACGCGCTTTTCGCCGCCACCTGCCCGCGCCAAGGCGCGTCGCTCGTTAAGCTGTTCCAGAATATCCGTCATGGTGCCTCCCTCTTCGGCTTGGCGCGGAAACTATGCGGATGTGGCCATTTCATCCAGCAAGAACTAGTATATTTGCAAATTACTTTGCCGCCGAGTGATGTGTTTTGCAAATTTGCGAACCCGGTATACATCTGCATACTCTCTGGACCTTCGCAAAAATCCGCAATACGCCAGTGCCATGAGCACGCACCAACCGGCGCGGTTTCTAGACCGCACCACGCCCCCGCACATCTTTACGTTGATCATCATGACCGGCCTTGGCGCCTTGTCGATGAACATTTTCCTGCCGTCGCTACCTGCAATGGCGGATTATTTCGACACCGATTATCGGCTGATGCAGCTATCGGTCTCGCTCTACCTTCTGGTGAACGCCGCGCTTCAGATCATCATTGGGCCGATCTCGGACCGGTTCGGGCGCAGGCCGGTGATCCTGGGGGGCACGGCTCTGTTTATCCTCGCCACCATCGGCTGCCTGCTGGCTTCCAGCATCGAGGTTTTCCTGCTGTTTCGCATGATGCAGGCCGTCATCGTGACCGGCCTTGTGTTGGGCCGGGCGGTGGTGCGCGACATGCATGACGAAGCCGAAGCCGCCTCGAAAATCGGCTATGTGACCATGGGCATGGCCGTGGTGCCCATGATTGGCCCCGGCATTGGCGGCGCGTTGGAGCAATCCATGGGCTGGCAGGCGAATTTCTGGCTGCTTCTGGCCCTTGGCCTGGTCATTCTGGCCCTTGTCTGGGCGGACTTGGGCGAAACGGCAAGGGCCAGCACATCCAGCCTGGCAGAGCAGATCGCGCAATACCCCGAGCTTTTGACCTCGCGCCGTTTCTGGGGCTACTGCTTGACGGCGGCCTTCGCCTCGGGGGCGTTTTTCTCGTACCTTGGGGGGGCGCCCTATGTCGGGTCAGAGGTCTTCCACCTTTCCCCCACACAGGTCGGCATATTCTTTGGCGCGCCCGCAGTGGGGTACTTCTTTGGCAACGGCATATCGGGCCGGTACTCCACCCGCGTCGGCATCAACCCGATGATTTTATGGGGCACTTCGGTGACCGCCACGGGCATGGTGTTGTTGCTGATCCTGTTCCTTTTCGGCCTGCAATCGCCCTTCGTGTTCTTCGGCTTCATGACGACTGTGGGCTTTGGCAACGGCATGGTTTTGCCAAATGCGACCTCGGGCATGTTGTCGGTCCGCCCCCATCTGGCGGGCACGGCATCGGGGCTTGGCGGCGCGATCATGCTGTTCGGCGGCGCGGCGATGTCGGCCTTGGCGGGCGCTATGCTGACCGGCGGCAACGGGGTCTATCCGTTGATTATCATCATGCTGGTCACCTCGCTTTTGGCGGTCGGTTCCGTTGTCTACACAATCCGCAGGCAAGCGCAGGTGACCGAGGGTTGAGCCTTGCCCCAGGCTTTGCAAACCCGCTAACTTAGGGTTGCAAAGGGGATAGGTATGGCCACTCAAAAACTCTACGTCGGCGCCAAGCTGCGCAGTTTGCGCACCGGATTGGGGCTGACCCAAAAAGACTTTGCCGCAAAGCTGGGGATATCCCTGCCCTATCTTAACCAGATGGAGAACAATAACCGCCCTTTGTCCACGGCGGTTCTGATGGGCTTGGCGCAGGATTTTGGCGTTGACGTGACCGAGCTTTCGGCCTCGGACGCGGATCGCATCGTCTCTGATATGCGAGAGGCTCTGGCCGATCCGCTGTTCGCTGAATCCGGGCCGCAGCTGGCCGACCTGCGGCTTGTCTCGGCCAATGCGCCGACCCTGGCCCATGCGTTCCTGAAGCTCCACCGCGCCTATCGCCAGACCCAGGAACGCCTTGCGTCGCTCGATGAGGCTTTGGGCCAACAAAGCAGTGCCACTGCCTCGCCTTGGGAAGAGGTGCGCGATTTTTTCCACTACACGGACAATTACATTGATGCCGTGGATCGCGCAGCAGAACGGTTCGCCACCCGCGCCACGGGCGATCTGGCCGCCCACACGCAGTCGGTTCTGGCCGACATGGGCGTGACCCTGCGCTTCACTGCGGGCAATGGTGTCCGCGCCTATGATCCTGGCACCAAGATCCTGACCCTATCGCCCCAAGCCGCCCCTGAGACACAGCGCTTTCAACTGCTGCACCAATACGCCCTACTGGGGCAGGAGCAGTTGATCGAGGCGACGCTGGATCTTGCCCGGTTCCAATCCGATACCGCCCGCGAGATCGCCCGGATCGGCATGGCCAATTACTTCGCCGGAGCCGTTCTGATGCCCTACACCCGTTTTGCCGAGGCTGCCCGAGACACCCGCCACGATCTGGAGCGTCTGGCCATCACCTTCGGCGCGTCGATCGAACAAATCGCCCACCGCCTGTCCACCCTGCAACGTCCCGGCGCAAAGGGCATTCCGTTCTTCTTTGCCCGTGTCGATCAGGCCGGCACCGTCACCAAACGCCACTCCGCCACGCGGCTGCAATTTGCCCGCTTCGGCGGCGCTTGCCCCCTATGGAACGTGCACCAAGCCTTCGAGGCGCCGGGCCGGTTTCTGCGCCAACTGGCCGAAACTCCCGACGGCGCACGCTATGTGATCCTTGCCCGCGACGTGTCAAAATCCGGCGGCGCATGGGGGCGTCCCACGCGCCGGTACGCGGTGTCCTTGGGCTGCGAGGTGCGCCACGCGGGATCGCTGGTCTATGCCGACGGCCTCGACCTGGACCGCAGCACAGCCTTTCAACCCATCGGCATTTCGTGTCGCATTTGCGAACGTCCCAATTGCCACCAACGCGCCGTACCCCCGTTGGAGAGGCAGTTGGTCGTGAACCCAAACCGACGCGGCACCCTGCCCTACGAAGTCGCCCAATAACGCCTGAGAACAGTTTTTTAGCATTCAGCTATGAATTCTTGCCACGCGCCGGGGCCAAGCCATTGCCAATCCCGACGCGACCCGTAAGCTACAGCCAAATAGGGAGAAAACCATGGAACTTCACGCCAGCCGCCACATCGCCGCCGACCGCCAACAAGTTTGGGAAGCCCTGAACGAGGCCGAGGTTCTGAAGGCTTGCATCCCCGGCTGTGAAGAGCTGACAGGCTCCCCGGAGGAAGGTTTCGAGGCGACCGTGAAGCAAAAGGTCGGCCCGGTGAAAGCGACGTTCAAGGGCGGGGTGACCCTTTCAGATATCGTGCCGGGTGAAAGCTATACCATCACCGGCGAGGGCAAGGGCGGCGTCGCGGGTTTTGCCAAGGGGGGCGCGAAGGTTCATCTGGCCGACCATCCCGAAGGCGGCACCGAGCTGACCTATGACGTCGAAGCCAAGGTCGGCGGCAAGATCGCGCAATTGGGCTCTCGCCTGGTGAACAGCTTTGCCACCAAAATGGCCGATCAGTTCTTTGAGCGGTTTCAAGAGCGGCTGGAAGGCGGCGGCGAAGACGCTTCTGCCTGAGAAAGCCGAAGCCCGCCGCTTACTCTACGCCATCGCCCGCTAAAGCGGCTTCCTTGCGGTGGCGGCGGGCCAAAGCGGTCTCTCGCCATGTGATGAAGCTGACCGACGCGATGATCATCCCGCCCCCTGCGATCACATAGATGTCGGCGGGTTCGCCAAAGACAAACACGCCCAAAGCCGTGGCCCAAACCAACTGCAAGAACGACACCGGCTGTGTCACCGCCAAAGGCGCGGCGCGGAAGGCCAGCGTCATCATGTAGTGGCCCAATGTGGCGAAGAAGGCGCAGAGGAAGAGCCACCCCACATCGCTCCAAGTGACCGGCACCCAGACATACCACGCCAGCGGCGCAAGGATGATCGGCACCACCAGCGACAGGTAGAACACGACCACTTCGGCACTGACCCGCCCCGATGCCAACTTGGCGAGGAAGTAGCTGACCGCCATGGCGACGGCCGTGACCAGCATGGTCACGTGCCCCAGGTCGATCTCTCGGAAACCGGGGCGGATGATAACGAAGGTGCCCACGAAGGCGATGACCACCGCAGCGACGCGGTAGCGGCCAAGACGTTCTCCCAGAAACAGAACCGCCAGCAAGATCACGTAGACCGGGTTGAGGTAGTTGAGCGCGGTGACGTCGGCGATGGGGATGCGGGTCATGGCGAAGAACCACAGGGAAACCGCCAAGGCGTGGGCTGCCCCGCGCCCCAGAAAGATCCCCAACAGGCTCCGGTCCACATTGGCCCGTCGGACCGAGGGCAGCATCGGGATCAGGAAAACGAGGCCGAGGGCGTAGCGCAGGAAGCCTGATTGGATCGCGGGCACGTCGGTGCCCACCATCTTCACCGTCGCTGTCACAGCCACGAAACAGAGGCCGGTGAGGAGCATCCAGAAGATGCCCCACCCGGGGCGGGAGGCGGGCGTGTGGACGAGGGTCGCGGAGGGGGTGGCGGGCGTTTCCATAGGGGGCCAGATGACCACCGGAGCGGAGGGGCTGCAAGGAGATAAGCGGAGGGGGGATTTGGCGGCTCGCGGCGGGTGCTCAAGCTTGAGCACGGGGGTTATGTGTTTGAAATCGTTATGTTGTGGATTTTGTTAACGTTTTGTTAGGGATTTCATTTTTACCCACGTGACGGACGTGCCGTACGGCGCTACGTCGCGATGGATACGGTTTGCTGCAAATCGCGTGAAAGGCGGACAGCGGACGTTTGCTGCGCGGAGCCTGGACGTCTGCTACGCTGACAAAGCACATGAAATTCCAACACAACTCTTAATGTCTGAATTTGTCAGGTTAAGGCCACGGTGAAAAGCACCAAGAACGTAGCTCGGCGGACTGCGTTCTACGCGCTGCAATCATCATAGCGCCCGGACCATTTTCTGGGGACGCGGCGCCGGACGCGCAGGTGAAAGGTCTGGCGATCAGGGTGGCTTGTCGGTGGGTGAGAAGAAGGGCCAGAGATGCGTTTGCCTACTTGTTGTCGCGGGACAGACATCAATCGAACACAACATGTGTCTTGAAGCGCACACAGGCGAAGACATTGAAAACAGGCACTAACGTTTTTGTGGGGCTAGGCGGTTTTTCGCTTATAGGATGAAGTAAATACAAGAGCCGCGCGTCGTGCGAGGCTGCAAATAAAGAGGTGAGCAGATGAGGAATTTGGGGATCGCGGCAGTCTTGGCCGCGTCAACGTCGTTGACCGGAGGCGCGGCGTGGTCGCAAACGGAATTGGTCACCGACATCATTGTGGATGGTACACGTTTCGCGGGCTCTCCAACGTATTACTATAGTGTCACGGAAGTTACGGTTGTAGACGCATCCGTCATATCAGCGGATACTACGCAAAACATTAGCAACGGCTACAACGACACTCATTTTTTGATTAACTACAATCTGTTTGCTGCGAATGCGGATGTAAGTGCTTTGACATTCTCTTCTCCTGCTATTTCAGGTGCTCTAGCCAGCGGGACGGATACCACCAACTCATCTGTTGCGCTTTTGACAGGTCAGGGAATTACCAACGGGCAATATCAGCTGGTCGTTTCGATGAACCACTATGACGGATATTCTTCCCACGAGATCACGGCGATTCTGAACGGGATGATCCTTGGCTGGAGCTTGTCGCAGCAGGCCGAACTTGCAGCTATGCTGTCCGCCTCTGGCGGCGCGGCGCGGCTGATTGTCGTGGACGCGGGCGGAGTGGCGCGTGATCTGGGGCAGGTAAGCCTTGCCACCCGCGACGCCACCGGCGGCTTCGTGCGCGGTTTGGACGGGACGGTAACGGCCTCTACCCAAGGCGCACCCGGCTTGGTGGGCGGCCTTTACACATGGGCGGATGTTACCAGCTTCCGCACCACAGAGACCGGCGGCGGCTCGAACGCGGTTGGAGGGTCTGGCTTTGCCATCGGCGCGGATATCGGCATCGGCCCGGACACGGTCGCGGGCCTATCGCTTGGATTCTCCGAGATTAATGCCAGCGACGGCAGCTTCAGCCAGGATGGGCAGATGACCTATCTGCAACCCTACCTCAGCTACCGCGCAGGCAACTGGCATGGCAACGCGAGCCTGATGTACGGCGTGGGATCGTTCGACCAGACCTCCACCGGGGGCACAGGCACCGCGGATATGACCCTGACGGCGGTGACGTTCGAAGGCGGTTATGACTTTGCGCTGTCCGAAGAGTTTACCCTGACGCCAACCATTGGATTGCTGCACGGTCAGCAGGAGATCGAGGGGACGGGCGGCACGCTGACGACATCCGAGACCTATCAGTTCTCCCAAGGGTCACTGGGGGCACGGATCACCTTCGACGACGCCGATGGGTCGCTTTTTGCGGGTCTCCACGCGGATTACCTGACGCAGGACGCGGGCGTTGTGCTGGTGGAAGATCTGTTGGCGGACGATGGCTGGACGGGCCGGGTTGAGCTGGGTGGCTCCACCGGTCTGGGCAACGGCCTGGGTCTTGCGACCTCGGTCAACCTGAGCGGCTTGGGCGGCGACATGCGCACCATCGCGGGCGCGTTACGCGTGGCATTCACTTTCTGATATCTGCGAATGGTGAAACGATAAGCCGTCCTGTGATGGGGCGGCTTTTTGCGTCGGATCACTGTGAAAGGCCAGTTTTATGGCGCTTTTGGTCAGCACGGGGTCCGCAGGCGTGGCTTGCCTTACGATAGAAAAAGCACTCACTTCGCGCGCCGGCTTTATCTCGATTGAGGGGCCATTGGTGTGCAAAGTGCTTTTGAAAAGGTCGAGATAGTCGTGCGCAAGCGGCCGCAGGAAGATGCGTTAGGTGAGACGACTGGCTGGTTTTGTTACGGTGCCGCCGGTGCAGATTGCAGCATTCGGCCTTTTTGGGTAAAATCGGCCCTTCGCTGCAACCGGGGCGAGTGCCAGCTTTGGCCCCAAAGCCCCCTACTCCGCCCCCAGTTGCGCCATGACCTCATCTGAGATTTCGAAGTTGGCCGTCACCGTCTGGACGTCGTCGTCTTCTTCCAGCGCTTCGATGAGTTTCATCAGTTTTTGCGCGTCTTCCAGGCCCAGTTCGGTCGTGGTGGTCGGGCGCCAGACCAGTTTGGTGGACTCGGACTCGCCCAGTTCGGCCTCCAGCGCGTTTGAGACCTCGTGCAGGTCGGTGTCGGCGCACCAGATGACGTGGTTGCCCGGATCCTCATCACCGTCGCCCTCGTTGGTTTCCACGTCTTCGGCACCGGCCTCGATGGCGGCCATCATGACGGTGTCGGCATCGCCCACGGAGAGCGGGTAGGTCACCTGGCCCTTGCGGTCGAACATGAAGCCGACGGAGCCGGTCTCGCCCAGGTTGCCGCCGTTCTTGGTGAAGGTGGAGCGCACGGTGGAGGCGGTGCGGTTCTTGTTGTCGGTCATCGTTTCCACAATGACAGCGACGCCGGAGGGGCCGTAGCCCTCATACCGGATCTCGTCATAGTTCTCGGCGTCGCCGCCAGTGGCCTTGGAGATTGCCCGTTCAATCACGTCCTTGGGGACGGAGACGGATTTCGCCTCTTTCACGGCTAGGCGCAGGCGGGGGTTCTTGTCGGGGTCCGGGTCGCCCATCTTGGCTGCCACGGTGATTTCCTTGGACATCTTCGAGAACACCTTCGCGCGCAGCTTGTCCTGCCGCCCCTTACGGTGTTGGATGTTTGCCCATTTTGAGTGGCCTGCCATGGGTCGCTCCCGCCTTTATGAATAACCTGTCGGAGGCCCATATAGGGCACGAGCCCCCTCCCGCGCAATGGCCCCTGCCCTTTGCCGCCCCGCTATCCGCGTGACGCGGCGCGGCAGCCCCGCTAATGTTGGCCCATGACGACAGATCAAATCATCCTCTTCTCGCTTTTCGGAGCCGTCTTCGCCCTGCTGCTATGGGGCCGTTTCCGCTATGACGTGGTGGCCTTCTCGGCGCTGATGGTGGGGACGGTTCTGGGGGTTGTCCCGGCCTCGGACGCGTTCGCGGGCTTTGGCCATCCGGCGACGCTGGTGGTGGCGCTGGTGCTGGTGGTGTCGGCGGGGCTGGTACGCTCGGGCGCGGTGTTCCTGATTACCCGCACGCTGGTGGATGCGGGGCGGTCGCTGGGGGCGCATATCACCATCATGGGGGCGGTCGGCGGCGTGTTGTCGGCGTTCATGAACAACGTCGCGGCTTTGGCGCTGTTGATGCCGGTGGACATTGCCACGGCGCGCAAGGCGGGGCGCTCTCCGGGGCTGTCGCTGATGCCCCTGTCGTTCTGCACCATCCTGGGCGGCATGGTCACGCTGATCGGCACACCGCCCAACATCATCATCGCCACGATCCGTGAAGACCAGTTGGGCGCGCCCTTTCGCATGTTCGATTTCGCCCCCGTCGGCGGTGTTGCGGCCATCGCGGGCCTCGCCTTCGTGGCGCTGATTGGCTGGCGCCTGATCCCCAACCGTGACAGCGGCGTGGGCAAGGCAGAGGTGGAGGATCTGTCCCCCTATATCGCCGAGTTGCGCCTGCCCGAGGACTCGAAGCTGAACGACACCAGCCTGCGCGACCTGGAGGATGCCGCGGCGGAGGCGGATGTGGTCATCATCGGCATCCTGCGCGACGGCAAGCGCCGCTTTGGAACGGGCCGGAACCTGACCTTGAAGGACGGCGACATCCTGGTGCTGGAGGCTTCACCGGAAGCCCTGGACGAATTCCGCGTCGGCCAAAGCCTGGAGACCGCCGGCAGCGACACCGGTGCCGCGAAAATCGCCGGGGACAGCGTCAGCTTCGTGGAGATGGCGGTGCCGGAGGATGCGCGCATCGTCGGCAAGACCGCGCAGAGCATCGGCCTGTCGTGGCGCCAGCGCACCACGCTGATGGGGATCAAGCGGCGCGGCACGAAGATCACCAAGCGCCTGCGCCAGACCCCTGTCGAGCCGGGCGACATCCTCCTGCTCCTCGCGCCTTCCGACAGTGCCGATGACGTGGTCAAATGGCTCGGCGGCCTGACCCTGGCGGACCGCGGCCTCACCGTCACCAACGATAGCAAGACATGGGCCGCCATCGGCCTCTTTGCCGCCGCCGTCATCGCGGCGTCCCTTGGCATCGTCTACCTGCCCATCGCCCTTGGCATCGTCGCGGTGGGCTACGTCCTGCTGAAGATCCTGCCCCTGTCCGAGATCTACGACCACATCGAATGGCCCGTCGTGGTGCTTCTGGGCTCGATGATCCCCCTCGGCGCGGCACTCGATAGCTCCGGCGGCACCGAGCTTATCGCGGGCTCCCTCGTCAGCCTCACCCAGGGAATGCCCGCCTGGGCGATCCTCACCGTTCTGATGGTCGTCACCATGACCATGTCCGACGTGCTCAACAACACCGCCACCGCCATCGTCGCGGCCCCCGTTGGCATCACCATGGCCCAGTCGCTCGGCGTCTCCCCCGATCCCTTCCTGATGGCCGTTGCCGTCGCCGCCTCCGCCGCCTTCCTCACGCCGATTGGCCACAAGAACAACACGCTGATCCTCGGCCCCGGCGGCTATGGCTTCGGCGACTACTGGCGCATGGGCCTGCCTCTGGAAATCATCGTGGTCGCCGTCTCCATCCCCACGATCCTCGTCGTCTGGCCTCTCTGACAACCACACCAATCGCGGCCCCCCCTTCATCTTGGCAAGTACACCTCTGGGGGTCGCGCCTCCTTCAGGAGGCGCCTAAGGGGGCTAGCCCCCTTCTTGAAAATCGAATGCAGCTTTAGCTGCTCAAGTCTTCAAATGCCTCATCCTACAGCGGCCAGATCAGCGGGATCGTCAGGCAGACGACCACCCCCAGCGACAGGTTCAACGGCACGCCGACCTTCAGGAAATCGCTGAACGCATAGCCGCCGGGGCCGTAGACCAGCATATTCGTCTGATAGCCAATCGGCGTTGCAAAACAGGCGGACGCCGCGATCATCACCGCGACCACCAGGGGCCTTGGGTCGACGCCCGTGGCCTGGGCCAGGGCAATCGCGATCGGGGCCATGATCACCGCAATCGCATTATTCGACACCAGTTCCGTCAGCACCGTTGTGATGTAATACACCGCAAACAACAGCACCCATGTGGGGGCGCCCTCCAACCACGGGGCCATCGCCCCTACAATCAGGTTGATCCCGCCCGTGTGATCCAAGGCTGCGCCCACGGCGAGCATGGCGAAGATCAGCGCCAGCAAGCGGCCCTCGATGAAGCTGAACGCCTCCTCCGCGTCGATGCACCCGGTCAGCAGCACAACCGCCACGGCCACCACGGCCAGCGCCAGGATCGGGGCCACGTTCAAAGCGGCCAGCACAACGATCCCCGCCATGGCGGCAATGGCAATCGGGGATTTCTCGCGACGGTATGCGCGCTCTGAGGGATGCGTGACGGCGACCAAATCCATATCCGCGGCCAAGCGTTGAATATCCGCCGGGTCCCCTTCAAGCAGCAGCGTATCCCCGATCCTTACAACCAGATCGTCCAATTGCGAGCCGATGTTCTGGTTCCGCCGATGCACTGCCAGCGGATACACCCCGTAGCGCCGTCGCAAACGCAGGTTCCCCAGGGACCGGCCGATCATCTTGCATCCCGGTGTGATCAGCACCTCGACCGTGGCCGTGGCCACCTGGCTCAGCTTATCGACTGTTTTCAGCTCTTTGGAGGCCTGAAGCCCCAACACCTCGGCCATATCCGTGCGCAGCACGACGCGGTCCCCCTTTTCCAAGGTCACCGCCTTCATATCGCGCCGCAAAGAGGCATCGCCGCGCAGAACGTCGATCAGGCGCACGCCGTCGCGGCGGAACAGGTCCACGTCTTGCGCCGCCTGCCCGATCAGGGCTGAATCTTCTGGCACCGCCACCTCGGTAAAAAACTTCGGCCGAGAGCTTCTGCCCCCCAGAAGCGACGCCATCGACGCCCGGTCCGGCAGCAAGAACCGCCCGATGAGCGTCAGGTAGATCATCCCCCACGCCACCACGACCAAGCCGATGGGCGTGACCTCGAATATGGTAAATGGCGCCAGCCCCTGCGCCCGTGCCACCCCGTCCACCAACAGGTTGGTGGAGGTACCAATCAGCGTAAGCGTGCCGCCCATGATTGCCGCATAGGACAGCGGGATCAGGAACTTGGACGGGGGTTTTCCGAGGATCTTCGAGATCTGAACAAAGACCGGGATCATGATGACCACAATGGGCGTGTTGTTCATGAACGCCGACCCCACCGCCACGAATGCCAGCAAACTGGCCACCGCAACGGCGGGCCTTGCCTTGGCATTGGCCTCGGCGAACTTGGTCAGCCGGTCCAGCGATCCGGTGCGCACCAAGGCCCCCATGACGATGAACATCGCCGCGATGGTCCAGGGCGCCGGGTTGGACAGCACATCAATCGCATTGTCATAGGGCAGCAGGCCCAAGATCAACAACACCGCGCAACCGCCGATGGCGACAACTTCCGTGGGCCAGCGTTCCCACAGGAACATGGCGAACATGATCAGCAGGATCGCGAGGGTGACGAGGCCCTCACCGGTGTCGGATAGCGGAAGATTGACCATGGAACTCCGGATCAGGCGGAATGCCTCGGGCTCCATCTTTGTCGCAGTGACGCCGGGGCTGCAACACAAATGCCCCGCCGATGGAGCGTCGGCGGGGCATTGAGGGAATGATGTGAATGGATAGGGCCGGATCAGTTGCTGATCGCGCTCAGTGGCAGGCCGGTCACGGTACAGGCCCAAGAGCCGGTCGCGTCACCCTCGACGCCGATGCCCAGGGTCGAAGCACCGCCGCCACCACCGGCCTGAGGCGTCTGGTTGCACTGGATGTTGCCGCGCAGCGCGGTGTTCCAATCGGCGCTACCATAAAGGCGCGTGCCCTCGATGATCCAGGCGCGAACCGAGTTCTGGGTGGCCTCCACTTGCGAATTGCCGAAGCCGATGCCGGTCACCAACTCGACCGATTGCTGTGCCACGGCAGGCACGGTTGTGGCGGCAAGGGCCAGGGCAAGGATGGGGGCTTTGAAAGACGTAAACATGAGAAAATCCTCAGTAAATGAACGGAATATAGGCCGAAGGGGTTCCGGCCACGGCATTTGGGAACCGATGCCAAAGTTATAGGTCGTGCAGAGTGGTTCGAACAACGCGGGATTTCCGTAGGGTCAACTTGGCCAAGAATATGAGCGCGAGATCCGTCGCGGCTGAGCCAGAAGCCCCCCCAGAAGCATCAGCGCCAAGGCGGCCCGGATCCTGGTGGCGTAGCTATCGCCCGGCATCGGCCGCAACCACAGACTGCCGAGACCGGTCACGGTGAAAGCGGCGCCCGACAGCGCCTCCCCCAGCCCGTGCCAGCCCGTGCGGGGGGGATAGGCTGGCGACGAAGATCGAGGCGCCCGGAAGGGCCTGCCCCGGAACGGGTCAAACACCAACAGCCCCCCCGTCTTGGCAGTGGAAGACCAGAAGATGATGCCGACATCGCGATCCCCTGCGGCGACGGTGATCCTGGAGGCGGTATGGTGAGGCCCCGAAGCGCCCCCATTCAGATCAGCAGAACGAGGGGCATAGCCCGCCTCAAGGGGTGCTGCTTTGCAGGCGCCCGCCCTCTCGGATCGGGGTAATCGTCTTGGCGTGGCCGGTCTGGTCATCGGTTTCGACCAAGACGCCAGAAAGTGTCGCCTCGCCGGTGGCCGGGCTGAAGCGGTCCTTGGGCATGCCGGTGATAAAGCGGCGCAGAGGCTCGGCCTTTTCCATCCCGATGACCGAGTTGTAATCGCCGCACATGCCCGCATCGGTCATATAGCCGGTGCCGCCGGGCAGGATCATCGCGTCGCCCGTGGGCACATGGGTATGGGTGCCCACCACAAGGCTGGCTCGCCCATCGCAGAAGTGACCGATCGCCATTTTCTCGGACGTGGCCTCGGCGTGGATGTCAATGATGCGCACTTTCGCCTGCCCGCCCAGGGTCTTCAACGCGCCCTCAAGGGCCGAGAACGGATCATCGAACGGGCGTTTCATGAACACCTGCCCCAGCGCCTGCGCCACCAGAACCTTGCGCCCTTTCACGTCAAACAGGCGCGCCCCTTTGCCCGGCGCCGATTTGGAGAAGTTCAGCGGGCGGATGATACGCGGCTCATGCTCGATGAACTGCAGCATATCCTTCTGGTCAAAGGCATGATCGCCCAAGGTCAGGCAATCGGCCCCGGCATCCAGCAGGGTCTTTGCATGGGCGCCCGACAGCCCCATGCCAGAGGTCGCATTTTCGCCGTTCACCACCACGAAATCGAGCTTCCAGTCCGCCCGGAGCCCCGCCAACCGTTGAGTGATCGCCGCACGTCCCGCGCGGCCCATGACATCGCCAAGATAAAGAATACGCATCCGAAGGGCTTAGGCCCGCGCGGGCTCGGCGGCAAGGGGGCCGTTCTCGGTAATCAGCACATCGAGCGGCTGATCCGTGGGTTCCTGCGGCACATCGGGCAGCATTTGCGCGGCAAAAGCAAAGCCGATGGCCCGCGTGGGGGCGGCGGCGCGAAGCTGTTCCAGCGTGCGATCATAGAAGCCGCCGCCATAGCCCAAGCGGTTCAGCCGCGCGTCAAAGGCCACCAGCGGCACGATCAGCGTGTCAGGCGTCAACCAATCGCCCTCGGCCGGGACCGACGCGCCGAATGCACCGGGGATCATCGCGGTTGTGGGCGTCCATTCCTGAAACGCCAGAGGCTGGCCGTTCGCCTTGATGATCGGCACACAGATGCGGGCACCGGCCCCGTGCAGCGCCGCCATGGCGGGCAGCGGCGAAAGCTCGGTCCGCATCGCCATATAGCCCGCGATAATGCGCCCCTCGGCCGGGCCGATGGCGGCCAGAAGATGCGCTGTCGCCGAAGGCACGGTGGCCGTGGCCTTGGCGTGGGCGGCTTTGCGGGCGGCGAAGGCAGCGGCGCGCGCAGTGGCTTTGAGGTCCTGGATCATGGGGGCATCAGACGCCAAGGGCGGCGCAAGTGCTAGGTGCTTTCCGACGCCGGGCGCATCGGTTACGACTAGGCCCATGCTGACCTTCGATCATATCGCGGTCTCTGCCGAGACCTTGCCCCGTGGCGTCACAGACGTCGAAGCCGCCCTTGGCCAACCGCTGCTTCCCGGTGGCGAGCACCCCGACATGGGCACCCACAATCGCCTGTTGTCCTTTGGGCCGGAAGAATATTTCGAGGTGATCGCCGTCAATCCCGAGGCCCCGGGGCCAGACCAGCCGCGCTGGTTCAACCTTGATAATTTCAAGGGCCAGACGCGGGTGACGAACTGGATCTGCCGCTGCCCCGATATCGAGGCCGCGATTGCCGCCGCGCCCGAAGGTGTTGGCGTTCCGTGGCGGTTGCAGCGCGGGGATTTGCGCTGGTCCATGGCGGTGCCCAAGGACGGGAAGCTGCCGTTTGAGGGGCTGTTTCCGGCGCTGATCCAATGGCACGGGGACGCGCACCCGGCCCCCTTGCTGCAAGATAGCGGCGTGCGGCTGAAGGAATTGCGGCTGCATTCCCCCGACGCGGACGCCCTTCGGGCGGCGCTCGGGCCGCTCCTCCGTGACGCACGCGTCATCGTCCTCGCCGCTGAAACGGCCCGAATAGAGGCGCTGTTGAGCACGCCGTCGGGCGACGTGAGCTTGTGATGGAACGGGCCCGTGCCAGCGGCGCGGCGGCGGTTCTGGCCCTGTGAAACACGCGAGAGCGGCGGCAAACCCATCCCTTGTCGCGTGAATGACGGGTGAAAACCGGGCGGGCGTCTTTTTCACCGGGTACTGGGGTTTGAGCAGGTCGGAGACATCCCGCAGCAGGGGCCAGGTTCGGGCGGTTTGTGGACCTCATCTTAATGGTTGAGCTGCTTTGACAGGCAAGTCCGTGTGAAAGACGGGCAAATCCGTGTGAAATCATTGTGAACATGCGCTTTTGCTCTGCCGCTTTCGGGTTGCTGCGGGTAAACTGGGCCCATGTCACTGTGGACCCGCATATCCGAGGCGCTGGAGGCCCTACGCCAAGGTGAAAGCCTGTCGGAGGTCTTTGAGCGCCTGCGCACCCCGCCTGAGCGCACGGTGGCCTTCACCATTGCCGTCATCGCGCTGTCGGCCAAGATGGCCAAGGCCGACGGGCTGGTGACCCGCGACGAGGTGACCGCCTTTCGCCGCGTGTTCCACATCCCCCCCGAAGATGAACCCGCCGCGGCGCGGGTCTTCAACATGGCACGCGAAGACGTGGCGGGGTTTGAGCACTACGCCAGCCGGATCGCAGGCATGTTCCGGGTCGAGGGCAAACCCTGCGGCGCCGACAGCGTGTTGTGCGACCTGATGGAGGGTTTGTTCCACATCGCCACCGCCGATGGCGATTACCACCCGGCGGAAGACGCGTTCCTGGCCCGTGTGGCCGAGATCTTCGGGATGGATGACATCGCCTTCCGCCGCCTGCGCGCGCAGCATGTGCCGGACATGGCGCCCGATCCTTACAGCGTTCTGGGGGTGGCAACCGATGCGCCCCTTGATGAAATTCAAGCGATCTACCGGGCCGAGGTGCGCCAGATGCACCCCGATCAGATGATTGCGCGGGGCGTGCCGGAAGAGGCCGTGAAGATGGCCGAACGGCGGATGCAGGCGATTAACCAAGCGTGGGACGAGATTCAGGACAGCCGCCGAGAAATGGCCTGAGATGCGCATTGCGACCTACAATGTGGAATGGTTCTTCAAGCTGTTTGACGACGCGGGGACCTTGTTGCGCGATGACGGCTGGTCGGGGCGCTGGAACGTCACACGGGCCGCCCAGATCGACGCTTTGGCCCGCGTGTTTCAGGCGCTCGACGCCGATGCGATTCTGGTGGTGGAGGCCCCGGACACCAGTCGAGGGCGCGATGGGACGGTGGCGTTACGCAACTTCGCGGTCCATGCAGGGCTTCGTGCACGTGACGCCTTAATGGGGTTTCCCAATACGACGCAGCAGGAATTGATGCTGCTTTATGATCCCGATGTCATCACCGCCCGCCATGATCCCCTGACCACGGGCGCACCGCAGTTTGATGGCGAATTCGCGATTGATCTGGATATCGACGCGACCGAAGATCTCGTGCGGTTCTCGAAGCCGCCGCTGGAGGCCGCGCTGGAAACGCCTGTGGGGCCGCTGCGGCTGATTGGCGCCCATGTGAAATCCAAGGCCCCCCACGGGGCGGTGACCGATGCCGATGTCATGCGGCTGGCGATTGCCAACCGGCGCAAGCAATTGGCCCAATGCATCTGGCTCCGCCGCCGGGTGGCGGCGCATCTGGACGCGGGCGAGGCGCTGATCGTGGCCGGAGACCTGAACGACGGGCCGGGGCTGGATGAATATGAGGCGCTGTTTGGGAGATCGGGGCTGGAGATTGTGCTGGGGACAGCAGAGCCCGCGGAGCGGCGGCTGTATGACCCCCACGCGGCCGAAGCATTACAGTCGAAACTGTCCGCCGCGCCCACGACCGCACGGTTTTTCAAGCGCCATGAAAACCGGTATCTACAGGCGCTGCTGGATTACATCATGGTGTCGCCCGCGTTGCGGCCTCGGGCGGATAAGTGGCGGATTTGGCACCCGTTTGATGATCCCGAGTGTTGGGAGCGAAAGGATTTGCACGGGGCGTTATTGACGGCGTCCGATCATTTCCCCGTAACGCTCGACTTGATCTGAGGGGGGACCTGCCCCCATGTTGGTCCTATGAAACACGCAGTCTCCGTAGGGATTTTGGCTGGCGCGCTCGCGATTGCAGCACCCGCAGCCGCACAAGATGACAGTGATTTGAGCGAGGGTCTTGGCCTGTTGGGCGAAGGGACTCGGCTGATATTCGAGGGGTTTATGGAAGAGATGCGCCCGATGCTGGAAGAGGCGCGGCCGTATTTTGAGGATGAAGTGCTGCCGTTCCTGAACCGGATGGGCGAGTTGATGGACGATGTGACCTCGTACGAGTTGCCCGAGCGTCTGCCCAATGGCGATATCATTATCCGCCGGTCCCCTGATGCGCCTGAGTTTGTGCCTGAGGTGGGTGACGACGGAGAGGTCGAGCTATAGGCGCCGCTACGCGCCGCAAGGGGGCGCGGCCCCCTTGGCGGTTTTCCCAAGGAAAACACGCCTACCCCCGCGATATTTGAGAAAAGATGAAGGGGCGGGTTGAGACCTTGGCCGCGCGGGCGCATATCTGTGGCGACGCCTGTTTTTAAGAGGAATTCCCATGCGCCTGTCGTTTCCCGCCCCCGCCCGCGATGCTGTATCTGACACCGGAGGCGCGCCGTTTGAAGGTTTACCGGAGTGGGATTTGAGCGACCTTTATGAAGGCCAGGACGCGAGCGATCTGAAGCGGGATCTGGATTGGTTGGAGGAGGCGTGCCGCTCGTTTGCCACCGATTACGAGGGGAAACTGGCTGATCTGGACGCGGCGGGTTTGTTGGAATGCACGCGGCGCTATGAGAAGATCGAGATGATCGCCGGGCGGATCATGTCCTTTGCGGGCCTGCGCTATTACCAGAAGACCACCGATGGCGAGCGGGCGAAGTTCATGTCCGACATGCAGGACAAGATCACCACCTACACGACGCCGCTGGTGTTTTTCTCGTTGGAGTTCAACCGGATCGAGGATGACGTCTATGACGCGATGATGGCGGGCAACGACGACCTGGCGCGCTACAAGCCGGTGTTTGACCGGATGCGCGCGATGAAGCCTTACCAGTTGTCGGATGAGTTGGAGAAGTTTCTTCACGACAGCTCGGTCGTGGGGTCGTCGGCTTGGAACAAGCTTTTTGATGAGCAGATCGCGGGTCTGGTGTTTGAGGTCGATGGCGAGAGCATGGGCATTGAAGCGACCCTGAACCTTTTGACCGATAGTGACCGGACGCGCCGTGAGGCGGGCGCGCGGGCGCTGGCCGAGAAGTTCGAGGAGACCGCGCCGTTGTTTGCGCGCATCCACAACACGCTGGCCAAGGAAAAGGAGATCGGGGACCGCTGGCGCGGGTTGCCCTCGCCCCAGGCCGGGCGGCATCTGGCGAACCATGTGGAGCCGGAAGTGGTGGAGGCGCTGCGCGATGCCGTGGTCAAGGCCTATCCGCGTCTGTCGCATCGCTATTATGCGCTGAAGGCCAAGTGGATGGGCCTCGACAAGATGGAGGTCTGGGACCGCAACGCGCCCCTGCCGATGTCGGAGGACCGGATCGTGGGCTGGGACGAGGCGCGGCGTGTGGTGTCGGAGGCTTATGCGGAGTTTGATCCGCGCATGGCGGAGCTGGCCGAGCCGTTTTTCACCGATGGTTGGATTGATGCGGGCGTCAAGGAAGGCAAGGCGCCGGGCGCCTTTGCGCATCCCACGGTGACGGATGTGCACCCCTACGTGATGCTGAACTACCTGGGAAAGCCCCGCGATGTCATGACATTGGCGCACGAGTTGGGCCACGGGGTGCATCAGCGCCTGGCGGCGGGGCAAGGCGAAATGCTGTCATCGACGCCTTTGACCTTGGCCGAGACGGCGAGCGTGTTTGGCGAGATGCTGACCTTCCGCAAGATGCTGGAGGGGGCCAAGGATGACGCCGAGAAGAAGGTGATGCTGGCGGGCAAGGTTGAGGACATGATCAACACCGTCGTGCGCCAGATCGCCTTCTACGATTTCGAATGCAAGCTGCACGACGCGCGCCGCAATGGCGAGTTGACCGTCGATGACATCAACGCTCTGTGGATGAGCGTTCAGGGCGAAAGCCTTGGTCCGGTGTTCGAGTTCATGGAAGGGTATGAGACCTTCTGGGCCTATATTCCGCACTTCGTCCATTCGCCGTTTTACGTCTACGCCTATGCCTTCGGTGATGGCCTCGTGAACGCGCTTTATGCGGTCTATGAGGAAGGCGAAGAGGGCTTTGAAGAGAAGTATTTCGACATGCTGAAGGCGGGGGGATCAAAGCACCACAAGGAGCTTTTGGCACCCTTCGGCCTCGACGCCAGCGACCCTGCGTTCTGGGACAAGGGCCTGAGCATGATTGAAGGCTTCATTGATGAGCTTGAGGCGATGGAGTGAGCGCAACTGCGGGCGGCGTGATCCTGCGCCGCCTGCGCGATGCGGATGGGTCTATGACGCTGGACCGCCGGCATTTTCTTCTGAGTGGGGCCGCTGCCGTGTTGTCCGGCCCCGTGGCCGCGCAGGCTGATCCGATTGCGGGGCTGGTCGATCAAGTCTCGACCGACGCGCTGGTCAACGTGGTCCACGGGCTGACGCGTTTTCCGACGCGCTTCACCGGCCATCCCAACTTCCCGACTGTCGAGGGGTGGATGCACGATCTGATGGCCTTGCAGGGGGATGTGACGCGGTTTGGGTTCCAGATGCCCTCGGGCAAGACGCGGCACAATTTCATTCTGGGCGATGCCAGCGATACACGCGGCGTGATCTTGATCGGAGCCCATTACGACAGCACCTCGGAAGATCCTCTGAACAACGCGCCCGGCGCCAATGACAATGCAACAGGCGTCGCGGCGATGCTGGAGGCCTACCGCATCCTGTCTGGCGCGGGGCTGAACAAGAGCATCGTCGCGGTGGCATTTGCGGGCGAGGAACAGGGGCTTTTCGGCTCGGCCGCATTGGCGGAATTCGCCCGGGCCGAGGGATGGCCGATCGAGATGATGGTGAACCTCGATATGTTGGGATGGCGCCCGCCCGACCCGAACGCGCCGATGATCGTGGAATACGACATGGGCAACGCCGTGGCGGGCAACGATGCGGCCTCAGTGGCGTTCGGGCGGCTGATGGCGAATGTCGCGGCGCAATACACGACGCTGAACACGACCCACGCGAACATATGGTCCAGCGATTACATGCCGTTCGAGGCGGCAGGTTTTCCGGCCATGGGCCTGTACGACGGCGGCGTGGCAAGCCCCCGTTACGGCACCAGCCGCGATATCGCGGAGGTGATCGACTTCGACCGGCTAGAGCAGGCGACGCGCATGGTTGTGGCCGGGGTGGCACGGTACTGCGGGGGGTGACGTGCCGTCCATCGCTGCCCTATCGCCCTTGCGCATGGGGCGTGGGCGTGGCTACCTTGCGATGACATCGCGGGGAGGATGAACATGCGGGTTTTTGGTAAGTTTCTCGGGCGGTTATTGCTGCTTGCGGTCGTGCTATTCGCGGCGTTTCTGGCCTTTGGGCCGGGCTATGTGGAATCCCAACGCAACGCCGTGAACTGGCAGGGCCCCTACCCGGTTTCCGATGACGCCGCCGCCCTGCACGAGTCGTTGACCATCGGGGATTGGCACGCTGACAGCCTGCTTTGGAACCGGGATCTGAACCGCGAAAGCTCCTTCGGCCATGTCGATGTGCCCCGCCTTCTGACCGGCAACGTGGCGGTGCAAGTCTTTACGGCTGTCACCAAGTCTCCGGCCGGGCAGAATTACCATGAGAACACCGCCGATGCCCGCGACAACATCACCACGCTGGCCATGGCGCAGCTCTGGCCGACGCGCACGTGGAACAGCTTGGCCGAGCGCGCGCTGTATCAGGCAGAGCGTTTGCATGGTTTCGCTGACGCCTCGGACGGCGCGTTGCGTGTCATCACCACCGAGGCCGATCTGGACGCGCTGTTGTCGGCTCGCAGCCAAGGGGTGCAGGTCGTGGGCGGCTTGTTGGGGATCGAGGGCGCCCACGCGCTGGAAGGCGATATCGCCAACCTCGACCGGATGGAGGACGCGGGCTACCGGGTCATCGGATCGCACCACTTCTTCGACAACGCATTGGGCGGATCGCTGCACGGCGTCGGCGACCAAGGATTAACGGAATTCGGACAAGAGGTCGTGGCCGAGGTCGTGGCCCGCGGCATGGTGCTGGACCTTGCCCATTCCTCGGAACAGGTGGCCCGTGAGGTGATCGCCGCCACGGATATTCCGCTGATTGTCAGCCACACGGGCCTGCGGTCGGCCTGCGACGCGCACCGCAATTTCCCTGATGATCTGATGCGGGCGATTGTGGCCAACGGCGCGGATCAAGGGGGCGGCGTGATCGGGATCGGCTTTTGGGCCGATGTGACCTGTGATGACAGCCCCGACGGGGTCGCCCGCGTAATTATGGCGGCGGTTGAAGCGGTTGGCGTGGATCACGTGTCGCTTGGGTCGGACTATGATGGATCGGTTTCGGTGGGGTTCGCGTCGTCCGAGCTGTCGGCCCTGACCGACGCCCTGCTGCGGGCGGGCGCGACGGACGATCAGGTTCGCGCGGTCATGGGCGAAAACATGCTACGAGTTCTGCGGGCACGGTTGAACTGATTGAGTAACGCGGCGCTAGTCCAGATCGGTCCAGGGCCAGGGCTTCACGTCCGAGGCCGCCGCTTGGTAACGGGCGGCCTTGGCCATCCAGATCCCCAGATCGGTGCCGAAATCGGCCAACCTCTCGTTCGGTTCGCCTTTGGAGACGGCAATCACGATGAACTGGATCACGGTGATCGCTGTCAGTACCGTGCTGGCAAGACTGAGCATGATGGCGATCAGCACCACATGCAGCAGCCGCTGCAAGATCGCGTCACGCGCGCCCTCGGGCTGTTCGCCGTTCACGCGGCCGTCTAGATTCTCGTCATCATTTCGGGCCATGGAAGGCGTCCTTTTTCAAGCGTCGCGCAGAGTTTAACCGCCCGTCCGGGCGGCGACCAGCCCAGTCACGCCTTAACCCTTGGCTTGGGCGGGCCGTTGGCTGATGCGCGGGAGGGTCGCTTTTACCAAGGCGAGTTGTACAGGGGTAACGGGAGGCATGGCGGTCACGGACATATCAGGCGTCTGCGCGCTGGGGCTGTTGCGCGGCGCGGGCAATGCTGAACTGCGGCAGGGCCGCGAGAAGGGCAAAGACATCTTCTTCAACAGAGCCCTTGGGGGCGGCTTTGGAGAGGGCGAAGAGGCGGCGAAGAATGGGGCGTGTCCAATGTTGTGGGGCGCTGTCTGAGCACAGTTATGGCCCCGTTCCCCCTGCCGCGAAAGACAGGGTTTCCCTACCCGTCCAGCCCCGTCCCTGCCATGAAAAAGGCCCACACGGGTGATCCGCATGGGCCTTTTGTCTGGGCACGCCTTGGGCAAACGCGCCCTGTCTTTTGCCTTAAGCGGTGGCCAACATGCCTTGTTCACGCGCCAGGTCGCGCATCCGCTTTTGCAGCTTCTCAAAGGCGCGCACTTCAATCTGGCGAATGCGTTCGCGGCTGACGTCATAGACGCCCGACAGATCTTCCAGCGTGACGGCTTTTTCCTGCAAGCGGCGCTGTGTCAGGATATCTTTTTCCCGCTCGTTCAGAACCTCCATCGCCTCGGCCATCAGGGCCATGCGGCTTTGGTATTCGT
Organism: Gymnodinialimonas sp. 57CJ19; assembly: GCF_038396845.1. Lineage (NCBI taxonomy): Bacteria > Pseudomonadati > Pseudomonadota > Alphaproteobacteria > Rhodobacterales > Paracoccaceae > Gymnodinialimonas > Gymnodinialimonas sp. 57CJ19. Next base: position 3,683,542 of record NZ_CP151587.1, read on the forward strand.
CCCGCTCCGCGTATTCGGTAGCTTGATCGGCGTCTTCATCTTCGAGCCAATCCTGCCATTGCGCCGTGCCGCCTTCGTCCGAGCCGACTGTCGCGTTGAGCGAGGCATCGCCCCCCGACATACGCCGGTTCATGGAGACAACTTCCGTCTCGGTCACGCCAAGGTCATTGGCGATCCGGGCGACGTTTTCCGGGCGCAAGTCACCCTCTTCCAGCGCGCCGATACGGGCCTTGGCTTTGCGCAGGTTGAAGAACAACTTCTTTTGCGCGGATGTCGTGCCCAGTTTCACCATCGACCACGACCGCAGGACGTATTCCTGAATCGCGGCGCGAATCCACCACATGGCATAGGTCGCCAAACGGAAGCCCTTTTCGGGGTCAAACTTCTTGACCGCCTGCATCAGGCCCACGTTCGCTTCCGAGATCACCTCGGCCTGAGGCAAGCCGTAGCCGCGATAGCCCATGGCGATTTTGGCCGCCAGACGCAGGTGGGACGTGACCATCTTGTGCGCCGCGTCGGTGTCTTCGTTTTCAACCCATGCTTTTGCGAGCATGTATTCTTCTTCAGGTTCCAGCATCGGAAACTTGCGGATTTCCTGAAGGTAACGATTCAGTCCGCCCTCGGGCGTTGGGGCGGGAAGATTTGCATAATTGGCCATGACTGGTTCCCCTCGTGCGATTGTCCCGATTTACGGGCCGGGCGCGTTGATGCGCTTTCCGGTATGATATGCCATGTAAATACGATTAACTTAAATTCAAGAGGTCGCGTTTACATTTCATGCACCGGCTATGAACCTCTCGGAAAAACAAGGCAACTGGCCAGGGCGCGCAGTAACGTGCATTTGCGCACATGTTACAAATAGCGACGACCCAACGAGGCGACGGTCTAGCCGAGAATTGTTGCGATTACGTTAATGCCGCCAGCAAATCGCGGAAATCATCTGGCAAGGGGGCCTCGAAGCTCAGGAATTCCTTGGTGACCGGGTGCACGAACCCCAGCGTGGCCGCGTGGAGGGCTTGGCGCGGGAAAGCGTTCAACTTCTCGGCCCCCGGCACCTTGGCGCTGACGCGCCGACGCCCGCCATAGGTCTGATCCCCGATCAAGGCATGGCCCGCGTGGGACATATGCACCCTGATCTGGTGCGTACGCCCGGTTTCCAGACGGCACGACACCAGCGAGACCGGGCCGTGGGCCTCGACCACACGCACGCGGGTCACGGCGTGACGGCCCCCGGTGAACAGCACCGCCTGGCGCTGTCGGTCGGTCTTGTGGCGGGCAAGTTGCGTCGTGATCTTCACGGTAGAGCCCTCAAAGCTTACGCCTTTGACGCCGCGCAGGCGTGGATCTGCGCCATCGGGGGCCCCGTGGCAGAGCGCCAGATATTCCCGCTCCATCGAATGATCCGCGAATTGCGCCGCCAGCCCGTGGTGGGCGCGGTCAGACTTGGCCACCACCAGAAGCCCCGAGGTATCCTTGTCGATCCGGTGCACGATGCCGGGGCGCTTTTCGCCGCCCACGCCCGACAGCTTGCCGCCGAAGTGATGCAAGAGCGCGTTTACCAGAGTGCCCGAAGGCGAGCCCGGCGCGGGATGCACCACCATGCCGGCAGGCTTGTTGACCACGATCAGGTCTTCGTCTTCGTGGATAATGTCCAAGGGGATATCCTCGGCCACCGTTTCCACTTCGGCGGATTCCTCGACAGTGATCGTGACCACGTCGCCTTCGACCACCTTCGCCTTGGGGTCCGTCAGAACCGCGCCATTCAAGGTGACGGCGCCCGCCGGGATCAGTTTGGCCAACCGTGTTCGGCTAATCGCCTCTGCCTCTGGCACGGCGCGGGCCAGTGCCTTATCAAGGCGCGGACCCGGCTCGGGTCCAATGGTAACTGAAACGACACGTGTGAGGCCGGACATGGCGGAAGACTTTCCCGAAGAAGACGGCCCCCTGCCCCCCAACCTGCGCTTCCTGCGCATGTTGGTGACGGTGCTGACCGCGGTGATGATCCTCGGCGTCATAACCATCGTGGCGCTGCTTGTCATCCGGTTGGGTGATAATGGACAGCCCATTCTGGTCCACCCCGAGGTGTTCGACATCCCCGAGGGGGTCAACACGCTGGGATATAGTGTGGTGGATGGCTACACGGTGATCGTCGGCGACGACCAGGTGATCCGCGTTTTCGCCAGCGATACGCGGGAGTTGGTGGAACAATTGGACCTGGCGCAGTAACGCGGGCGTTCGCGGGGGGTCAGGCTGGCAGACGGTCGCGCACCAATTGCGCCCAGAAGTCCCGCCCGATGGGCAAAAGCGCATCGTTGAAGTCATAGTCCGACGCATGGAGAGGTTGCCCATGCGCCCCGCTTTGCCCGTTCCCCAGAAGTAGGAAACACCCCGGCACCGCCGCCGAGAAATGGGCGAAATCTTCCGAAAAGCTCATCGGGTCACGGTCGCCGATGGCCTCAAGCCCCAATGTTTGCGCGGCAGAGATGACCGCTTGGGTCGGCAGGGCGGCGTTGATCGCCTCGATGAATTCGGTGTTGAACGTGGTGGACACGCGGACCCCATGGGCCGCCCCGATCCCTTCGGCCATCTGGCGCATCAGGCGGGCGACGTCTTCGCGATGCTCTGGCAGCCGCGCCCGCACGTCGCCCTTCAACACGGCACGTCCCGGCAACACATTGCGCTGCCCATCGGTCAGAAACTCGGTCACTGACACCACAACGCCCGCCCCGGGGGGCATTTTGCGGGCCACGATGGTTTGCAGCGCCTGCACAATTTCGGCCCCGATGGTGATCGCATCGCGTCCCACATGGGGCATGGAGGCATGGCCGCCCTGCCCCTCGACCGTAATCTCAAACAGGCTTTCACTGGAGCAGATTTGCCCCACACGGGTGGAGATTTGCCCAACGGGCGCGCCGGGCAGGTTGTGGATTGCGTAGATTTCCTCGACCGGAAAGCGGTCCAACACCCCTTCGCGGATCATCGCCTGTGCGCCCAGGCCATGTTCCTCGTTCGGTTGAAACACAAACACGACGGTTCCGTCGAAGTCCCGGTCCCGTGCCAAGGCCCCGGCGGCCCCCAGAAGCATCGCCATGTGCCCGTCGTGGCCGCACGCGTGCATGACGCCGGGCGTTTGCGAGGCATAATCGTGGCTGCTGGTCTCGGTGATCGGCAGCGCATCGATGTCGGCCCGCAGCCCAATCGCGCGGTTCCCGGTGCCGTTTCGCAAGACACCGACAACGCCTGCGCCTTCCTCCACCTCTAGCCCCAAGGCGCGCAAATGCTGCGCGATCAAGGTCTTGGTGGCCGTCTCCGCGAACCCAAGTTCCGGCGAGCGGTGCAACCTGTGGCGCAAATCTATCAAGTCCTGATCGGTCAAGGGAGCCTCGGGTATTGGGGACGGGGTATGGTCAGAACAGTCGCACAGATCACTGCAATCGCAAAGCAACATGCGCGGTCGTTTTGCATGGGTGCAGGTTCAGAGCGCGTCCCGAAAGCGACATTGACCGCGAGGTGGGAAAACTTGGGGCGCAGGTCAGTAGACAGAGCAAACAGTTCTGTGCCGGACGGCGTTGAAGGGCGTCAATTGGCGTCGCTGGGCGCATGGCCAAACAGCGCACGATAGTCCCGTGAAAAGCGGCCCAGGTGCGAAAAGCCGCATCCAAAGGCAACATCGGTGACGCTTTCGCGGTTGCGCCGTTTGCACAACCGGTAGCGCGCAGCGTTGAGGCGCACGATTTTCAGATATGCGATCGGTGACATGCCGAAGTTATTGCGAAACACCAATTGCAGTGTCCGCGGGTGCAGGCCGCTTGCAGCCGCTATATCATCGAGCCGAAGTTCACGGTGGTACTGCGTTTGCATTAAGTCGATCGCCCGCTTGAGCGGTTTCGTAGAGACGGGAGCTTTGGTGACGGCGAAGTATTGGCTGACATTGCTGGGTTGCAGGCTGAGCAAGCTGCTGGCCAAATGACGCTCCAGACAGAGGGTGTTCAGATTGGGCCTCGCACTGCTGATCGCGCCGGTTTCATATGCCTTGAGGGTCGAAATGACGGTGTCACGGAGCATCTGCCCCGATGACTTGCCAAAGTCGACAGCGGGATCAAAGCGAACTGAACCGGGCAGCTCTGCTCCTAGATTTTCGCGGGCAACGCGGTTCAGGAAATCCGCGTCGATCTGCACCATGACCTTGGTGCAATCGGCGGACCATTCCATGTCTGTTGGACGATCGGGGTTCAGGATGGACCCCGTCCAGACACTTGCATCCACGGTTTCATCGCGATGCCGAATGCGGGCCGTTCCAGCGACCGGAATTTGCAACAGATAGAAATCGCGCAACTCACCGGGATTAATGCGCACGTCGCCGCCATAGCCAAGCACGTTCAGAGAAATCTGCGTGCCCCGCACATGATTGTGGCGGACGTTCAACTTGCGCCCCCGGACCAGATCCAACCGATGATCGCAGTATTTTTCGGCAACCGAGGCCCGGGCCTCGGACAGGTCCTGTGTCTTCAAGATCGCGAAATCATCAAGGTAGGCTTGGGTCTGCATAGGCAAACGCTACTCGTTCTCTCAGAAACTTCAAGCTTCAAACATTTTGGATTCGCAATGTGGATAAAGCCTGCGGGCATCTTGCGGCAGTCTTGATCAAACACAACAGAGAGGGTTGAAAAAATGGAACAGGGCATCACGCCAAGCGCAGACGGGATGGATGGCAAAAGCTGGAATGTGGTGGGGCATACGTATACGCCCAAGCTGCTGACCCCGAATGCCTTTATCTGGCACGCACATATCCCGGACGAAACATTCGTGCCGCCGCACATCCACCCGACGCAGGATGAGTGGATTTACATGCTCTCTGGCAATCTGGAGATCGAGTTTGGCGGCGATGTCCACAAAGCGGGTCCCGGCGATACGATTCACATGCCGATGGGGGTGGCCCATGGCATCTTCAACCGCTCTGGTGCTGACGCGACCTGCGTTTTCGGCGTCGCCCCGTCACGCAAGTTGTTTGATCTGTTCGGATTGCTGGACGGTGTCACCGACCCCGAAGAGCTGGTGCGCCTTTCCGCAATGAACGAGGTGGATTTCCTGCCACCTCCCGCAGAATAAGGGGGCCTCAACGATGGTAACGCGAAAGAAAGTTGCAGTCATCGGTGGCGGGATCAGCGGATTGGCCGCTGCCAAAGCCTTTGATGAACGCGGCCACCGCGTGTGTGGGTTCGAGCGGAGCCATGACTTTGGCGGCGTGTGGGAATTGTCCCGGTCCTACCCCGATGTGCAGACGCAATCGCCAAAGGATCTGTACTGTTTCACCGATCACCCGATGCCCGATGATTACCCGGAATGGCCCAAAGGTCCGCAAGTGCACGCTTACCTGCATTCCTATGCCGAAAAGCACGATCTGGGGCGCCTGTTTCGCCTGAACACGGACGTCAAGTCCATGGACCGCCGCGCCGAGGGGGGCTGGACCCTGACCCTTGAGGCCGGAGGCCACGAGTGGACCGAAGACTTTGACTTCGTCAGCGTTTGTACGGGCCAGTTCTCGGACAAGAATATCCTGACCCATCCAGGCCAGGAAGAATTTGTCACGGCCGGTGGCAAGGTCATGCATTCGTCAGAATATACCGACCCAGCCGTTGTGAAGGGCAAAAGCGTGGTCGTGCTTGGCGGATCAAAGTCTGCGACCGATATCGCGGTCAATGCGGCCAAGAACGGCGCATCGCAGGTGACATGGGTTTATCTGGAGCCCGTCTGGCGCGTCCCGTATTTCGTCGGGGGCATCAACTTCAAGCGTATTCTCTACATCCGCGCCCAAGAGCAGCAATTCAACACCTGGGGCAAATCTGGCCTGCAACGGGCGATTGCCGCGGCCTTCAAGCCTTTGGTCTGGGCCAATTTTCGTGGCTTGGAGACTCTGCTGAAAGCGCAACTGGGCCTGAAAAAATATAACATGGTCCCCAAGACGCCGATTGAAAAGGACGTGTCGTGTTCCGTGCCGATTGTCACGCCGGGCCTGTTTGAAAAACTGAAATCCGGCAAGATCAAACCGATCCAGGGCACCTACGTGAAATATGATGGCAAAGACATCGTGATGACAACGGGCGACCGGGTGCAGGCGGATGTGTCGATCCTTGCCGTGGGGTGGAAGCTTGGCGTGCCCTATTTGCCGGACTCGGAGAAAGCGAAGTTGATTGAGGACGACGGCCAGTACCGTGTCTACCGTCTTGCCGTGAACCCGGACCTGCCGGACATGGGCTTTGTCGGTTTCAACTCGTCCTTCTGCACGGTCCTGTCGGCCGAGATGATCGCCAACTGGCTTGTGCGCTACATGGACGGGCAACTGGCGAATATGCCGTCCCAGCAGGATATGAACGACAACATCGAGATGATGCTGGATTGGAAGCGCAACGAAAGACCCGCAGCCAAGATCTATGGCGGCCTGTGTTCGGCCCCGTTCCACTTCAAGCATTTCGATGAATTGCTGGCGGATATGGGAGCCACGAAGAAAACCCGCTCCAATCCGCTGGCTGAGCAATTCAGCTATCCAAACCATGCAGCCTACGGCCAGTACCTGGCATCGACGCCGCAATATCAGGCTGGATAAGGTAGGCTGACCGCCAACGCGCGGCGGTCGGCCATTCAACGGCGCGCGCACACAAAAGGAGACACATCACATGACTGATCTGAGCAAAGGCATCACCGCCAACGGCGAAGGCACCAAGCTGAACATTCTGGGACAGACCTATTACCTCAAAGCCCATTGCGATTCGACATTTGCCTTTGAGACGAACTCAGAGCCGGGTCAGGCGGTGCCCGTCCATATCCACCCCACGCAGGATGAATTCATCCTGGTGCAGGAGGGCGAGTTGGACCTGAAGCTGGACGGCGAATGGACCAAAGCCAAAGCCGGCGATCTGGTGTGCATGCCCAAAGGCATTCCGCACGGGTATTTCAACAAGTCCGACAAACCCTGCCGCGCGCTGTTCTGGGTCTCTCCGGCGGGCAAGCTGAAAGACCTCTTCGAGCAGCTTCACGACATGACGGATGTGGAGGAAGTCGTGAAAGTCTCTGCCGCCCATGACGTTGATTTCCTGCCACCGGAGGCAAACGAATAGCAATGCATACGGATTGGGACACAGCGTTCAACAACATGAGCCACGTGGCAGGGTCGCACGCTTTGCCCGCCCACTGGGCCGCGGAGGCAGAAGCCTATCGTGACAGTGGGGTTCAGGTTGAGACCGATATCCCCTATGGCGACGCCCCCCGGGAACGGTTGGATATCGTCTGGCCCGAGGGGGCGCCCAAGGGCCTCGCTGTGTTCGTTCACGGTGGATACTGGATGCGATTGTCGAAATCGCACTGGACGCAATTCGCGCAAGGTGCCCGCGCCGCAGGTTGGGCGATGGCACTCCCCAGCTATACGCTGGCCCCTGACGCGCGCATTTCCGAGATGACCCGTCAGATTTCCGCGGCGATCGAAGTGGCAGCAACGCGCGTGGCGGGGCCGATCCGTCTTTCCGGGCACTCGGCTGGAGGTCATCTGGTGACGCGGATGCTGTGCGAAGACACACCGCTTGCGCCCGAGACCCGCGCGCGGATCGAAAATGTGGTGTCGATCAGCGGCCTTCACGACCTCAGGCCCCTTCTGCGCACGGCGATGAACGACACTCTGCACCTGAATGAAGCTGAGGCCGCATCCGAAAGCGCGATCCTGCATCGCCCTGTACCTAACGCCCGCATTACGGCTTGGACCGGCGGAGGGGAGCGGCCTGAATTCATACGTCAGGCACAATTGCTGGCGACCGTTTGGCAGGGGTTGGATGCAGAGACTGACCTTGTGATTGACAGCGTTCACCACCACTTTTCCGTCATCGAAGCCTTGAAGACCCACGATAGCCCCCTGTCCCAGAGGTTATTGGCGTTCTGAGGCACTATGGGCGCGAGGCGTCCGTCATCAGATAAAGGACGTCAGGTCGCGTGGGACAACAATGTGGCCTGGATACGGGAGGCTCTAGCACGCCCCCCGTGGACGCCAGCAAGGGTTCGTTAAAGACGGCTTCTTCTGACAGCGTCAATCGGGGCGACCTACTGCCCGGTGATTTCTGAAACGCCCACCTTGCGCCCCTCCTTGATCGAAAGGCTGAGGGCATCAGCCGTGGCAATCGCTGCGGCTGCCGCCGATCCATCAGTCAGGCCCGAGAATTCTTCGCTGATTGGCTCTCCAAGCATAAGCCCATGAAAATACTCAACTTCCATCTCTACGATGCCCTGCAACCAAAGCGGTGCCTCAGATGACGGATTGCCATAGACGATCGGGCCACTTGTCTTGTTGCCCGCGTAGATTTTCGACCTGTCGTCGTCTTCTTCCTGGCTACGGTGCAAAAGAAAACGCTCCTGTCGGTCGACTGTCTTGAGCTCTACGCCAGCCTTCTGCAGGTCGATGAAAATCGCGCCCTTGGTGCCTTGAATAAGCACGGAATGCTCTGGCCAGCGGAACGCCGAGCCATATTCCAAGGTGGCAAACCGATCATTTCCAAAGCCGAGCGTGATCAGCAGCAGATCGTCTTCATCCCCAAATTGCGGGCCTTTGTGCGCGACATTGCCGCCCGCCATGAAGGCCTCTGTGGCCGGGCCCATGATGGACTGCACGAGGTCAAGTTCGTGGATGTGATGGTAGAGATGGCCGCCAGAGAGGTCGCGCTTTTTCTTCCAGGACACCTCCGTTTGCACATCTTCCCAGCCGGTCCGCACCGCGCGGCAATACAGGATATCACCCAAGGTGCCATCGGCGATCAACGCTTTCGCGTGGCGCACGCCGTTCATGAATTGCGTGACGTGGCCCGCCATGAAAATTCGCCCGGCGTCATTGGCGGCGGCCAACATCTTCGAGCAGTCCCCGTAGGACAGCGCGATCGGCTTCTCGCAGAATATATGCTTGCCGTTCCTTGCGGCAGCGATCACCGGCTCGGCGTGGGCCCAGTTGGGGGACGCCACGACAACGGCGTCGATGTCATCTCTTGCACACAGGGCTTCGACCGAGCTTTCCTGACACGCGCCAACCTCTGCGGCGAGGGGGGCGGCGTTCTCTGGATCATAGACCGAGACAACCCGCGCGTTGGGTAGCGCGTGAAACGCCCGCCCCAGGGCCACGCCAAAATATCCTGTACCAACAATCCCATAGCCTATGTCTGGCATCTCTTCCGTCCTTCTATTCTGTTTCTGTTGACCGCGCGGCCCGCGCCCGAATGCACCTGCATTGGCAGGTTCAAGTCATTGTCTCATCGGGGAATTTCCCGTCGATCATGACCGCCTCCACCTCGAGATCATTGGAGAGGCAGGTCAAAGTCGCGCACCTGCCGGTGCCCAAGGTGCCGACCTCGGCCGCCATCCCAAGGGAGCGAGCGGGGTTGATTGTGGCCATCCGCAACGCCTGCGGAACACTGCACTGCGCATGGGTGATCATGTTTCGAACGCTGTCGATCATACTGATATGCGCGCCTGCCAAACGGCCTTCGGCGTTGGCCAGCCTGCCGTCTTCCAGCGTGATCTTCACGCCGTGCAGGTCAAATTCTGTCGCCTCTCCGGCCAATGTCAGCATCGCGTCAGTCACGAGGCACAGGCGATCCGGCATCAGGCGTGCCGCAATCGCCACGTTGCGCCAGTCGACATGGTGGCCGTCCGCGATGATCCCGGCAAAAAGGGAGTGGGACGCGAACGTTGCCCCCACGACGCCGGGTTCCCGCCCGGTGATCTGAGACATGGCGTTGAACAGATGCGTGACGCCCGTGAGGCCTTCCGCCTCTGCCGTAGCGATCTGATCCGCGCTGGCTGCCGTATGCCCCGCAAAGACAACTATGTCCGCCGCCGTCAGGCGCGCCAAGGCCCCGTCGGGCAGGGTCTCGGGCGCGACCGTCAGCAGGACAACGCCTGCATCGGCAGATGTCAGGGCCTCGATATCCTGATCATTCAGCGCCCGGATCGCGGTCGGGTCGTGGATGCCGGGGCGGTTGTGCGACAGGAAAGGACCTTCCAGATGGACGCCGAGAATTCCCGCGACGCCGTCTGAGATCGCATCGCGCACCGCGGCGATGGCCCGCAGGTAGTCTTGCCCATGCGCCGTGATGAAGGTGGGCAGGATGTAGGCTGTTCCCCCCCGCCGCGCGCCCGCTGCGATCCGATCAAGGGCAGGCACGTCGGGCTCAAAATTGAACTGCGTGTCACCCGCACCGTTGATCTGAAGATCAATGAACCCAGGCGACACGAGGTCAAATTCACGGACGCCGGGATCATGGGCATCCTGCGCCGTCGCCGCGCGGATCTGGGTGATACGCCCTTGTGCGATCTCAAGAATGCAGTCCGGGCGCAGGCCCTGGTCAACCCCATCATAAAGCTGCCGCGCGACGATGCGGGTCGCGCCTGGATCAGTCGAATGCACTGGCTTGCCCCTGCGGATGAACGGTTTCGTAGTAATCCGTGAAGGCCAGTGCGGCGGCGGCCTCTTGGTCAAGCACGATCGTGGCGCGCGCGTGCAGTTGCAGCGCCGAGGCCGGGCAGATCGCCGCAAGCGGGCCTTCGATCATCTTCGCGACCGCATGGGCCTTGGCCGACCCCGTTGCCAGCAACAGGCATTTGCGCGAGTCCAAGATCGTCGCGACGCCCGTGGTGATGGCATAGCGCGGCGTTTCCTCAAACGACGCGAAATATTTCTGATTGGCCCGCCGCGTGCTTTCCGTCAGCGTCTTGATCCGCGTGCGCGACCCGAGGCTGGCGGTTGGCTCGTTGAATCCGATATGCCCGTTTTGCCCGATGCCCAGCAGTTGCAGGTCAATCCCGCCCGCCTCGGCAATAAGCGCCTCGTAGGCGTCGGAGGCTGCCCGAGGATCAGCGGCGTCGCCCTTTGGCAGATGGGTGCGCGACGGGTCAACGTCGATATGACGAAAAAACGCATCCCGCATGTAGTGGTGGTAAGAGCACGGGTGATCCGGCGTCAGGCCGATATATTCATCGAGGTTGAAGCTGGTGGTCTGCGCAAAAGAAAGGCCCTCCTCCCGGTGGCGCTGCGCAAGCACTTCGTAAAGCGGCAACATCGTGCCACCCGTCGCCAGCCCCAGAACCGCGTCGGGTTTTTTCGCAATCGTGGTGGCGATGATGTCAGCGGCGCGCGCAACGGCGGCCTGCGCGTCGGGGAGGATCAGAACCTTCATGGGATGTCTTTTCGCAAATGGGCCGCCAGTGCACCGATGAGTGGCCCATCGTGTCCAAGCTCGGCGTGAACGAGCTGCGGTCGAAACAGAATTGGTTCTTCGCGCAAAACGGATTGCACGCGGTGGATATACCCCGGTGCAAGGCCGATGCTGCCGCCCATCGCTACGGTGTCCAAACCGAGTATGGCCGTCAGATCGCCGATCAAGGCTGCAACCGCTGCGGCAGAGGTCTCGATGATCCGGTCGGCCCAGTCGAGGCCTTCATCTGCGGCTGCAAAGACGGCGCGAGCATCCGTGTTCTTGTGACCGGACGCCGCGGCGGCGGCGGCGATGCCGCGCCCCCCCGCGATACTCTCAACGGTCGCCATTCGACCACTGCCGCAAGGTCCGCGGGCAAGGCGGCTGGACACAAAACCGATGTGCCCTGCAAGCCCGTTGGAGCTCGACAGCAGTCGGTTGGCGATCACCAGACCGCCTCCCACGCCAGTCGACACGGTCAGATAGGCAAAGTTCTCACTTTGGCTGCCGGAGCCAAACACGCCTTCCGCAAGGGCGGCGGCAGCCGCATCGTTCAGGCATGTGGCGCTGCCCAAGCGGGCCGTCAGCATCGACGCCAAGGGGACGTTCTGCACTGCAGTCAGTGTTCCCTGATTGACAGCATGCCAGATGCCCGCACGGTCAACACGACCGGCGACTGCCACGCCCAGAGGCGCGTCGTTGCTGTAGCCCAGATGTGTCAGCTGGTCTGCGATGGCGGCGATTTGCGCGTCGGGGTCGGCGTCGGGATCGGTCGTGACGACGCGGCGATCCACCACCTGACCGCCTTCTATGCGAGCGGCGGCAGTCTTAGTGCCGCCCAGATCAGCGGCAAACCCTGTAAGGGCCGCGCGTGAGATTGCCATCATGCTTACGCCTTACCTGCGTTCTTGACCGCGTCACCAAACCAGCCCGTGATATGCTCCAGCCGGGTCAAGGCCGTTCCCACAGTGACCGCATCCGCACCCGCGGCAATCGCCTCGTGCGCCAGTTCGGGCGTGTTCACGCGACCTTCCGCCATGACGAACGCCCCCAAATCCTTGAAGGCCCGAATGAGGTCGAAATCCACACCCTCGGCGCGCCCGGCGGTCTCTTCGGTATAGCCCGAGAGGGTGCTGCCAAGGATTGTAGCGCCCTGAGCCAAAGCGCGGCGGCCATCGTCCAGACTTGAGCAATCCGCCATGGCCAGCGCCCCTGCCCCATGGATTGCGGCAAGGATCGCCTCGGTCGTTTCAGGGCGCGGTCGATCCGTGGCGTCATAGGCGATAATATCTGCCCCCGCGTCCGCCAGTGCCTGCACGTCGGCCAAGTAGGGCGTGATCCTTACCGGGCTGTCGTCGAGGTCTCTTTTCAGGATAGCGATGATCGGAACGGAAACGACCTGGCGCGTGGCCTTGAGGTTCGCAACCCCTTCAATCCGCAGTCCGGCGGCACCGCCTGCCACTGCTGCCGCAGCCATGGCGGCAACAATTTCGGGCCGGTCCATTGGCCCGTCGTCCACCGGTTGGCAAGAAACGACGAGTCCGCCCCGCAAAGTTTCAAGGAGTTTCATTTCATATGTCCTTGCAGAATGTTGGCCTGGTTTTCATCACGCACGCTCAGATATTTCGGGGATGAGAGGTTCTGGCACCAAAGACGTGCAAGTCACCTGATCGCTTGGTTCATTCCATGTCAGAAATAGCACGTCCGTGCGGGCGCCTTGGTCCTGGTCTTCGCCGCCGACTAACAGCAAGCCACCGGGAACCTCAAAACTTGCGCCGTAGGCCAAGCCTGTCGGCAACTGCCCGGCGACCTGCCAATTGCCGTATTTTCGCGCGTAGATGTCCCGGTTCCAAACCTTCTGCAACCCACGGTGCGCATACCACTCGCCAGTCGCGGCGATGGCCCGCGATCCGTGAAAATTCGCGCCGCCCGCAACCAGCAAAACGCCATTTGCGTGGCCGGCAAAGGCGCCGGCAAGGCCATCTTGCATCCCACGGCCCGCGAGCGGCGGGATCGGGTCTTGCTCGGTCCACACCACCCCATCGCGCTGAAACCTGATCCGTTTGACCTGGGGGGTGCGCAAGCCGGGTTTGATCTCGCCGTTGATAAGCTCCACACCGTTTGGCACCGCAACACAGGACGCGCCCGTGTTCGGCAGGTATGGATTGTCGCCGAGGTCCGACCATGCGTTTGCCGAAATGGAATAGACCCTCAGCTTGGCATTCCACTTGTGGTTTTCGGGGGGCATGGACATGAAGGCTTCAAGGGTCTCATGCCAGTGCTCTGGGTTGCTTTCGGCATCCTCGGATGCCGCCGTCACCATGAAGGTGTCAAAAACCCTGGTGTTGACGCCCCCAACCAATCCGATTCTGTCGTCATCAAGCGCAAATGCAGACGCGCCGAGCAAGCCGGTTGGCGTTTTCGTGTCCACGTTGGTCCAGACATCGGTGGCTGGATCAAACATGAAAACATCTTGCAGCACGCGCGGGGCGACGGCATCTGGCGGGTCTATCCCCAACCCGGAAAAGACATAGAGCCGACCGCCGACCGTTGCGCACGCGGCGCCATCGCGTTTGGGGCCGGGGAATGGGGCCACTTCCACCCACCCCGAACTTAGTGCATCGAGGTCCAAAGCGTACATCGACTGCCCGGCAGAACCGAGGCCGATAAACAGACGCCGCCCCGCCTGCCCCGACACGCCATTCTTGATGCCTTGTGGCAGCTTCGGCCAGGCGACGGGACCCGCAAATTTTGATGTGTCAGCAGCCAGCAGAGAATTCACAGACGCCCTCTTTCGTATGAAGCGCAGACGCGGACAGGGCCCGCACCTGCGTGATGCAGTTGCTGCTAGTCGAGCAATCCTGCGTCTTTCACGATCACGCGGATCTGCTCCAGCACCTTGTCGTCAAGCGGTTTCAACGGCGCAGTCATCGTCGCGGTAGAGATCAACCCACGCAAAGCCATAGCCGCTTTGAATGCGCCAACGCCCGCTGCATCGCCGGAACGTCCTGTGGGGCAAAACACGATCTCGAACAGGCGATTGATGCGTTCTTGTTCCTCGGTCGCCGTGTTCACGTCGCGGGCCTTGGCTGCCTTCCACAACCGCACGTAAGCGCTCGCATCCACGTTGGCGAGGCCCGGAACGGCGCCATCGGCGCCCGCAAATCCCATGGCGTCGACCATCACTTCGTGGCCGGTGAACAGCGAAAGCGGGTGGCCCGCCGCGTCGTTCATCGCAATCAGACGGCGGAAGCTGACATCGTCACCCGAGGAATCCTTGACCCCCACAATGACGCCTTCGCGGCCCAGATCGACCAGCAGGTCAGGTGACAGTTTGCGGCAACCGCGTGCGGGGATATCATAGGCGAAGAGCGGTGCATTGATGGCGGCGTGGATCATGCGGAAGTGGTCCGCAATCTCGCCCTCATCGCTGATCGCATAAATCGGAGCGGTGGCAACGATGGCATCCGCGCCGACCTCCAGAAACGCCTTCGCGCTGTCGGCGACACGGGCAGCGGTCAGCTCGATCGCACCGGCCAGAACCGGCACCCGGCCAGCGGTCGTATCGCAGACGGTTTTCATCACCGCGAGGCGGTCGGCATCGGTCAGGTAAGCTACTTGGCCCGTGGACCCCAACGGGAAAAGCCCATTGACGCCCGCGTCGATCAAATGCTCGACCAGCTTCGCCAGATCGTCATGGTTGACTGTGCCGTCGGCGTTGAGCGGTGTAACAATCGGCGGGATGATGCCGTGGTAAGATGCAGTAGTCATGTTGTTCCGGATCTTAGGTTGAGGGTTGGGATGTGACGTGCAGCAGGCTGGGGGCGGCCCCAAGCAGCGTGCGGGTGTAGTCTTGGCTGGGGTTGTTAAGAACCTCGGCCCCGGTGCCGTATTCGACAATCTTGCCACC
The DNA here is from genome assembly GCF_038396845.1 of Gymnodinialimonas sp. 57CJ19. Taxonomy (NCBI): domain Bacteria; kingdom Pseudomonadati; phylum Pseudomonadota; class Alphaproteobacteria; order Rhodobacterales; family Paracoccaceae; genus Gymnodinialimonas; species Gymnodinialimonas sp. 57CJ19. The sequence continues at coordinate 3,698,674 of NZ_CP151587.1, forward strand.
GCGCATCACGGCGATGTCGTCGGCGATATGGCGCACGGTCTGGATATCGTGGGAAATGAACACCATCCCAAGGTCCAGCTCGGTTTTCAGGTCTTGCAACAGGTTCAGGATCTGCGCGCGCACAGAGACGTCCAGCGCCGAGGTCGGCTCGTCCGCGACGATCACCTGCGGCTCCAGCGCAAGGGCGCGCGCGATGGCCACGCGCTGCCGCTGCCCCCCCGAGAGCTGCGCCGGGATGGCATCCAGCACCGATTGCGGCAGGCCGACTTTGGAGATCAGGTCCGACACGCGGGCGCGGCGGCTGGCGTCGTCGCCGATGCCGTGCACTTCGAGCGGGTCCATCAGGGCATCCCGCACGAGCATCCGGCCATTGAGCGCCGTCGCCGGGTCCTGAAACACCACCGAGACGACGCGCCCGATTTTGCGGCGTGTGGCGGCGTCAAATTTGCGGACCTCTTCGCCGCCGAACAAAACCTGCCCCTCGCTGGGTTGCTGGAGGCCGATCAGGACCTTGGCGGCGGTGGATTTGCCCGAGCCCGACTCGCCCACGATCCCGAGGGTCTTACCCTTGCGCACGGCAAGCGTCACATCGTCGACCGCGCGCAGGTAGACAGGTTTGCTGATGCCCGAGGCACGCACTCGGAAGTCGACGGCGACGTTGCGCAACTCGATCACGGCAGGTGTGCTGACTTGGGTGTTCATGCGACATCCCCCCTCGGCTGGACAAGTTCATCATCGGGATGTGCGGCGTAGAAATGCTCTGTCCCTGGAACTTGACGTGTGACCAGCGTGACGCCCGCGTTGCGTTCGGGATTGGAGGAGCGCGGCGCGAAACGGTCGCCCTTGGGGAATTCGCGCGGGGAAGGCACGGTGCCACGGACCTGGTGCAAGCGCTCGGCCCCGGCCTCGATACTGAGGACCGCGCCCAGTAGACCACGTGTGTATTCGTGGATGGGCTGCGTAAGAATATCGAAATTCGGCCCCTGTTCGACAATCTGACCCGCGTACATGACCGCAATCCGATGCGAGATTTCAGCCACAAGCGCGAGGTCGTGGGACACGAAGATCATCGCAAACCCCAGTTCCTGCCGCAGCTTATCGAGCAGTTCGACAACCTGTTTTTGCACCGTCACGTCAAGCGCGGTCGTGGGTTCATCCGCGATGACCAGCTTGGGATCACGGGTCAGAGCCATGGCGATCAACACGCGCTGACGCTGGCCGCCGGACAGTTCGTGCGGGTAGGAACTCAACGTGCGCTCGGCGTCCAGCCCCACCAGTTCCAAAAGATCCTCGGCGGTGCGTGTGCCGCCGCGTGACGTCAACTGGTTCATCTGCGCCCGGATGATCATCGCCGGGTTCAGCGACGACAACGCATCCTGATAGACCATCGCTATCCCCTTGCCGCGCAGGGCGTTGCGTTCACTTTCATTCATGGTCAGCAGGTTCTTGCCCTCGAACAAGATCTCGCCCTTGATCCGCGCGCGCGGGTCCAGAAGCCCCATGACGACAAGCGAAGTGATCGACTTGCCACAGCCGGATTCCCCCACCAGCGCCAGCGTTTCACCGGGGCGAACGGAAAACGAAATGTCATCGACCACATCCACATCGCCGTGGCGCGGGAAGGCGATGCTGAGGTTCTTGACCTCGAGCAGAGGCGGCACGTCTGCGTCAAACTTCGGGCGGTCGGTGCGGGTCATCTCGACCGCGCGCAACTCATCAAGGCGTTGTTGCAAGGCCACTTCGGGGTCCACCTTCAGGGCCTCAACGGCCTTGGGGCCTTCCAACTGGTCTACGGCGGCCTCAACGGCGGTGGCATCCACCTGCTTGCGGGCACGGGGCGCGGCCATGGCGTCGGTCATGCCCTCGGCCAGGATGTTGAGCGCCAGAACCGTGGTCGTGATCAGCACACCGGCGAAGAACGTCGGCCACCAGCTGCCCGACAGCACCAACTGTCGGCCTGCCGCCATGACGTTGCCCCAGGACGGCTCTGGATCCGGCACACCCGCTTGAATGAAGGAGAGCGACGCTTCGAACACGATGGCATCGGCGACCAGAACGGTGGCGAAGACAAGGATCGGGGCCAGGCAGTTGCGCGCGACATGTTTGATCAGGATGCGGTGGGTTGGCGCGCCCATGACGCGGACGGCGGCCACGTAATCCTCGCCGTATTGACCGATGATATTGGCCCGGATCACGCGGGTCAGCTGTGGCACGTAGAGGAACGCGATGGTCAGGACCAACACGATCAGCGACTGGCCAAAGACCGACACGAACACGACGGCCAGTGCGATGCCGGGGAAGGACATGACCATATCCAGCATCCGCATCAAAACCTCGGCGACCCATTTGTCGGCCGTGGCCGCGATCGCGCCCAGAACGGCGGCGACGACCAAGGCGACGGCGGTGGCACCCAAGCCGATGATCAGCGAGTAACTGGCGCCGTAGAGCAGCCGCGAATAGATATCGCGCCCCTGCCTGTCGGTGCCGAACCAATGGGTGCCATCGGGCGCAGCCGGGCCGCGCGTCAGACCGGTCGCCAGCGGATCGAAGGTCGCGATCAAGGGCGCGAAGACAGCGGCAAGGCACACGGTCGCAATGATCCCGAGCGCGATCTTTGACGCGGTGGGCAAATTGCGCAGGAGGCTCAGCGTCAGTTTGGTCGTCGAGAGCTTTTCGGTCAGTTCAGATCTGATCATTTCAAACGGTCCGGATGCGCGGGTTGACGAGCACGTACAGCAGGTCAACGACGACGTTGATGACAACAAAGGCAAGCGCGACCGTCAGCGTCACGCCCTGTACGAGGTTGGGTTCATTGTTGGTCACGCCGTTCAGGATCAGCATGCCCATTCCGTTGATGTTGAAGATGATCTCGATCACGACTGCGCCGCCGAGCAGGTAGCCGATGCGCAGACCCAGAACCGTAATCGGCGTGATCAAGGCATTGCGCAGAACGTTGCGCCCCACGACGATGCGGCGCGGTATCCCTGCACCCAGGGCGGTGCGAACGTAGTCTCGGTCCAATTCCTCTACCATCGAGGTTCGCACGACGCGCGCCAACTGCCCGATCACGGGCATCGCAAGGGCGAAAGCGGGAAGCGCCATGCGCATCAACCAGCCGCCGAAATCGTCGGTCATATCCGGTAGGCGTCCGGCCACGGGGAATACCGACCAAACACCGACGCGCGAGCCAAGAATCTGGATCAGAAGGATCGAAAGCCAGAACGACGGCGTCGACAGCGACGCAATGGAGAGCAGGCGGATCACCTGATCTGGCCATCCATCGCGGTACACCGCAGCAATGACCCCCAGCAAGACCGAGCCCGTGACCGCGATGATCAGGCCCAGAAACGTCAGTTGCAGCGTGATCGGGAAAGCGCGCAGAACCTCGTCGGCGACAGGAAGCTGCCGCGCGGAATAGGTGCCAAGGTCGAACTGCGCGAGGCCCACCAGAAACGAGGCATAGCGCGTCAGAAGCGGGTCGTTGAGACCGTTTTCCTCGCGATATTCCTCACGCGCCTCAATCGACGCGCCCTCCCCCAATGCCGTGATGGACACATCGACGTCGGAGAATGACATCACGAAGAAAACAAGAAACGTGATCCCAAGGATCATGATCGGCAACTGCATAAGGCGGCGCAGGATGAGATCGAAGACTTGTGACATGTGCGGCGGGCTCCCTAGGCGATCGGCGGCATCCAGAGAGTTTGGGCGGCAACAGGTACGTGCCCGCGCCCCAATCATCTCCAGGTCAAGCGATATGGGGCGCCGATAGATACCGGCGCCCCAGGTAGTATGTGATTGTGCTTACGCTTTGACGCCCACGTCCAGGAAGGACATGCCCGTGGTCGGAACCGGCGCGAAGCCTTCCAGCTGCGTGTCGTCCCATGCAGTAGACACCTGACGGTGGAACAGCGGATACAGCGGCACGTGATCGGAGATCAGATTGAACGCCTGGTTCCAGGTCGCCTGCTGCTCGTCACCGGTCTGACGCAGAGCCTGGTTCAGCAGGTCGGTGAGCTCCGCGTACTCGGCGCTGTCGGACCAGCGGTAGCGGCTTGTCGGCCAGACGTTGTCGCCGAACCACCACTGCATCAGGATGTCGGGGTCGTTGCCGAAGACCGACGGATCGCCCGGTGCAATCATGACCTGCATCTCGCCGGCATCTACACTGGCGTAGTGACCGCCGGACTGACCGACATCCAGAGTGATGTTGAATCCGGCCGCATCAAGGGCTTGCTTGAAGATTGGTGCCAGATCGCGAACCCAGCTGTGGTCCGTGATCATCAAGGTGACGTCGAGGGGGGAGTCCACACCGGCCTCTGCCAGCAACTCACGCGCCCGGTCGGGGTTGTGGGTATAGACGGTCGAGGCTTCGTTATAGTTCGGGTGGGTCTCCGGCAGGAACGACGTCGCGGCGGCAGCATTGTCAAGCATGCCGGTGCCAATGATGCTGTCCATGTCGATCGCGTAGAGGAACGCCTGGCGCACACGCACATCGTTGAACGGCGCAGAGCTTGTGTCGAACATCGCAAACAGCAGGCCGAAGGACTGAACCTTTTCGACGGTCGCGACAGCCGCAACCTGACCCGCGTCGATGTAAGGCACATCCTCGATAGCCATGACGGTCCCGGACGAGATCGCGTTCACGCGCGCGGTCGGGTCAGAGATCAGGCTCCAGATCATGTCAGCGGCCAATGCGGGGCGCGGACCGTTGTAGCCGTCAAAACGCTCGAACACGACTTCTGCTTCAGGCACGGCAGAGATCAGACGGAACGGGCCGGAACCGATCGGCAGGGAGCCGAAGGCGTCTTCGTCTGCTTCCACGATGGCGCGAGGTACGATCTTGACCGAACCCAGACGCTCATTGAACAGCGAGAACGGGAAGCCGGTGGTGATGCGCACGGTGGTCTCGTCGACGGCCTCAACGGTGTCAATGAAGGACACGAAGGACCGGAACAGGGACCGGGAGTCGGGGTCGAGAACGCGTTCGAAGGAGAAAACGACGTCGTCTGCTGTCACCGGAGAGCCGTCGTGAAACACAGCCCCTTCGCGCAGGGCAATGTCGTAAGTCATGCCGTCGGCGGATGTGGGCATCTCGGCGGCCAGTGCGGCGTAGGGCTCGCGGGTGACAGGGTCGAGGTCAACGAGGGCCTCGAACAGGTGCCAGTTGGCAGCCAGCGTCACGGCGCCCGAGGCGTTCAAGGGGTCAAACGTGCCCGACAGGCCATATGCGATACCCGCCAGAATGGTTGCGTCCATATCGACGTCGTCTTGCGCCCAAGCAGGCGCGCCGCTCAGCAGCAGCATGGACCCTACTGCGCCCGTCCCGAGCAGTAGTGCGCGACGCGACAGCGCCAGGTTTTCGTTTTTCATCAGTTTCCTCCAATTTTGACATCAGACGTATGACGTCTTATCTTTTGATAGAGGATGGCGTGATTTCGATCAATCCCCTATGTACCGCAACGTAATCGCGCCCGCTCCGGCGTTTTTCTCCGCCCGACCAATGCAAAGGAAGCCCAATGGCCAAAGCGAGTGACCTGCATTCCGATGCCGCCCGCAAACGCCGCAACACGACGGCCGAGAAGATCAAGCAACTGATTCTTCTCTCGGGTCTGCGTCCAGGTGATTCTATACCAACGGAGCCGGAGCTGTGCCGCGAACTTGGCGTTTCCCGCACGTCAGTACGCGAGGCGATGCGCACGTTGACGACCCTCGACATCGTTGAGGTGCAACATGGCCATGGCAGCCGGGTCGGCAAGATGAGCCTTGCGCCGCTGGTCGAAACGCTGGTTTTTCGCGGCGTCTTGTCCTCGGGCGATGACCTGACCGCCCTGCGTGAAGTGGTCGAACTACGCTCGTCGTTCGATCAGGCGATGGCGGATCAGCTTATTTCGGCCCACCAAGGCCACGACAACCAATCTCTGGCCCAGCTCGTGACCCAGATGAAGGGGAAAGCAGCCAAAGGGCAGACCTTCATGGCCGAGGACAGGCAATTCCATGCGGAATTATTGGCCCCGATCCCGAATAAATTGGCTGGCCAGATGGTGACGGCGTTCTGGGATGTTCATACGGCGGTTTTGCCACGACTGGGTTTGGCGCTTCCTGATGATCTGTGTCAGACCGCGCAAGCCCACGGCGACATCCTTGAAGCGGTCCAATCCGGCAACCACGATGGGTATCGGACGGCGGTCGTCCGCCATTATGAACCCCTGCTTCGGATGCTCGACATTACGGCTGCATGGGAAACACAGCCGGAAAACGCAGCATCATAGACGCGCAGCTTACCCGGGGAAATTACGTCCTGCTGGCCATGCTTGCGCGCGGCTTTCCTGTTGCAGTTTAACGCGGCCTTCGTGTCTTGGCACTTGGCGGCGTAGCTTTCCAACACCTCTCTCTCTTGACCTGCGGGCCGCATAAAGTAGGGCCGCTCGCCTGTCACCGTCGCGAAAACTTCGTCCAAATGCCTCTGCCAGCGGCTTGATCTCAAGCCCTCAATCCAGCTTTTCCTGACCTGAGACGCGGACGTTGGACCGTGGCCAGTGTCGATTTGGCCAACTATGGTCGAGCGGGGTCGCCATCAAGCGTGTCTAGGCGTCAACATCCATCTCCAGCAAGACAGACGCCAGGCATTTACCGTGGGCATCCAACGCGAGAGACCGAGTAACCCCGCCGGTCAACGCACCTTTCAGCACGAAATTCATCGCGTGCAACTGAGGCACAAGATACCGCGTCACCCCACTGGCAAAGCCCGGCCCGAAGTGAGCGCGCACGCGATCCACGGTGACGGTCTGCACCAGTGTGTCCCAGTCCTTCGGGTCATAGGCGATGATCGAAATGTTGGACGTATCGCCCTTGTCGCCTGTGCGCCCGTGGGCGATGTCATGCAACAGCATGGCTTACCTCCAAAAGTTCAAACCCGGTCTGAACCTTTTCCGCAGGGATCATTGTGGAGGCAATTGCGACAATCTCCTCCACGGAGCGGGACACGCCACCGCCGCCGGCAGGACCGCACAGATACAGACTTTCGACTTCATTGACGACCGCTTCGGCGCCCACGAGGGTGTCACAGCGGGCCGCAAACCTAAGCCGGACTTCAGATGGCGTTGAACCGGTCATGGCCTCTTTGCGCGGGATGGATGTTGCGCCGATGAGCGAACAATGTGTCGCGGTAACCCCTGTGGCGCGCTTGCTCAGACGATGTTTCAGGATCTCACCGGCCAACTCAGCGCGCGCCACGCAATTGACGCCCGCGTAGCTGATCTGCCCATCCGCTTTCCAGCCATCGCGATACCCGACGGACACTTTCAGCGATCCGTTGGCGGCCCGCCCTGTAGCGCCGCTCACGGCCACGCGATCCGGACCGACCTCTGTGAAGTCCACGCCTGAGAAATCCGCGATTACGTCGGGCTGGAAATAGCTGGCTGGGTCGTGGATCTCATACAGAAGTTGCTCAATACAGGTGGCGCGGGTGACACAGCCACCGGTTCCGTCAATTTTGGTAATAACCGCGTTGCCATCCGCCGTCACTTCCGCCAGCGGGAAGCCGACCTCCGCCAGATTTGGGACGTCCTTCTTGCCGGGATCGGCGAAGTAGCCGCCGGTGATCTGGGCGCCACATTCCAGCAAATGCCCCACCAGCGTGCCGCGACCGAGCCGCTCCCAATCATCCAAGCGCCAGCGGAAGTGATGCACCAACGGTGCAAGAAACAGGACTGGGTCCGCCGCACGTCCGCAAATGACAATATCCGCCCCGGCGTCCAGTGCAGCGACAACGGGAGCGACGCCGATATAGGCATTGGCCGAGACGAGACGGTCTTTCAAAGAGGCCGCCGGTGATCCGGTTTCCTCCAAGGTGAAATCGCCGATCTGGTCCAGCACATCGTCGCCGGTTACGGCTGCGATACGCAGGTGGTCCAGCCCCAACTCGCGCGCAATATCGCGCACGAGACGTGCCGCGGCACGGGGGTTGGCCGCGCCCATGTTGCTGACGATGCGGGTACCGTTCATTGCTATCACCGGCAGAACCGCGCGCATCCGCCACTCCAGCAGGGGGTCATAGCCTGCATTGGGGTCCGAAAGGCGTGCCTTCTGAGCCTTCGCAATGGTGCGTTCCGCGAGACACTCGAAGATGAGGAAATCAAGCTCTCCACGCTTTGCCAGGTCAACCGCAGGCTCAATCCGGTCTCCTGAAAATCCGGCCCCTGCTCCGATACGCAAAACACTCATGCCAAGGACTTTCGGTTGGTGGCCCGCATTGCGTAAACGCCCGCAAGCAGGGCAAGCGCCACAAAGGGTGAAACAGGATGCGGGAAGACCGCGATGCCGATGGCCGCCAGCATGATCGCGATGTCAAACACGCGCGACCCCGTGACCCGGATGCCAGACAAAAGAGCCGGGATCGCGATCACCAAAACGATGCCTGCAACCAGTCCCTGCAACGCCTCTATCCATGTGCCCTGCATGGTCATGCCGGGATAGAGAAGGAACAGAAACGGAATGAGGTACGTCACCGCCCCCAGCCGCACGGCCTGCCCCGCGGCAGGCAGCCAGTTTGTCTGTGCAATGCCTGAGCCTACGAAAACGGCCACGCAAACGGGCGGTGTTATCACCGATATGGTCGCATAGTAGAAGACGAACAGATGCGCCACCAGCGGATCGACGCCCACAGCCGTCATGGCCGGTGCAAGCGTTGCCGCGACCAAAACGTAGGCCGCCGTGGTGGGCAGACCCATTCCCATGACAAGGCAGACGCCCGCCACAATGATTGCCACCAAGGGCACGACATCGCCTGCGGTTGCCACGATCAGCGTCGACATGGTCACGCCGATGCCCGTCAGGTTGATCATCGACACCAGCACCTGCGCACCCGCCAGAAGCACGCCAATGATGACCATGCCCTTTCCCGCATCCTCCAGCCCGTCCGTGACCTTGGTTATCATCTCGCGCACGGACACGTTTCCGGCCTGGGTCAGCACGAAGGCGATGAGAAGCCCGAGGACACCGTAAAATGCCGCCGTGGCGATCGAACGGCCCATGTAGATCGCGAGACCAAGGCCCCCGAAGGCCAGCACAATGGGCAGGATACGGCGCGGGGCGACGATGGTTCTCCACTCGGGCAGGTCGCCCTCAGGTACAACGGCAAGGTTGCGGCGGATGGCGACGAAATGGACCGTGAGGAAGACAGAGATATAAAACAGAAGCGCCGGGATGATCGCACCCAGGATTATGGTGACGTAGGGGATGCCAAGGATTTCTGCCATGACAAATGCCGCAGCGCCCATGATCGGCGGGGCCAGTTGGCCCCCGGTCGACGCCACGGCCTCCACCGCTGCCGCAAAGGGGCGCGGATAGCCGAGGCGGATCATCATGTTGATGGTAAAATTGCCGGTCGTCGCCACGTTGGCCACGGCAGATCCGGAAATGGTGCCGAAAAGCCCGCTGGCGATGGTCGCGATCTTGGCCGCGCCGCCCGGTTGCTGCCCGCCCAAGCGCATGGCGATATCCATGAAGGCTTGTCCGCCGCCGGTGTGAAGCAACAGCGACCCAAACAGGACGAAGGCCGCAATCACTGTGGCCGCAACGCCCGTAAGCATCCCCCAGATACCGAGATCGCCAAGAAAAATGGTCTCGGTCACAAATGCCGCGTCAAAGCCCCGATGGCTGAGCGTGCCAGGCAAAAGATTCCCGTACAGCGCATAAAGAACGCCCGTTGATACCAGGATTGGGAAAATGATCCCGACTGTGCGACGCCCCAGTTCCAGCACCGCCAGTACCAGACCCGCCGTGAGCGCCATCTCAAGCGTCGTGGCCCAAGGCAACGACGACATGATCCGTTCATAGTTCCATATGATGTATCCGCACGCTGACACGGCAATCGCCGTCAGGAGCAAATCAATCGCCAAGCCAAATGGGCGCCAGGACTTCCCGGCACCCAAGGGGTAGAGCGCAAACCCAAGGGCCGTGACAAGCGCCAGAAACAGCGCCCGCTGAACCAACCCCTCGAAAGGGCCAGCCGCGGCCGTGTAGAACACGAACACTCCGACCAGGATGGCCAACGCTTTCTGGATTTGCGGCAAGGTCATGGGATCAGCCGTCCGCAGGCATCAAAGCATCGGGGATATCGTGCCCGTTCTCTTCAAACCAGCGCGCGGCACCGGGGTGGAGCGCAATGGTGCCGAATTGAAGCGTCATCTCGGCAATGTCCGCGCCCGCTAGACTAGCCATGGCGTTCGCCTGTGCTGTCTCATCCGCCATGATCGTGCTGACGATCTGGTACGCGGTTTCCTCGTCCATATCGACGGGAGCGGCAACGCCGACACCGAAGCTCCAGGTGGTGTAGGCGGGGATGCCCTCCCCGGCACCTTCGGGGATGTCCACGACGGAGATATCAGGCATCTCGGCCCGCAGGATCTCTGCCTGTTCAGGGCTCAGGCCCAGAACCGCGATGTCAGTGCCGGTCGCGATATCCATGGTGGATGCGTCCAGCAGGTTGCCAGAGCCGGATTTCACATAGCCGATCACGCGGTTGTCACGGATCGAGTTCACGATGTCTGTGGTGGAGCCGCGCACGAAATCCGCCGTCAGGCCGAGCGTGGCGAAAACAGCCTCAGCCGTGGCTTCCGTGGCCGATCCGCGAATGCCGGGGTTGAAGGCCGTGCCCTCTAATTCCTCAAGGCTGCCAATTCCTGCATCTGCCCGGACGATGACGTTTTGCGGAGCGTTGGTATAGACCCAGAGCAAGCGCAGGTCCTGCGGGTTGCCGTCGAAGGCATTTGTTCCGGCAGCGGCGTGTTGAACCACATTGGTCGTCACCAATCCAAGGTCCAATTGGCCACGCGCCATACGCTGTATGTTGTCCATGGTCGCGCCGGTTTCCACGATTGTCGCGTCCACGCCCTCGGCATGTTCGTTGATAAGCTGTCCGACAGCCACGAAATAGGCGTAGTGGCTGGACGAAGCCGAGGTCGATCCGATCAGCAAGTCCTGGGCCTGCGCGGCAAAGGCCGATCCCACGAGCGCAGTCGCGCCAAGCAACGTTCTGGTAAAGGTGTTCATATCATCCTCCCTAGCAAATGATGAAAGGATGCCTCTCGCATGCCTTTGCTGGTACATATTTACCGCCGATACCTGTTGCGGGAAGTGTAACTTTGATCATAATTGATGCATGAAACGCAGCAATCCAACACTGCTCGATTTCCGGGCAGTTCTGATCCTGAGCCAGGCGCAGTCGTTCCGAATTGCTGCGGATCAGCTGGATATGTCGCCGTCCGCCCTGTCACGCCAGATCACCAATCTGGAAACGCGGTTGCAGGCGCGCCTGTTTGATCGTGACACGCGCAACGTGGAAATCACGGATGCCGGCCTCGCGTTTGCGAGGGTGGCTGAGCGGATGGTCAATTTAGCGGAAGACAGCATCGCAGAATTTGAAAACTTCCGCTCCGGCCGCAAGGGCAAGGTCACAATCGCCGGGCTGCCATCGGTCACGGCGAGTTTGCTACCGGAGATCCTGAGAGAATTCTCTCGTGACTACCCCGACATTACCCTGAAGATCATTGATGCCCTGTCTGGCGACGTCCTTGATGCTGTCGAGGCCGGAGAGGCGGACATCGGGTTCACCGCAGGAACGGCCACCGCGCGGTCCAGACTGTCATTCGAGCCGCTGATGGCGGATGAATTCGTCGCCTTGGGCTTGCCTGACGGAGACCTCGCCGAGGACCGCCGCTATAATTGGGCCGAATTGATCACTATGCCACAGATCGCGATGGCCATGGGCACCAGCGTAAGAGAGTTGATCGACAGCAATTGCCTACAATCGGGCACCACGCTGACACCCCGTTTTGAGGTGTCGCACTTGGCCACTGCGGGGGCGCTGGTTTCTGCCGGCTTGGGCATCACCGTACTGCCCCGCCTGACCTTGAGGGTCCTTCGGATCGACAGCCTCGTGGTGAGAGAAATCTCAAACTTCGGCGCGCGCAGGAGGATCGGGTTGGTCCGCAGAACCGGGCGCACCCTGTCTCCGGCAGCCATGGCGTTTCTGAAGTACGTCAAACTTCCCGCAACCGAGTGAAGCGCCCCTCGGCTGACGCTTCAGATTATCGCGTCGGCGCAAGGAGGACTCCACAGGCCGGTGTTTTCTGCTCAAGAGGCCGAACGCACGATATGCTTCAGCACAACCGCTACGGCAGTGGAGGATAATTTGGAGGGATTAGTCGGTGAGCCGTCAGATTTTCATTTTAAATATGACATCTTGTACGGTTCACTGGTGCGCTCGGCGAGACTCGAACTCGCACGGGTGTTACCCCACAGCGACCTCAACGCTGCGCGTCTACCAATTCCGCCACGAGCGCACGTGATCAGGTAGTGCGCGGTCTGTAGCCGCTCGGAAAGGCGATGTGAAGGGGGTCCGAGGCCTCTTGTTCGGTTTTTTGTCACAGAATGTGTCTTCAGGCCGTCCAACGCGAAACGGCGGGCCCGGATGGACCCGCCGCTTCTGGTATCAATCGGGTCGCAGACCTATTGATTGACTTGGAACGTCGGCAGCACGGACTGCGGCGCAACGACGATCTCGGGCTCTACGCTGACCGGGTTCGGCACTTGAACGGGGGCCACGTTGAACGTCGGCACTTGCGTGACGCTTGCGGCGGGAACTGGCACGGGCTGGCCGCCCAAGGTCATGGCAACGGCCTGACGGATCAGGGGCAAGCGGCCTGCATCGGTTGGGCTGAACACGGCGGGGGCGCCCGCCTCAACAGCGCTGAGGGATACGTCGAACCATTCCTGAGCGGCCGCATCATTGGCCGACATGCCGAAGCCTTCGCGCATATGGTGGCCGATCAGCTCGCCGTAGGCAGGCTCGCCAGAGGCGACAAGGATCAGGGCAGACCCCATGGCCATATCCATGTCATCGGCGCCATAGCCGACACCCAGACAAACCCGGGCGGTGCCGGCCAGTTCGGCCTGCGGGATGCCCGTGGTGTAGGCAAACCCTTGCGCCGAGCCCATGGCCTCCAGTGGGGTCAGGGTGCTGAGTTGCGCGGTTTGCCCCGCAACGGCGGTGGAGAAGCCTTCACATTGCACGGTGATGTCGGCGTAGCTGAGGCCGGTGATGGCCTGGGTCAGGTCGTGACCTTGGTTCACGGCGCTGGCACGGGCGGTGCAGAACTGCTCGGACAGGGCGAAGCTGGGGTTGGACAGGTTGCCCAGTGTCATCATCCCGCCGTTTGCCTGGCCTTGAAGCGCCACGGCATCGCACCGAGACGACAGAACTGGCGTGGCCGAAGCATTGGCGAACAGGTTGGGAACCGGGCCATTTGCGGGCGCAGCAACGGTGGTGACCGGCGCGTTGGGGCCGGGGGCGGGCACAATCGTTGTAGTCGCGGGGTTCACGATAACGGTAGTGCCACCGGCGACCGGGGGGGCTGTGGTCGTGGCAGGCGTGATGTTACCCGCCAGAACCTGAGCATAGGCTCCCAGCAAAGGTTGACCTTGCAGGCCGGTCTGAGTGGCGCCGCCATTGGTGGCCCATTGGTAGGCGTTGATCAGGTGCAGCGCCTGTGGTTCGGGGAACGAGCGGCCGTTGACGGGGTAGCCTTGGAACGCCTGATACCGCTCGACCGCGCTACGGGTGGCGGGGCCGACCTGGCCATCAACAAAGCCCGCATCGAAGCCAAAGTAGTTCAGGGCCGTCTGGACCTGACGCCCGGCCTCGGTCGCGGGGATCGCGGGGCGTGCAGGGCGCGGACGGTGGGGGCGCGCGGGCTGCGAGGGTTGCGCCGTGGGCGGTGTGCCCTGAGGCTGCGGAGCAGGTTGAATTACGCGGGTGCGGGGCTGCGAGGCCGCGCCAATGGCCACGCCAATCGCGCCCCCTAGAAGCAGGCCGCCAATCACATCACGGGCGTCTTGCGCCTGTGCGGGGGCCGAAGCGATGGGTGTCAGGGCGATGGCAGCGACAAGCGAGGATGTCATTAAATACTTAGCAAACATAAATAAATTCTCCGCAGACAAGAAGGGGCAGTCTCTCTGAAAATCACATTAGCAGAAAACCTACCGATTCCCTTAGGCAGGAATCCCCTACCCTTCCCCTTGCCTTGCGGTGCCTAGGCCGCTGCCGCGGCACTTACTGCCCTCCGACGACGGGCCGCAAAGAGCCCGAGGTTGAACGCCAGCGCCAGCCCTGCCACCGCCCCGATAAGCCACAGGCCCATGTCCGGGGCGTTCCCAAACACCACTTGGTTCATCCGCCGCCCCGGCAAGAAGTTGAGCGTTCCGGCCACCAGAAGGCCGTACCAGTAAAGGTTGCGAAACGCGGCCCGATGCGCCCGAATGCGCCCTGCCACGGCAAAGCGTATCCCGGACCAAAGCGTCCAAAGCGTCAGGACCGACAACAGGTGAATGGGGCTGAATGGGCCGATCAGGGCGAATTCGCGTATCCAGAACGACGACAATGCCACCGCTGCCATGGCCACAGTCCAGATGTAGCCGGTGATCTTGTGAAGCCTGTCCCGCTTGCGGCGCAACACAACGAAGGCGCCCAGGATAACTGAGACCAACGCGCAGGTGACGTGGATTTGCAGGTAGAGGGGCATGTGGAGAAGCGGGGTCAGGGTCATGGAAAGCTCCGTGGATTGGCATCTGCGTTTCGATTGCGTATCTAAACCCATGCCGGAAGACGCCGAGCCAGCGCGCCTTCGCCAACCGTAGGACAGGCTTCGTGAACGACAGCCCATCGCACTTCGCGCTTCGCCAATGGCGGGCGCAGTTTTCCGCCCCCGCGACGCTGCTGATCCTTTGTGCCGTGGCCGGGTTGCTGGCGATCCTGGGGCCGTTTGAGACGGGCACTTACCTGGCGCTGGCCCCACGCTTCGCCTATTGGCTGGTGATGGCCGCCGCGACTTATTCGGTCGGGCTTTTGGTGAACTCGTTTCTGCAACAGGCGCTGCCGACGGCGTTGCCAATGCCTCTCAAGGTGGCAATTGCCGGCGTGGCAACGGGGCTGACGATCACGCCACTGGTCGTTGCGCTTAACCTTGTGACCTTTGGCATGGTGCCCACGGGTGCGGAGCTGCCCGGGCTGCTCCTGCAATTCTTCGCCATCGCGCTGATCATTTCGGTCATTTTTCATGCCATCGACCGCTCCTTGCCCCAGCCAGAGCCCTCCTCGGAGGCCCGTCTGCCCGCGCTGCTTGACCGCCTGCCACTGGACAAACGCGGCCCTCTGGTCTCGCTCTCGTCCGAGGATCATTATACCCGCATCCGCACCACGCGCGGTGAGGACCTTGTTTTGATCCGCCTGTCAGATGCGATCCGCGAGGCAGAGCCGACGGCGGGTCTGCGGGTTCATCGCTCTCACTGGGTGGCGCTGGCGCAGGTGCAAAACGCGCGCCGTGACGGAGACAGGGCCGTCTTGCAGGTCACGGGTGGGGGTGACATTCCGGTCAGCCGCGCCAATATCGCCGCGATCAAGGATGCGGGCCTTCTGCCCCAATAACGAAAGCGCCCCCATGGTTGAATGGATCACTTCGGACAAGCCCGTGCCCTACCCTCTGGCGGTAGAGCGGATGGAGGCACGCGCCAACGCCATTGCCCGGGGAGAGGCCGGAGAGGCGATTTGGCTTCTGGAGCATCCGCCCCTTTATACCGCCGGGACGTCGGCCGATATCGCCGACCTGAAAGAGCCCGACAGGTTCCCGGTTTTCGACACCAGACGCGGCGGGCAATACACCTACCACGGCCCCGGCCAGCGCGTGGCCTATGTGATGCTGGACCTCAACACACGGGGCCGCGACGTGCGGGTCTTTGTGGAGAAGTTGGAGGAATGGGTGATCGCGGCGCTGGATGAATTCAACGTGCGCGGCGCGGTCCGAGAAGGACGCGTCGGTGTCTGGGTGGAACGCCCCGAGAAGCCGCCCCTGCCCGACGGCAGCCCGCGCGAAGACAAGATCGCCGCAATCGGCGTAAAAATGCGCCGATGGGTGAGCTTTCACGGCATCTCGATCAACGTGGAACCGGACCTGAGCCATTTTGACGGGATCGTGCCCTGTGGCATCCAAGGCCACGGGGTCACCAGCTTGGTGGATCTGGGGCTGCCGGTTACGATCACCGATCTCGATCTGGCCTTGAAACGGCAATTCGCCCGCGTGTTTCAGAGATAAAGCGCGGGCAAATGGGAACCCCCTTGTGGTTGGGGTGTTGCCTTTCCATGACAATGGAAACCAGCAGCAACTTGGCGAGTTCTGACGCCACGCCCGAGCCGGCCCTGTCGGACCTGACCGATGATCTGTCCCGTGCGGCCAAGCAAAACGACGGTAAGGTCGCCAAGATCGTGGACGAGGCGGGCGCCAATGGCCTGTTGCCGATGATGACCGTCATGGGGCTGCTGTTGGTGTCGCCGCTGTCGGGAATTCCGTTGTTTTCCACCTCCGTAGGCGTGATGATTTTCCTTTGCGCCGTTCAGGCGGCGATGGGGCGCGACAGGCTTTGGCTGCCCGGTTTCCTGCGTCGGCAACGGATCGACCCCAGCCGAATTGAAAAGGCGATGGACCGTATCCACAGCGCGGCGGAGTGGTTGGAGGCCCGCGCCACCTCGCGTCTGGAATGGCTGAGCTTGCCGCCCGCGCGCGCCGCCTTCCTGACCATTGCGGCGGTTTATGGTGCCGTCATGCCAATTATGGAGCTGATCCCCTTCACCTCCTCCCTCTTGGGGGCAGCGGTGGTGATGATCGGACTTGGTCTATTGCTGCGCGATGGCGTGTTGCTGCTGATTTCAATCCTTCCGACGTTGATCGCGGCAGGGGTCATTTTCCGCCTTCTGCTGGCGTAGAGACGCGCTTGGGATCGATGCGAAGACCGTTCGGTCCGCGCCTATTCAATTAGACCTGCGCCAAAATTACCCACCACAAAGATCACATGAACGCGAGATGTCGCGTTGATCCGGGCGCGGTGGCGCACTAAACCATCTGACAATAGACTCGAATTGCGCCGCCCTCACGGGCGTTCGCTTCGTGTACCCACACCGCGACCCAAGCGCGAAGCAGGAGACAACCATGGCAGACGCCACCCATACCGGGCACGAGCATCACGACGATCGGGGGTTCTTCACCCGGTGGTTCATGTCGACCAACCACAAAGATATCGGTATCCTTTATCTGTTCACCGCTGGCCTCGTGGGCCTGATTTCGGTGGCTTTCACCGTCTACATGCGGATGGAACTGATGAACCCCGGCGTTCAGCTGATGTGCCAGGAAGGCGCTCGACTGATCGCTGACGCAACGCAGGAATGCTCGCCCAACGGGCAGATGTGGAACGTATTGATTACGGGTCACGGCGTTCTGATGATGTTCTTCGTGGTTATTCCCGCCCTATTCGGCGGCTTTGGCAACTACTTCATGCCGCTGATGATCGGTGCGCCGGACATGGCGTTCCCTCGTTTGAACAACCTGTCTTACTGGATGTATGTGGCCGGTACGGGCCTTGCGTTCTGCTCTGTCACGATTGATGGCGGCGCGGGTCCGGGTTGGACCTTCTATCCGCCGATCTCGGCGCAAGGCGTTGAAACATCCCGTGCCGTGGACTTCGCGATCTTCGCGGTTCACGTCTCGGGTGCGTCTTCCATCCTTGGTTCGATCAACTTCATCACCACGTTCCTCAACATGCGCGCCCCCGGCATGACGCTGCACAAAGTGCCGCTGTTTGCCTGGTCCGTGTTTGTGACCGCTTGGTTGCTTCTGCTGTCCCTGCCCGTTCTGGCCGGTGCCATCACCATGCTGCTGACGGACCGGAACTTTGGCACGACCTTCTTCGATCCCGCCGGTGGCGGTGACCCGATCCTGTTCCAGCACATCTTCTGGTTCTTCGGCCACCCCGAGGTTTACATCGTGATCCTGCCCGCCTTCGGGATCATCAGCCACATCGTCTCCACCTTCGCCAAGAAGCCGATCTTCGGCTACCTGCCGATGGTCTACGCGCTGGTGGCAATCGGCGGCCTGGGCTTCGTTGTATGGGCGCACCACATGTACACCGTCGGTATGACATTGACCCAGCAGGCCTACTTCATGGTCGCCACGATGGTCATCGCCGTGCCCACGGGCATCAAGATCTTCTCGTGGATCGCGACGATGTGGATGGGCTCGATCTCGTTCAAGACCCCGATGATGTTCGCCCTCGGCTTCATCTTCCTCTTCACGCTCGGCGGCACGACAGGCATCATCCTGTCCCAGGCCGGTGTGGACCGCGCCTATCACGACACCTACTACGTCGTGGCGCACTTCCACTACGTGATGAGCCTTGGCGCCGTCTTCGGCATCTTTGCCGCCGTCTACTACTGGATCGGCAAGATGTCGGGTCGCCAGTACCCTGAATGGGCCGGTCAACTGCACTTCTGGGTGTTCTTCATCGGCACCAACCTGACGTTCTTCCCACAGCACTTCTTGGGCCGTCAGGGCATGCCGCGTCGCTACATCGACTATCCGGACGCCTTCGCGCTTTGGAACTACGTGTCGTCGATCGGTGCGTTCATCTCCTTCGCGTCGTTCCTCTTCTTCATCGGCATCGTGTTCTACACGCTCTTCGCCGGTAAGAAGGTGACGCAGCCCGCCTACTGGGGTGAGCACGCAGACACGCTGGAGTGGACATTGCCCAACCCACCCCCAGAGCACACGTTCGAGGTGCTGCCGACCCGCGACATGTGGGACAAACAGCCGGACCACTAAGCGCACGCATGCGCTGGCACGATTGGCTACTGGTACTGACAAGCGGCGCCCTCCTCGGGGGCGCCGTTTCTGCATTCGGCATGAGCCGTATCACGTGGCGCCAGCAAGGCCCCGATCGCGCCTATCATGACACCTACTACGTGATCGCCCATGGTCCCTTCATGTTCGCGGCGGTGTCCCTTGTCGTTTTGGCAGTGACCCTCCACTTCGCACTACTCCGCAGGTCCACGCCCCGTATTGCCGCCTTCGGCGCGATTGCATTGTGTGTGCTCGCATTGGGTATCGCCCTGATGCTTGCGCCACAGATGTTCCTGGCGACCGGCGGCTTGCCGCAGCGCTACATTGATTACCCGGATACGTTTGCGCGCTGGCAACTGCTTGCCACACTCGGCGGAAGCCTCGGGGTGGCGGCCTATGTTACCTTGTTCGGCCTGTCGCTTCGCGCCTGGCTGCACCGGCGGCGCAAACGGTAGCGCTCCGCGACGGCTTGCCCCTTGTCTTTGAGCGCTGACGCCGCAGAATAAATCCTATGCCGATCACCACCGCCGCACCCAGTTTATCGACGTCGAAACGCGGCTCTCCGCAGCTGTCCTTGCGTCTGACGCCTTACAAGAGCCTCACGCCCGAGGGCTTCGTCTGGTTCATCGCCGTGACCGCGACGCTTATCTCCATGCCGCTGCTGGCAATCATCGGCACCTCGGTATTCTGGGCGCTGCTGCCTTTTGTGGTCTTGGCAATCTGGGCGATCTGGACAGCCCTCAAGCGGTCGTGGCGGGACATGGACCTGTATGAAGACGTAATGATCTGGAGTGACCTGATCCGCGTGGAGCGCCATGAGCGTAAACGTCCCCCCCGCGATTGGGAGGCAAACCCATATTGGGTCCGCGTGCAGATCCACCCCAAAAGCGGCCCGGTACCGGATTACCTGACCCTGAAAGGCGGCCCGAGGGAGGTGGAGCTTGGCGCGTTCCTGACGCCCGCCGAACGGGTGGCCCTTAAAGATCAGCTGGAAAGAACCCTCGCCGATTTATGAAATCGCCCCGATTTTTCAGTATCGGTGTGCACGATGGTGCGCCCCGTGCCTATGTAGAGGCTCGGTAGGGTTGAAGAGGTAGCGCTGATGCTTTTGCTCGATATCATCTTGCGCGGGTCCAGCATCGGGTTGATGGGCCTGCTGGCAGGTCTGCTCTGGCGCGCGCCGATTGAATGGGAGGGGCGGCTGTCCGTCGTTGCTGTGGCGGTCGCGCAATCGGCGCATCTTCTTCTGACCGCCGCCATGCCGCTTGAGATGTCGGTGCCCGTGACTGGCATCCTCACCGTGTTCTCCAGCCTGACCCCCAGCGCCGTCACATGGCTGATCGTGACCATCTTTCTTGACCCGCCCGGCAAGCGCTGGCCATGGCTTGTGGCCTCCCTGTTCGTGTCCCTTCACTACTACCTGTTCCAAACTGCGCCCGAGCTTGTCGCGCATGTGCCCTGCGGCACCAGTGCGGTGGCTCTGTTTGGGGCGCTGTTTGGGCTGGCGCTGGTGTCTTCTCGGGATGATCTGGTGGAATGTCGCTGTCAGGCCCGTCCAGGGTTCGCCGCCGCTATTGCAGCGCTTGGGATCGTGATGACCGCATCGGAGTCGTTCAACTGGCCCGGGCACGATGCCCCCCTCATGGCCTTGCTGGCATCGGGCGGAACCAGTGCCATCGTCATCAGCTTCGCCGTGTGGATTCTGCGTCCCGACACCTCCCTTTGGCCTGGTGCATCTTCCGAGCCCTCCCCCACGGCTGCCCACATCCCGACCCAAACCGTCGATGCGCTATTGATCGAGCGTATAAAGGCCGCCATGGCCGCAGGTATTTGGCAGGAGGAGGGCCTGACCATCGGCACTCTGGCCGCGCGTCTGAATGTGCCGGAGCATCGCATGCGCAAAGCGATTAACGCGGGTCTTGGGTATCGGAACTTTTCCAGCTTCATCAATCAGGCCCGGATTGCGGCCGCCAAGGCGCAGCTGTCCGATCCGGAAAAGGCCCACAAGACGGTGCTGGAACTCGCCTACGGCGTGGGGTTCGCTTCTCTCGGGCCGTTCAACCGGGCGTTTCGCGATGTCACGGGGCAGAGCCCGACCGAGTACCGCAAAGCGATGCTATCGGCGGCGCTGGCCCACGGGACGCTTGAGGCGCGCAACGCAAGCACCCGCGCCGATTCTGAAAACCACGCGCCAATTTCCGCAAAACTGAACTGATTTCCAAAACCGGAGCGCTTGAGGTGACCTCTCGCCCCATCCTCCTGTCATCGTTTCATCAATGACAGGAAAGCCCCATGCGCCGTCTCACCATCGCCCTCATCGTCCCCCTCATCCTTGCCGCGCCCGCTCTGGCCCAAGGGGTCGCATTCCCAACCCTCACGATGCCCGAGCCCGGTACCTTCTGCGGTCCCCTGCAATTGTGCACGCCCTTGGTGACGCAGGATGTTCAGCAGTAGGTCGGTGGGCTGGGGTGGGGGGAATGCAATAAGGGCTGGCGAAGCCAGCCCCCTGCCGCGAAGCGGCCACCGCACGCGCGACAGCGCGTGCCCCTGCCCCGGCGGGGCAGGGTCTTACTCAGTTCAAGCGGTCTTTGACCAACGGTCCAACCGCGCCAAAGTCCATCCGTCCGGCGTATTTGCCTTTCAATGCGCCCATGACCCGGCCCATATCACGGATGCTATCGGCCCCCGTCTCGGCAATTGCGGCGTCCACGGCCTTGGCGACTTCCGCCTCTGATAGCTGGCGCGGCAAGTATTCTTCGATCACCGCGATCTCGGCCTGCTCCTGCGCGGCCAGCTCCAGCCGCCCGCCCTCTTCGTAAACACGGGCGCTTTCCTGGCGCTGCTTCACCATCTTGGCCATGATCGCCAGCACCTCATCCTCGCCCACGCCATCGGCGTTCCCTTTGGCGCGGACTGCAATGTCTTGGTCCTTCACGGCGGCGTTGATCAGACGCAGCGTCGATAGACGCACCGTGTCCTTCTCGCGCATCGCGTTCTTGATTCCGTCGGTGATCTTGTTGCGCAAGCCCATGGTCGCATCCCAGGTGTGAAAATATTGAGCGCGATAGGTATGCGATCCGCAGCGATACAACAAGGCGCACCTTGACCGCGCGTCGGTGCGCCCATAAACCACCGAAAGTTTGCCCCGCCCCCTGCCACCTACCGGAGCCCTCCCCATGTCCGATCACCCGACCGCCTGCCTTGTCCTTGCCGATGGCACCATCTTTTACGGAAAGGGCTTCGGCGCCACGGGCATCCGGGTGGCCGAGCTGTGCTTCAACACCGCCATGACCGGCTACCAGGAGATCATGACCGATCCCTCCTATGCGGGCCAGATCGTGACGTTTACCTTCCCCCATATCGGCAACACCGGCACCACATCCGAGGATGATGAAACAGCCGATCCCGTCGCCGAGGGGATCGTGGTGAAATGGGACGTGACCGAGCCTTCCAACTGGCGGGCGCAGGCCCATTTGGTCGATTGGATGACCCGCACGGGCCGGGTGGGCATCGGCGGCGTGGATACACGGCGCCTGACCCGTGAAATCCGCCAGCAGGGCGCGCCCCACGTGGCCCTTGCCCATGACCCGGATGGCAATTTCGACATCGAAGCGATGGTCGCTGCCGCGCGCGGGTTTGCCGGGCTTGAAGGGGTCGATCTGGCCAAGGACGTGACCTGCGCCCAAAGCTACCGTTGGGACGAGATGCGGTGGGCCTGGCCCGAAGGCTATACCAAACGCGAAGGGGCGGCCCCCAAGGTTGTGGCTCTGGATTACGGCGCGAAACGCAACATTCTGCGCTGCCTTGCCAGCGCCGGTATGGATGTGACCGTCATGCCCGCCACTGCTACGGCGGAAGAGGTACTTGCCCAATCCCCCGACGGTGTCTTTTTGTCCAACGGCCCCGGCGATCCGGCGGCCACGGGCGCATATGCAGTCCCGATGATCAAGAGCGTCCTAGAGGCGGAAATCCCCGTCTTCGGCATCTGCCTTGGTCACCAGATGCTTGCGCTGGCCCTGGGGGCACGGACCGTGAAGATGAACCACGGCCACCACGGCGCGAACCATCCGGTGAAGGATCTGACGACCGGCAAGGTCGAAATCACCTCGATGAACCACGGCTTCACCGTGGACAGCCAAACGCTTCCCGAAGGGGTCTCGGAAACCCATGTCAGCCTCTTTGACGGGTCCAACTGTGGCATCGCCGTGGAGGGCAAACCGATCTTCTCGGTGCAGCACCACCCCGAGGCAAGCCCCGGCCCGCAAGACAGCTTCTACTTGTTCGAACGCTTCGCCGAGGCCGTCAACGCAAGCGCGAAGGCCCACGCATAAGGCGATGCGGGCCTCGCTCTGAGGGGCCGTTTACCTTTTCTTAACTGATTTTGCAGAACAATCGGCGCAGGGATCTAATCCGCTCGTCGAAAGGAACGCACCAAGGTTATGGATGGAGACGCGCCCGATGCCATGCGGCGCGACACGCTTGATGTCGCAGAAGACTCCGCTCTGGCGCATCCAATTACCCGTGCAATCCCCCATGAGCCGCCCCCCAAACGCCCCCGCGACGAGACGGCGCTTTTGCGTGCGCTGCTGTTGGAACGTGGACTTGCGGGCTTGGACCACATTCTCCGGGCTGAAGCCGCGATGCGGGGAACGTCTTTGTCCCTTGGTCAGGTCCTGACGTTTCAAGGGGCCATCAGCGAGGCAGAGCTTCTGTCTATGCTATCGCAAATATATGACGTGGGGATCGCTGACCTTGCGAGCGAGCGGCCTGCCCCTTCCCTTGCTGCAAAACTGCCCGCGGACGTCGCGATCGCGTC
Source organism: Gymnodinialimonas sp. 57CJ19 (assembly GCF_038396845.1). Classification (NCBI taxonomy): domain Bacteria; kingdom Pseudomonadati; phylum Pseudomonadota; class Alphaproteobacteria; order Rhodobacterales; family Paracoccaceae; genus Gymnodinialimonas; species Gymnodinialimonas sp. 57CJ19. The sequence goes on from NZ_CP151587.1 coordinate 3,722,215, forward strand.
CGAGGTGGTGGTCTGGAAGCAGGCGGGCTCGGCTTTGGTTGTCGCCACCACAAGGCCGGACCGGGTGCACGTGCTGCACGCGCATCTGCCAGACGTCCGGCGCATCGTTCCCGTCCTCGCCCCGCGCGCCCAGATCATCGAGGCGCAACGCGCCGTCTACGGGAGGGAACGCGCCCGCGTCGCGGAAGGGCGCGCGCCGGAAAAACATTCCTGTCGCTCGTGGCGCGGGTACGCTTTGGGCCGCTATATCCTTGCAGCCACGATCCTTGGCCTCATCGTGTTGCTGCTGGCTCCGCTTGCCCTGTCCGAGGTTGTATTTGGCGTCGCCATCGTTGTACTCATTGGCAATTCCGTTCTGAAACTCTCGGCCTTCGCGCAATGCTTGCGCAGCGAGGCGCATTCCCCCTCCCCCCCTCAGAGCGCGGCGCGATTACTGCATTTGCCGACCGTCAGCATCCTTGTCCCCCTGTTCAAGGAACCCGAAGTGGCTGGGGCGCTCGTGGAACGCCTGCGCCGGATCGACTACCCGCGCGAGCGCCTCGATATCATTTTAGCCGTGGAAGAGGACGACCCCCTGACCCTGAAGGCCCTGCGCAAGGGCAGCTTACCGACGTGGATGCGGGCGGTGATCGTGCCCCGTGGCAGCCCGCAAACCAAGCCGCGCGCGTTGAACTATGTCCTCAATTACGCAAGGGGCGAGATCATCGGCATTTATGATGCCGAGGATCGACCAGAGCCCGATCAAATCCACCGCGTCGTGCAACACTTCTCTACGGCGCCCGCCAAGGTCGCCTGCCTGCAAGGGCGGTTGGATTACTATAACGCCCGTCACAATTGGCTAAGCCGCTTGTTTACCGTGGAATATGCCGCTTGGTTCAGGGTGCTTTTGCCCGGCGTCCAGAAGATGGGCCTTGTGGTGCCCCTTGGCGGAACCACGGTCTTCCTGCGTCGCACTGTGCTTGAGGCCGTCGGCGCATGGGACGCTCACAACGTGACCGAGGATGCAGAACTTGGGCTGCGTTTGGCGCGCTCTGGCTATCTTACGGAAATTGTCGAGACCACCACGTTTGAGGAAGCAAACGCCGCCGTTTTGCCTTGGGTGAAACAGCGCTCTCGGTGGCTCAAGGGCTATTTGATGACCTATGGCGCCGCGATGCGGCGCCCCGCAGTGCTTTTACGTGACCTTGGCGCATGGCGATTTTTCTGGCTTCAGATCCAGTTCGTGGGGGCGGTTCTCGGCTTTCTGTCTGCACCGCTCTTGTGGAGCTTCATGGTGAAGCCGTTCGGCATCTGGCACCCGTTGGATGCGGTGCTGTCGCCCTTCGCCTATGGGGTGCTCGCGACGATCATGTTGGTGGGGCTGTTCGGCTCTGTCGCGATTTCGATCTACGCCTGCCGCGCAAAACATCTGCGCCACCTCCGCGCTATCACACCGTTGGTGGAGCCTTACTACCTGTTTGGCACCATCGCCGCTTGGATCGGCTTGTTTGAACTGATGGTGAAGCCGTTCTTCTGGGCCAAGACCACCCATGGAAATTTCGGAGCCTCGCATCCAGACACGGACGACGTGGGGGTGTTGGAGGAGGTGACTAGCTCCGCTGCGCCTCTTCCCGCAGGCGGACTTGGAACGCGGTCGATAGATGCGCCTTGAGCGCATTGGCCGCGCGGTCTCCGTCACGGGCAGAGATCGCGTCAACTATGGCCGCGTGTTCTTCCAGTGCGACCGCCCCACGCCCCTCTGCCGCCAGAGAAGTCCGCGCCATCAACGCCATGGAGCGGTAGACGAGGTCCAACTGCTGCACCAGATAGCGGTTGTGCGAGGCAAGGTGGATCTGGTGATGAAAGCGCCGATTTGCGCGCGCCAGTGTTTCCGGGTCCGCCACCAGCGCCCGATCCTGTTCCACCATATCATACAGCACGGCGATTTCCTCGGTCGCCGCATGTTGCGCGGCGAGCCTTGCGGCCAAGCCTTCCAGTTCTTGGCGGACCGCATAGAGCTCGGCCATTTGCGCGTGATCCAGCGAGGCCACGATCAACGAGCGGCCATCCCGGGTCAGCAGGGATTGGGTTTCGAGCCGTTGCAATGCCTCACGGATCGGCGTGCGGCTGACGCCGAACCGGTCGGCCAGCTCACTTTCCACCAGACGCGAGCCGGGCCGGTACACGCCCCCATCAATCGCCTCCAGGATCATTGCATAGGCGTCTTTCTGCCCCACATCACTCATCGCGAAATCGTCCCCTTATCAAGGCCGTGGACGCTAAGCGCCGGTCCGGTCCCTGTCCAGTGGCTTGCGCAGGTGCCCGCGGGGGCGTAGGCCTCTGGGATGGCACAATTAACCGATATCGACACATGGGTCTTTGACCTCGACAACACGCTGTATCCGCCGGATATGGCGTTATTCCCGCAGGTTAACGCCAAGATGGCCGCCTATGTGTGCAAGGTGCTTGGGGTGACGCTGGATGAGGCCAACATACTGCGGCGAGAGTATTACCTGACCCATGGCACGACCCTTGCCGGTTTGATGCTCAACCATGACATTGATCCAGAACCCTATCTGCTGGATGTCCACGACATTGATTTTTCGGTCCTGTCGCCTGATCCGGCCCTTGCCACCGCAATCAAGGCCCTGCCGGGGCGCAAAATCATCTACACCAACGGCACCGCCCCCTACGCCGAGGCCGTCACCCACGCCCGCGGGCTGGAGGGGGTATTCGACGCGATTTATGGCGTGGAACATGCCGACTACCATCCCAAGCCATCACCCAAAGCCTTCGAGACGGTTTTCGGAAAAGAGGCGCTGCCTCACACCAAGGCCGCGATGTTCGAGGATGAAGCCCGCAACTTGCGCGTGCCCCATAGCCTTGGGCTGACCACAATTCACGTGGCCCCGGAGCCGGAGGAACAGGAATTCATCCACCACGGCACGGCGGATTTGGCGCAGTTCCTACAGGCGCTGCCGCGCTAACCCCCGTGTGTGTTTCCACGCCCGAGACACAACGCCGCTTTTCCCCGAAGGCGGCAGGGCCTACATCTTGCCCATGAATGACGTGCAGGACATCGATGTTTTCATTTCCGGCGGCGGTGTCGCGGGCCTTGCTGCAACCGTGGCCTTTGCCCAGGCGGGTTTCACGACGCTTTGCGCGGATCCTGCCCCCCCGGTGATAGCAAGGGAAGAGGCGGGCGCGGACCTGCGCACGACGGCATTTTTGCAACCCGCACAAGCGTTTCTGGAGAGAATTGGCCTGTGGACGCGCTTTGCCTCCCTGGCCACGCCATTGCAGGTCATGCGTATCGTGGATGCGGGCGGGGACGCGGGCGAGGCGCGGGCGAGCCATGATTTCCGTGCGGCAGATATCTCGGATCTGCCGTTTGGGTGGAACTTGCCGAATTGGGTGTTGCGGCGCGAAATGGTCGCCCATATCGCCACCCTGCCCCACGCCCGGTTTCTGCCCGGAACCGGCACGGCCCATGTGATGACGAGAGAGACAGAGGCGCGGGTCACCTTGAGCGACGGCATGCGCCTTCGGGCCAAACTGATCGTCGCGGCCGACGGCCGCTCCTCTCCGGTGCGCGAGGCGGCGGGGATCGGGGTGCGCACAACGCGCTACGGGCAGAAGGCACTGGCCTTTGCGGTGACCCATGATGCGCCCCACGAGAATGTATCGACCGAGGTCCATCGCAGCGGCGGGCCGTTCACATTGGTGCCATTGCCAGATCATGAGGGGCGGCCCTGTTCGGCGGTGGTCTGGATGGAACGCGGGCCCGAGGTTGTGCGGTTGGCGGGATTGTCGGAAGCCGCGTTCGAGGAAGAAATGACAGCAAGATCGGCCGGGCTGTACGGGGCGTTGAAACTGGCGTCACGGCGCAGTGTTTGGCCGATCATCAGCCAGATCGCCGATCAGATGGCCGCCGAGCGCATCGCCTTGGTGGCAGAAGCGGCCCATGTGGTGCCGCCGATCGGGGCACAGGGGCTCAACATGAGTCTTGCCGATATTGCATCGTTGCTGAGTACCGCGGAGGCGGGTCGCGATGATCCGGGCCGGGCGGAAGAATTGGCAAGATATGCCCGCGCCCGTCACGCCGAGGTTCGGGCCCGAGTGACCGGGATCGACGCGCTGAACCGAGCCTCGATGGCCGACGCGAAGGGCTTGCGGAATATGCGGTTGCAGGCGTTGAATGGGTTGTATGCCGTGGCCCCCGTCCGACACATGTTGATGCGGGCGGGACTTGGGGCCAAGGGCTGATTTTTCGATATTTATGAAAAGATGAAGCAGGGTGTTGCGCCCTGCTTCTGGGGTTTCGGATTATGGAAAGACCTGGTCCAGCGCGGTTTGCAGGCGGGCGAGTGCTGCATCGACGTCATAGAGTTTGTCGAGCCCGAATAGGCCGAGGCGGAAGGTCATGAAGTCCGAGGGCTCGTCCACCGCGAGGGGGACGCCCGCGGCGATCTGCATCCCGAGGGCAGCGAACTTGGCGCCGGATTTGATCTCGGGGTCGTTGGTATAGCTGACGACGACACCGGGGGCGCCGAAGCCGTCGGCTGCGACGGGAAGGATGCCTTTGGCTTTGAGCATCGCGCGAGCGCCGTTGCCGAGGGCCCATTGGGCGTCTTTTAGTTTATCGAAGCCGTAGTCACGGGTTTCCAACATCGTGTCCCGGAAGGCCCGAAGGGCATCGGTTGGCATGGTTGCGAGGTAGGCGTGGCCGCCGTTTTCATAGGCGAGCATGATGTTGTGCCAAGCCTTGAGGTCGCCCGCGAAGGAGTTCGACGTGGTTTCCTGCATCCGGGCCACGGCGCGGTCCGACATCATCACGAGGCCCGCGCAGGGCTGAGAGGACCAGCCTTTCTGGGGGGCGGAGAGCAGGACGTCGACGCCGGAAGCTTTCATATCGACCCAAGCGCAGCCCGATGCGATGCAATCCAGAACCATCAGCGCGCCGACCTCATGGGCGGCAGCGGCGAGGGCCTTGATATAGTCATCGGGCAAGATCACTCCGGCGGAGGTTTCCACGTGGGGGGCAAAGACGATACCGGGTTTCGTCTCGCGGATTTTGGCGGTGACTTCCTCGATCGGGGCGGGTGCGAAGGGGGATTGGGCGTCGTTGCCTGTGGGGCGCGCCTTCATCACCGTGACGTTGCCTGCAAAGCCGCCAGCATCGAGGATTTGCGACCACCGGAAAGAGAACCAGCCGTTGCGCACCACGAGGACATCTTCGTTTTGGGCAAACTGGCGGGCCACGGCCTCCATCCCGAAGGTGCCGCCACCGGGCACAAGGGCCACCGCGTCGGCGTTGTAGACGTCTTTCAAAATCGAAGAGATGTCGGTCATTACCGTCTGGAAGCTGGCAGACATGTGGTTAAGGGAGCGGTCGGTGAAGACGACCGAATATTCCAGCAGGCCATCGGGGTCGATTGTGTCGAGCAGGGCGTTCATGGTGTGATCCTCCGTTTGGCGTATGGATAGGGTGCCGGGGGCGGAGGGACAAGAGCGAGAGGGCGGGCGTCAAAGGGGTCCGGGGCGCTGTTCTTCGGAGAGCAGCACGTTGGCCTCCACATTACCGACGGAAGGCAGTGTCATGATGCGGCGCCGCAGGACGCGCTCAAAATCCGCCAGATCACGGGCGACCACGCGCAGGCGATAATCATAAAGGCCAAGAACATGTTCCACGGTCTGCACTTCGGGGATCGCGGTGATGGCGCGTTCAAAATCCTCCAGGCTGACACGGGATTTCGTCGCCAGTTTCACCCCAAGAAACACCGTCACGCCAAAGCCGATGGCGGCGGCATCGAGGTCCAACCTACGCCCCGATATCACGCCGCTTTCGGTCAGGCGTTTGATCCGACGCCATGCAGCCGGTTGGCTGAGGTCCACGCGGCGGCCGACCTCGGACGCTTTCAGGGTCGCATCTTGGGAAAGCAGGCGAAGGATCGCCAGATCGGTGTCATCAACGTCCATCATAGGGGATAGCTCATGGAATGCTTCAGGGAGGCAACCTGCATCAGCGCCTCGATATCAGCCATATGGGGCAGCGTCAGAATGCTGTCGCGGTAGAGCTGCTGATAGGCGGCAAGGTCGCGGGCGATGATCTTGAGGCGCGCATCGACGCGGCCCAGGAAAGTCTGGATTTCGATCACCTCGGGCACCTTGCGGGCCTGGGCGAGGAATTCATCGAAGGCGCGAGGATTGGTTTTGTCGATCGTGATCCGCAATGAGACCTCGACCTCGAACCCCAAGGCACGCCAGTCGATCACGGCGCGTTGGCCGCGTAGGATGCCCGTGGTTTGCAGCTTTTCCAGCCGTTTATAAGCGCCGGCCAAGGGAATACGGGCGGCTTCAGCCAGATCACCGACCGATTGTGCGGGGTCGGCTTGCAGCTGGCGCAGGAGGCGGCGATCAATGTCATCGAGCATGGAAATTCCGAAAATTGAAGCATCAGCGAATGATTTTCGCCGCATATAGCGAAATTCATCGAATTTGAATAGCGATTTTCCGCGAAAACCCCGCCATGTTCACCGCAAATTACGCATCAAAGGAGAGAGACCATGCGCGTTTACTATGATCGCGATTGCGACGTTAACCTGATCAAGGACATGAAAGTCGCCATTCTTGGCTATGGCTCCCAAGGCCACGCCCACGCGCTTAACCTGCGCGACTCTGGCGCGAAGAATGTCGTTGTGGCGCTGCGCGAAGGCTCTGCCTCCAAGGCAAAAGCCGAAGGCGAAGGCCTGACGGTTATGGAGATTTCGGAAGCCGCCGCTTGGGCCGACCTGATCATGTTCACAATGCCCGATGAACTTCAGGCCGAAACCTACAAGAAATACGTGCGTGACAACATCCGCGACGGCGCGGCGATTGCCTTCGCCCACGGTCTGAACGTCCACTTCGGCCTGATCGAAGCGTCTGACAAAGTTGACGTTATCATGATGGCGCCCAAGGGCCCCGGCCACACTGTGCGCGGCGAATATACCAAAGGCGGCGGCGTGCCTTGCCTTGTTGCCGTTCACAACGACGCTTCCGGCAAAGCGCTGGAAATCGGCCTGTCCTATTGCTCGGCCATCGGTGGCGGTCGCTCTGGCATCATCGAAACGAACTTCCGCGAAGAATGCGAAACCGACCTGTTCGGCGAGCAGGCGGTTCTGTGCGGTGGCATCGTAGAGCTGATCCGCATGGGCTTTGAGACACTGGTAGAAGCCGGTTACGAGCCCGAGATGGCCTACTTCGAGTGTCTGCACGAAACCAAGCTGATCGTGGACCTGATCTATGAAGGCGGCATTGCCAACATGGACTACTCGATCTCCAACACCGCAGAGTACGGCCAGTATGTTTCCGGCCCACGCATCCTGCCCTACGACGAGACCAAAGCCCGCATGAAGGGCGTTCTGTCCGACATCCAGTCCGGCAAATTCGTCCGTGACTTCATGCTGGAAAACGCTGTGGGTCAGCCAACGATCAAAGCATCGCGTCGCGCCAACGACGAGCATCAGATCGAGCTTGTCGGCGGCAAACTGCGCGACATGATGCCTTGGATCTCGGCCGGCAAAATGGTCGACAAAGCGAAGAACTAAACGTTTTTCGACACGTATTGGGAAAGGCAGGTCTTCGGGCCTGCCTTTTTCGTCAAGCAGAGGACGCGAGGGTGCGACGGCGGCGCTTATCTGATGACACGCGAGGTTGAGGAGTTGACGCCCCTGCAAGGGCGGGCGAAGTTACGCGGATGAAGGTTTCCATCCGCCCCGCGGTGACCGCCGACCGCCACGAGATCGCGGCGGCCAGCCGCGACACTTGGGAAGAGCACCGCACCCGGCAGCCTTATGCCTTCCCCGAGAACGGCTGGGAAATGCTGCTGAAGCGCGACCACGCTCACGCGTTTCTCTCTGGCGAGGGGTACCCTATCGGAGAGAGCGGCAATCTGTTCGTCGCGGAGGCCGACGGCGTTATTGTCGGCTACGTTCTTCTAAGCTGGCATCTGAGAGACGACGCACCAGACGCGCACAATGGCTCGATCGTAGATATCTGGGTCGATCCCAAATGGCGCAAGAAGGGCGTGGGCCATAACCTTGTGTCCTTCGCAAAGGAAATGGCGGAAACGGCGAATTGGGACAATCTTTACGCACAGGTATGGGCTGGTGCCCCGTCGAGTGATTTGTTCGAAACGGCCGGGTTTGCCCCAGCGCACGTCACATGGCGCTATGGCCCCGATCGGCCCGCTGCATTGATCGAGCCGCGGGCGAAAAAGAACAATTTAGCGGATGCGGCATGGAAGTGGGCTGTCGCGATTGTTCTAATTGGACTTTTCATCACGATTATGACCCAAGCATGAGCACGCCTTCCACCACTAAACCCGGCGTCACAAATTGGCTGCTCGTCATAGCCCTCGGCATTGTCTGGGGCACCGCATTCATGGGCACGACGCTGGCGCTAGAGGCGATAAGCCTTTGGTGGGTCGCAGCCGGGCGGGTAGCGATCGCGGCGGCGATCTTGTTGCCGCTCAGCGCCATGATGGGCCAAGGTGTGCAACATATCCGTGGCGCGCGGGCATGGTGCTTTGTGACGGTCATCGGGATCTTCAGCCTTGCCTTGCCGCTAACTTTGTTGGCGTGGGGCTTGAACTACGTCCCCTCTGCGTTTGCGGGCGTGGCGATGGGGGCAGTCCCGCTGCTCGTTCTGCCACTTGTCGCGATATTCTCGCCCGAGGAAGGGATTGGCCCGCGCCGCGTTATTGGCGTCTGCCTTGGCTTTGTGGGGCTTTTGTTATTGGTCGGCCCCGGAGCCTTCGGCGAGGGCACGATGGGCGGCCGCCTTGCCTGTATGGCCACGGCCGCGTGCTATGCCGTTGGGTCCGTGATGACCCGCCGCGCGCCAAAGATGCCGCCGATTGCTTTCGCCGCGGCCTCGTTAGCCATGGGCGCGCTGGTTCTGATGCCGTTGGCATGGGTCATGGATGGGCCGCCGCAGATCACCCAAACCTCCGCCGCTTGGGCGTTGCTCTATACCGCCGCGTTCCCCACGGGTCTGGCAGCAATATTGCGGGTGCAGGTCATCACCTCGGCCGGGTCACTTTTCATGTCATTCACCAGCTACATGGTCCCGGTCTGGGCCGTGCTGTTTGGCGTCACCTTGATGGGTGAGGCCCTGCCCCCGCAATTGTTCTGGGCGCTCGGGCTAATCCTGGTGGGGATCGGCATCAGCCAATCCCGCGCCTTGCTTCAGCAGCTTCGGCCCAAAACCAAAACCCAATAGCCATTCGCTTGTGCGAAACCGAATTGCGTGGCCTGGGCGGCCACCATATTGCGGCGATGCCCCGGAGACGCCATGAAGTCCTGGAAAACCTGCGCTGTACTCGCCTGCCCCTGGGCAATGTTCTCGGCGTAGAAACACGCCCTATAGCCAGCGGAGCGGATGCGGGACGCAGCGGTCGAGCCATTGGATCCGGTATGGGAGAAGTTACCTGTCCGGCTCATGTCATCCGCATGGGCCTGCGCCGCCGCTTGCAGCTCTGCGGAATGGCCCAAAGGCCGCCCCAAACCGTTCTGCGCCCGCAGTGCTGACAGCCGGGCACCGGCCGCGGCGATGTCTATGCTTTGCCCGAAGCTAAGGCGTTGGACGCCAGCGGTTTCCACGCTGGCGGTCTGGGTCGGCGTACAGGCCGAAAGGACAAGAGAGAGCGATACCGAAGCGGTCGCGAGACGGATCTTCATTTTGTGATCCCTTATATGTTTGCTCGATGCCTTTGAGGATGCCCGAGGCACCCGATTGGTTCAAGGGGAAGCGATTTACGTCCCTTCCTTACCTCATATTCTGACCTGTGGATATGCGGGTTAAAGGTTCGTTTAAGGCAATACTTGAATCAAATTTAGGTAAATAGTCCCACAAAAGGGTTGCACAAATGATATTACCCGCGCCCAGCGAGGTCCTGCGCAAGATGCCGCTGACGCGCCAGATGTGGTGCCATTTCAAGGGAAGCCATCTGCCCGTCGCGCACCACGACACGCCCCTCGACGATCAATTCGCGCACCCGCCGTGGCCCCGCCAGAAGCAGTGCCGCCATGTCCCAGCTGCCCGCAGCCTCCACCCCGGTCATGTCCCAAACGGCTATGTCAGCCCGGAAGCCCGGCGCGATCTGCCCGATCTCTTGCCCGCGCCCCAACACCTCGGCCCCGCCACGGGTGGCGATCCGCAGCGCCTCTCGCGCGGACATGGCGCCCGGCCCGCTGACAACGCGCTGCAACAGCATCGTTTGACGCGCCTCGTCCACCAAAGAGCCCGCATCGTTCGAGGCAGAGCCGTCAACGCCAAGCCCAACCTTCACCCCCGCATCGCGCATCGCACGCACCGGCGCGATACCTGACGCGAGGCGGCAGTTCGAACACGGGCAATGGGCAACGCCCGTGCCGGAGCGCGCAAACAGATCAATCTCAGCCCCGTCCAGCTTCACACAATGGGCATGCCATACGTCGTCGCCGGTCCACCCCAGATCCTCGGCGTATTGGCCGGGGCGGCAGCCGAACTTCTCGAGCGAATAGGCGATATCCTCATCGTTCTCGGCCAGGTGGGTGTGCAGCATGACGCCCTTGTCACGGGCCAGGATCGCGGCGTCGCGCATCAGCTCTCGGCTGACAGAGAAGGGCGAGCACGGCGCGACACCCACGCGGCACATGGAGCCGGGGGCAGGATCGTGAAAGGCGTCGATGACGCGGATGCAGTCCTCCAGGATCGCGGCCTCATCCTCAACCAAGGCGTCCGGCGGCAAGCCCCCGTCCGACACGCCAATCGACATTGCGCCGCGCGTCGGTTGGAACCGCAAGCCCACCTGCGACGCCGCCGCAATGGAATCGTCTAAACGTGAGCCATTGGGGAACAGATACATATGGTCCGATGAGGTCGAGCACCCCGACAAAGCCAGCTCCGCCAAGCCGATCACGGCAGAAGTTTCCATATGATCGGGCGTGAAGCGCGACCAGATCGGGTAAAGCGTTTGCAGCCAGCCAAACAGCGCCGCGTCCTGCGCGCCGGGCACGGCACGGGTCAGGGATTGAAAAAGGTGGTGGTGCGTGTTCACCAATCCGGGCGTCACCAGGCAATCGCTGCAATCCATCGCGGGTGCATCGGCTTCAAGCCCTTGGCCGATCTGGGAGACCTGCCCATCGCGCAGCAAGATATCGACGTCGCGCAGCTCGGTTTCCGCGTCGTCCATCGTTAGGCAATGGCTCACATTTCGCAGGATCAGATCAGCCATTTACAACCCCTTGCAGTAGAGCCAGCGCCTCAGCGTGCAGCGCGGGCGAGGCCGCTGCTATGGCCCGCCCACCTTCATGGACCGGGCCGCCGTTCCAATCGGTGACAACCCCGCCTGCGGCCTGAACGACGGCCACGGGTGCTGCGATGTCATAGCTTTGCAAACCCGCTTCGATCACCAGATCAATCTGACCCGCCGCCAAAAGCGCATAGGCGTAGCAGTCGCAGCCATAGCGGGTCAGTTGCACCCGGTCGCGCACCGCCTCGAACCCCAAACGCTCCGCATCGGTCCCAACCTCGGGGAAAGTCGTGAACAACGTGGCCTCGGCCAAGCTGGCAGAGGGGGACACGCCCAAATCCCGTGGCCCCAGAGGGCCGTCCATCTGGGCGCGACCAAAGCCGCCCTCGAACCGCTCGCCAATATAGGGTTGGTCGATGATGCCGTAGATCGGCCCGTTTGCATCGCACAGGGCGATCAACACGCCCCAAGTGGGGGCGCCGGACACGAACCCACGGGTGCCGTCGATCGGGTCGAGAACCCAGGTCAGGCCGCTGGTGCCGTCCTTGAAGCCCTCTTCCTCGCCCAAGATCGCGTCGTCGGGGCGGTACTCGGCCAAAAGCGCCCGCATGGCGGCTTCGGACGCGCGGTCGGCAACGGTGACTGGATCGTAGCTGTCCGTCTCCTTGGATGTGGTGCCTAGACCGCCACGTCGGAAGTGCGGCAAGATCGCGGCCCGCGCGGCGTCTGCCATCATATGGGCCGTGGCCATCAGCGCCTGTTCATCCCGCATCTGCATCGCTCCGCTAATCCAATCGCGATGGGCGTGACACGGGGCGGGCGCAGGCGTCAAGGTTCTGGTGCTGGCAGTGGCCCGATGTTGCCGATAGGAATGCCCAAACAGGTTTACGTTGGAGAGACAGCCATGCGCGCATTCGTCGTGAGCGATCACGCAACAGCCCCATCCGTGATCGAGATGCCGACGCCCACCCCCGGCCCTGGCCAGGTGCGCATCCGCATTCATGCCTGCGCGCTGAACTTCGCGGATTTGCTTATGGCGAAGGGTACGTATCAAGACACCCCCGCGCTGCCCTTCGCGTTGGGAATGGAGGTCGCAGGCGTGGTCGAGGCATTGGGCGACGGCGTCACTAGCCCCGCCATCGGCACCCGTGTTGCGGTGTTCGAGGGCTCGGGCGGGTTGGCCGAGGCCGGTGTATTCAGCGCAGAACGCTGCGTGGCGATCCCCGACTCCATGCCGTTCGAGCAGGCGGCGGGGTTTATTGTGGCTTACGGGACATCGCATCTGGCGCTGACCGATCGGGGGCATGTGAAGAAGGGCGACCGGCTGCTGGTTCTGGGTGCGGCGGGCGGTGTCGGGCTGACGGCGGTAGAATTGGGCGCGAAGATGGGGGCCGAGGTTATCGCCGTGGCGCGGGGCCCTGAAAAGCTGGCCATCGCCAAAGCCGCAGGCGCGGCCCATGTGTTGGACAGCGAAACCGCAGACCTACGCGCCGAGATCAAGGCGCTCGGCGGCGCCGATGTGGTCTATGACGCCGTTGGGGGCGACAATTTCAAGGCGGCCATGCGAGCAACAAACCCCGGCGGGCGCATCATCGTGATCGGCTTTGCCAGCGGCGACATTCCCCAGATCCCGGCCAATCACCTGTTGGTCAAGAACATCGACGTCGTAGGCTTCTATTGGGGGGGCTACCTGAAGTGGGCGCCTGAACGGCTGGCCAAGAGCCTTTCGCAATTGATGGAGATGTACGAGGCCGGGCAGTTAACCCTGCACATCGGCGCGACTTTCCCGTTGGACGACGCGGGCGAGGCGATGGAGCTGTTACGGTCCCGGAAAGCATCGGGCAAGGTCGTGGTCACGATCGCTCAATCGTAGACCGGGCCTCGGCCCGGGAACGGTCCACGCCATCTATATCGCGTGATACGCCTGCCGGATCAGCGTCACCAGTTCATCCACCGGTTCAGAGCGGGCAAGCTCGGACCGGTACATGTTGATCCGAATACGCGGCAGCGTGGGCAGAGCCCCGTTATGGGGCACCATGGTCGTGTAGGGCGATTCGGTCCCCTCGATGACCGCATGAACCGCAAGGTCAGCACTGACCGAGACCTCGACGGCGCGCATCTTGTCGGATTCCACGGCCATTTCCCAAGAAATCCCAGCTGAATCGAGCGCGGCAAGGGCGGGGCCGCGAAAGATGCAATCACGCTCGAACGCAAGGCGCAGGGGGCGTTGCTTCCACATCTGCCCCTCTTTCGCACCGATCCAGACCATCGGGCGTTCCAACAAGGTCTCTCCGCCGCGATCCACGTCCTCTTCGGTGGTCAGGATCACGTCCGCATCGCCGCGCTCGAACGCGGCCTTCAAGCTGACAGTGCCACGGGACAAAAGCTGCACTTTCATCCGGGGATAAGCGGTGCAGAAGCGTTGCAACACGCCGGGGATCGCCGGATAGACCACATCGCCCGGCACGCCGAGAATGATCTCTCCCTCATATTCCGTTGCGGTGAGGCGACCTAGAACTTCGTCGTTCAACTCCAGCATGCGGCGGGCATAGCCCAACATCTGTTCGCCCGCGCCGGTCAGGTTCAGCTTGCGCGTCGTGCGGTCAAACAACCCCACATCCAACGCCTCTTCCAGCCGCTTGAGCTGCATGGAGACCGCCGATTGGGTCAGGTTCAGAAAGCTCGACGCTTTCGTGACACCGCCTGCGTCCACCACGGTGACAAAGGCCCTCAGAGAGGTCAGATCGAGATTACGCGCCATCCATCAATTCCCGTGATGATTAACTTCAAGAACATTCACTATCAAAATGATTTCAGCACGTCCATACATCACATATCGGAATGATATTCGACCACTTCGTCACGATATGAAAAGGAAACGCCATGGCTCATCTGCCCCTCACCCGCCCTCATCAGGCCACCCTGTCGGAAGCCGTGGCGGCCTGCGCACCCAAGGCGCATGTGTCGCTGTTGCAGCGTGTCATCGGCGTATGGCGCCAACGCCAACACCTCAAGCGCCTACCGGCCCAGATGCGTCGCGATATCGGCTTGACCGACGCGCAAATCGCCCGCGAAACCCAGCGACCTCTGTGGGATGTGCCGCAAAATTGGCGCAACTGAAGGTCGAGGCGCACAAAAGAGGAAAAAACACGGCCCTTGCAGGTTTTGCAGGGGCCGTTCGCTTGAAAAATGTCACGACCTGCACGATATTCACCCCAAGAGGCCCGACATCCGGGCTCAGTGTTTTAATGGAGAACCCCATGGCTGAATATCAGACGATGCGCTCCCAAGGCATGGCCGGCTCCGCCGCGGAGTTGGACCAAGGCCTGCGCGCCCACATGAACAAGGTCTACGGCACGATGTCGATCGGCCTGTTGATCACCTTCGCCGCCGCTTGGGCGTTCGGGTCCAACCCGGCGCTTCTGTCGCTGCTCAATGATCCGGTGACGTTCCAACCCACGATCCTTGGCTATATCGTCATGTTTGCGCCCCTCGGCATGATCTTCGCGTTCGGCGCGATCATCACCAGGGCTTCGGCCGCTGCCGCGCAATTGTTCTTCTACGCGTTCGCCGCCGTCATGGGCATGTCGATCAGCTATATCTTCGCGGTCTTTACAGGCGCGTCGATTGTGCAGGCGTTCCTTGTAACCTCGGCCGCATTTGCGGGCCTGAGCCTGTTTGGCTACGTGACCAAGCGCGATATTTCGGGCTGGGGTGCGTTCTTGATGATGGGCCTGATCGGCGGCATCGTCCTGATGCTACTGTCCTTCGCCCTGTCGGCGTTTTGGGGCATCGTAATCCCCGGCTTCGATCTGGCGCTGTCGGCGTTGCTGCTGTTGGTCTTCGCGGGTCTGACCGCCTACCACACACAGGCGATCAAGCAGGAGTACATCGACCATGCACAGCACGGCGATAGCGAGTGGATCGCGAAATCTGCGATCATGGGCGCGCTGAACCTCTATATGTCGTTCATCAACATGTTCATGATCATCCTCAGCTTCCTCGGCAACCGCGAGTAATCTGACGACACGATTGATACAAAAGGGTCGCCGTCGGGGCGGCCCTTTTTTGTTGCGTCCCGTTGCCCATGTGCCCAGAACACGGCCGCGGGCCGAGGGTTCCACTGGGGTAGTTCCCATTGGCTCTAGAAGCTGCTGTGTCCGGGGGAAAAACAGCATGAACACGCCCTCAGCTTCAGACATGGTCCGGGTCTTTGGCCGGATCGGCCTGCTTTCCTTTGGGGGACCCGCCGCACAGATTGCCCTGATGCATAGGGAGCTGGTCGAAGAACGCCCGTGGTTGAGCGAACAGCAGTTTCTGTCGGCTCTGAGCTTTTGCATGTTGTTGCCGGGGCCCGAGGCGATGCAGCTGGCTACCTATGCTGGCTGGCGGCTGCGGGGCACCCTTGGGGGGCTTCTGGCGGGCCTGTTGTTTGTGGTGCCGGGGGCCGTCGTGATGTTGGCGCTGGCAAGCCTTTATGCCGCGATTGGCACAGTCCCGTTGATCGAGGCAGTGTTCTTGGGGATTAAGGCCACGGTGATTGTCATCGTCCTACAGGCGCTGCTGAAAGTTTCCGGGAAGGCCCTGAAAGGGGCCTTTGCGATGGCCCTTGCCGTGGCGGCCTTTGTGGCAATCTTCGTATTTGAAGTCCCCTTCCCCTTCATCATTGCCGCCGCCGCCGTGGCGGGCGCGCTCGCCATGAAGGGAGAGGTCCGCGCCGCACCTGATGTCGCGATCTCTGCCACCGCCACCCTGCGCACCGTGGCGATCTGGGCCGCGATCTGGTTCGCGCCCCTCCTCGGGATCGGGGTCTTCGCCCCTCCCCTCCTCGCAGAGGTCGCGCGGTTCTTCTCGACCCTTGCGGTCGTGACTTTCGGCGGGGCCTACGCCGTGCTGGCCTATATCGTGCAAGAGGTCGTGGGCAATTTCGGCTGGCTGACAACCGGGCAAATGATGGACGCACTGGGGCTGGCTGAAACCACCCCCGGCCCGCTGATCCTTGTGACGCAGTTTGTGGGCTTCATGGCCGGGCATCAATCGGGCGGTTGGTGGATGGGCCTCTGCGCCGCGTTGGTGACCTTGTGGGCGACGTTTGTGCCGTGCTTTCTGTGGATCTTCGCCGGCGCGCCTTACGTGGAATGGATCGCCTCGCGCCCTCGGCTGACCGGTGCGCTACAGGGCATCACGGCAGCCGTGGTGGGCGTCATTGCAAACCTGTCGATCTGGTTCGCCCTCAATGTCTGGTTTGGCACTGTTACCCGCAACGCCGTCGGCCTTTGGGTGCCCGAGCTTGCTACCGTCGACTTTTTGGCCCTTTCCCTATCAGGTTTGGCTGCGGCCTTGCTCTTATGGCGCAAAATGGACCTGTTGGCGGTTTTGGCCCTCATGGGCGGGGCCGGGATTGTCGCGAGTTATGCCATTTCCGGCATTTGAGTGTTGACTCCCCCCATGGCCCAGTTACAAGGCGCGCTCTACCCAATTGTTGCGTGAGTGGCGTGAGCCCTCCGCCCCGACATTAAGGAGCCTGTCCATGGCGAAGCCAACCACGATCAAAATCCGCCTTAACTCGTCCGCAGGCACGGGCCACTTCTACGTGGCGAAAAAGAACGCACGCACAATGACCGAGAAGATGGTCGTACGAAAGTACGACCCGGTGGTGCGCAAGCATGTCGAGTACAAAGAAGGCAAGATCAAGTAAGCCTTCTTCGGAAAACAAGACATCAAGGGCCGCGCCGAGAGATCGACGCGGCCTTTTTCTTTGTCCAAACGCCACCGCGCGCAAGGGCAACCAATGGCAAAGGGAAGGACGCGCCATGGTAGATGAGATGACAATCAGAGCAACGAACACGGCCGATATTGCGGCGGTGGATGCGCTTCTGGCGGCGAGCTACGCGGTCTTGCTGAAACCAGACTACGCGCCCTCTGTGCTGGTGACGTGCTTGCCTCTCATCACCCGCGCGCAGCCGGAACTGCTGCGTTGTGGCACCTATTACATTGCGGAAGGCGCAGACGGGCCGCTGGCGGCGGGCGGTTGGAGCCATGGTGCGCCCCAGGGCGGCGTGGGACCGCGTGACGTGGGGCATATCCGCCACGTGGTCACCCACCCCAAGGCCCTGCGCAGGGGACTTGCCCGGTCCCTGATCGAGCGCAGTTTTCGCGCGGCACGGACATCGGGGGTGCGGTGGATGATGTGCCAATCCACGCGCACGGCCGAGCCGTTCTACGAGTCGATGGGCTTTCAGCGCCGGGGCGAGATTGATATCCGCCTGCGGCCGGGAATCAGCTTTCCCGCGGTCGAGATGATCCGGGCGCTGTAGAGCGGCTTATTCAGCCGGGAACATATCAGGCGCGGCCTTGGCGGGCCGCGTCATCAAGGCGATCGCAATCGCAAGAATGCCGGAAACAGCAACGCCCGTGTAGAAATACGCCGTGAAGCTAAGGTTCATCAGCAACAACTGCGGCAGCAGCAGATATTGAACGAACAGGTAAGCACTGGCACCGGTAAACAAAACACGTGCGATTACGTCCAGCTCAACTTCGGATTTCCGCTTCATGACGTGGCCTTCTGTTGCATCCCCCAAAGGCAGAATCACCGGGCAATCGGACCAAATTGGGGCGCTCAGGTGAAAATCATGGGCAACGCCCCCGCGCCACGCTTGCGACACCCCGCCCTGCCGGGTAAACCGCGTTTGATTTCACGAGAGGATTTGGCCGATGTCCATCGATGTTGCGACCGCTGCAAAGGTCGCCAAGCTTGCCCGTATCAAGGTTGACGAAGACGCCCTGCCCGCATTGGCAGAGGAATTCAACGCGATCTTGGGGTTCATCGAACAACTGGAAGAGGTGGACGTGGACGGTGTGGAGCCGATGACCTCGGTCACGCCCATGGCCCTGCCCCGCCGCGAGGACGTGGTGACGGACGGTGGCCAACAGGCCAAGGTTCTGGCCAATGCGCCCGATGCCCGTGAAGGCTTTTTCTCGGTTCCCAAGGTGGTGGAATAATGTCTGATCTCAATACGCTCACCATCGCCGCTGCCCGTGACGCCCTGCGCGAGGGCAAGGTCACGTCGGTCGAGCTGACCCAAGCTTGCCTTTCCGCCATCGACGGGGCCGATGCCCTTGGCGCATTCGTCCACAAGACGCCGGAACTGGCGCTGGAACGCGCGGCGGCGGCCGATGCCCGGATTGCCGAAGGCGACGCGCCCGACATGTGCGGCATTCCCGTGGGCATTAAGGATTTGTTCTGCACCGAGGGCGTAGCCTCTCAGGCAGCATCGAAAATTCTGGACGGCTTCACACCGGAATACGAATCCACCGTCTCGGGCAACTTGCGCGATGCGGGTGCGGTCATGTTGGGCAAGCTGAACATGGACGAATTCGCCATGGGTTCTTCCAACGAAACCTCGGTTTACGGGAACGCCGTGAACCCGTGGCGCGCGGGGAACTCCGACGCGGGCCTGACACCGGGCGGCTCTTCCGGGGGCAGTGCTGCGGCTGTGGCGGCGGACCTGTGCCTGGCGGCCACCGGCACGGATACCGGCGGCTCCATCCGCCAGCCTGCGGCGTTCACCGGCACAGTGGGGCTCAAGCCCACCTATGGGCGCTGCTCTCGCTGGGGCGTGGTGGCCTTTGCGTCGTCCCTCGACCAGGCGGGACCGATGACCAAGACCGTGCGCGATGCCGCGATCATGGGCCGCGCAATGATGGGCTATGACGCGAAAGACAGCACGTCGGCCAATATGGAAGTGCCGGATTTTGAGGCGATGCTGACCGGCGATATTCGTGGCAAGGTTATTGGTATTCCAAAGGAATACCGCATGGACGGGATGCCCGCCGAGATTGAGCAATTGTGGACCGACGGCACCGCCATGCTGAAGGACGCAGGCGCCGAAATCCGCGATATCAGCTTGCCCCACACCAAATATGCCCTGCCCGCCTATTACGTGATTGCACCGGCTGAGGCCTCTTCCAACCTGGCCCGTTACGACGGCGTACGCTTTGGCTACCGCGCCGATATGGCGCCGGGCGATGGCATCACCGAGATGTATGAGAAGACCCGCGCCGAAGGTTTCGGCGCCGAGGTCCAGCGCCGCGTCATGGTTGGTACCTATGTGCTGTCCGCAGGCTTTTACGATGCCTATTACAACCGCGCCCGCCGGGTCCGCGCGTTGATCAAGAAAGACTTCGATGATGTCTTTGCCGCTGGCGTCGATGCGATTCTGACACCCGCCACCCCAAGCGCCGCCTTTGAGTTGGGCAAAGAGGTGAACGATCCGGTGGAAATGTACCTCAACGACGTATTCACGGTGACTGTGAACCTTGCCGGGCTTCCGGGCGTTGCCGTGCCAACGGGCATGGACCGCAACGGCTTGCCCCTTGGCTTGCAGTTGATCGGTAGGCCCTGGGAAGAGGGTGAGTTGCTGAACACCGCCTATGCGTTGGAAAGCGCGGCGGGGTTTGTGGAAAAACCCGCACGTTGGTGGTAGGTTGACCGCTTACAATATGTTTGCGCCAGAAAATGAGGCTTGAGTGATGGTTAACACGCGGTTTGTCGCCCTTGCCTTAGTGGCCCTTGCGGGCTGTACCCCGACACCCAACGACGTGTCGCCGGGGCAGCGGACTTTGGACCAACAGGGGCTGAACGCCCGTCAGGCCGGGTTGAACGGCCAGATTTCTACCGAGGTGATCCAGACGCCCTCGGCCGGGGTGGGGATCGAGGCGGGCGCAACGGGGGATGTGACATTCCTTGACCCCAACGACCTGACCGCGATTGCGGAAGGGGCGATCGCAGAATCCGAGGCGGGTTCTTCAGCCGGTGTGTTTGATACAATTCAGCCACAGCAAGCAAGCGACGTTCTTCCGCCGCCCCTGCTGGCCCGTGTGGCCGCCTTCGCGTTGCGCACGACCCACCAGCCCGGCGAGCGCCAATGGCGACGCAATCCGTTCCGCTCCGACGGGCAAGACTTCTGCCTGGAGTTTGAGACACGCGATGAGGCGCAAGATCGATTCCTTGCCGATGGCGGGCCGGAGCGTGACCCCAATGGGATGGATCCCGACGGTGACGGTTTCGTCTGCGGTTTTGACCCAAGCGCCCTGCGCGCCTCGGCGAATGCACCTGTAGAGACGTTCGACGCCCTGCCCTCGATCGACGGTTAATCCCTTGAAAAGCCCCAATTTTGGTGACCGCCGTGATGGCCTGAAGCCGGAGTTGGTGGTGTTGCATTACACCGCGATGAAAAGCTGCGTTTCTGCCGCAAAAGCGCTGTGCGATCCGGCGAGGGAAGTCTCGGCCCATTATCTGATTGGACGTGACGGCGAGGTGCTGTCGCTGGTCGATGAACCGATGCGGGCATGGCACGCGGGCGCCGGTGAATGGCGCGGGGCGGGCGACGTGAATTCACGCTCCATCGGGATTGAATTGGACAACGATGGGGTTTCGCCATTTTCGGAGCCTTTGATGGTGTCGCTCGAACGGCTCCTCGGCCAGGGCCTCCTCGCCGCATGGGGGATCAGGCCGGAGGGGGTCATCGGGCATTCGGACATGGCACCGGGGCGAAAGATTGATCCGGGGCGACGGTTTGACTGGCGGCGATTGGCGCGACAAGGTTTGTCGGTGTGGTCGGAGGCTGACGGGGATCGCGTGGATGTCGAAGCGTTTCGCGAGGACGCGGCCGCGTTTGGGTATCCGAGCGTAGAGGATGACCTGTTGTTGGAAGTCGTACGCATGCGATTCCGGCCATGGAAATACGGCCCTCTGGACGGAGAGGATTGCGCCGTGATGGCGGATCTGGCGAAACGCTATGGGGTTGACCGGACCGATGCAGCGCCTTAGCCGGGGGCTTGCGTGGAGGGCTGGATGGCCGCGACGCTACGCCTTTCGGGGCGTGTGATCGAGGAAAGTCCGGACTCCCTGAAGTGAAGGTGCCGGGTAATGCCCGGGCGGAGCAATCCGACGGAAAGCGCCACAGAAAACAAACCGCTAACCTCATCGCTTGCGATGCGGAAAGTAAGGGTGAAACGGTGGAGTAAGAGCCCACCGGGGGGCTGGCAACAGCGCCCGCATGGCAAGCCCCACCTGGGAGCAATGCCGAATAGGGACCGTATCATGGGATGCTTCATCCCCGCGGTCCGGGTTGGCAGCTAGAGTGTGCGAGTAATCGTACGCCGAGAGGAATGGTCATCCAGCTTGCGGGGCAACCCGTAGGTGGACAAAATCCGGCTTACAGGCTCTCCACGCATATTTTCTGAATCGGGTCGATTGGGACCGCAGCGCCTGGCGCTGGCGGGGGATTGAGTTGTATTGGCCAAGATGAAGCAGAGAGCGGGGCGGATGTTCTTAGCGTTTTGCGGCGAAGAAGCGGCGCAGGAGGGCGGCGCATTGGGGTTCTTGAAGGCCCTGGTAGACTTCGGGCGCATGATGGCATTGGGGATGCGTGAAGATACGAGGTCCTTGGTTGATGCCACCGGATTTGGGATCGGAAGCGCCGAAGTAGAGGCGCTTGATACGGGCCGCAGAGATGGTTGTGGCGCAGGCGGGGCAAGGTTCCAGCGTGACCCAGAGGTCGCAATCGGGCAGCCGTTCTGAACGCAGGGTTTGGCAGGCGGCCCGGATGGCGAGGATTTCCGCGTGGGCGGTCGGGTCATGCAGTTCACGGGTGCGGTTCCCGGCACGGGCGATGATTTCTCCGTGGTGAGTGATTACCGCGCCCACCGGGACTTCGCCGCGGGCGCTGGCGGCTTCGGCCTCGGCCAAGGCGGCGTCCATGAATGAGGTGAATTGGGTCATACCCTGTGGTTGCTGCTTTCCACGGCGCTGTCAAACTTGTAGCGAGGGGCATGGTTGATGGTGAACGTATAGCGAAGCGGCTGAGCCGCGCGGGTGTGGCCTCTCGTCGGGAGGCGGAGCGGATGATTGAGGCCGGGCGCGTGAGCGTGAACGGCGCGGTGATTGAAAGCCCGGCGCTGAATGTCACCGACGCCGATGTCATCTTGGTGGATGAAGCCCCCCTGCCCGAGATCGAGCGGCCCCGCGTGTGGCTGTATCACAAGCCTGCGGGCCTTGTGACCAGTAACGCCGACGAGAAAGGCCGAGAGACGGTTTTTGACAAGCTGCCCGAGGGATTGCCGAGGGTCATGTCGGTTGGACGGTTGGACATGAACTCGGAAGGGTTGTTGCTGCTGACCAATGATGGCGGCGTGAAGCGGAAGCTGGAGCTGCCCTCGACCGGGTGGTTGCGCAAGTACCGCGTACGGATCAAGGGCAATCCCAAGGACGAGGATCTCGCCCCCCTGCGACGCGGGATCCTGGCCGAGGGAGAGCGGTTTCAGCCGATGGACGTCGCGCTCGACCGGGTTCAGGGCGCCAATGCGTGGGTGACCGTAGGTTTGAGGGAAGGCAAGAACCGAGAGATCCGGCGCGCCATGGCGGAGCTTGGGTTTGAGGTGAACCGGTTGATCCGCATCTCTTACGGGCCATTCCGGTTGGGAGAGTTGAGCCAGGGCGAGGTTGAAGAGATCAAACCAAGGGTTCTACGCGATCAATTGGGCCTGGAATCCGCGACCGAGGGTCATGCGGAGCCGAAGGCCTTGGGCAAGCGGCGCAAGAAGCCCGGGCCGAAGGGGTTCAAGGGAGGCACACGGCCCGATCCCAAGGACACGAGCAGCCGTATGGCTCCGGGCAAGAGGGGCGCGAAGCCGGGCCGCCCGGAACGGGGGCGGTCTAGTCCTGATCGTTCGGGGAAGCCGGGTCCGCGTCGTCCATGAGGCCGAACTTTTCGACAAGCTTGTATTGCAGGCCCATGAACACCACCATCGCCAGCGGTAGTCCGAAGGTTTTGACCGACACCCAGACCGCCGAGGAAAGTGTGATAGCGATCAATGTATTGGCCACCGCTAGGGCGAGGAAAAACCATGCGAAACGGCGGGTCAGGACCATCCAGCCCTCCTGCTCCATCGGTAGGATATCTCCGAGCAGGGAGGCGAGGTAGGACTTACCTTGCCACAGACCGAAGGCCAGGATGGCGGAGAATGCTGCATATAGCAGGGTCGGCTTGAGCTTGAGGAAACGCTCATCATCCAGCCAAACGGTCAGGCCGCCCATGACAACCACCAAGCCCAACGTCATGATCTGCATCCGCGACAGGTGCCCCGTAAGCACCCGCAGAATGCCCATGGAGACCACCATCAGGATGACGAACCAGAAGGTGATGAAGGTGAACGGTTGCACCATTTGTCCCAATAGCGGGTAGCTTTCGGCCTTCAGCAAGAAGAACGCGACGAAAAACGCCAGCACGGGGCCGAATTCGAGGCTCTGTTTCAGCCAAGGGCTAATTTCTCGTTCAGACATGCGGGCTCCGTGGGTGTTCGGTCGGTTTCGGGATACTTAAGACCTTTCGGCGCGACATACGAGAGGCGGCATCACCCTGCGACCTCCACTATCACTGCCCCAGCCGCGATCAAAGCCATCAACCCCGCGCGGATGGGGCCGACGGGTTCGCGCAGAAACAGCCAGCCGATGAGCGCTGCGAAGACGGTGGAGGTCTCGCGCAGCACGGCGGCCTCGCCCACCTGGTCAAGGCGCGTGGCCAACATGACAGATCCGAAAGAGGCGAAGGCAACCAGCCCGCCGATGATGCCGCGCAGCGCCAGCGGGCCAAGGGCGGGGCGGTCGGCCAGGCGCAGATAGAAGCGGGCTGCGAGAACCGGGAACAACAGCCCGTCGATGAAGAAAAACCACGCAAGAAAGGTGAAAGGGTCGGCCGTGGCGCGGATGCCGTAGGCGTCGTAGGTGGTGTAAATCGCCACGAAAAGCCCGGTGAGAACAGCAAAGAGCAGCCCGTTTATCAGGGTGTCACGGGCGATGGTGACGCGCGCCATGTTGTAGGCGGCAAGCCCGTAGAGCCCCAGAAGCAGCACCGCCACGCCGAGCCATTGGAGAAGGTTGAAGGTCTCTCCGAAGATCAGCCACGCGCCAATAACGGTGAACAGTGGCCCCGTGCCGCGCATGACCGGGTAGACGACGGTAAATGCACCACGCCGAAACGCGCCCAGAACGGCCAGTTTGTAGCACCCGTGGATCACGAATGCGCCCGCGAAGATCGGCCACATATGCGGCTCGGGCCAAGGCACGACGAAAAACGCAATCGGGGCGGCCATCAGCCCGTAGCTTGCGTCAATCGCGCCACGGGCCAAAAGCGGCTCATGGCGGCCCTTTTGCAGGGCGCCGAAGACCGCATGTAGCACCGCCGCCAAAAGCGCGAGGGTCAGCGCCGCCTGCGCCCCCGCCTCTGTGCCTTCGATGGAGGTGATCCAATGGCTCATCTATTGGCGCGGTGTCCAAATGGCTTGCAAGGAGGTGCCGGATGGAAGCGCCACGTCGAACGGGATGCCCGTGCGCAGGTTAAAGAGCGCTGCGTTCAGGTTGAAATGCTCGGGGCTGGTCAGGTTCAGGCGGAGCCGCCCCCGGGGGGACGGTAACGACAGCGTAAAAGCGTTGATTGCCGTGGCCGAGGCCGTGGACAAGAAACCGCGCGGCGCGCTGTGGGTCAGGGATTGCACGCCCGCCGCGGCCATCGCGAAGGTGAAGGGCGAGGCGTCGATGCCGTTGGCCTGCATCGGGGCCACAACGGCGCGTTCAAACAGACCGTTAAACAGCAGATCGACGGCCAGAGTATGGTGCCCGAGGTCTGCAAGCGGGGTGTTGTAGGGAGTCCAGCCCGGCGCATGGCCACGCAGCACAAGGGTGGCGGTGCTGCCATCGTGCAGCTCTACCCGAAGCCCATCGACGTCCAACCTGTTGGTCTCTGGATGCCACCGCCATTGCAGGTCGATCCGCGCCGGCGTCTGGGGCCCGGCAAGGTCGCTGATCCATGTCAGCTCGGGGGCCGGTTGCCCTATCAGCATGGCTCCGTCGAGGCGCAACCCAAGCTCGGTCGGCAGAACCACCTCTCCGCGCACCCAGCTGAGGAGGTTTTGGCCGGTGTAGGCCAACCGCTCCACCCGGAACGACAGGCCAAGTTCACCCACATAGACGTCAAGGTCCGTGGACACGCAGCCGTTGGGCAATGCCGTCGCTCGCGAGGTCGGGCTTTGGGTGACTTCGATGTCGAAGTGAGCATCGAGAAGCGTGAAGGCCTGCTCTTCGATGGTGCCACAATTCGACGGGCTCAGCGCCTGCGCGGGCAAGGCCGACAGACCAAATAACAGGGCAAGACACAGGGATTTTAGGCGCATTTGGTCTACTCAGGCTTATCCACAGGGGTGTGGGTATATGTCACGAACGGTCAAGACCAACCAGGGCATCTGCAAATTCCTCGGGGTCAAAAGGTTGCAAATCTTCAATCTGTTCCCCCACCCCAATGGCGTGGATCGGAAGGCCGAACTTATCGGCCAGCGCTACCAACACACCGCCTTTCGCAGTGCCGTCCAGCTTGGTCATCACAAGGCCCGAGACATCCGCCATCTGCCCGAACAGCTCCACCTGACGCAGGGCGTTCTGCCCCGTCGTGGCATCCAGAACCAGCAGCGTGTTGTGCGGCGCGTCGGGGTCTTTCTTGCGGATCACCCGGACGATCTTTGCCAGTTCCTCCATCAGGTCAGCGCGGTTTTGCAACCTACCTGCCGTGTCGATCATCAACAGATCCGCACCCTCGGCTTCGGCCTTGACCATCGCGTCATAGGCCAGCGCGGCGGGGTCAGACCCCTCCGGCGCGGTCAGCACGGGCACGCCCGCCCGGTCGCCCCACACCTGCAATTGCTCCACCGCCGCAGCGCGGAACGTGTCGCCCGCCGCGATCACCACTTTCTTGCCCGCCGCGCGGAACTGGCTGGATAGCTTGCCAATCGTCGTCGTCTTGCCCGAGCCATTGACCCCAACCACCAGCACGACCTGAGGCGTTTTGGGATAGATCGGCAAAGGGCGCGCCACAGGCTCCATCACGCCTGCAATCTCCGCGGCCAGAAGCGTCTTGATCTCGGTCGCGGACATCAGTTTGCCATAACGGCCCTCAGCCATGTTCGCCGTGACACGCAAAGCGATATCCACCCCCATGTCCGAGGCGATAAGCAGCTCTTCCAACTGCTCCAACATCTCGTCGTCCAGCGCCCGTTTGGGCTCGGCCGAGCGCCCCATCAGACGCCCCAAGATGCCGGGCCTGGAGGGAGCAAGCTCAGGCTCAGGTGCCGCGATCGGCGTAGGTTCAGGTTCCGCCTCTGGAACCGGGGCCGCCCCGACAGCAATCTCCGGCTGCGGCTCCGGGGTCTCTGCCGAGGACGGCTCCGGCGTCGCCTCAGCTGCCGCCTCTTCCGATGCAACTTTGGCCTCAGCCTCTGGCACCTCGACCTCAGGCACGACCTCCGCCGTGTCAGCACCCTCTTCAATGATCGCATCCAGCCCTTCGTCCAACTTTGACGAGGACTTGAACATGCGATCCTTCATTTTACGGAAAAATGACATGAGCACCCTATGTTTAGCCTATACAACCCACCTAATACCCAAAGCCGCGGTTGGAAAGGCCAAGGCGCTGCGCCATTCTTTCGCCAGATTGCTTTGTTACCCGCTGCGAAACGCATTTTCGACTGAAGGAACCGCCCCAAGATGCCTGTCATCGCCCGCTATGCCGCGATCACATTGCCCCCGATGTTCCTGCTTCTTCTGGCAGGCACCGCTTGGGGTGGGTTTGCCTGGGTCGCGCTTCTTTGGCTTACCATCGTCACCGCCGTGGCCGACCGCCTTATGGCCCCGCCCGAGGCGCCCCCCGCCGAAGAAGAAACCATACCGTGGTCCGACACGCTGTCGGTGGGGCTCGCGTTCGGCCACCTGCTGATCCTGATCTCCACCGCCTCTGCGATAACTTCCGGCGATCTGAGCTTTGGCCAATCCGTCGCGCTGTTCCTCGCCACGGCGTCTTTCTTTGGTCAAGTCAGCCACCCCAATGCCCACGAGTTGATCCACCGCACGCCTCTTGCCCTGCGTGCCCTGGGGGCGGCGGTCTACACCAGCGTGGGCTTCGGGCACCACGTCTCGGCGCACCGGTTGGTCCATCACCGCCATGTCGGCACCGATGCCGACCCAAACACGCCCCTTCCGGGCGAAAGCTTCTGGGCCTACCTCCCCCGCGCTTGGCGGGGCTCCTTCGAGGCTGGCGCGGAATGCGAAGTAGACCGGCTCGACCGCAAAGGCCGGAGCCCAAATCACATAACCAATCCATACTGGCTCTGGCTCGGCGGCGCGATCTTGTCTCTCATTCTGGTTACCTTCGCTGCGGGCCTTGGTGGGATACCCATCTTCCTTGGCCTCGCGGGTCTGACAGGGGCGCAAATCCTGATGTCTGACTACGTGCAGCACTACGGCCTGCAACGGCTACTGCTGCCCAATGGCCGCTTTGAGCCCGTCGCCGCCCACCACAGCTGGAACGCGCCAAAAGGCTTCTCCAGCTACCTGATGATGAACGCCCCAGCCCATTCCGAGCATCACATGCACCCAGACCGACCCTATGAGCGTCTGAACCCCGAAGCCAAGGTCCCCACGCTCCCCCTTTCCATGCCGGTCATGGCCAGCATCGCCCTGATCCCCAGCCTATGGGCCCGGATGATGGACCGCCGCGCGCTCAAGGTCATGGAAGCAGCCCAGGCGACCCACGCAGATGCTGCCACCCAACCCGCGCCACGCCGAGTAGATGTGCCACAGCCCCCCGCGGCCACACCCGCCCCAGAAACCACACCGCCACCCGAGCAACCGCCCGCCCCCCAGGACCACGACGATTCCGAAGACGCCACGCTGCTCAAGGCGATCCGCGCCGCCACTCAATAGCGGATGCTTCCTTCATCTTGGTAAATACACCTCCGGGGGTGTTGCGCATCCTCGGATGCGCAGAGGGGGCTGGCCCCCTGACAACGCTAG
This sequence comes from Gymnodinialimonas sp. 57CJ19, assembly GCF_038396845.1. Taxonomy (NCBI): domain Bacteria; kingdom Pseudomonadati; phylum Pseudomonadota; class Alphaproteobacteria; order Rhodobacterales; family Paracoccaceae; genus Gymnodinialimonas; species Gymnodinialimonas sp. 57CJ19. The sequence goes on from NZ_CP151587.1 coordinate 3,750,372, forward strand.
CCGTCTAAAACAACGCCGCGACGACCTGCTAAATCGGTGAAGAATTGCCACGCTACTCGGCCCGAACGGGATCCCCGGGTCGCTTGCCACTCAATCGCCTCCGCCCGCAATTCCGCGTCAGAAATCTTCACCCCATGGGCGTCGCAATAGCCCCGGATCATCGCCAGATAGGCGTCTTGATCGCAGCTATGGAACCCAAGCCACAGGCCGAACCGGTCGGACAAAGACACCTTCTCTTCCACCGCTTCAGCCGGGTTGATCCCCGATCCGCGCTCATTCTCAATCATCTCGCGGGGCATCAGGTGGCGGCGGTTTGACGTGGCATAGAACACCACATTGTCGGGCCGCCCCGTCACGCCCCCGTCCAGCACGGCCTTCAAGGACTTGTAGTGCTGGTCGTCGTGGCTGAACGACAGGTCATCGCAATACAGGATCACCCGCGCATCAACTCCGCGCAGCAGCGCCAGCAAGCGGCCCACGGAAGGCAGATCCTCCCGCTGGATCTCTACCAGCTTCAGCCCGGTCTCCTCTCTCGCAATCGCGCCGTGTACGGACTTCACGAGCGAGGATTTCCCCATGCCCCGCGCCCCCCATAAGAGGGCGTTGTTGGCGGGCAATCCTCGGGCGAACTGGCGGGTATTGGCCATCAACGTATCCCGCGCCCGGTCGATGCCGTGTAGCAGCGCAAGATCTACGCGATTCACTTTGGACACCGGTTCCAACGCATCGGGGTCCGTTTGCCAAACAAAGGCCTCGGCCATGGAGAGGTCAGGCGTGGTCGCGGGTGGAGGGCGCAACCGTTCCAACGCATCGGCGATACGGGTCAGTGCCTTTTCAGGCAGATTGATCGAGTCCGACACGGGTTAAAGTTCCTCACCCTCGTCCAAGATGCCTTCGGCACGCAGCCGCTTGTTGCGCGCGTATTCAACCCACCGCACCAATTGGATCGAGATCTCGTACAATCCGTAAACCACCGTGAACAAAATCACCTGCGTAATCACGTCCGGTGGTGTGACCAAAGCGGCCAGCGTCAGAATGCCAACCACCGCCCATTTGCGCACATCGCCCAAGCCCTGCGCCGTCACAAGGCCCGCTTTCCCCATCAGGGTCAGCAAGACTGGCAGCTGGAAACACAGGCCGAAGGCAAAGATGAACTTCAAGGCCAAATCGAGGGATTCCTTGACCGACCCCAAGAAGATCGTCTGCAATTCGCCATCGCTGTCGGGGTTCTCGAACGTGCCATCGCCCGCGATCAGGTTCGCAAGGGCCGGGATGGCGTCGGAAAAGCCAATGAAGAAGTTCATGGCCAGCGGCGTCACCACGTAATGGGCGAAAGACGCGCCGATAATGAACAAGACGGGCGAGGCCACGAGGAACGGCAGGACGGCATTCTTTTCGGCCTTGTACAGACCCGGCGCCACGAAGCGCCACAGCTGGTGTGCAATAACCGGGAACGACACCGCGAACCCCATGATGATCGAGATACGGATCAACACGAAGAATTTCTCTTGCGGCGCGGTAAAGATCAGCCTTGCGTCTTCGCCCCTGTCGCGCAGCACATCGGCCAGCGGTTGCGACACGAAATTCAGGATCGGTTCGGCGACCGTGAAGGTCAGGATGATCCCCACAACGAAGGCGAGAACGGACCGGATCAGACGGGTCCGCAGTTCCGCCAGATGCTCCACCAATGGGGCTGCGCCGCCGTCGAGTTCTTCTTCCTCAGACAATTCGCTTTCGATCTGCGCCGCTTTCTGGGCGCCCTCCTGTGCGTCACTCTGGGTCATGTACGCTGCTCTGCCTGTGGCTCTGGGGCCGCTTCTTGCGTTTCGGCTTCCGCTGCCGGGGCGGCGTCCGCTGCAGGGGCCGCTTCAGCGGGGGCTTCCTCGGGTTCTCCGCTCAACTCTGCGGCCTGCGCGGCCTTCTCAGCGCGAATTTGCCGGGCTTTGGCGGCCAATTCCTTGGCCTCTTTCTGCGCCGTGGCCTTCTTCTCCGCGATCACGCGGGTGGCCGAGCCTTCTTCGTATTTCGATGGGTCAATGTCATCCATGACATCGCCCATCATCTCTTTCGCCATCGCCTTGGGGTTGGTGAACTTGGTGGCAGCACGCAGATCGCGGTTCATCTCGGTCATGCCGGTGCCGTCCGCGGCCTCGTTCATCGCGTGGGTGAACTCTCGCGCCATGCCGCGCACACGCCCGACAATCTGCCCAAGTTTCTTGAACATTCCAGGTAGGTCCTTGGGGCCCACGACGATCAACGCCACGATCCCAATGACCAATAGTTCCATACCGCCAATGTCAGGCATACGCCGTTAACCCCTTAGCCAATTGATCTTATGATCAGGCGTTGTCGCGCTCTGCGCGTTCTTCTGGCGTCACGTCACGGGCCGTGGAAGCATCGGCGGTGGTCGACGAATCTTCGATCTCAGGGTCCGGCGATTTCACACCGTCCTTGAAAGCGGTGATGCCTTTGCCGACTTCGCCCATGAGGCCTGCAATCTTGCCGCGGCCAAACAGCACGAGCACGACGACTGCGATCAGGATAAGACCGGCTGGTCCAATGTTATTGAGCATGATGTTCTCCCTGTATCGGACGCATAGACGCCCGTGGATCTTGATATCTGGGTCATAGGTATGGTCTTGCAGCGCAGGATCAAAGCCCAAAATCGCATTTCGCGCCCCTTGAGCCCTGTTTCTACGCCGGAAGTTCTTTCGTTTCGCACCGGTCGGGGAACACAAAACAGCGATCCCGCCGGATTGTCAGCCACAAAGGTGTGCCGGGTTTGGGCAGGAAGACGGCTGGCACAGTGGCCTTCACGATGCCGCCGTCAAAGTCCATTTGGAACTCCACAAGGCTTTCGTGCCCCATGAACCGAGCGCGTTTGACGATGCCGCGGGCGGGCGTGCCATCCTGGGGCGTCGGATTGGGGCCGCGTCCGCCCCTGTCGAAGTCGATCTTCACGTGTTGGGGGCGGAACACGATATCCACGGGGGTGCCATTGGGCAGGCCGGGGGCAAGGAACTGTCCAAAGGCGGTATCGGTCAACGCCCCATGAACTTCGCCCCTTATCACGTTGATATCGCTAAAAAACGCCGCTGCATCCTTATCTACAGGCGTGTGGTAGATATTGTATGGCGCGCCGGTTTGCACGACTTTGCCATCGCGCATCAGCGCAATCTGGTCGGCCATGCGCATGGCCTCTTCCGGCTCATGGGTAACCAGCACAACGGCTGTGCCTTCCTCTTTAAGAAGCGCAAGCGTGTCGTCCCGGATGCCGTCGCGCAGCCGGTTATCGAGGCCCGAAAACGGCTCGTCCATCAGCATGATCCGGGGCCGAGGCGCAAGGGCCCGCGCCAGCGCCACACGCTGCTGTTCTCCGCCCGACAGCATATGGGGCGGCGTGTCGCCGTAGCCCTTCAGGTCGACCCGGTCGAGTAGTTCCGCCACCCGATCCGCCACCTCAGCTTTCGTGCCATGCAGGCCGAACGCGACGTTTTGCGCCACCGACAAGTGGGGAAACAGGGCGAAGTCCTGAAAGATAAGGCCAACGCCCCGTGCCTCTGGCGGCATATGAATGTCCACGTCGGACAGCACGTCGCCATCGGCGCTGATGACACCGGCACTTTGGCGCTCAATCCCCGCGATCAGGCGCAGAGTGGTGGATTTACCGCATCCCGAAGGGCCCAGCAGGCACAAGACCTCTCCTGCGCCCACGCTCAAAGTGACATCACGCACCACGTCCCGGCCATCGAAACGGCAAGAAACCCGATCAAGGTCGAGACGCGAAACAGGAGTGGCGACAGTTGGCACAGTGAAATTCCGATCATTTCAATCGGGTTCGGGACCTAACAGGTTCCTCCCCGCCCGCCAAGATGCACCGAAGGGGCGTCTAGATTGTGGCGTTGGTCGCGCCGCCGTCGCACAAAATGTTCTGGCCCACGATGAACCCTGCATGTTCCGAGCATAAGAACGCACACATCGCGCCGAACTCGGCCCGCGTCCCGTAACGGCGGACGGGAATCGTCTGCTCGCGCCGGGATTTGGCCTCGTCCACGGTGATTCCCTCTTTCTGGGCGACGCCTCCGTCCAGTTGGATTGCGCGGTCCGTGGCGTGGATGCCGGGCAGCATGTTGTTCACGTTCACGCCAAACGGGGCCACCTGCCGGGCGGTGCCCGCCACATATCCTGTCAGGCCGGTGCGGGCCGCGTTCGACAAGCCCAACGCCGGGATCGGTGCCTTGACCGACTGCGAGGTGATATTGACGACCCGTCCCCATCCCTTGTCGATCATCGCCGGCATCAAGGCTGTCATCAGCGCAATGGGGGCCAGCATGTTGGCATCGAGCGCCGCGATGAAATCGTCGCGGTTCCAGTCCGACCACATACCCGGAGGGGGGCCGCCCGCGTTGGTCACCAGGATATCAACGGTGCCTGCTGCGGCCAAAACCTCGGCCCGGCCCGCTTCGCTGGTCACATCGGCCGCAACGGTTGTAACCGACACGCCGTAGGTGTCGCGGATATCTTGCGCTGTGGCCTCCAGCGCTTCTGCACCTCGGGCATTCATTACCAGATCAACACCGGCTTCGGCCAAAGCCTCGGCACAACCGCGCCCCAAACCCTTCGATGACGCGCAGACCAACGCGCGGCGGCCTTTGATTCCCAAATCCATGAAAGTAACCTCCGGTTAAACAGTTGCGCCTTGCCTAGCAGCAGCCCCCCAGCGCCACCAGCCTTGACCGAACAGCCCCGCGCTTGTCTAAGCGAAGGACACTCTTCGAAGGACGTTCGCCTTGTCAGCTCACCCGCCCCTGTTTCGTTTCCAGACCTACTCCTCCCAAGCGCTGCGCGTCAGTTCCGGGGCGAATATGGGCGACGGCATCGGGCTGGAGGATGACGCGCTTCCCGGCGACATCTACCGCCTTGCATCGGGGTATCCCGCTGAAAAGCTGGCGATTTCAGATGCAGGCGAAGGGGGGCAGCCCTGTGTGGCCGATGGGTCCGCTGTGGGACAGCCCGGCGACGGGCTCGCGATTTCGGCTTGCCACATGCTGATGGGCCCCTCGGGCGAAGTGGTGGAGGTCCTGATCCTGACCCTGCATTCGGGCGATGCCGAGGAATTGCACATCCTACCGCTTTCCACGCTGAAACCCGATACCGAATATGAGCTTGTCGGCACCGAAGTCGCCTCTGCGCCCGAGCGTTTTGCCGATATCGCCAGCGTCAGCTTTTTGGCGGGCACTCACCTGACGCTGGCCAATGGCAAGCAAATCCCGGTGGAGCATCTGAGCGTCGGCGACGTGCTGCTGACGCGCGAAAACGGGCCGCAACCGGTGCGATGGATCGGCTTTCAGACCCGCCGCGCGGTGGGGGCGGCGGCGCCTGTACGTATTGCGGAAGGCACGCTGAACACCTCGCGCGATTTGCGTCTGTCACCGCAACACCGCCTGTTCATCTGGCAACGCCGCGATGAATTGGGCACGGGGCGGGCCGAGGTCATGGTGAAGGCGGAACTGCTGGTGAACGGCGATACCGTCGTGCGCGAAGAAGGTGGCCACGTGGATAGCTACCAGATTGTCTTTGATGGCCATGAAATCATCTACGCAGAAGGCATCGCCGTGGAATCTCTGCTTGTGACGGGCCAGACCCGCGCGCTTTTGCCGGAGGACATGGCCCTGACCGGATCGTCCGAAGCCGCCGCCAGCGCCGCCGCTATGGAGATCGGCGACGACGCGGGCGAAGATGTGGTGGAGCGCCTGTCGCGCGCGTCCAAAGGCCGAAGCGAGGGCTAAGGCCTACTCAGAAGCGAAGAACTCTTCACGGATGATCTTGCCATTCTCGACCGTGTAAATCGCGACTTCGTTCATTTTGGATCGTTCCCCACTGGCCTTGTGGGTGGCGTCGATCATGAAGGTAACGGCGAACTTGTCATCGCCGTGCAGATACGGGCCACTTACGTCACCACCGTGAACCTCGAAGTTTTCAGCCCACCAGGCGTGTTTGCCGCGGATACCGTCAACGCCCTTGGTCTCGCGCCCCATGCCTGAGAAATCCGCAGCCTCCACAGACACCGCGTCAGGATGATAATGGTCGTCCAAAAGTGCCGCTTCGCCTTGGGTGCGGCATGCTTCGACCAAGGTATTTGCTATCGTTTTAATATCCATCGGTTAACTCCCCCTAAATATGTTCCTGTAATGTTCGCACCATGCCACGAAACTCGCGTTTTGTCATCTGTCTCCACGGCGGGCACGTCGGCGGGGCTTTGCTGACTATTGCGGATATCCCCCCTGTCTTGGGCCGTCGCAGCCCTGCAAGCTGTGGGTGGGAAATGGGATCATCGACACCAAGGAGTATTACCGATGACCCGACTGATGAAACTGACCTGCGCAGCGCTTGTGCTGCTGACGCCCATGACCGCGTCTGCCCAGTACGTGCCAGTGCAGAACTATGAGTTTCGCCCCAACATTCGCGTGCAAGAGCCGCCGCGTTTGATCGAGATGGAAGTCCCCTCTCCCGCGCCCGGCCTGCGTGCGGCATCTGCGGCCGGCGCAACTGCCGGAGATAACTCCGACTTCTGCGGCAACGGCGAAATGTTCTATTGGTACGAAGAAGATGCCGACGGAAACGAGATCGACGGCACACGCCAATATGGCTGTGATTACGATTGACGCATGATGGCGATTGTCCCTGCCGCCCGCGCCCAATATATGCGGGGGCATGTTGGACAATCGCCCCACCCTGCCCCCGGAAATCGCACGTCGCCGCACGTTCGCGATCATCTCGCACCCTGACGCCGGTAAAACGACGCTGACCGAGAAGTTCCTTCTCTATGGGGGCGCGATCCAGATGGCCGGCCAAGTCCGTGCCAAAGGCGAGGCGCGGCGCACGCGCTCGGACTTCATGCAGATGGAGAAGGACCGGGGCATCTCTGTCTCGGCTTCGGCCATGTCGTTCGACTTCCAGACGCCCGAGGTGAACTTCCGCTTCAATCTGGTGGATACGCCCGGCCACAGCGACTTCTCGGAAGATACCTACCGCACGCTGACCGCCGTGGACGCCGCGATCATGGTCATCGACGGCGCCAAGGGCGTGGAGAGCCAGACGCAGAAGCTGTTCGAGGTCTGCCGTATGCGCGACCTGCCGATCCTGACCTTCTGTAACAAGATGGACCGCGAAAGCCGCGACACGTTCGAGATCATTGACGAAATTCAGGAAAACCTTGCCATCGACGTGACGCCTGCTTCGTGGCCGATCGGCGTGGGGCGCGATTTTCTTGGCTGTTATGACCTGCTGCACGACCGTCTGGAACTGATGGACCGGGCGGACCGCAACAAGGTGGCGGAATCCGTGAAACTTCAAGGTCTGGACGATCCGGCGCTGGCCGATCACGTGCCCGCCGAGTTGCTGGAGAAGCTGCGCGAAGAGGTCGAGATGGCGCGCGAATTGCTGCCTGCGATGGACATCGCCGCGTTCCAGGAGGGCTCGCTGACGCCGATCTGGTTCGGCTCTGCAATGAACTCGTTCGGGGTGAAGGAACTGATGGACGGCATCGCCGAATACGGCCCCGAGCCGCAGGTGCAGAACGCCGACCCGCGCCAGGTCTCGCCGGATGAGAAGAAGGTCACGGGCTTCGTCTTCAAGGTGCAGGCCAACATGGACCCCAAGCACCGGGACCGGGTGGCCTTCGTGCGTATGGTGTCGGGGCATTTCAACCGCGGCATGAAGCTGACCCATGTGCGGTCTAAAAAGCCGATGTCGATCAGCAACCCGGTGATGTTCCTGGCGTCAGACCGGGAACTGGCGGAAGAGGCCTGGGCCGGCGATATCATCGGCATCCCCAACCACGGCCAGTTGCGCATCGGTGACGCCCTGACCGAGGGCGAGGCTTTGCGGTTTACCGGCATCCCCAGCTTCGCGCCGGAACTGCTGCAATCGTGCCGCGCGGGCGATCCGCTGAAGGCCAAGCATCTGGACAAGGCGTTGATGCAGTTCGCCGAAGAAGGTGCCGCGAAGGTGTTCAAGCCCACGTTCGGCTCGGGCTTCATCGTCGGCGTTGTGGGCGCGTTGCAGTTTGAGGTTCTGGCCAGCCGGATCGAGCTGGAATACGGCCTTCCCGTGCGGTTTGAGGCATCGCAATTCACCTCGGCCCGTTGGGTTCATGGCGACAAGGACGCGGTGGAGGCTTTCGCCGATGCCAACAAGCAGCACATCGCCACCGACAACGACGGCGACCCTGTCTATCTGACGCGGCTGCAGTGGGATATTGACCGCGTGGCCCGCGACTACCCCGACGTGACGCTGTCAGCGACAAAAGAGCTGATGGTGTGATCCGCTGGTTTCGCAAGCGGCCCGTCATCCACCACGGGCCGCCCGTGGGCCGCGACCGGGCAAGCCGCGTGTGCGATCACCTGGATCAGGAATTTGCCGGATCGGACCGATCAGACACCGCCTTCGCCGGTCTGATCAATTACCACCGCGATTACTGTGGGCATGGCGTGTTTCGGGATCACAGAGGCTACTTCGTGGCCCTGTCCACGGACGGCTATCCCACGACGGCACTGCACCTTTGCGAGGACCGGGAGGCGTTCGTGGCGTGGCTGTCCGAACGCACGGATGAAGAAATGTCCGGAGAAGCTGGCGGCTTGTTTGGAAGCCGCGCCGCTGGTCCGATTGGCAATCAGCGCCTGTCACGAGGCCGGATCGACCATTTGCTGGCAGTCGCAAAAAGCTGATTCCCCCCAAAAAATTCCAGATGGTGCAGAGGCGGGGCAGTTGGTTCAGTCGCGCGCGGTCCGGTTGGCGCGGTCCAGGAATTCCTTCGGCACGATCGGAGGCGGCAATGTGATGCCTTTTCCAGATCGTTGGCGGGCGCTGTGGCGGGCCCGCTCATCGGCGTTGCCCGACCACACAAGGTAGGCCGCACAGGCCGCCAGCAGGATCAAGCCTGCGGTCATGGGGTCAATATTTGCCAAATAGGTCGGCACCTCGGAAATTGAGGTCGGAAATCGGGAACTGCCGTAGGCGTGGCCACTCAAATCACTTAGTCTCTGTGTCACTGGTTATACTTTCTGCTCGGTTTACACATTTCTCGTTTTGCTCATCCAAGGACAATCGCGGCGTACTGTGATTATTGCTCGCCGAAATGCGTCAATCTCTGGGGAATGTGCCGAGCTTTGACAGAATTGAGACGCAATTGACCCATCGCAATCGTGTCCTTCCCGACGGGCGCATCGTCGCCCATCCTGCCCGCGGCACGTTTACCGGCAATCGCGGCATCCTGGTGGACCGCGCTGGCCGCATGACAAACCGTCAATGGGCCGGGAAAGCGTGGATTACCTGTGTGTTGGACTTCCGCGGCCGCCGCCGCCCGATTGCGCAGCCCGGCACATGGACGGAGCTGTTTTTCCTGGATGAGGCTGTCGCCCTCGCTGCCGGCCACCGACCCTGCGCCTATTGTCGGCGGACCGATTACACGGCGTTTCGGGATCGTTTCCCCGGGGCCCCGAAGGCAGTGGAAATCGACGCGGTGATGCATGGAGAGCGTCTGACAGACCGCGAAAAGCGCCTGCATCCGGTGGAGATGGATACCCTTCCGGACGGGGCATTCGTAAACCATCTTGGGGCCGCTCATTTGGTGCAAGGCGACCGCCTGGTGCCTTACAATCCGCAAGGCTACGGCCATGCCATCCCACGCCCCTCAGACGCGACCATGGCGCTGACCCCGCCAAGCACGCTGGCGGTTCTGTCCGAAGGATACACGCCCGATCTTCACGTCTCCGCTGCACCGGAGCCGGTTTCTTAAACCTCCCTTAACCAGAAGCCTCTAGTTTGAGGGGATGTGGCGCCTAACCCTCTTTTTTGCTTTGTTCACGGCAGCTTGTGCGCCGCAATCTGGTGGTCTTGTGGCCTCGGACACGGGGCTGTCGGGGCACTTTTCCAATCAAGTCGTGATCTCGAACCATATGCACCACGTGCTTCTTGGCCATGTCATCGTGGCCGAGCGCGACGGTGAAGCCACCCGCGCCTTGGTTGTGACGCAACGGCGCGACGGCGTTCATAACCTTCGGTTTCAAGAGGCGTGGAGCGGTGGGGTAGAACTCCCCTTCCGGCGCGCTGGGGGAACGGATGGCTGTAGCCACGGCCACTGCCGAAACGCCCACGTCGGCTTTATTTTCCTGTCAGCCTCGCTGTTTGTCCACGCTCAAGACCACGGGCTGCACGCGCGGCTGATTTCCGGCACCGACAACGTGTCGATCTTCGCCCCTCCAGCGCTTTTCCACCGGCCCCAGCCGTGACACATCGGCACCGCTAAGTTCCCGCACCAGCGGGCATAGTTTGACGACTCTGTGGGAATGCAATAATGCGTTGCCTGTCCGCGATCCGCGCGGACAAGTCTCGCGGAGCGCGCTGGCAAATTTTGCGCTCCATCACCCCGCCGAACGGCACTACGCCTCGGCAAGATTGGACGCCCATGACGACTTTCGCTGATCTCGATCTCAATACCAAAGTACAAAAAGCCATTGCGGAGGCGGGATACGAATCCCCCACCCCCATCCAGGCCGGCGCGATTCCGCCCGCGCTGTTGGGGCGCGACGTTCTGGGAATCGCCCAGACTGGCACTGGCAAAACAGCGTCTTTCACGCTGCCGATGATTACCATGCTGGCCCGTGGCCGCGCCCGTGCGCGTATGCCCCGGTCCTTGGTTCTTTGCCCCACCCGCGAACTCGCGGCTCAGGTGGCCGAAAACTTCGACATTTACGCCAAGCACGTGAAGCTGACCAAAGCGCTGCTGATTGGTGGCGTGTCATTCAAGGAACAAGAGGCCGCCATCGACAAAGGCGTAGATGTTCTGATCGCCACGCCCGGTCGCCTTCTGGACCATTTTGAACGCGGCAAACTGATTCTCAACGACGTGAAGGTCATGGTCGTTGATGAGGCGGACCGGATGCTCGACATGGGGTTCATTCCCGATATCGAAAAGATCTTCGGCCTTGTCCCCTTCACCCGTCAGACGCTGTTTTTCTCGGCCACCATGGCGCCTGAGATTGAGCGGATCACCAACACGTTCCTGTCCAACCCCGAAAAGGTCGAGGTTGAGCGTCAATCAACGACTTCCGACACGATCGAGCAGCGGTTGATCGAATTCAAAGCCCCACGCCGCGATGCGCAGGCCAAGATGAAGCGCGACATGCTGCGTGCTGCGATCACTGCCGAGGGCGAAGCGTTCCGCAACGCGATCATCTTCTGCAACCGTAAGGTGGATGTGGATATCGTTGCCAAGTCCCTGAAAAAGCACGGCCTCAACGCCGAGCCGATCCACGGGGATCTGGACCAAGCTCATAGAATGCGGACCCTTGCGGGCTTCCGCGACGGGACGATCACGTTCCTTGTCGCCTCCGATGTGGCGGCACGCGGGCTTGATATTCCAAACGTGAGCCACGTGTTCAACTACGACGTTCCAAGCCATGCCGAGGATTATGTGCACCGCATCGGCCGCACGGGGCGCGCCGGGAAAACTGGTGTTGCGATCACGCTTTGCGTGCCCTCGGATGAGAAATATCTCGGGGCGATTGAAGGACTGATCAAGCAACCTATCCCACGCGCGGAACCTCCCATGGCCGTCAACGCGCCCGCCGCGCCAGCAGCCGCGACCGAGGACAAACCGCGCCGGACCCGGCGTCGTCGCACCGAAGAACCCAAGGCCGAGCAACCCAAAGCCGAAGAGCCAAAGGTGGAGGCAACGCCTGAGGCCGCGCCGGCGGCCAAGCCCGATCCGCAGCCGCAACCCCAACAGCAGCAGCCCCGCCGCGAGCGTGGCGACCGCGGTGGCCGGGGTCGTGGCCGTGACCGGAATGGTGATCGCGGTCCGCGCATCGTCGGCATGGGAGAATTCACCCCCGATTTCATCGGCCTGAGCTTTGATGAACGCCGTGGTGGTCCCGCCCGTGAAATGAACATGGAAGAGGATGAGGCCGCCGTTGTAGAAGCGCCTCAGGTCGAGGCAGAGCCCGAGGTCCAAGCCGAGGCTCCCACTGAAAAGCCCAAGCGCCGCCGCACACGCAAGCCGAAGGCCGAGCCGGAGGCGACAGCCGACGACGCGCCGAAGGCGGAGGAGGCGACTGCGGAGGCGCAAGCCGACGCAGCGCCGGAAGCGGAGGCGCAGGCCGAAGCAGCGCCGGAGGCGGAAGCCACACCTGAGGAAAAGCCCAAGCGTCGCCGTACCCGCAAGCCGAAGGCGGAAGCCACGCCAGAGGTGGAAGCAGCCCCTGCCGAAGCCGCGTCTGAGGGCGAAGCGGTAGAAGAGAAGCCCAAGCGCCGCCGTGCGCCACGCAAGAAGAAGGTTGCAGAGGAAACACCGACCGAGGCTACGGACGCCCCGGCATCGGAAGACACCCCTGCCCCAGCATCCGAAGGTACCCCGTCACCGGAGTAATCCTTCAAGCCGGGGCATCTCCCGCCCCAAAACACAAAAACGCCGCGCGGAGCATTCAGCCCCGCGCGGCGTTTTCGTTTCAGGCAGGGACGAGGTTTACTCGGCCATCAGACGGCTCACCAGCAGCGTCACTTCTGGCTTTTTGCCGATTTCCTGCAAGCACGTCTTCCGGGCGACGCGCTTCACCGCCTCTTCCAGCTTGTCGTCGTCGTCGATGATCTTTGCATCCAAACGCGGCAGCAGGCGCGAGATTTCGTCCTCTACCAGCTCTTGCAGATCAACACCGGAAGATCCTTTCTCGGGCAGGCCCTTGAGCGAAACCCATGCGTCTTCAAGCACTTCGTCGGTCTCGTCCACGATCAGGGCGACCACGACCATTCCATTCAGCGCCATTTTCATACGCTCACGGATCACGCCATCGTATTGGCCCACGAACGCATCGCCATCCAGGTAGGTGCGGCCCACGTCCACATGCTCGACCACGTCAGGCGCATTGCCCGACAGCTGCACCATCATCCCGTTCGCCGCGACCACGCCGGCCATGCCCTTCGACATCGCAAGGCGTGCATGTTCGCGCAGGTGGCGGAACTCACCGTGGCAAGGCACCACGATCTGCGCTTTCAGGACTTCGTGCATCAACTCGATATCCGGGCGGTTCGCGTGGCCCGAGACGTGGTAGAAGCCAGAATTGTCATCGACAATCTCAACGCCGATTTCGGCAAGCGCGTTCTGGATATAGCCCACGGAAACCTCGTTTCCGGGGATCGTTTTGGACGAGAACAGGAAGGTATCACCCTCTTTCAGCTCGTGGCCGAGGTACTTCCCCCGGGACAGCGACGCCGATGCGGCCCGCCGTTCCCCCTGCGACCCGGTCACGATTAGCATCAAGCTTTCGCGTGGTATATCAAGGGCTTCTTCCGGCGACACGGTCGAAGGGAAGTCCGTCAGAACGCCGGCTTCCTTGCCCGCTTTTACCATGCGCTGCATGGCGCGGCCCATCAGGCAGATGGAACGGCCCGCCGCAATACCCGCATCGGCCAACGTTTGCAGCCGGGCGATATTGGACGCGAATGTCGTGGCCACAACCATGCCACGCGCGTTGGCCACCAGCTCTGTGATCTGCGGCGGCAGCTCGGATTCCGAGCGGCCCGGATGGCGAGAGAAAACGTTGGTGGAATCGCAGACGTAGGCCAGCACGCCGTCCGAGGCGATCTGGCGCCACATGTCTTCGTCAAAAGCCTCGCCCACGACCGGAGTGCGGTCGATCTTGAAGTCGCCCGAATGGATAACCCGGCCCGCTTTCGTGTCGATCACAAGGCCAGACGCCTCGGGGATCGAGTGAGAGACAGGCGCGAAAGACACCTTGAACGGGCCCAATTCCACCACCTCTGGATAGGCCTCAACCACCCGCACCTGCGCCGGGTCGTGGCCCGCTTCATCCATCTTGCGCATCGCGTGGATGGCGGTGAACTTGCGGCAATAGACCGGCGCTTCCAGACGCCCCCACAGGTGCCCGATCGCCCCCACGTGGTCCTCATGGGCGTGAGTGATAAAGATCCCCTCGATCCGGTCCTTGCGGTCTTCCAGCCATTCAACGTCGGGCAGGATCAGGTCCACGCCCGGCTGGCCGTCCATGTCGGGGAAGGCAACGCCTGTATCCACGACAATCAACCGCTCCTGCCCTTCCGGCCCAAAGCCGTAGACATAGCAGTTCATCCCAATCTCCCCGGCGCCGCCGATGGGAAGGTAGATGAGGCGGTTGCGATCACTCATGTGGGGTTTTTATCCTTGTTGTATTTGTGGATGACGGTCAGCCCGTGCATCGTCAGATCATCTTCGATTTGGTCAAATAGCACATCTCCGCTGGAGAACAACGGGGCGAGGCCCCCTGTGCCGATCACACGCATGTCAGCGTTCCATGACGCAGCGTATTCCGTGCGAATTCGGTCACAGACCTCACGCACAAGGCCGATGTAGCCCCAAAACACACCCGACTGCATGCAAGTCACCGTGTTGGTGCCAATCACGACATTCGGTTTGGTCACATCGATATGGGGAAGTGCGGCGGCCGCTTGGTGCAGCGCTTCAAGCGACAGGTTTACGCCGGGCGCAATGACGCCGCCGACGTAAGCGCCGTCTGTGGCTACCACGTCAAAGGTGGTGGCGGTGCCAAAGTCTACCACGATCAGGTCGCCCCCGTGGCGGTCATAGGCGCCAGCGGTGTTGACCAAGCGGTCTGGTCCCACAATCGTGCCGTCATCGACACGGGATTCCGTGGGCAGAAGGCATTCGGGTTTGCCCACCACCAGCGGACGCGTGCCAAAATAGCGATCACACAGCACGCGCAGGTTGAACACGACCCGAGGCACCGTGGACGAGATGATGCATTCAGACACGTTCACAGACAGCTGTTCGTGGTCCATCAGGGTCGAGAACCAGACGAAATACTGGTCTGCCGTCCGGGTATGTTCCGTTGCCGTGCGGAACGTGGCGATGAACTTTTCGCCGTCCCAGACGCTGAAAACAGTGTTGGTGTTGCCGCAGTCGATACACAGGAGCATGGATGCCTCCGTTCAAAAATAGATATCAGCCGCCGAAATGGCCCGAGGGCCTTTGGCGGTATCCAGGATCAAATTGCCCGTCTCGTCCACGTCGCGGAATGTGCCGGTGATTTCTTCATTGGGCAGGCGCGCAGTGATGACCTCTCCCAATCGGGCGGCATGGGACAACCATTCGGTCCGGGTCGGGCCGAAACCGTAGGTGGCGAGGCTGTGTTCACGGGCGGCAAAGGCAGGGGCGAGAGCGTCCAGCAACGCCTCGGGCGTCACATCTTGCGCAAGGGCAACGGGGCGCAACGCGCCGGGTTCAACCTGCCCCGGATCCGGCGCTTCGGCCAGGTTGACGCCGATCCCGATAATCAGATGCGAAACGCCGCCACGACCATCGCCAAGGCTTTCAAGCAAAATGCCCGCCAACTTGCCGCCGTTATACAGCACGTCATTGGGCCACTTCAGCGATAGCGCCTCATCCGGGCATCCAACGGCGATGAGCGCTTCGCGAAGAGCCGTTGCCGCCGCAAAAGAGCGTAAAGCGATTTCCGCCACGGGTCCGGTTGGTTGCATCGTCAGAGACGCGGCGAAGTTACCTTCAGGCATTGACCAAGCGCGGCCACGGCGGCCCTTGGCGGCGGTCTGTTGCAATGCCAGGACCCATTCCGGTCCGCGGATGAAGGGGGCCGAGCGGGCGGCCTCCATCATGGTACTGTCACAAGACAACACCACACGGCGGCCCACGCCTTGGGGCCAGTCCGTCATTTAGCGGGTAAGCATCGCGGCGGCAGTCTCTGCCGGGGCCTCGATCCCAAAAAGGTTCACGCCGGGAATCCAGCCCAAGCCGATGAGCGCTGCCATGCCGATCAGGCCGATGTAAGGCACAAGCCCCATCTTGCCGTCCAGCCCCTCTCGCTCTTCCCCGAAATACATCAGGTAGACGATACGGATGTAGTAGAACGCGCCGATGACCGAGGCGATGACGCCCGCAACCGCCAACCAGACAAGGCCCGATTCCACGGCCGCAACCAGCACGGCATATTTACCAAAGAAGCCAAGCAGCGGCGGCACACCGGCAAGCGAGAACATCAGGACCAGAATCGCCAGCGCTTTGGCCGGCTCTTTGCTGGCATAGCCCGATAGCGACGAGATTTCCGTGACGTGGCGGCCATCACGCTCCATCGACAGGATGAACGCGAAGGTGCCGATGTTCATCGCCACGTAGATCGCCATGTAGATCAACATCGCCTCAACACCCTGCGCGGTGCCCGCCGACAGGCCCATCAGGGCGAAGCCCATGTGCGAGATCGAGGAATAGGCCATCAGGCGTTTGATATCGGTCTGACCGATGGCGGCAATCGCGCCAAGGAACATGGAGAGCACGGCAAGGAAGGCCACGATCTGCTGCCAATCGCCGATCACGCCACCGAAAGCATCGTGAACGACGCGGGCGAACAGCGCCATGGCCGCCACTTTCGGCGCAGTGGCAAACAAGGCGGTGATCGGCGTGGGAGAGCCCTCATAGACGTCTGGGGTCCACATGTGGAACGGCGCAGCGGACACTTTGAACGCTAGGCCCGCAGTGATGAAGACAAGGCCGAATAGCAGGCCAAGGGGCATGTCGCCGCCCTGCGCCGCTTCGATGACCCCGGCGAATTGCGTGGTCCCCGCAAAGCCATAAGCCAGCGAGGAGCCATAAAGCAGCAGGCCAGAGGACAGCGCACCGAGCACGAAGTACTTCAGGCCCGCTTCCGTGGACCGAACCGAGTCGCGACGCATCGCGGCCACGACGTAGAGCGCCAAGGATTGCAGCTCCAACCCCATGTAAAGCGCGATCAAATCTCCGGCGGAGACCATGATCATCATGCCCACAACGGCCAGTACGATAAGCATCGGGAATTCGAAGCGCAGCAGGTCCGCCTTTGCCATGAACTCCTGGCTGATCGCCAGAATCGCGGCGGCCGACAACAGGATCGCCACCTTGGCAAAGCGAGAGAATGCGTCATCCACGAACATGCCATGGAAGGCTTCGTGAGCACCCGAGCCCGTGACGCCGATGTAGAAGGCCAACACGACAAACAGCGCCGCCGTGACCCAACACATGACCGAGGCCAGCGCATCTTTGGTGGTGTAGACAGCGCCCAAAAGCCCCGCCATCGCGAACAGCGACAGGACAATCTCGGGCGTCAGAATGGCAAGATCAGCGGAGATCATAGCGGTTCGTCCTTAGTCAGTGCGTTCAATGGCGAGATCGAACGGCATCAGTGGCTGGCGGCGACGGCAGTGTGGGGCTCGAATGCCGCCACGGCCACGTCGTAGTTTTCAACAAGGGCGGCAACCGAGGGGCCGATCACATCGGTCACAAGGCTGGGGTAAACGCCCAAAAGGATCGTCATGATGATAAGCGGCGCGAAGATCGCCCTTTCTCTCGTCGTCATGTCGGTGATGGATTTGAGGCTTTCCTTGATCAGGTCGCCAAAGACCACCCGGCGGTACAGCCACAGCGCGTAGGAAGCCGACAGGATGACGCCGGTACAGGCCAGCAGGCCGACCCAGGTGTTCACCTGGAAGACGCCGATCAGGGTCAGGAATTCACCCACAAAACCGCTCGTGCCGGGCAGGCCGACATTGGCCATGGTGAACAGCATGAACACCGCCGCATAGGCCGGCATCCGCACCACAAGGCCGCCGTAGGCGTCGATGTCACGGGTATGCATCCGGTCGTAGATCACGCCGACGCACAGGAACAACGCGCCCGAGATGAAGCCGTGGCTGATCATCTGGAAGATCGCCCCATCGACGCCGTTCTGGTTTGCCGCGAAGATCCCCATGGTGACAAAGCCCATGTGCGCGACCGAGGAATAGGCGATCAGCTTCTTCATGTCCTCTTGGACCATCGCCACCAGCGACGTGTAGATGATCGCGATGACCGACAGCCACAGGATGAACGGCGCCATGATGTCCGAGGCGACAGGGAACATCGGTAGGCTGAAGCGCAGGAAGCCGTAGCCGCCCATCTTCAACAGGATCGCCGCCAGAACGACCGAGCCTGCCGTGGGGGCCTGAACGTGCGCGTCGGGCAACCAGGTGTGGACCGGCCACATGGGCATTTTCACAGCAAAGGACGCGAAGAAGGCGAGGAACAGCATGGTTTGCAGGCCGCCGACAACGGTGAAGCCCATGATGCTGAAGGTTTCTGTCCCGAAGGTGTGGTTCAGCAGCGTCGGGATGTCCGTCGTGCCCGCGTCCACATACATCGCCACCATGGCGACCAGCATCAGAACCGAGCCAAGGAAGGTGTAGAGGAAGAATTTGAAGGACGCGTAGATCCGGTTCGCCCCGCCCCAGATGCCGATGATCAGGAACATCGGGATCAGGCCGGCCTCGAAGAACAGGTAGAACAGCACCATGTCGAGGGCCACGAAAACGCCGATCATCAGCGTCTCAAGGATCAACAGCGCGATCATGTATTCCTTCACGCGGTGCGTGACACCCCAGCAAGCGGCGATGGTGATCGGCATCAGGAAGGTGGTCAGCATCACGAAAAGGATCGAAATGCCGTCCACGCCAACCTTGTAGGTCAGGCCGAACATCCATTCACGCTCTTCCACAAGCTGGAAGCCGGTGTTGGCAGTGTCGAATTGCACCAGAAGGAAGATCGACACGACGAACGTCGCCGCCGTGGCCGCCAAGGCCAGGCGCTTGGCGTTCAATTGTGCCGCTTCATCATCGCCGCGCAGAAACACAGCCATAATGACCGCTGCCACCAACGGCAGGAAAGTGACGATGGAGATCAGGTTATCCATGATGCCTTACCCTGCGCTCAACGTGACGAAGGTGATCAGGGCGACAAGCCCCAAGACCATCGCGAACGCGTAATGGAAGATGTAGCCAGATTGGGCGCGGCCCGCGAGGCGTGTGAAGAAGGGGATGATCCCCATGGCCAGCCCGTTGATACCGCCGTCAATCGTGTCGGTATCGCCGCGCTTCCACAGGAAGCGACCGATGGCTTGGGCGGGCTTGATGAAGAGGAACTCATACGCCTCATCGAAGTACCACTTGTTCAACAGGAAGTTGTAAAGCGGGCTTTGCTGCTTGGCGAGGCGTCCGGGGATCGAAGGGTTCACGATGTAGAACACGAACGCAGTGCCGAAGCCGATCAGCATCGCAAAGAACGGCGCAAGCTTGACCCAAGTGGGAACCGAATGGGCGTCATTCAGGACGTGGTTGTCGGGCGCGTGGTGAATTGCCCCCTCGCCCGGTGCGCCGGTGAAGACGTAGTGGGTCTCTCCGTGGCCGTCTGCTTCTTCGGCATGAGCCTCATCAGCGTGAGCTTCATCGCCGTGCGCTTCCTCAGCCTGCTCCTCCGCGCCAAGCGCGTCCTCGCCGTGGCCCGCATCCGCATGCTCTTCCGCCGCATAGGGCACGCCGAAGAACTGCGCCACGTAATTGGTTTTGCCAAAGAAGCTGCCGTACCAGACCATACCGGCCAGAACCGCGCCAACCGCTAGCGCACCAAGGGGCACGAGCATGGTCATCGGGCTTTCATGGGCGTGGTCATGGGTGTGTTTGTTGCCTCGCGCCTCGCCATAGAAAGTCATGAACATCAGACGCCAGCTGTAGAAGCTGGTGAACAGCGCGCCAATGACCAGCGCCCAGAAGGCAAATTGGCCAAGGTCGCCGCCGAAGGCATAGGCGCTCTCGATCACCGCGTCCTTGGAGACGAAGCCCGCGAAACCGACCGGGAAGCCGAAGTACAGTAGTGGAATGCCGACGCCGGTGATGGCCAGCGTGCCGATCATCATCGCCGCAAAGGTGTAGGGGATCTTTTTACGCAACCCGCCATAATTCCGCATGTCCTGCTCGTGGTGCATCGCGTGAATGACCGAGCCCGCGCCGAGGAACAGCATCGCCTTGAAGAAGGCGTGGGTCAGCAGGTGGAACATGGCGACCGAGTAGACGCCGACGCCCGCCGCCACGAACATGTAGCCAAGCTGCGACATCGTCGAATAGGCGATCACGCGCTTGATGTCGTTCTGCACGAGGCCGATGGTGGCGGCCACGAAGGCCGACAGGGCGCCCACGATGATGATGAAGTTGCCCGCGATGGGCGCGTACTCGATCACCGGTGACATGCGGCAGACAAGGAAGACGCCCGCCGTCACCATGGTTGCCGCGTGGATCAGGGCCGACACGGGCGTCGGGCCTTCCATCGCGTCCGGCAACCAGACGTGCAGCAAAAGCTGCGCCGATTTACCCATCGCGCCGATGAACAGCAGGAAGGCGATGGTCTCGGCCGCGTTCAGCTCCATGCCGAGGAACGACATGGTCATGGAGGCCAGTTCTTCGCCCATGGGCAGGATCACGTCGAACTGGATCGAGTCCGTCATCCAGAACAGGGCGAAGATGCCCAGAAGGAAGCCGAAGTCACCCACGCGGTTGACGATAAACGCTTTCATGGCGGCAGCACCGGCAGAGGGCTTGCGGTAGTAGAAGCCGATCAGAAGATACGAGGCGACGCCCACGCCTTCCCAGCCGAAGAACAATTGCAGAAGGTTATCGGCGGTCACCAGCATCAACATGGTGAAGGTGAAGAACGACAGGTAGGCGAAGAACCGGGGGCGGTAGCTTTCGCCCTCTTTGAAGTTCTCGTCATGGGCCATGTAGCCGAAGGAATAGAGGTGCACGAGCGCCGAAACCGAGGTGATCACGATCAGCATGATCGCCGTCAGACGGTCCACCCGGATCGCCCAGTCGGTGAAGAGCGTGCCGGATTCGATCCATGTCATGATGGAGCGTGTGTAGGTCTCTCCATCAAAGCCGAGGAAGACGACCCAGGACAGCAGGCAGGCCAAGAAAAGGAACGCCGTGGCGACAACACAGGCCGCCTGCTCACCGATCAAGCGCCAGGCGAAACCGCAAATCAATGCGCCAACGAGAGGCGAGAAGAGAAGGATCGTTTCCATGTGCCCTTAACCCTTCATATTGGCGACGTCTTCAACGTCGACCGTACCGCGGTTGCGGAAGTAACAAACAAGAATGGCGAGGCCGATCGCAGCCTCGGCCGCGGCGACGGTCAGGATGAACAGCGTAAACACCTGCCCCGTGAGATCGCCAAGAAAGGACGAAAACGCGACCATGTTGATGTTCACCGACAGCAACATCAATTCCAACGACATCAGGATGATGATGACGTTCTTGCGATTCAGGAAAATCCCGAAAATGCCGATGACAAATAGCGCGGCGGCTACTGTCAGGTAATGTTCCAAGCCAATGGTCATGGCGTCGTCCTTACTTAGTAACCCAGCGCGGTAGCGCGCGGGGATCGTCGGTTTTGCAGCGCGTCACAGCGCCCGTCACGCAGCGTGCGCCTTACAGGCCCTGCCCCGGTTTCACATCTTTCAGTTCCATCGCTTTCGCCGGGTCGCGCATCATCTGCGCCACGACATCCTGCCGCTTCACGTCCACCCGGTGGCGCAGCGTCAGAACGATCGCGCCGACCATGGCGACAAGAAGGATGAGCCCCGAGATCTGGAAAGCCATGAAGTAATCATCGTACACGAGCAGACCCAAAGCCTGGGTGTTATGCGCCTCATCCAACGCAGGCACCGGGTTGCCAAGACGGCTGTCAACGCCGTCCGAATAGGTCCACGATCCAAACGCCAGCGTCAGTTGCATCAGCAAAATCACCCCGATCAGGCCCGCCATCGGCACATATTTGGCCATTTCGGCCTTCAGCTCGGCGAAATCCACGTCCAGCATCATGACCACGAACAGGAACAGCACCGCGACGGCGCCCACGTAGACAATAATCATCAGCATCGCCACGAACTCCGCGCCCAAAAGCACGAACAGACCCGCCGAAGACAAGAACGTGAGGATCAGCCACAGCACCGAGTGTACCGGGTTTTTTGACGTCACGGTAAACAGGCCTCCAGCAACCACAGACAGCGCAAAGAGGTAGAAGGTGAAATCCGCGATGGTCATATCAATCGTCCTCTCCGGTGGCCTGTGTGCCACCGTCTTCGTCCATGGCCTCTTTGGCCAAATTCATCGCCTTGTTCATCGCCGGCAAACCGCCGAACAGGCTGGCAAGACCGATGGTCTCTGCAATCTCTTGGGGTGTGGCCCCCATGGAAAGGGCGTGGCGCACCGTGATCTTGATCTGCGCCTCGGCCAGGGCGCCCTGAATGGTCAACCCCTGCAAGGTTAGCAACAGGCGCGTTTTGGCGTCCAACCCTTCGGGGTTGAACTGCTTGCCCAGAAACGCCTCCAGCATTTCCGGCGGCACCTGTAGCCACTGCATACCCACCTTCCCTGCAGACAAAGCCGGAGCAGCGGCTTTCATCCACTCCTCCGTCATGTCTTGGGTCTGCTTGAGCAGCGCCTCGAATGGGTTGGGGGTGTCGGTCATCGGTACGGCGCGTCCAGTTCAAGGTTGTGGGCAATCGCCGATTCCCAGCGCTCGCCGTTGGCCAGCAGCTTTTCCTTGTCGTAGTACAGCTCTTCGCGGGTTTCGGTGGCGAACTCGAAGTTCGGGCCCTCCACGATGGCATCCACCGGGCAGGCTTCCTGACAGAACCCGCAGTAGATGCACTTCGTCATGTCGATGTCATAGCGCGTCGTGCGGCGAGAGCCATCTTCGCGGGGTTCTGCGTCAATCGTGATCGCCTGCGCGGGGCAAACGGCCTCGCACAGTTTACAGGCGATGCACCGCTCTTCCCCATTGGGGTAGCGACGCAAGGCGTGTTCGCCGCGGAACCGAGGCGACAAGGGCCCCTTTTCGTGCGGGTAGTTGATCGTGACCTTGGGCGAGAAGAAGTACTTGAAGCCCAGTTTGAAGCCTTTGAAGAAATCCGCCAGCAGGAAGTATTTCGCGGCGCGGGTGTAGTCGATCTGCGTCATGAATTAACCTCCAACGGCGAAGCGGGCCCAGAAGCCGCCAAGCACTTCGTAACGCGCCATGAAGGCAACAAACACCACCCAGAACAGCGACATCGGCAGGAACACCTTCCACCCCAGGCGCATAAGCTGGTCATAGCGGTAGCGGGGCACGATCGCCTTCACCATCGAGAACATGAAGAACACCGCCAGCATCTTCAGGATCATCCACAAGATGCCATCGGGCAGGCCGGGGATGGGCGACAGCCAGCCGCCGAAGAACAGAAGTGTGGTCAGCGCGCACATCAAAACGACAGCGACAAGTTCACCGATCATGAACAGCAGGAACGGGGTCGAGGAATACTCCACCTGGTAACCCGCGACCAGTTCAGCCTCGGCCTCGGGCAGGTCAAATGGTGGGCGGTTGGTTTCCGCCAAGGCCGAGATGAAGAACAGGAACAGCATCGGGAAATGCGGCAGGAAGTACCAGTTCAGCAGGCCAAAGTCGCCGTCCTGCGCGTGGACAATCGCGGTGAAATTCATCGAGCCGGTGGAGATGATCACACCGATGATGATCAGGCCGATGGAAACCTCGTAAGAGATCATCTGCGCCGCAGAGCGCAGCGAGCCCAGGAACGGGTATTTCGAGTTCGAGGCCCACCCGCCCATGATCACGCCGTACACCTCGAGCGAGGAGACCGCGAAGACATAGAGAACGGCGACGTTCAGGCTGGAGAGCACCCAACCGTCATTGAACGGGATAACCGCCCAAGCGATCAGCGCCATCACAAGGCTGACAATCGGGGCAAGGAAATAGACCGCCCGGTCCGCCCCCGCAGGCACGACGATTTCCTTGACGATATACTTCAGGAAGTCTGCAAAACTTTGCAGCAGGCCAAAGGCGCCAACGACGTTGGGGCCCTTCCGCATCATGACTGCGGCCCAGATCTTGCGGTCGGCATACATCAGGAACGCCAAAGCGACCAGAAGTGGCACGACCAGCAGCAAACACTGCAACAGGATCAACAGGCCCATGCCCAATGTTGTCTCGGTGAAAAACTCTACCATGGGGCGTCCCTTAAACCGTCGGTATCCCTTGCTCTGCGCAATCGGCCGCAACTATTTCTGCTTCCAGGGTTTGTAACCCTCGTGGCAGGTCCGGCGAGATGGTGTAAACCGCATCTGCCGCCCAAACGCCACCCTCTTCCGTAATACTTGTGCGCACATGTCGCGCAAAAGAATATCCTCGGATCAGTGTATATTGTGCTGCCGCACACCGGGCATAGGCGTCAAGATCGGCGCGTGTGGCCACGCCCGTCATCTGTGCCCGGAAATTTACCAGATCTTCATCCAACAGACGGGTCTCGACCCCATCATAGGTCGCCGGCGGTGCCTCGTTCAGCGTCGGGCCGTCTGCGGCGGGCGTGCAGCCCGCCACGGCAACAGCGGCGCAGACACCCGTCAGGGTGGATAAGCCGTTGGAGTGTCGCAACGCGACCCCCATTCCCTTATTCCGCCGCGATTGGTTCTTGGCGACGGGCTTTCGCCGCCGCAGCCAGCTCCGCCATCAAGGTGGAGGCCCGGGCGATCGGGTTGGTCAGATAATGATCTGCCACGGCCGAGGTGAAGCCCCCCTGCCCCATATCCGCCAAGGCCAAAGCCGCGCCTTCGTTCTCGGCAACCTCGTCTATCATCTTCAGATGGCCCGCATCAGCGGTCATCAACTGGCGCAATGCGGCAATCGAATCAAACGGCAGGACTGCGCCAACTTCTGCGGACAACGCCCGAAGAATCGCCCAGTTCTCGCGGGCATCGCCGGGAGGGAAGCCCGCACGTTGCGCCATTTGTGGCCGTCCTTCGGTATTCACGAAGATGCCGGTTTCTTCCGTATAGGCCGCGCCGGGCAGAATCACGTCCGCGCGGTGCGCGCCACGATCCCCGTGGGAGCCTTGATAAATCACGAACGGCCCCGCAGGTACGGCCATCTCGTCCGCGCCGAGATTGTAGACCACATCGGCCCCGTCCAGCGCCGCATCCACGCCGCCTTCGGTCACTGCGCCCAGGTCCATCGCGCCGACCCGTGCGGCCGCGGTGTGCAGCACCAGCAGCTTCGACTCGGTTTCCTCACAGAATTTTTGCACGTGGGCCAGAACGGCTTCGCCATCTTCGCCGGTCAATGCGCCTTGGCCGACGATCACAAGGCTCGCCTTGCCGATGACCGAGGGGTGATCGACACCCAATTGATCCGCCAGCGCCTTACGATCCGTGCCGAGGTGGACGTATTCGTATGTCAAATCAACCGCTTCGCCGATCAGGCCGACAACGGCGCCTTTGGTCCAAGCCTTGCGGATGCGGGCGTTCAACACCGGCGCTTCTGCGCGGGGGTTCGTGCCGACCAACATGATTGCCTGCGCGTCGTCGATGTCTTCAATGCTCGCGGTGCCCACGTAAGCGGCGCGGTTGCCGGCGGGCAGTTTCGCCCCATCGGTCCGGCATTCAACGTTGCCGCCTTGACCCTCGACCAGAGATTTCAGCGCGAATGTCGCCTCGGTCGAGGCCAGATCACCCACCAGACCGGCCACTTTCGTGGCGCCTTTGATCTTCTCGGCCGTAAGGCCCATCGCCTCACCCCATGTGGCGGGGCGCAGCTTGCCGTTCTCGCGGATGTAGGGCTGGTCCAAACGCTGGCGCTTCAGCCCGTCCCAAACGTAGCGGGACTTATCGCTCAGCCACTCCTCGTTCACGCCATCATGGTTGCGCGGCAGGATACGCATCACTTCGCGGCCCTTGGTGTCCACGCGGATGTTGGAGCCGAGCGCGTCCATTACGTCAATCGACTCGGTCTTGGTCAGTTCCCAAGGGCGGGCGGTGAAGGAGTAGGGCTTGTTGGTCAAAGCGCCCACGGGACACAGATCCACGATATTGCCCTGCATCTCTGATTCGAGCGTCGCACCCAGATAGCTGGTAATCTCGGCATCTTCGCCCCGGCCCGTCTGGCCCAGTTCCGGCATGCCTGCCACTTCGGTGATGAAGCGCACGCAGCGCGTGCAGGAGATGCAGCGCGTCATCGCAGTGTCGACCAGCGGCCCCAGCTCCAGGTTGTCCACGGCGCGCTTGGGCTCGCGGAAGCGCGAGAAGTCGACGCCGTAGGCCATGGCCTGGTCCTGCAAATCGCACTCGCCGCCCTGATCGCAGATCGGGCAATCCAGCGGGTGGTTGATCAGGAGGAACTCCATCACGCCCTCACGGGCCTTTTTTACCATGGGCGAATTGGTTTTCACGACCGGAGGCGCGCCTTCTGGTCCGGGGCGCAAATCCTTGACCTGCATGGCGCAAGACGCGGCGGGCTTGGGCGGGCCGCCCACGACTTCCACCAGACACATCCGGCAGTTGCCCGCGATCGTCAGACGCTCGTGATAGCAGAACCGTGGGATCTCAACCCCGGCCTGCTCGCAGGCCTGGATCAAGGTCATGGCGGGATCAACCTCTACCTCTGTATCGTCGATGATAATCGTGCGCAGATCGCTCATGGGTCGGTCCCTTTTTGGGCTCGCGCGGACACGCGCAAGCAGTCGTTTGACCCGCTTCTACCCCTACCGGAGCAATCTGCCAATCTGAGAGCCGGTGGTAATTTCGTCGCGGCCCAGGCGACAGACGCCTTCGGCATCGTCATGGGCCACGCCACGCTCGGCAAACCAGGCCTGCATGACGGCGTCATACCGTTGCTGTTCTGCCCGATTCTCGATGAAGGCGTAGACCTCGCGCCGGGTCAGGCCCAGTTCCAGGGCCCGGTCGCCCAGATTTTCGGCAAAGCCAAGGGCGCGCATCATGCGCGGGCTGATATCATCGCAGACATTCTGCATGTGCCGACCCACGGCAATGACCGTCAGGCCCTGGTGGATTTCAGGGTCGTCGCGCAGCACCTGCCAGTTTTCGCTTTGCGCGTGGCTCATGGTCGTGAACAGGCCAAAGGCAAGCACCACGCCTGCGGCGGCCATAATACGGAAGGGGGTAATCATTTTCGTTGTCGTCCCTTGAATGGTAAGTCCGTTTCCCGGCCGCATACATGGGCGCTGTGACGACGGTTATTCAATGTCACAAAGGAGTTATCCGCGCTTTCGGCGTCATTCCGCCCCGGAAAAGGCGGATGTGTCCTGCATGGGCACATCGCATCCGGCAGAAGACCAAACCCCTTCGTCCGCGGCCTCTCTCCAGCCGAAAAACAGCGGAACCTGAGGCACCGGCAAATCCCTGCAATGGGCCTCTAGCGCCTCTAATGCGGCATCTCGGGCCTCAAAGGGCACGGCGCGGCCATTGATCGTGCGCACCGCCAGGCCGCCTTGGATTGGGGTCGGTTCGATCACGCCGCCGTCTGGCAAGGCCACAGGATTGAAGATCGTCACGTCCGGCTCAGGCACGACGCGAAGCGGGCCGATGGAGGTCACGTAGACCTGAGGTGTTACGCAAGCAGCCAATAGCAGCGGCGCCGCCCAATGGGCTTTCATATCCGAACGCCCCAAAACGTCACGATCAGCCAAACCAGCAACGTCATGAACAGCAGCGCCAAGACGATGTAGATCGCCGCCTCCATTCTTTCGGGAGTGTTGAGGATAATCGCCACCCCCGAGGCGATCATGCCGCCCATCACCGCGCCCAATATCGCGCCGCCAACGCCCCATTGCCCATAGCCCAACGTCGCGCCAAGCACCGCGAAAGCCAAATAAATCAACGCCAGTGAATACCAGTAAACACGCACCATAGTGCCGCCCTTTGCCCTTACCACGCCAATCCGTCACACAATGCGCGGTTGGTCATTTTGCAGGCAGGGTAGGAAAAAGCGGGGTTTTCGGCAAGAAGGGCAGCGGCGTTGTTGCCCATTGGTGAGTCCGCCGCGCCACAGGACGCGCGACGAGAGCTATCCCCACGCGCGCGCCCCCTTGGGCCGTGTTTCGCAAATTTAGCGATAATCGCCGCGATTATTCGGCGGCGATTTCCACGACACCGCCGCGCTTCACGCGAATGCGGTCTTCAATCTCGTCGCGGAAGTTGCGAATCAGACCTTGGATCGGCCAAGCCGCCGCGTCGCCGAGGGCGCAGATCGTGTGGCCTTCGACTTGCTTGGTAACGTCAAACAGCATGTCGATCTCCTCGACCCGCGCCTCGCCCTTCACCAAGCGTTCCATCACGCGCATCATCCAGCCGGTGCCTTCGCGGCAGGGCGTGCATTGCCCGCACGACTCATGCTTGTAGAACGCGGCCAGACGCCAGATCGCTTTGATCATATCGGTCGAGTTATCCATCACGATGACCGCCGCCGTACCCAGACCGGACTGCAAATCATTGCGCAGGTAATCGAAATCCATGATCGCCTCGCGCATGTGCTCTCCCCGAACACACGGCACCGAGGACCCACCGGGAATCACCGCCTTCAGGTTGTCCCACCCGCCGCGAATACCGCCGCAGTGCTTGTCGATCAGCTCTTCAAACGTGATACTCATCGCTTCTTCCACGACACAGGGCTGGTTCACGTGGCCCGAAATCGCGAACAGCTTGGTGCCTGCATTGTTGGGGCGACCGAAACCTGCGAACCATTCAGCACCCCGGCGCAGGATCGTCGGGACAACGGCGATTGATTCGACGTTGTTGACCGTGGTGGGGCAGCCATAGAGACCCGCGCCCGCGGGGAACGGCGGCTTCATGCGAGGCATGCCCTTGCGGCCTTCCAGCGATTCGAGCAGCGCGGTTTCTTCGCCGCAGATGTAGGCGCCCGCACCGTGGGCCAGATACAGATCAAAGTCCCACCCGCTGTCAGCGGCGTTCTTTCCCAGAAGACCATCGTCATAGGCCGCGTCGATCGCGGCCTGCAGCGCCTCGCGCTCGCGGATGTATTCGCCGCGGATGTAGATGTAGCAGGCGTTGGCGTTCATCGCGAAGCTGGCAATCAGGCAGCCCTCAATCAACGTATGGGGATCATTGCGCATGATCTCCCGGTCTTTGCAGGTGCCGGGCTCGGATTCGTCGGCGTTCACGACCAGATACGCCGGGCGTCCGTCCGATTCCTTGGGCATGAACGACCACTTCAGACCGGTCGGGAAACCCGCGCCACCACGTCCACGCAGGCCCGAGGCTTTCATGATCTCGACAATCTTGTCACGGCCCAAGCCGATCAAATCCTTGGTGCCATCCCAATGGCCGCGCGCCTTGGCGCCCGCAAGCGTCCGGTCGTGCATGCCGTAGATATTGGTGAAGATCCGGTCTTTATCTTGCAACATGTGCTCAAGTCCTTGGTCGGTGCGCGCGATGGATCTTAGCGGTGATCCGGGTCGCGCTTTCGCTCTTTCCACACCCAATACGTCACCACGAGCGCCCACACCAGTGCCGCAAACGCCGCAAGGTCGAAGAGAAACGCGAAGCGCGGTTGCCAACCTTGCTGGCCCCCGATGAATTGAGCGCCCATCCACACCACCATCGTGATCGCCATCACCGCCGCCGCACGCCTGATTTGGCGGACCCTGCGGCGCTCTGCTTCCGAGATCTTTGGGGTGTTTGGCATGTTTAAGCGCCCCGTGGCGGCTGCGGTGTCATGAAAAAGGATGCGCGACTTGGCCGCACATCCCAACCTATGTAGCGCCCGAAGGCGGCGCGGTCAGATCAATAGACGTTACCGTCGTCAACCTTCTTGGAAAACTCGGTTTCTTGACCCGAGGCCAGCAAGGCAGCCTGTTCCACCCATGCATCCCGTGTCACCCGGCCCTTGAAGCCTTTGAGGTTCTGATCGACCCAGCGCACCTCGTCGGGCGTCCAAGCGGCGATCTGGTCGAAGTGGTAGAAGCCGAGCGCGTTGCACATCTGCTCCATTTTCGGGCCAACGCCCTTGATCCGCTTCAGGTCGTCGGCTGTGCCGCCCCTTGGGCCATCCAGCGCGGCGGGGCGTGTGCCCTCCATCTCTGCGGGGGGCGGGGCCGCCGCGATTGTTTCTGCGGCGTCACTGGCGGCATTTGCTTCAGCGGTGGCTTGCGCTTCCACACGCGCGGCAGCGTCGGCTTCGGCTTGAGCAACCGCAGCGGCTTCAGCCGCCCGATCCGCTTCGCCCAATGCTGCTTCCGTCTGCTCAGTGGCAGCATCGGCAGCGCGGTCCAGTTCGATCTGTTCTGCGTGGGCCAGTTCTGCTTCGGCGGCGGCCGCATCTTCAGACGCGCGCAGCGCTGTTTCCTCTGCCTCTTCGGCAGCAGCGGCGACTTCTTCCACGACCGGGTGCGTTGCTTCAGGCTCAGCGACAGGTTCCACGGCTGCGGCAGGCGCCACGGTGGGCGTAGGCGTAGGCGACGGAGCAGGCGCAGGCGCAGACGCGGCGGAAGCCGTGGCAGCTCCGGCACCCTGACCGGACCCCACCTGTTCACGGCACATCATCCACGTCAGCAACGCGCCGAGGATCACCGCGCACAGGACGCCCAACAACAGACCCGCGAAGAACGACCAGTCGCCCAATCCCCACAGCACCAGCCACAGGACAATGCCCGTCACGATGGCGATGCCCCATGTCCATTTACGGCACTCGGCCCCAGCGGAATTATTCATGTGTGAACCCCCAAGTTCGTCATTTGTTGTGTGTTGTGCATAGTCTTAACGCACCAAGCCCCCGGTGTCTTCCACCGAGTTGACATGATGCCGCAGGGGGCAGTTGACCTGTGCAAATGGGGTCACACTCCGAAGGGGGTTTCCCCTTGGTCGGGGACGCTTTCCGCAGCGACTTACGCCCCGGAAAACGGCCAACCGCGAGGGGGCTTACCCCTCGGCAGCGAAAGCAGCGGCTTGGCCGATCCAATCGTCACGCTCGATCCGGCCTTTGAACGTCAGGCGGGCATCGACCCAAGCGACCTCTGCCGGGCCCCAGGCTGCGATTTGGTCGAAGTGGTAGAAACCCAACTCGTTCAGCACGCCTTCCAGCTTCGGTCCCACGCCGGAAATCCGCTTCAGGTCATCGGCGCCACCCTCGCGGGCGGCTGTCAGCAGTTCGGGCTTTTGCTCCACGACTGCGGCCTCAGCCCCATCCGTCGGTGCAGCCACCTTGGGCGCCGAGCCGGCTGCCGCATGGGTGCCGTCCGGGGCGGGGTTCGGCGTATCCTTGGCCGGAGGGGCGCTGGCCTTGGGCCGGGCCTTCTCGGTAGCAGGCGCTTCCTGCTTGGTGATGCCGGTCTTGTCGGCTGATTTGTCTTTGGCCCGGTTCGCAGGCTTGGGACGCTCTGGCTCCGCCGGAATGCCCTCGCCGGATTGACGCCCCCATGGGGCCAGCATCGGCACTTCGGTGCCGTCGATCCGCTTGATCGTGTCGCCAATATCCGCCGCCAATCGGGCAGAGATGTTCAGCTCGTCCCGGCCCGCTTCATACTCGGTCAGGGATGTCAGGCCGCCCGCAGGTTCCGAGGCATAGCGCCCGTTTTGCGGCCCCGGCGTCGGCACCTCACCGCGCGCCATGGCGTCGATGATGCCGGCAAAGCTTTCGGCCGTCAGGTCTTCGTAGTAATCTTTCCCGATCTGGGCCATCGGCGCGTTAGAGCACGCGCCCAGGCATTCGACTTCTTCCCAGCTGAACTTGCCGTCCGCACTGATTTGATGCGCCTTGGGGGCGATCTTCTCTCTCGCCACGGCGATCAGGTCTTCCGCGCCGCAGATCATGCACGACAAGGTGCCGCAAATCTGAATGTGTGCGACCGAGCCCACGGGGGCAAGTTGGAACATGAAGTAGAACGTCGCCACTTCCAGCGCCCGGATGTAGGCCAAACCCAGCATATCAGCCACGTATTCAATCGCAGGGCGGGTCAACCATCCCTCTTGCTCTTGCGCACGCCACAACAGGGGAATGATCGCGGAAGCCGCGCGCCCCTCGGGGTATTTGGTGATCTGAGCCTCAGCCCACTCCTGATTGTCAGGCGTGAAGGCAAAGCTTGAAGGCTGCTCGGGGTGGAGGCGTCGGAGCATCGGTATCGTCCCTGGCGTTCATCTGTTGTGCAGGGTTTCGCGCAATCCGGCCCGGTTGTCCATGCGCGGGAGGGCCGCAGGGGCGGTTCCTTCACTCAAATTGCGCATCTCCGGGGGGAAGAGCTTCAATCGCGGCGCGGCGTTCGGCAAAAGTTGCAGCGCAAAGGGGCTCTGGCACGGTTAAATAAGCCTCTCCGCTTTCTACGACGCCACCGTCCAGCAATGGCACGATGACCGACGCCAGCGTGTTTTCGAATCCAAATGCGCCCATTCCCGCCGTGGCCCCGGCTTGGGGCGCCCGGCAGCCCTGCGACACGATCCATTCCACGAACATGGTTCTTGCGCCCCGGCGGCTGGCGGTGAAGCTAAGCTGGTTGCTTGCGGGCAATATCAGCATTTCCCCGACCTGTGCGGCAAAGCTCTCAAGCACGGTATCATCGGCGTCGCAAACTCGGTCCGCCATCACTGCGCTGGAAAAAGACCGGCTCATGTGGATCAGGTTCACCGTGTCCAGGTTTCGCAAGTGTCCCATGATTTCTTCTCTGGGGCCAAGGGGCAGGAACAGCGCATCCGCCCCCGCTTCGGTCACGACGCAGCCGTTGTCACGAATGGCGCGCATCGTTGCCACCAGGCTTTCCGGTGCGGGCGCCGCCGTTTCCGTCGCCCCGGCACAAGCCCCGCCCACCATCACCAATTCGCCGCCTTGAAGCTGTAGGATTCCCGCATTCAGTAGCTCATTACCACTGGCCTCCAGCGCCGCCGAGCTTTGGCCCAACGCCGCAAACAATGCCTCTTGATTGCCCTCATTCACCACACATCCCGCAGCCGCGACAGCATCCATCAAGGCCAGTGCATCCGCCGATTGCGCAAGGGTAGGCGCGGCCCAAAACGATGCGGCCCCAATCAGACCGGCACTGAGAATTGCTTTCATCGGGGGGCTCCTGTAGCGGCATTGATCTGGTCAATTTTGACTAAATAAAGATTCTGAAAGAAGTAGGGCGTCTTTCTTGGGTTAATGCAAGAAAAACGCCCTCGCCCGGGCCGGACCCCTTCTTTCCGCCGGGCTAACTGGTGCAAGCCGCGCCGCTGCGGCGCGTTCACTGGCCAAGACGTGTCTCGTCGCGCGGGATGCGGCGAGGAAAGAGGCGTCTTGGTCAGTCATTCAGGCTCACGTATTCGTGACACCAATTTGGCCGGAGAGGCGGCAGGCGACAACGGAGGGAATCCGTAAGTTACTCGGTCTGGGCGGGCGTGGTTTCATCGTCCGGTTGCGCGGGTTCCATGCTGGCCTCTGCATCTGCCTCAGGCTCCACACACAGACCCCAGTTCACCAGGGTCATCGTGCCTTGACCACTGGGCATCAGAAACCCGTCGCGCATCAGCGGCACGGCCATCTGAGGGAATTGCGCATTCTCAAGGCCAAGTTCTTCCAACATCCCGTTCACATCATCCTGATGCAAAACGCAGCCTTGAGCGGCCACCGCTTCGGCCAGCAGAAATCCGGGGTGGTCTTCCGGCGTCACCGCCTGCGCCGTCGCCACACAAGGGACAACTGCGAGGAGCGTAGCGAGGAGGGGTTGGGTCAATCTAGTCACAGCGAAGCGTCCTTCATTTGGGGTCGTCCAGACCCTACCACGCCCCGAAGATAGCAAAAGGGCAGGCAACCCTCCGGTCCCCTGCCCTTTCAAATCACAAAGCCGTGCGGCGATTACCGGTCCACTTCGCCAAACACGATATCAAGGCTGCCCAGAACCGCCGAAACATCCGCCAGCTGGTGGCCCTTGCACAGGTGATCCATCGCTTGCAAATGCGCAAAACCCGGCGCGCGCAGCTTGGCGCGGTAGGGTTTGTTGGTGCCATCGGCCACCAGATACACGCCGAACTCGCCCTTGGGGGCCTCGACGCTGGCGTAAATCTCGCCCTCGGGCACGTGGAAACCTTCGGTATAAAGCTTGAAGTGGTGAATCAGCGCTTCCATCGACGTCTTCATGTCGCCCCGTGTCGGTGGCGTCATCTTGCCCCGCGCCATGATCTCTCCGGGCTCGTTGCGCAGTTTCTCGCAGGCCTGATGGATGATCTTGGTCGATTCGCGCATCTCGGCCATGCGGCACAGGTAGCGATCGTAGCAGTCGCCGTTCTTGCCCACGGGGATCTGGAAATCGAACTCGTCATAGCACTCATAGGGCTGCGCACGGCGCAAATCCCATGCAAAGCCCGAGCCGCGCACCATCACGCCCGAGAAACCCCAGTCCTGAATATCTTCCTCGGTCACCACGCCAATATCGACGTTACGCTGCTTGAAAATGCGGTTCTCCGACAGCAGCCCGTCGATGTCGTTCAGCATGTTGGGAAACTCGTGGGCCCAGGTGTCGATGTCTTCGATCAACTCTGGCGGCAGGTCTTGGTGCACACCGCCGGGACGGAAATAGGCCGCGTGCAGACGCGCCCCCGAGGCCCGCTCGTAGAAAATCATCAGCTTTTCGCGCTCTTCAAATCCCCAAAGGGGCGGCGTCAACGCGCCCACGTCCAAGGCCTGCGTCGTCACGTTCAGCAAGTGGTTCAGAATACGGCCGATTTCGCAGTACAGCACCCGGATCAGCTGGGCGCGGCGGGGCACTTCGGTGCCTGTCATCCGCTCGATCGCCAGGCACCATGCGTGCTCCTGGTTCATCGTGCCAACATAGTCGAGCCGGTCGAAGTAGGGCAGGTTTTGCAGGTACGTCCGGCTTTCCATCAGCTTTTCGGTGCCACGGTGCAGCAGCCCGATGTGCGGGTCGCAGCGTTCGCAAATCTCGCCGTCCAGTTCCAACACCAGACGCAACACGCCGTGGGCCGCGGGATGCTGAGGGCCGAAGTTCAGGTTGAAGTTCCTGATCTTCTGCTCACCGGTCTCGAAATCGGTGGAGCCGTCATCGTAGGTGTTCACGCGGATATCGCCGTCCATCATCTCGTGCGCCCTTGCAAGTTCTGTTCGTCTATCTCGGAGCCCGTCAGAGCCTCCGGCCGTATCGCGGTTTGCGCGTCCATGTCCCAAGCCTCGGGGATGGCCGCGCCTTCAAGCCCGTGTATCGCCCGATATGTCGGCCCATTCAACCAGCGAAGCGTCGCATGCTGCGCCTGCGTCATCATGAGCGTCTTTCCCGCACGCACCCGCTTTTCCAACGGCGCTTCCACATAGTCCACCTGCATAAAGTCGCAAAGCGCTTTTATCTGCGCCTTCTCAAACAGGGTCTCGTAATACATCACCTTCACACACTCTGCGGGCAAGGCACGAAGGCGCTGCAGGGTCGCGGCCATATCGCTCCGCTGCCAGATCACCTGACCCCGCCCCTTGATCATCTGCGCAATCATCCGGTCCGCCGCAGCGCTTGTCGCCTCGGCCGAGCCCGCCTCGCACTGCATCCTGATCTGCGACCACATGCGCTGCACCGGGTCGCGCATCACGAAAAGCAGTTTGGCCGGGGCAAATTCCGTTAACAGGCGCTGCAAATGCTCGGTGTGGAGGTTGCAGTAAGATGGCGTCAGATCGGCGATGCAGGTTTCATCGTTGCGCCCTTGGGTCAGCGCATCCAGATAGGCCGAGTGGTCGCCCTCCGGCGCATCATGCATCCGCACCAAGGCCCGTAATTCTGCAAGGTCAGGGCTGCCTTGCGACTCCAGTTCTCGCAAACGCTCTCGCCTGCGGTCAGCGAACCCGGCGCTGCGCGGCAGCCAGAGCGCATCGAAATAGTGCATTTCCTTGCAGGCAGGGACGTGGATCTGGGGGTGTTGGCGAAAATAGGCGTGCAGCCACGTCGTTCCGGCCTTCTGGGCGCCCAGACCAAACAGCACCATCGGGCGCGTCGCCATGGTCAGGTAGGCGCGGTGGCCAAGGCTTGGCCACCGTCAGTCATTAATCTGCGGCCTTCTCGTCCGCTTTCTCGTCACCGGGCAGCACATATTGCGCGCCTTCCCAGGGAGACATGAAATCGAACTGGCGGTATTCTTGCACCAGGCTCACCGGCTCATAGACCACGCGCTTGAGCTCTTCGTCATAGCGCACTTCGGTGTAACCCGTTGTCGGGAAATCCTTGCGCAGCGGATGCCCGCGGAAGCCGTAATCCGTCAGCAGACGGCGCAGATCCGCGTGGCCGGTGAACAAGATGCCGAACATGTCGTAGATTTCACGCTCATACCAACCCGCACCCGGATGCACCGACGAGATCGAGGGCAGCGTGTCCTCTTCCCGGATCGCCACTTTCAGGCGGATGCGGTGATTCTGGTACATGCTCAGGAAGTGGTAAACCACGTCAAAGCGGCGATCCCGGCTGGGGTAATCCACACCCGTGATGTCGATCAGGGTCGAGAATCGGCAGGTCCGGTCCGTCTTCAGGAAGTCGATGAAATCCACCAGATTGGCGGGCGCCACCGTCACGCTCAACTCGCCCACGGCGTTGATGTCCGTGGACAACACGTCGTCGCTGCGTTTTTCGGTCAGGAAATCTGCCAGTTCTTGCAATGCTGCGGTCATGTCTTTCCCCTCAGCGCGCGATGGTGCCAGTGCGGCGGATTTTCCGCTGCAACTGCAAGATGCCGTACAACAGCGCTTCGGCTGTGGGCGGGCAACCGGGCACGTAGATGTCTACAGGCACGATCCGGTCACAGCCCCGCACGACGCTGTAGCTGTAATGATAATAGCCGCCGCCGTTGGCGCAGGACCCCATGGAGATCACATAGCGTGGCTCGGGCATCTGGTCGTAGACCTTGCGCAGCGCAGGCGCCATCTTGTTGGTCAGCGTGCCGGCCACGATCATCACGTCCGACTGACGGGGGGAGGCACGCGGCGCGATCCCGAAACGCTCGGCATCGTAACGCGGCATGGAGGTGTGCATCATCTCGACCGCGCAGCAGGCCAGACCAAAGGTCATCCAGTGAAGCGAGCCGGTGCGCGCCCAATTGATGATGTCTTCCGAGGACGTGACGAGGAAGCCCTTGTCCTGAAGCTCTGCATTCAGGGCCTGTGTGGCGACCTCACGGTCAGCACCGGCATGGTTCGGAGTAGTTGCTACGCCCATCGTGGCTCATCCCTCAGTATCGTTCGTCTTCGGAGATACGGCTGCAACGCGCCGGGGTCAACGCAGGTGCGCAAATTGGTCGGCGTGACCTTGTCGCACCCCGCCCGCCCCTCCGCGCCGCCCGCCCCCCCGGCTGATGCGGGAAAACATCTCTTTGTCCCCGCGCTGAATAGAGGCAAGCTTGTACCCATCGCCCCTTCTTCCGGTTTACCCAAGGCCCACAGTATGAATTTCACCGAACGCAGCCCCATCGAGGACGGCTTTGCCACCGTCTTCCACGCCGACATCAAGCCGAAACTGCAGGAGTTGGAGTTCGACAGGCAGGCCGTGGCCCGCAAGACCCTGATCCAATGCGCCATCGCAGTCGCGGCCATCGTGTTGATCGGGCTCCTGCTCCTTTGGAGCTTCGGCGACGAAGAAGGCCCCCTCATCCCGGTCCTGATTGGCGTCGGTGGCGGCTATTTTGCCTTTCACTGGATCCGTTCGCGTGCAAACAGTCGATGGCGTGCGCAGGTCAAGGACATCGCGATTCCTACCATCTGCGCGCATCTGGGCGAGCTGACCCACAGCGAAAAGGGCGAGAACTTCTCGGTCGACACCATGGTCGAGATGAAGTTGCTTCCCGACACCGACTATAAACACCGCAACAACCTGCTGCGCGGCAGCCACAACGGCACGCGCTTTTCCATGGTTCATGCCCGGTTCGCAAATCAGGATGGCAACGGCCGCAGCAACCCCGTCACCGACCCACGGCTGTTCAAGGGCCTGCTGTTCAAAGTGGACCTACCGACCCCCGCGCCGGGTCGCATTGCCCTGATCCGAGACCGGGGCGCCCTCGGCAACAAACTGGCCGAGAAGCTGTCATTTGGCGGCGCGCGCTCGATGCCGAAAGTGGCCGTCAGCCAGGTCGATCTGGAAGAGGGGTTCGAGGTCTACGCAGAAAATCCGGAAAAGGCGCAGGCCTATCTGTCGGACAATCTGGTCAACGTTCTGTTGCGCATCGGCTATGAAAACGGTCAAGGGATGGGCGCAAAATCCTTCACGGCAGGCTTTGACAACGACACCTTCTACCTCGCCCTGCGCCGCGACAGCACCTTCTCAAAGGTGGGTGACCTCAACACCCCGGTGGGCGAGGTCGAGGATGATCTGCACAATGTCTTTGACACCATCGCGCTCGTCTACCACGTCATCGACAGGCTGAACCTTGCATTTGCGGCACCCGATGCAGCCTCTTGATCTGGCGGAAAACTAGGCCTGATCATAGGCCCGCTATGTCGGCAGGTTCCGGGGATGATCCCGGGCGGCACCCCTTCGTCCCTCACCGCCCCCAAAGGACCCCGCCCATGCCCGTCACCGCACGCACCCCCGTTAAACACGGCTTCGCCGCCCCCTACATCGCCACCACACAGCCGCACCTGGCTGAGGTGGAATTTGACCTTGAAACGCTCCTCAACCGGTCAACACAGCGACACCTGATGATCGCGGGCGCGGTCGTCGTGGCCTGCGTTTCGACCTGTATTCTCACCGTTGAACTACAGACGTTTCCGGTTCTGACGGCCGTCTTGGCCGCGTGCGGCTGCAACGCGCCGGGGTCAACGCAGGTGCGCAAATTGGTCGGCGTGACCTTGTCGCACCCTCTCCCTTACTTCCGGATTAATGGCCGCCTTGTGTCTGCCCCTTCAGGGGAGAATATCCATCGTCGTGACCAAGGGTCCCGCGCTGTAACACGATGAATAGCCCACCTCCGGGCACCGATCCGCGCCGCGCAGGCTATCGGTGACAATGCCCCAGACGTAGGGTGCGCCCTCGTGCCATCCGAAGATCCCCGACCCAGATCCTCCGCGGCCCAAATCGCAATCATACCGCGCCACATGCCATTCATCTCCGGGCTCGGCCAGGCGGCCAATGATCTCGTCCCCCACCAGATGCGAGGCCGTGGGCGGTACCCCGAAATAACGACAGACCTGCGCGTTAAATCCAGCAATCTCTAGGTTATCCTGCGGCCCCGCGATGTTGATCACCCTTGCGCCCTGCTCCAACACCATCGTGTCACGATCCGCCAGCGGCAGCGGCACCGCCCCGTGGGGCGCCCGTACGAGGGGCACGATCACCCAATCGTGGCGGGTAATCGCGATCGAGAAATGCCCGCCAAGTTCCTCAGGAATACCAAAGCGGCCCGATTTCATACCTTGCGGCCGGATCGCCACCGCGTCGCCCCTTGGGTGCAGCACCATGCAATTGATCCGGGACCAATCGGGATCGCCATCGTCGTGGTAGAACACATGGGCCGCTGACAGCATCCTTGTGCCATCGCCAATCAAAACCCCGCCCCCGGTGCCGCCGCCATTGCAACTGATGCGCACAACGGCGTTTTGGACGTCTTCCCAGCCGGGAAAGTCTTCTGGGGTGTCTGGGGTGAAACGGGCCAGCGGCACACGGTCATCGCGGCCGATGATGCCGGGCTCTGGCGCATTGTCGAGCTTGTCGGGCAAGGGCGGCTCGGGGACGCTCAGCACCAGTGCCGCAAAGGCCGTTCCTGCAAATAGCACGCTGGCGAGGACGCCTTTGGCGGAAGAGCCGCCGGGGACGCCTTTGGCGGAAGAGCCGCCCGAACTCACCGAAGCACCGTCAAAGGCGCGGCATCAGGAGGGAAACAGCCAAACCGGCTTACTCCCAGTCCAACGCGCCTTTTTTCCACTCGTAGGCGAAGCCGATGGTCAGAACCGCAAGGAAAACCATCATCGACCAGAAGCCCAGATCCGTCAGATCAGGGAAGGCTGTGGCCCAGGGGAACAGAAACGCGATTTCGAGGTCAAAGATGATGAACAGGATCGCCACCAGATAGAACCGTACGTCAAACTTCATCCGCGCATCGTCGAAGGCGTTGAACCCGCACTCATAGGCGCTGACCTTTTCCGGGTCCGGGTTGCTGACCGCTACAACCACTGCCGCAAGGATCAACACCACAGACAGGCCAATGGCCAGCCCAAGGAAAATCAGGATCGGGGCGTATTCAGTAAGCAGCTCGGACATGGTCGCTCCATGGATGCGGTACGGGATTGGGTTTACGCCGCCCACTGGGGGCGGTCAACGCCGCTCGGTGCGACGAAATGGGAGGGCGCGCCATCCGCGCCCCCCACCATTTGCCGGTTCGGCCCCGCGCTACAGAATCTCTCGCAACTCCCGGCGCAAGATCTTGCCGCTGGCGCTTTTAGGCACGCTATCGACGAAGCGGTACTCTACCGGGTGCTTGTAATGGGCCAGGCACCCTTCGCAATGGCTGCGCAAATCGGCCTCTGTCACCGCGCCCGAGGTCACGACAAAGGCAACCGGCAATTCGCCTGCCTCTGCGTCCGTGCGGCCGATCACGGCGGCATCGGTGACCCCTTCGCAGCCGCAAAGGGCGGCTTCCACTTCGGCGGGGGCGACCTGAAAACCTTTGTATTTAATCAATTCCTTCAGACGATCTCGGATGAACATGAAGCCATCATCGTCGATCTCTGCCAGATCGCCCGTGCGCAGCCAGCCGTCTTCCGTCAGTGATTCCGCCGTCGCCTCTACATTGTTGAGGTAACCTTTCATCACCTGTGGCCCGCGCACCCAAAGCTCTCCCTCCAGGCCAGCGGGCAAATCTTCCAGCGTGTCGGGGTCCACGATCCGGCACTCGGTCGAGGGCACCGCCTGCCCGCTGGAGCCGTGGCGGATCGAGTCGCCCTTGGTCATGTGGCTGATCGGGCTCATCTCTGTCATGCCGTAGCCCTGTACAGAATGCGCCCCAAACCGCGTGCCGACGGCGGCCTCGATCTCGGCCCCCAAGGGGGCTGCGCCCGAGAAGACTTCGGTGACCGAGGAGACATCGTACTCCTCCACCATCGGATGTTTCGCCAAGCCCAAGGCGACCGGCGGCACGATATAGAGGCGCGTTGCCTTGTGGTCCTGGATCAAGCGCAAGTACATTTCCAGATCAAACCTTGGCATCGTGATGATGACCGCGCGCTGGTTCAGAAACAGGTTCATCATCACCGTCATGCCGTAGATGTGAAAGAACGGCAGAAAGGCAATCGCCTTGTCCTTCTCGGTTATCCCCGACATCGAGGCCGCCTGAACCACATTCGCCACCAGATTTCGATGGGTCAGCATCACGCCCTTGGGCTTGCCCGTGGTGCCGCTGGAATAGGGCAACACGACCACGTCTTCGGCCCAATTGCCGGGGACCTGCTCGGGCATCTCGGCCCCCATGATATCGGCCGCGCTCAAGGCGCCGTTCTTGCCGTCGCCATCCAGCACCACCAGATCACGGCAGTTGGTGCCGACCATGGCGGTACGGGCGGCTTCCTCAAAGGCGCTGATGGTGACAAGCATCACCGCGCCCGCGTCGTTGAGCTGGTGCTTGATTTCGGGGGCCGTATAGGTGGGGTTGATCGTCGTGATGGTACCGCCGCCCCAAGCCACGCCGTGGAACAACACCGGATATTCGGGAATGTTGGGGGCCAGAATTGCCACCGTACCGCCGGGCAAAACGTCCTTCGCGGTCAAGCCACCTGCCACGGATTTGATCCGCGACATCAACTCTCCGGCGGTGGTTTCCTTGCCCGAGGGCCCGTCGATCACGGCGACCTTGTCTTCTCGCCCCGAAAGGCCCTCGAACAAAAGTTGCGTCACCGATTGGTCCGGCACCGAGATATCGGCGTAGCGGCTCTTGAAAATAGCCATCGTCTTCCTCCCATTCCGGCAGCTCTTTTGGCGCCGATAAGGGCCTACGATGGGCGATCAAGGCGCGCCCTGTCCATAGTCTTGCGCGCCTTTGCCTCGAAAGCGGGTCTTGCTGCCGAAACCGCTGTCCCCCCGCTTGCGGGTCAGGGGGGATCTGTTCCGGCGATCAGCCTTCCAACCAGCGCGGCTTGCGCTTGGCAAAAAACGCCTCGATCCCGTCCGAGGCCTCCTGGCTTTCCCAACGGCCCACCAAGGCGTCAATCGTCGCCGTGATTTCGGCCTCGGAAACGCGCCCGCCCAGGGTCGCAACCAGCGCTTTGCCTTCGGCGACCGCGCCGGGCGCGGCGGAAAGATAGGGCTTCACTTCGGCCTCTATCGCGGCGTCCAGATCGTCCTCGGCCACCACCTTCGCCAGCAACCCCAGGTCCACCGCCTCGGCCGCGCTGAAACGGCGGCCCGAGAAGAACACCCGTCGCGCCCGTGTCGCGCCCATGCGGGCCACCACATAGGGCCCGATTGTTGCCGGGATCAGCCCAAGGCGCACCTCGGTCAGACCGAACTTCGCCCCTTCCACGCCGATGGCCACGTCACAGACCGACATCAACCCGATGCCGCCGCCAAAGGACTGCCCCTGAATACGCCCAATGAGGGGCTTGGGCAGGCGGTCCAACGCCCCGAGCATTTCCGCCAGCGCCCGTGCTTCCCGTGCCCTTGTGGGGCCATCGGCGGCCATCTGGTCGCGCATCCAGCCCAGATCGCCCCCGGCGCAGAAACTCGCGCCCGTGCCCGTCAGGACGACGACCCTCACGGCGGGATCTCGGCCCAAACGCTCTGCGGCCTGCGTCAGCTCTGCAATCATCGCGGCGTTCATGGCGTTGTGGACATCCGGGCGGTTCAGCCTCAGCGTCGCCACGCCTCTCTCATCAACGCGTACCTGCAACGTATCCATTTTCAGCCCTCCCTCAATGTTCTTGCGAAATCAGCCGCTTGGGCGATGATCTCGGCGTTCAGTCCAGTCTCGAAACCACGTTGACGCAGATGCGCTTCCAGCCTTTCCGTGGCGACATTTCCCGCCGCGCCGGGCGCATAGGGGCAACCGCCAAGCCCGCCCACAGCGGCGTCAAAGACCCGCACACCCCGGGCCAGCGCCACGTCCACATTCTCTAACGCGCGTCCGCTGGTGTCGTGAAAGTGTCCCGCCAGTTTTTCGGCGGGCAACTCCTGCACCACCGCCTCCAGCATCTTGTCCATCCGTTCCGGCAAACCGCGCCCGATCGTATCGCCAAGGGACACCTCATAAGCGCCCATCTCGCGCAACGCCGCCACCACGCGGGCCACGTCGCCGGGCTCGGTTTCCCCGTCAAACGGGCAATCGGTGACGCACGACACATAGCCCCGCATCCGCATTCCATCGGCCTTCGCGGCCTTGGCCACATCGGCAAAGCGCGCCATGCTTTCGTCAATGGTCGCGTTCAGGTTCGCCTTGGAGAACCCTTCCGAGGCGCTGGCGAAAATCGCGATCTCGTCCGCTTTCGCCGCCACCGCCCCGCCATAACCGCGCATATTCGGCGTAAGCGCCGCGTAGCTGACCCCTTCAGCGCGCGTGATCCCGGCCAAGACCTGCGCCCCGTCCGCCATCTGCGGCACCCACTTGGGCGACACGAAAGACGCCACCTCGATCCGGGTGAACCCCGCGCGCGACAGCATGTCGATCAATGCCACCTTATCGGCGGTCGAGATCATGCGAGCCTCATTCTGCAACCCATCGCGGGGGCCAACCTCGAATATCTCTGCGCGGTCAGTCATCTTGGGGCACCTCGTAAAAATCCTTTGCATAGAATGCCTGCGGTCCCTCGATCCGGGCTGCGGCCTGAAAACCGGGGCGGGTTTGCAGGCGCTCCCAATAGGCTTGCAGGTTTGGCCAGGGATCAAGGCGCACGTAGTACGGCGCTGCGAACAGGTTGAACCCCAACATCGCATCCGCGGCCGAGAATCCCGAGGGCAGAAAATACTCCCCCGCAATCATCCCATCCAGCGCCCTCAGCGTGTCGGCCAGCCGCAGGGTGTTTAACTTGACTACGGTGCCCGAGGGCTTGGCCGGGGGCCGCAGAAACAGGTGGTTCAGGTTCAGCTGCTCAATGAGCGAGGCCATCGTTTCCGCAAACCCCATCGCCTCCAGATAGGCCACCCGATCTTGGTGGCCGGGCGCACGGCCAAAGCCATGCTCTGGACGGCTTTCGCAGAGGTATTGCAAGATCGCCGCAGATTCGAAAACGGTGATCCCGTCGATTTCCAATGCCGGGATTCGGCCCGCCGGAGATTGCGCCAGAAACCCTGGCGCGCGCATCCCCTTGGTGC
Source organism: Gymnodinialimonas sp. 57CJ19 (assembly GCF_038396845.1). Lineage (NCBI taxonomy): Bacteria > Pseudomonadati > Pseudomonadota > Alphaproteobacteria > Rhodobacterales > Paracoccaceae > Gymnodinialimonas > Gymnodinialimonas sp. 57CJ19. The sequence goes on from NZ_CP151587.1 coordinate 3,794,336, forward strand.
CAATCTGATAGGTCACAATCTCGGGCGTGATCCCCATCTCTTGCAACAGCCACAGCACCCGGAAAGAGCGGCCCCACGGAACATGGTGCAGACGCACGAGGGCCGCGTCGCTCATGCCTCGTCTTCCAGCACGATCAACGCCGCGCCCGCGTCCACCTGCGCGCCGGCCACAGCCATAACCTCGGCCACGGTGCCATCGCGCCCGGCGGTCAGAACATGCTCCATCTTCATCGCTTCAAGCACGGCCAAACGGTCGCCCGCGCTTACCTGCGCGCCCACTTCCACGAAGACGGCTTTCACCAGTCCCGGCATCGGCGCCACGATATGGCCCGCCGAGGCCCCCGGCCCCGTCGTCACATCCAACGGATCGGGCAACGTGAAGTGGTAGTTGTTGCCCCAAAAAACCGACAATCCAGCCCCGTGGCGCACCACTTCAGCCGCCACCGGCGTGCCGTCCACGGCCCATTGGGTGTCGCCCTCGGTTTCCGTCCATGTCACCTCATGGGTGGCAGCGTCCGAAACAACTTGCGCCCGACCGGGCCCGGAAATTGTAACCTTCAGCGTCTCGGGCTCCTCCTCGAACGCCAGCACGACCGAGTGCTCCAGCGGCGCCCACAGGTTGAACCCCTGCACCGGGTCGTCCTCCATCCCCAAGGCCTCCACAGCTGCAACGGCTCGGCAGCGCGTGCAGGGCTCGGGTGCTTTCGACAAAGCCTCGACCTCTCGGTCGATCAGGCCGGTATCCACTTCCCCGCGCCCGAAACCTTCGTGCCTCGCCAAGGCTCTCAGAAAGCTGAGGTTGGTGACAGATCCCGCCACCTGCGTGTTCGCCAAAGCCTTTTCCAACCGCGCCAGGGCGATGGCGCGTGTGGGGCCGTGTACGATCAGCTTGGCGATCATCGGATCATACCACGGGCTGATCTCATCCCCCTCCCGCACGCCGGTGTCGGCACGGGCCCCTTCAGGAAATGCCAAATGGGTAAGCGTCCCCGTCGCGGGCAAGAACCCCTTCGGCACATCCTCTGCGTAAAGGCGCGCCTCAAAGGAATGCCCATCAATCGACAGGTCTTCCTGCGCCTTGGGCAAAGCCTCTCCGCTGGCCACGCGCAACTGCCATGCCACTAGGTCCACCCCGGTGATTGCTTCCGTGACCGGATGCTCCACCTGCAAGCGCGTGTTCATCTCCATGAAATAGAACCGATCCGCCTGTAACCCGTCGCTGGCGTCCACGATGAACTCCACCGTGCCTGCGCCCTTGTAGCCGATCGCCTCCGCCGCGCGGACCGCCGCCGCGCCCATCGCCTGGCGCATGTCCTCGGTCATCCCGGGGGCGGGCGCTTCCTCAATCACCTTCTGGTGGCGGCGCTGAAGCGAGCAATCTCGCTCGAACAAATGCACCGCCCTTTCGCCGTCTCCAAAGACTTGCACCTCGATGTGCCTGGGGGTGGAGACGTATTTTTCGATCAACACCGCCTCGTTGCCAAAGGCCGTGGCCGCCTCTCCTTGAGCACTGGCCAGCGCGTCGGCGAATTCCTCCGGCGCATCGACACGGCGCATGCCCTTGCCGCCGCCGCCCGCCACAGCCTTGATCAACACCGGATAGCCGATCTCACTGGCCCTCTCGGCCAATCCTTCCTGCGACGCGCCATGATAGCCCGGCACCACGGGCACGCCCGCCTCCACCATCAAGGCCTTCGCCGCATCCTTCAGACCCATCGCCCGGATCGCTTGGGCAGATGGCCCGATAAACACCAATCCCGCTGCCTCCACCGCATCGACAAACTCCGGGTTCTCCGACAAAAACCCGTAGCCCGGATGCACTGCCTGCGCGCCCGTGCGCAACGCCGCCTCGATGATCACCTCACCGCGCAGATAGCTTTCCTTGGGCGCCGCCCCGCCAACATGCACCGCCTCATCGGCCATCTGCACGTGGCGTGCCCCGGCATCGGCGTCGGAATACACCGCCACCGTCCGCACACCCATGGCGCGGGCCGTGTCCATCACCCGGCACGCAATCTCACCGCGGTTCGCGATCAATACCTTCTTAAACATCCTCAGCCCTTTCCGAGCACTCAATCCCCGCCAATCCGACCCTGCGCCCCCGCGCCCGGCCCAAGGAAACGCACAACGCTCCCCCTTCACCTTGGCCCATACAACTCAATCCCGAACCCTCAGCCCGCACCTACATCCTGAACAAGCCAAACTTCGTCTCCTCAATCGGCGCATTCAACGCCGCCGCCAGCGACAAACCCAACACTTCCCGAGACTTGCGCGGGTCAACAACCCCGTCATCCCACAGCCTCGCGCTGGCATACAACGGATGCGACTGCTCCTCGAACATGTCGATGGTGGGCTGCTTGAAGGCCGCCTCCGCCTCCGCAGACCAGCTCTCCCCCGCCCGCTCCATCGCGTCGCGCTTGACCGTGGCCAGAACCCCCGCCGCCTGTGCGCCGCCCATGACCGAGATCCGCGCGTTCGGCCAGGACCACAGGAACCTTGGCGAATAGGCCCGCCCCGCCATCCCGTAGTTGCCCGCCCCGAAGGACCCGCCCACCAACATCGTCACTTTTGGCACCGCAGTCGTCGCCACCGCGGTCACCATCTTGGCGCCGTGCCGTGCAATCCCCTCGTTCTCATACTTCCGCCCGACCATGAAGCCGGTGATGTTCTGCAAAAAGACCAGCGGGATCTTCCGGGCCGAGCACAATTCCACAAAATGCGCCGCCTTCTGTGCCGCCTCGCTGAACAACACGCCATTGTTGGCGATAATGCCCACGGGCAGGCCCATGACTTCGGCGAAACCGCAGACGATCGTCTCGCCGAAACGCGCCTTGAATTCGTCAAAGTAACTGTCATCCACGACCCGGGCGATGACCTCTCGAATGTCATAGGGCGTGGTCAGGGATCCAGGCACTACGCCCAACAGCTCGTCGGGGTCATAGGCTGGCGGCCGCCCGCCCAATGTCACGCCATAGCTTTCGCTGAACCCTTCCAGCGACCCCACGGCGCGGCGCGCCAGGGCCAGCGCATGGGCGTCGTCCTCTGCCAGATAGTCCGCCACGCCAGACAGGCGCGTGTGCACGTCGCCGCCGCCCAAATCCTCGGCCGAAACAACTTCTCCCGTGGCCGCTTTCACCAGCGGTGGCCCGGCCAAAAAGATCGTCCCCTGCTCTTTCACGATGATCGACACATCGGCCATGGCGGGCACATAGGCGCCCCCCGCGGTGCAAGAGCCCATGACCACGGCAATCTGCGCAATCCCCTTGGCGCTCATCCGGGCCTGGTTGTAAAAAATGCGCCCGAAATGGTCTCGGTCGGGAAAAACCTCATCCTGGTTGGGCAGGTTCGCCCCGCCACTATCGACCAGATAGACGCAGGTCAGACCACATTCCTCGGCAATCTCCTGGGCGCGCAAATGCTTCTTCACGGTGATCGGGTAATACGTGCCGCCCTTCACGGTGGCATCGTTGCAAATCACCATTACCTCGCGCCCATGCACCCGGCCCACACCGGCAATCACACCGCCACAGGGCGCCGCCCCGTCATAAAGCCCATGGCCCGCCAAAGCCCCAACCTCCAGAAACGGCGATCCCGCATCCAGCAGGTTCGCCACGCGCTCCCGGGGCAGCATCTTGCCTCGGCCCACATGCCTTTCCCGAGACCGCGCCCCGCCCCCCGCCGCCGCCAATCCGGCCGCCTCCGAGATGACATCCAGCGCCTCCAGATGCGCCGCGCGGTTGACTTTGGCCTGCTCCGAGCCGCCGATGAATTGAGAGTTCAGTTTCACAGTTTCATTCCCTTTCGCCCGCCCGATCCACGGCGGCACCTAATCCAAATCCTGTTGCGCCGTGCCCGCGCCGCGCCGCTATTGCGCGGCGTCCAAGTCACTCAACACGGCCCAATCCAACGGCCCCAGGACCCCCATCAACCGTGCCACCTGCCAGGCATGCACCGCCTCTTCAAACTTCAACGCGGCCTGAAAACTCTCGCACCACAAGGCGCGTCTGGCGTCCCATCCCGCGCAGGAATCCCCCGCGTCCTGGCCATGGGCCAAGGCCCAGACCCTCTCGTACAATGGCGCCAACGCGCCCCCCCCCACAGCTTCCGGCTCTGGCAACAGCGCCCGCATCTGCGCGCCTCTGGCTTCAAACGCCGCCCGCAGCCGCCGCTGGCAGTCCATCGCCCCGGTCGAGACCTCACAGATCCCCATCGCCAAGTAGCCGCAATGCTGCACCCAATGGGCATTCATCGCCCCGATCTCCCAGTCCGCCCCGTAACCGGGGCCCCGCACCGCCCCTTCAAACTCCGCCATAGCCCCCGGCAAACAGACCCCAAACCTTGGCGTCTCCGGTGCCCCATCTCCCCACGACTGCGCCGCACCCTCGCCGGTGCCCAGCGCCAGAACCCCGCAGAGCACCAGCCACAACCTCACGTTGCATCCTCCCCTAAGATCAACGCCTCATCCACCGGCTCCCCTCGGGCGTCGACCGCCACGAACCACGCTTCCGATCCCTCGGCCTCGCAGATCACCATCAACCTCACGCCCTCCACACCCGCCGGCACGCCGTAGCAATCACTCAAATCACCCCCGGTCTCCGCCACATAGACGGCGCCGTGCCGCGCGATGATATCCCCCTCCGAGATCGGTGCCGATAGAACGCCCAAGTACAACCCGAACGCCCCCGCCAAAGCCAGCGCCGCCGCCAACGGCAAGATCAGCCCCCGGGTCATCACGCGCGCATCTCCTCCCCTGCCCGCAAGCGCAAAGCCCGCAAACCAGACACAACGCCCCCGTTCACCTTGGCCATACAACTCATCGCAACAGCTGCCACACTCACATCATTCCCATAAGTTCCCGCCCGACCAGCATGCGCCGGATCTCCGACGTCCCGGCTCCAATTTCCATCAGCTTGGCATCGCGGAACATCCGGCTCACGGGCGCGTCGTTCATAAACCCCGCGCCCCCCATGGCCTGCACCGCCTGATGGGCCACCTTCATCCCCTCTTCGCTTGCGTATAGCACACAAGCCGCCGCATCCTGGCGTGTGACCTGCCCCCGGTCACAGGCCTTGGCGACCTCGTAGGCGTAAGCGCGCGCCGAGTTCATCGAGGTATACATATCCGCAATCTTGCCCTGCATCAGTTGGAAATCCCCAATCGACTGCCCGAACTGCTTGCGTTCCTTCATGTAAGGCATGACCTCATCCAGACAGCCCGCCATGATGCCGATGTTCACGCCCGACAGCACCACGCGCTCATAATCCAACCCGCTCATCAGCACGCGGACACCGCGTCCTTCTTCGCCAAGCACATTCTCGAACGGCACTTCCACGTCTTCGAATACCAGTTCCGCCGTGTTCGACCCGCGCATACCCATCTTGTCGAAATGCGGGCTGGTGCTGAAACCAACCATCTCCTTTTCGATGATGAACGCGGTCATCCCCTTGCTGCCGGCCTCCGGGTCCGTCTTGGCATAGACAACCAACGTGTCGGCATCGGGCCCATTTGTGATCCAGTACTTCGTGCCATTCAGCACATAGCGATCGTTGCGCTTTTCTGCCCTCAACGACATCGACACCACGTCCGATCCCGCGCCCGCCTCGGACATCGCCAAGGCGCCTACGTGTTCACCGGATACCAGTCGCGGCAGGTACTTTTCCTTCTGCTCGACCGAACCGTTCAACTTGATCTGGTTCACGCAAAGGTTCGAATGCGCCCCGTAGGACAACCCGATCGAGGCAGAGACCCGGCTGATCTCTTCCACCGCCACCAGATGCGCCAGATAGCCCATACCCGCGCCGCCATAGGCCTCGTCAACGGTCACGCCCAAAAGGCCCAACTCACCCATCTCGGGCCACAACTCGTTGGGGAAAGCATTGTCGGCATCGACGGCGGCGGCCATGGGCTTCACCCGCTCCTGCGCCCACGTATGCACCATGTCACGCAAGGCATTCACATCCTCGCCCAGATCAAAACTCATCGAACCCAGAAACATCGCCCATCTCTCCCGGTAATTGAACGCTCGTTCATTTAATGGCACAGCCCCCGCGTCCGAGTCAAAGGATATTGCCTCCCTCAAGCCCGTGCCCCCACCGCGCGCACCATAAGGCTTTGGCGCAACACCCCATTTTTCCGCGCTATAGAGGCTTTTGAAGATCTTCACCGGGCGTGGGTCAACACCCGCCCAACTTTACGGCCCTGTGGCCGTGTTGCCCCAGACCGCCCCCTCATTGGGCGCAGGCGCACGGCTCGGATCGCGCATATCTCCGACCCGCCGGGTGACGCCGGTGGGGGCAATCCCGTTTCAAAGCGGGCCCGCTTTTCTTTACGCCGCAATACCGCTGCCACCCATTCCGCAGCCCCCGCCAGACAGAGGCCCCCGGCAATGACACCTATCACGGATCGTCATGGCCCCCGCCCTTGTGCACCGCGCCCAAGCGCGTAACCCTGTGCCCAAAGCGCAGGAGGTCTCATGCTCAATTTCCATATCTATGATGTCTTCACCGACACGGCGTTTACCGGCAATCCTCTGGCCATCGTCGAAGGGGCAGACGGCCTGACCACGGCGCAGATGCAAACCATCGCGCGGCAGTTCAACCTGTCGGAAACCATCTTCATCCAGACGCACGATGACCCTTCGCACACCGCGAAAGTACGCATCTTTTTTCCCACTGCGGAAATCCCCTTCGCGGGGCATCCCACCATCGGCTGCGCCCTGCATCTGGCCAACGGCGCCCCCACCGTCACCCTGGAGGAGGTCGCAGGCCTCGTGCCCGTGACCATCTCCGATGGCACCGCCGAATTCACCGCCCCGATACTCCCCCGTGCGCTGAACACCACCCCAGACCGCGCGACCATGGCCGCGGCTCTCGGGCTGGCTGAACACGATCTCGCGCCCACCGCGTTCGGGAATTTTGAGGGTGGGCCGTCCTTTCTCTACGTCGAGCTCACCACGCTCGAGGCCCTGTCCCGCTGCAAAATCTCCGAACCCGCCTTCTCGGAAACCCGCAAGACTGCTGGCGACACCGGCGCGATCTATGCCTATGTGCCCACCGGGCCAAATACGATCCAAGGCCGGATGTTCGATCCCCCCGCTGGCATCGCGGAAGATCCCGCCACAGGCTCTGCCACGGCCCTTCTGGCGGGCCACCTGCACGCGACCGGGCGCTTGCCCGCCTCCGGCACAACCACCTTCACCCTGCGCCAAGGGGTCGAAATGGGCCGCCCCTCGGACCTGCGGCTGACCATCGACACGGCCTCGAATGCCCTCACCGCTGTGCGTGTCGCGGGCCAGGCGGTTCCCGTGGCCTCCGGCCAGATCCGCATCCCCTAAGACGCCTCCGCCCGCGCTACCGCCCCCTCCTCGGCGCTGTCACATCGGCCCACGCCACCGAAAAAATGTCGTCCTGCACCGCAGGGCACTTCTTAAGGGCGCTCCGGGGCCTTCCCCCCGCGCCACGCCGTGCCTATAGTCGACCGATGATTTCAGATCTGCTCAGCCGCCTTCTGGCCCCCGCCCCTGAACCGCTTCCCCAAGCCGACGCCCGCCTTGCGCTTGCCGCCCTTCTGGTGCGTGTTGCCCGTTCCGACGGGGATTACGCCGCCGTGGAAATCGCCCGCATTGATGCGCTTCTGGCCGATCGCTACGGGCTTCTTCCGGGCCAAGCCAAGACCCTGCGCGCGCAGGCCGAGGCGCTCGAGGCTCAGGCCCCCGACACCGTCCGTTTTACCCGCGCCATCAAGGAGTCGGTTGATCATGACGACCGTCTGGATGTGGTCGAGGCGCTTTGGGACATTGCCCTTGCCGATGGCGAGCGTGACGAGGATGAAAACGCCCTGATGCGCCTGGTCGCCCCGATGCTCGGCATCAATGATCGCGACAGCAATCTGGCCCGACGCCGGGTCGAGGCAAACCTTTAAGGGACTATGCAGGCCTCCGCCCGCCGCCTCCCCCCCGGCCATCTCCGCCGGGGCGCACCGGTCCTGACCATGTGCGCCACCGTCCCGATATGTCTGCGTGCCCAAACCCGGGTGGCTTGTGATGCGTGCGACACCCTCCCCCCCATTTAGGTTTCGGCGACCACGGCCATGGCCGCAAGCTGGCCCGGCATACGGCCGAAATCGACAACTTCCCCTGCGGCACCCACCCCTTGCCCGTTGCATTTCTTGGCCATTTCGGCACAACTCAGACGAAACATCAGGGACAAGACCACGTGACAACCGCCTCCCCCCCCGTGATCGAGATCAACGGATTGCACAAAAGCTTCGGTACGCTCGACGTGCTCAAAGGCGTCGACCTCTCCGCCCATGCGGGCGATGTGGTGTCGCTGATCGGCTCTTCGGGGTCGGGGAAATCCACGCTTCTGCGCTGCGCCAACCTTCTGGAGGACAGCCAGCAGGGCGAGATCATTTTTGAGGGCGATCCGATCCGTTGGACTGGCACCGGCGACAACCGACGCCCCGCCGACTCCGAGCAGGTCCGCCTGATCCGCACCAACCTGTCGATGGTGTTTCAAAGCTTTAATCTATGGTCCCACATGACCATTTTGCAGAACGTCATGGAAGCGCCGGTTACGGTTCTGGGCGAGGATAAGGCCGAGGTCGAAGACCGCGCGCGCCGCCTGCTCGACAAGGTGGGCATCGGCGCGAAATGCGACGCCTGGCCGTCAGAGCTGTCCGGCGGGCAACAGCAACGCGCCGCCATCGCGCGGGCACTCTGCATGGAGCCGCGCGCCCTGCTGTTCGATGAGCCGACATCGGCCCTCGATCCCGAGCTGGAGCAAGAGGTGATCCGCGTCATCCGTGATCTGGCCGAGGAAGGCCGCACGATGATTCTCGTGACCCACGACATGCGCATGGCCCGCGATATCTCCTCTCACGTGATATTCCTGCACCAGGGCCTGATCGAGGAACAAGGCGCCCCGGCCGAGCTGTTCGGCCACGCCAAATCCGCGCGGCTGCGCCAATTCCTCAGCCACTCCGACGCCGCCTGAATGCCGCGCTTTCTGGCTCTTGTGCTGGCCGTGATCGCCCCCCTGTGCGCCAAGGCTGAAACCCTGCGCCTCGCCACTTCTGCCGCCTATCCGCCGATGATAATTCACAACGGCGCGCCGCCCGTCAGCGGGCTCGAGGGCGATCTTCTGGCTGCCCTTTGCGCCCGCGCCGGGTGGGATTGCCAGTGGCAAATCATGCCTTTTGATGCGATCTTTGTGGCGCTGGAGGCAGGCGAAATCGACATTGCGGCCAATTCCCTTGGCTATACCGCGGCCCGAGCGGCGCGCGTGCACATGACCTGCCCCTATCGCCCCTCCTCATCCGATGGCGCTCAGGGGACGTTCTATGTGCTCGATCCCTCCCATGACCCTCGCAGCGGCCCGATTGCAGTGCTGCGCGAAACGCTGCACGCCACCGCGCTGGCGCGTGCCGGGCTGGAGGCGCGTCCGTTTTCCGACGATCACACCGCGCTCGATGCCGTCGTGGCGGGCGACATTCCCGCCTATTTCGGGGCCGACCCGGCGGTCGAAAGCTACCCCGACCGGGGCCTTCTTGCCGCCTCGGGCGCGATGGCGATCGAAAGCGGCGGCACCTCTATCGCCGTAACGCCGTTGCGTCCCGACCTCGCGGCAGAGGTTGACGCGCAGCTGGCAAATCTATCCCGTGACGGTACCATTACGCGCCTGACCACCCTCTGGACCGGGACGGGCGTAGACGACCCAATCGCTCTATGCGACATTGGCCTACCAATAAGCTAACCAACAGGGAGTATCCCAAAATGAAAAAACTGATCCTCGCCACTACGGCACTGACCATGACCGCTGGCATGGCCTTGGCCGATGGCCATTCCGTCGTGCGCATGGGCACCGAAGGGGCCTACCCTCCGTATAACTTCATCAACGATGATGGCGAAGTGGACGGTCTGGAACGCGCTCTGGGCGATGAACTCTGCGCCCGTGCCGAACTGACCTGCGAATGGGTCACCAACGAGTGGGACAGCATCATCCCGAACCTGACTTCCGGCAACTACGACACGATCATTGCCGGCATGTCGATCACCGACGAGCGTGACGAAGTCATCGACTTCACCCAAGCCTATATCCCCAACACACCCACACTTTTCATGGGCATGGACGAGGATCTGGAACTGGACGGCGCGGTTATCGCGGCTCAGACCAACACGATCCAGGCAGGCTACATCGCCGAGCTGGAGAACGTGACACTGATCGAATTCGCCACCCCCGATGAAACCGTCGCGGCGGTACGCAACGGCGAAGCGGATGCCGTATTTGCCGACAACGACTTCATCCTGCAAGTCGCAGCCGAAGACGATGACTTGATGATCATCCTCGATCCCGTGACCCTCGGCCAGGGCGTTGGCATGGGCCTGCGTGAAGGCGATGAACTGATCGCCGTCTTTGATGCTGCCATCACCTCGATGAAGGAAGACGGCTCTCTGAACGCGCTCCTGCTGGAATGGTTCGGCGAAGACGCCATCACCTGGTAGGGCCGCTTCAACGCAACAATGAAAGCGCGGGCTGCTGAAGGCTTGGCTCGCGCTTTCAATCCTCCGGACCTTGCGGATTGCGACCTACCTGACCTACGTGCTCTGCGACAAGCTCTACAGGGCGCCGATCAGCGGCCTGCTTATTGCCTTGACCCTACTATACCCTCTACCGTTGGGCACTCTGCCTCTCGTCCGCAACTTCGCGCTCGGCGCGCGCATCATCGGGATCATCGACCACCTTCACCCTCCTCACACCGCCCAGTTTTGAAACGCCCCCCCTTCGCGCTTCACCTTTTTATAAATATCGAAAAAACGGCCCGCTCCACACACCCCATGTTCAGCTTTTGCTCCGATCCCTCCACCCTCGACACGTTCCGCTGGTTCAGCTGCTACCTGACCAACGGCGTTCATATCCTGTTTTATCAGAGCTTTCTGACCGTCGGCCTGCTGCTGTTAATCGCCGCCCCCCTGTCGCTTGGCATCGGCTTTGCCGCCGCCACCGCCAGCCGCGCCCGTAACCTGCCCGCGCGACTGATCGGCAAAACCTACACCGCCATGGTGCGTGGCGTGCCCGATATCGTGTTCTTCCTGTTCTTCGTGCTCGTGCTGGATCAAGGGATCGAATACATCCGCCATATCGTAACCTGCCCCGACTGGGACGAGCCGATCCGCCAAGGCGCCAACTTCCTCGTGTGCGACGCGGCCCGCACGCCCCAAGGCAACGCCCCACAATGGGTACATGAAAGCTACAACTTCGCCCTGGCTACATTCACCTACGCCATCGTCTTCGGCGCATTTTGCGGCAACGTGCTCTACGGCGCGATGGGCGCTGTTCCCAAAACTCAATTGGAGACCGCAAGCGCATATGGCATGTCTCAACGGCAAATCTTCTGGCGCATCTTGGTGCCGCAAATGTGGGTCTACGCGCTGCCGGGCCTATCCAACATCTGGATGATCCTGATCAAGGCGACCCCCCTGCTGTTCCTCCTGGGGATCGAAGATATCGTCTACTGGGCCCGTGAAATCGGTGGCTCTCGCAATTCCCGCTTTGCGTATCCGCACCCGGATTGGCGCTTCTGGTACTTCCTTGGGCTGTTGATCTTCTATCTCTGCTTCACTCGTGTGTCGGAACTCGTCCTCTCTCGCCTCACCCACCGCCTCTCCCGGGGCCAAGCCACCGCGGGCGGCGAAGCCCTGCGCAAGGCCGCCCCATGAGCGCCCGCCGCCCCGCTCCGCCAAAGACTTTTGCAAAAGTCTTCCCAGAGCCTTGCAAGGCTCTGCCCACGCCCTTGCAAGGGCGTGCCAAATCCTTTGCAAAGGATTTCCCCGCATGACCTGCATCGACGCGATCCAAGCCTACGCCCTGCGTGCCATCGGCATCGGCGAACGCGCCTTGCCCCAGGGCGAAATCAGCCTTTGCGAACAATTCGTTCTGATCGGCTCCGGCATGATCTGGAACGTCTACTTCGGCGTCCTCGCCCTCTCCTTCGGCTTCTTCTTCGCCCTGGCCCTCGCCTTGGCGAAAACCTCGCCGCGCTGGCTGATCCGCAAACCGGCAGAATGGTTCATCTTTCTGTTCCGAGGCTCGCCTCTCTTCATCCAATTCTTCATGGCCTATGAAGCCTTCGTGATGATCCCCCGCATGGGCTACGAATTCGAGCTGTTCGGCATCGCGATCGAAGCTGAAACCCGTTGGTTGGCCCGGGCCTGGCTTGGCGCCCTGATCGTCTTGTTTTGCAACACCTCCGCCTATGCCGCCGAGATCTTCTACGGCGCGCTCCGCTCCGTTCCCAAAGGTGATCTGGAAGCCGCCGATGCCTACGGCCTGACCGGCTGGAAAAAGTTTCGCCGCATTACCTTCCCCACTACCATGCGCCTCGCTTGGCCTGCCTACACTAATGAAGCGATCTTCCTGTTTCACGCCACAGCGTTGGTGTTCTTCAGCTCTTTCCCCGCTTTCCAACAGCGCGGCGACGCGCTCTATTACGCCTCATATTTCGCCGACCGGACGTTCAACCCCTTCATCCCCTACCCCATCGTGGCGGGCTATTTCATCGCCGTGGCTCTGCTGGTCATTGCGCTATTTGGCGCCATCAACCGCCGCCTCAACCGTCACCTCCCCTCTGACCAGAAGCGTCGCCTCCGCATCCGCCCCACTCTCATCCGCTAAGCCTGCCCCCACAAACGGCACTTGCGAGGTCACCGCCTCAGGCGTAAGGCTCATGCATCTCAACCCTCTTTACCCCCCTGTGTCCCATGACCGCTCCCCAGGCTCCGGCCGACTTCCTTCACGATAATCCGCAAATCAAATCCATCCGTATGGTCGCCTCTGACCTGAACGGCCAAGCCCGTGGCAAACGGGTTGCCCGGCGTTTCGCGGGCAAGGCGATCAAGGACGGTACCCGCTTTCCCTATTCGGTCCTTAACCTCGATATCTGGGGCGAAGACATCGACGACAGCCCCCTGGTGTTCGAGGCCGGTGACCCCGATGGCATCCTCTACCCCACCTCCCGTGGCCTGGTGCCCGTCCCTTGGCTGGAAACCCCTACGGCGATCCTGCCGATCTGGATGTTCCACGACGACGGCACCCCCTATATGGGCGACCCTCGCCACGCCCTGGCCCGTGTGGTCGACCGCTACAAGGCGCGCGGCCTCACCCCCGTGGTCGCCACGGAGCTGGAGTTCTACATCATCGACGACCGGGGCCGCGAACTCCGCGTGCCGCCCTCGCCGCGCTCCGGCATCCGCCGCCAACAGGCCGAGATCCTCGCCCTGCGCCAACTCGACGCCTTCGACACCTTCCTCACCGCGCTCTATGACGCTTGCGAGGCGATGGATATCCCCGCCGACACGATGATCTCCGAAGCCGGCCCCGGCCAGTTCGAGATCAATATGGACCACCAGCCCGATGCGATGAAAGCCGCCGACGACGCTTGGCTGTTCAAGGTCCTGACCCGGGGCCTCGCCCGCTCCCATGGGTTTGCCGCCAGCTTCATGGCCAAACCCTACCCCGATTACGCCGGTAATGGCCTCCATACGCACTTCAGCGTCCTCGACGCCGACGGGAACAACATCTTCGACAACGGCGGCGCTGAAGGCTCCGACACGCTGCAGCACGCCATCGCCGGCTGCCTCGCCGCCATGCCCGGCTCCATGCTGATCTTTGCGCCCCATGCCACCAGCTACGACCGCTTCGTGCCCGGTGCCCATGCCCCCACCGCCGCCGCTTGGGCCTATGAGAACCGGACCACCGCCCTGCGTATCCCCGCGGGCAACCCCTCAGCGCGCCGGATCGAACACCGCGTCGCGGGCGGCGATATCAATCCCTACCTCTTCCTCGCCGCCGTCCTCGGCGCCGCCCTCGATGGGATCGAACAAGGCCTCCCCCCCGCCCCTGCGATCCAAGGCAGCGCCTACACGGCCGAGCTGCCGCAACTGCCCCTTACCTGGGCCGATGCCATCACAGCTTTCGACCAATCCCCTGAGATTCAACGCATCTTCGCCCCCGAACTGCGCGAAACCTTCCTCGCCACCAAACGCCAGGAACTCAAATACATGGCCGACCTCTCCCCCGAAGAACAACAGGAGCTCTACCTCGACACCGTCTGACCCTCACGCAACGCTCCCCCATTCATCTTGGCCTTACAACTCCGGGGGTTTGGGGGCTGGCCCCCAATGAAGGTTGCGTTTGGGGGCTGGCCCCCAAGTCGCCAACCAATCCACCCACCACTCCAAACCACACGAGCTTCCCCATGCACCTCGGCATCTTGCAAACCGGACACGTCCCCACCGAAGTCGCTTCCACCGATGGCCCCTATGCCACACTGTTCCGCAAGCTCTTTGCGCACCGCGGCTTCAGCCAAACGCTATGGTCCGTGGTCGATGGAGAATTCCCCTCCGGCCCCGAAGCGGCCGACGCTTGGCTGGTGACGGGCTCCAAACACGGTGCTTATGAAGATCACGCCTGGATCCCCCCGCTGGAGGACCTGATCCGCGCGATCCGTGAAGCGGAAATCCCTCTCGTGGGGTCCTGCTTCGGGCACCAGATCATTGCCCAAGCGCTCGGCGGCACGGTGGAAAAATACGCCGAGGGTTGGTCCGTGGGCCGCACTCAATACAAGGTCGGCGACCAGACCCTGAACCTCAACGCCTGGCACCAGGACCAAGTCACCCAGCTGCCCGACGGGGCGACGGTCCATGCCTCTTCCGACTTCTGCGCCAACGCGATCGTGGCCATCGGGCCGCGCATCCTGACCACACAACCGCACCCGGAATTCGCCAACTCGGTCATCGAGTCGTTGATCGACCTGAAAGGCGACGCCGTGGAACCCGACCGTTTGGCCATCGCCAAAACCCTGCTGTCCGAGCCCAACGACAACCGCCTGATCGCCGATTGGCTCGCCGACGTGCTAGAAGGGGCGGACGCCACAAAACCAAGGGACTTTTCCCAATGATTCCCGCCGAATTTCTCGCCAAACTGCCCGATGTCGCCCGCACCTACCTGGAGGGCCGCACCCTGGATGAGGTCGAATGTATCGTCTCGGACCTTGCGGGCGTGGCGCGGGGCAAGGCGATGCCGGGTACGAAATTTGCGCGCCAGACCCAGTTCTACCTGCCCAACTCGATCTTTTTCCAGACCATTACAGGGGATTGGGCCGATGAGGTCGGCGATGGCTTCACCGAGCCGGACATGATCCTGACCCCGGATTTTGACACCGCCCTGCCCGCCCCTTGGACAGCCGATTGGACGCTTCAGGTGATCCACGACATCCACGACCAACAGGGCGACCCGGTCTCTTTCGCGCCGCGCAACGTGCTGAAACGGGTGGTGGAGCTCTACAACGCGCGGGGCTGGCAGCCGATTGTTGCCCCCGAGATGGAATTCTACCTCGTCGCCCCCAACACCGACCCGGCGCAGGAAATCGTGCCGCCCATGGGCCGCTCTGGCAGACGCGCGGCGGCGCGGCAGGCGTATTCCATGTCCGCCGTGGATGAATACGGTCAAGTCATTGATGATATTTACGATTTCGCCGAGGCGATGGGGCTGGAGATTGACGGCATCCTGCAAGAAGGCGGCGCAGGCCAGATCGAATTGAACCTGCGTCACGGCGATCCGGTCAAGCTCGCCGATGAGATGTTCTACTTCAAGCGGATGATCCGGGAAGCGGCGCTGAAGCACGATATGTACGCGACTTTCATGGCCAAACCCATCGCCGGAGAGCCGGGGTCCGCGATGCATATCCACCACTCGGTCGTGGACGCGGCGACGGGGCAAAACATCTTCTCGGACGCCGATGGCGCGGAGACCCCCGCCTTCATGCATTTCATCGGCGGCATGCAACGCAACATGCCCGCCGTGATCGCCCTTCTGGCGCCCTATGTGAACAGCTATCGCCGCTATGTACCTGATTTCGCCGCCCCAATTAACCTCGAATGGGGGCGCGACAACCGGACCACAGGGCTGCGGGTGCCGGTCTCCGGCCCCGAGGCGCGGCGGGTGGAAAACCGTCTTCCGGGGATGGATTGCAACCCTTATCTGGGTATCGCCGCCAGCCTTGCGACAGGCTATCTGGGCTTGGTGGAGGGCAAAGGTCCGTCCGAGGAATTCAAGGGCGACGCCTATTCCGCCGAAAGCGGTGTGCCGCGCGGGTTGGGTGACGCTCTGGGCCTGCTGGAGGCCAACCTGGGCGTGCGCCAATGCTTGGGAGAGGACTTCTGCCGCGTCTATTCCGGCGTCAAGCAGTTGGAATATAACGAGTTCCTGCACGTCATCAGCCCTTGGGAGCGGGAGCATTTGTTGCTGAATGTCTAGACACGCGCCCGGCAGCAAGGATTGGTGGCTTGAGACCGCCCTGATCGCGGGCAGCGGCGTTGCTCTGGCGGCTTTCCTTTGGGACGGGCCGATATTTGCGGGCGGCGACGCCGTGTCTGCGGCCACGCCAATGGTCGCGCCCGGACCTGCGCGCGCCCCCGCGCCTGTGCCTGTGCCTGTGCCTCGAACGGTGGCGGACCTGGTGGATGCGGGCTGCCTGACCCAGGAAAACCTTCGCGCCATGGTGGAAGGCCGAACGATCTACGTGGCCTGCCCGTTGCATCCGCAGGATCCCTCGCCATGAACGCGCTTTATCGCAACGACCGCCCCGGACGCCACGCGCCTTCGGTCTATGCAGCGGGCGTCAGTGCGCCGGAACGCGCCCCCCTGACCGGAGAAATCAGCGTTGATGTGGCGGTGATCGGCGCGGGCTTCACCGGGTTGTGGGCCGCGTTGACCTTGGCGAAAGCCGGGCGGTCTGTGGTGGTGCTGGACGCGCACCGCGTGGGTTTTGGCGCCTCTGGGCGCAACGGCGGGCAGGTGCATTCGGGCTTCAACATGGGCCAACGGGCGTTGGAGGACCGCTTGGGCAAGGACCGCGCCCACGCCCTGTGGGACTTGGCGGAAGCGGGCAAGGACCAGCTCCGCGCTTTTTGCGAAACGGCCCCGGAAACCCACTATCGCCCCGGCGTGGCCCATGGCGAATACAGCCCCCTGTCTTTGGCAGAGGCCCGCCTGGAGGCCGATCATATGGCCCGGAACTACGGGCTGAAAACCGACGTCATGGGCCGTGACGCCTTTGCAGAATTGGTCAAAGCCCCCGCCTATGTGGGTGGCACTTTGGACGAAAGCGGCGGGCATTTGCAGCCTTTGGCCTATGCCTTGGCTTTGGCCCGCGCCGCCGAGGCCGCAGGCGCGGTCATATTCGAGCGGACCGAAGTGCTGAGCGTGACAGAGGGGACGCGGGTGCGCCTGACCACGCCGCGCGGGCGCATCAATGCGGGCCACGTGATTGCCGCGGGCAATGGCTATCTGCCGAACCTGTTGCCGCAGGTAAACCGCAGGGTCATGCCGATCAATTCCTTCATCGCCGCGACCGAGCCGCTTCCCGAGCGCTGGCACGAGGTCATGGCCCGAGACATCGCCGTATCCGATAGCAAGTTCGTGGTGAATTATTATCGCTTCGACCACGAGAGGCGGTTCCTGTTTGGCGGGCGGGAAAGCTACTCCATCGGATTTCCCAAAGACATTAAGACGGCCCTCGTTGCGCGGATGGCGCAACTGTTCCCGCAGCTCTCCGGCGTGAAGGTGGATTACGTGTGGGGCGGATCGCTGGGAATAACGCCAAGCCGCCTGCCCCATGTGGCCCGCGTCGGCTCCAAGGTGCTGTCTGGGGCCGGATTTTCCGGCCACGGGGTCGCGCTGAGCGGGATGGCGGGCCGGGTAATGGCCGAGGCTGTTCTGGGCCAAGAAGACGGCTTGGCCACGTTCGACACCCTGAAAATCCCTGCGTTTCCAGGGGGTACGGCCCTGCGCACGCCGATCCTGACGCTGGCCATGTCGTGGTTTGCGTTGCGCGATCGCATCGGCCTCTAGGCAAAAACCGGACAATTTCCGCTGACGGCGACGTTGTCGCTTTTCTGTGCCGTTCTTCTGCATATATAAGCAAAACGAAATATCACATTTTGAAATGGTGAATATATGTCCACGCTGTCCGCTCCGAACGTCTACGACGCCGAACCGATCCCCGAGGCCGCCCGCGCCGAGATTGACCGTCTTCTGCAAAGCGGCGACCTGTTTCGCTACACCGCCCCCGAAGACGCGCCCGTAGCCCTGCTGGAGCGTGAATTCGCCGCGATGATGGGCACGAAATACGCGCTGGCGGTGTCGAGCTGTTCGGCCGCGCTGTTCTTGTCGTTGGAGGCGCTGGATCTGGGCAAGGACGCCAAGGTAATGATCCCCGCGTTCACCTTTGCCGCCGTCCCGTCGTCCATCGTGCACGCGGGCTTGCAGCCGGTCCTGTGTGAAGTGGCCGACAACTACCGCGTCGATATGGTTGATTTCATGGAGAAACTACCCGGCGTGCAAGCGGTTCTGATCAGCCACATGCGGGGCCATACCTCGGACATGGACGCGATCTCGGCCGCCTGTGAAGCGGCGGGCGTGCCACTGATCGAAGATGCGGCCCATTCCCTGGGAACCGAGTGGCACGGCAAGAAGATCGGCACGATCGGCAAGGTTGGCTGCTTCAGCTTCCAGTCCTACAAATTGATTAACGCGGGCGAAGGCGGGATCATGATCACCGACGACGCAGATCTGGTGGCGCGCGCCGTGATCATGTCGGGCGCCTATGAGCATAATTGGGCGAAGCACGGCGATGACACTGCGCTGGTAGAGGCCTTTGGCCGCTGGCAGAACAAGCTGCCGCTCTACAACCTGCGGATGCAGAACCTGAGTGCAGCCGTGATCCGGCCCCAATTGCCCGAAGTGGCGCGTCGGGTACGCGACGGCCGCAAGAACCACGACTACGTAGCTGCGGCGCTGAACACCTCGGATTGGCTGAATGTGCCGGACCCCCTTGGCCCGGAAGAGCGCGCACCGGATTCAATCCAGTTCAACCTGCAAGGCTTTGACAGCGACGCCGAGGCCCGCGCCTTCGCGGACGCCGCCGCCGCAAGGGGCGTGAAGGTGCAGATCTTCGGCCTGAGCACGGACAACGCACGGGCCTTCTGGAACTGGCAATTTATCCCCGGGGACCTGCCCGAGCTGCCCCAAACCCGAGCGATGCTGATGCGCGCCTGTGACGCCCGTTTGCCCGCGAGGCTGCAAAAAGCAGACCTCGACCACATCATCGGGGCGCTCCTGTCCGCCGCCGAAGACGTCAAAGGCACCGCTCGCGCCTACGGCACGTGAGCCGCACAAATCTTTTGCAAAAGATTTGCGAACGCCCTTGCAAGGGCGTTGGACAGAGCCTTGCAAGGCTCTGTTCAGGGTTTTGCAAAACCCTGATGCCGGACGGGAGAGAAGGGCGGCGGGTGAGATAATGCGCCGTCTCGATAATCCCTATTGAGGGAGGCGCGGCGCAGGCGTACCTTCGGGCAACCTTGTTTGAGAGTGTTCGACATGACGACAAATCCCCCCAACTCCTGGGAAGCCCGTGCCGAGGAATATTCGCTTTACGGCTTCACTGATCTGCCTTCGATCCGAGACCGTGGCACGGTGGTCGTGACCCATGGCGAGGGTCCGTATATCTATGACACCAATGGCAAAAAGTACCTCGATAGCAATTCCGGCCTGTGGAACATGGTGGCCGGATTTGATCACAAAGGTTTAGCCGAGGCCGCCAAGGCGCAGTATGATCGCTTCCCCGGCTACCATGCCTTTTTTGGCCGGATGTCAGATCAGACCGTCGCGCTATCGGAGCGGCTTATCGATGTCAGCCCTTGGGACCGGGGCAAGGTATTTTACACCAACTCGGGATCTGAGGCCAATGACACCATGGTCAAGATGCTGTGGTTCATGGGTCGCGCAGAAGGAACGCCGCAGAAGCGGAAAATCCTGACACGGGGCAACGGGTACCATGGGGTAACGGCGGTCGCGGCCTCGATGACGGCGAAGCCCTACAATGAGGTGTTTGGCCTACCGATGGACGGGTTCATTCATCTGACCTGTCCACATTATTGGCGTGAGGGCGCTGAGGGGGAGACTGAGGCCGCCTTTACCGCCCGTCTTGCCCGTGAGTTGGAGGATGTGATCGCGCGCGAAGGCGCGGACACCATCGCCGGTTTCTTTGCCGAGCCGGTTCTGGGTGCGGGCGGTGTGATCCCGCCGCCGGAAGGCTATTTCCAAGCTATGCAGGCGGTGCTTGAGAAGCATGACATTCCCTTGATCTCTGACGAGGTTATCTGCGGGTTCGGCCGAACGGGCAATACGTGGGGGTGCGAGACCTATGACTTTGTGCCGGATGTCATCATCTCCTCTAAGGCTCTGACCGCCGGGTATTTTCCCATGGGCGCGGTGATGCTTGGGCCGCGGATGGCGGACCGTTTGCTGGCCGCCATTGATCCGATTGAGGAGTTCCCGCACGGGTTCACCGCCAGCGGCCATCCGGTGGGCTGTGCAGTGGCGTTGAAGGCCATCGACGTCGTGCTTGAGGAGGGCCTCCTGGACATGGTGCGCGCGGGCACGGGCCGGATGGAGGCTGGCCTTCGAGACATCGCCAAGCACCCCAACATCGGAGAGTTGCGCGGCGTGGGATACATGTGGGCGTTGGAGGCGGTGCGAGAGGGCAAGATTCCGTTTGAAGGCCATTTGAGCGTCTCGGAGCGGATTGCAAATGCCTGCACGGATCACGGGTTGATCTGTCGTCCCTTGGGACAAGCGGTGGTGTTGTGCCCGGCGTTTACGCTGACGGATGGGCAGATGGACGAGATGTTTGAAAAGCTCGACGCTGCGTTGCAGCAGGTATTCTCCGAGATCACGTGAGGTGCTGGTTGAGGGTGCGGGAGTCGATATTTATGAAAAGGTGAAGGGAGGCGGCGCGATGGATATTCGGGCGTTGCCGAGTGGATTTTCGGTAGGTGAGCTTGCGGGCGACCGAGTGTCTGTCAGCCCTTTGGCTTGCGCGGATCACAAGGCGTTGGCGGAAGCGGCCAGCGACCCCGGCATTTGGGCCGGACATCCGGAGACATACCGGTATCGGGCACGGGTTTTTGAGCCCTAGTTTGACGGAATACTGTCGGCGGGAGGCGGTGTCTTTTTCCGAGAAGGCGATGGCCAAGCTTGGGCCCGGGCCAGAGGACAGCCGGGACTTGGATCTCGGGGCCGGGCCGACGGAATGGGTGCGGATGCGGTTGCAAAAGGCGCAGTGGCACGCGGCCCGGCATCAGCGTGCCAGGAGGGCTTCCTGACACCGGGCGTTTGCCGCCACGACGCGGTCCATCTCGTAGAAATGATCTGGATTGGTGGGCTGCACCACGGCGGTCATGGTGTTTGCCGCCGCAGCCAAACGCGCGCCTGCGGCGGCACGGTCGGCGGGGTTTGGCGCGGTTTCGCACAGGGAGAAATCGGCCATCGCGGCGTCATAGGTGCTGAGATCGTCAGGGGGGCTGTCGAGCCCGAAAATCGGCGCGAGGATCGAGCAGGACGCCGTGGTCGAGACCACGAGGACGGAGAGGGTAATACGAATCAAGGGGGTCACAACTTGCTGAGTTTGCTTTGTAATTCGGCGAGTTGGCGTTTGATGGCATCCAACTCTTCCGAGGGGGTGGCGTCGTCGGACGCAGCGGGTGGAGCGCTTTGCCCTGACCCGCCTGTGGCGGCGCCGGACATGGCGTTGAAGAACGCTTCTTGCTGCGCGCGCATGGCGTCGAAACCGGGCATCGCGGCCATGGGATTGATCGCCGCCATATTGTCCATGATGGTCGATTGCCCCTCTTTCAGCATCTCGAAGGACGAGGCGAGGAACTCGGGCACCACGGAATGGGCTTGGGTGGTGTAGCTGCGCACCAGATCGGTCAGCACCGAGATTGGCAGCACCGATTCCCCGCGCGATTCGTGGTCGGCCACGATTTGCAGAAGGTATTGGCGGGTCAGGTCGTCGCCGGACTTGAGGTCCACGATTTTCACCTCGCGGCCATCACGGATGAAGCCTGCAATGTCTTCCAGCGTCACATAGTCAGAGGTTTCCGTGTTATAGAGCCTCCGGCTGGCGTAGCGCTTGATGAGAAGCGGCTCGGGTGTGTTGGTCATGGCTGGCCCTCCTCTGGTATTGCGGTGCAGCATTCGCAGCCTACGCTCCTTATCTGAGAATGCAAACGGGCCATTTTGTGGCGCATTCTTTCATAAGATTTAAAACAGCACGCGAGAGTCAGAAAAGGCGGACCTGCGCATGCGGGTCCGCCTTATCCGGTTCAGCGATATATAAGGGGGGAGGACCCTTTATCGCCTATGTGAAAGCCGTTCGCGCCTGGGAGGATGGCGCGAAGGGGCCGCTTACTTGGCGGTTGCGGCTTTCTTGGCAGCAGTCGTCACGTCAGCAGTTGCTTTCTTGACGGCGGCAGTTGCTTCTTCGGAAGCTTCTTTGCCAGCTGCCATCATCAGCTCAACTGTTTCCATCTGAACTTTTTTCGCGATCTCAGCGAAAGCGGCCATGGACTCGGAAGCCATTTCAGCTTGAGCGGAGGCGAAGTCAGTCATGGATTTGGTGTAGTCAGCAGGCTGGTCCTTGACGGCTGTGACGTCACCGATTTTGGCGATGGTGTCTTTTGTCCACTTGGAAGAAACCTCGGTGGATTTCTCAGCAGCTTCCAGAGCGACTTTGGACATTTTCTCGGACACGGCGGCCTGAGTTTTGAACGAGTCGGAAATGGAGGACATGTCTACAGGGAAAGACGCCATCATTTCGGTCATGTACTTCGAGAAGTCGGGGGTTGTTGCAGTTTTAGCCATTGGAATTCTCCGATTTGAGTACCCGTGCCGGGTGTTTGAATATGGAGAATATATGTATGCTGCACTGCAGAAAGTCAACCTTTATTCTGCAGCGCAGCATAACCCAGGGTTAAGCCAAAAAAACTGATTGAAATCAGAGCTTTTTGCCTTCTTTTACGTAAGACCCGGGGGCTGGAGCCAGAATTTCCCGCCCATTATCTCCGGGTGCACGTGCAGCAATTTGCGCTCCGGAGCGTGGTTTCAGCCACGAATCCCACTGCGGCCACCAAGACCCCTCGTTGAAGTCCGCGGCCTCCAGCCAATCCGCCGCCTCGCCCGAGACCTTGGGGTTGGTGAAGTGGCCGTATTTCTTTTTGGAGGGCGGGTTCACGATGCCTGCGATGTGGCCGGATTCCGAGACGATGAAGGTTTTGTCCTTCGACCCCATCTTGGTTACGCCGCGGAAGCAATCCACCCAAGGGGCGATATGGTCCGTTTTGCAGGCAATCGCGCAGACTGGCACGGTCACGTCCTTCAGGGACAGGGTTTCACCGCCAAGCTCAAACCCGTCCGTGGCCAGCGCATTGCTTTGGCACAACCCGCGGAGATATTCCTTTGCCATCTTGCCGGGCAGGTTGGTGCTGTCGCCGTTCCAGTAGAGCAGATCAAAGGCCGGGGGCGTTTCGCCCATCATGTAGCTGCGCACGGCGGGGCCGTAGATCAGGTCCTTGGAGCGCAGGAACGACATCGTCTTGGACATGAAATAGCTGCTCAGGACACCATCCTGAGCGATCTGCCGTTCAATGGCGTCGACGAAATCGTCTTGCAGGAACGGAGTGAATTCCCCCTGCACCGAGAAGTCGGTCAGCGTGGTGAAGAAGGTGGCCGATTTGATCGACTTGTCGCCGCGCTTCTTCATCAGGCCAAGGGTCAAGTTCAGGGTCGTGCCGGCGATGCAGTAGCCCACGGCGTTTACCTGTTTCTCGCCGGTGATCTCTTTCACCTGTTCGATCGCCGCAAGATAGCCGTCTTCGACGTAATCTTGCAGGCCCACATCAGCATAGGTTTCGTCGGGGTTCTTCCAGCTCGCTACGAACAGGGTGTAGCCCTGATCCACCGCCCATTTGATCAGGCTGTTCTGCGGCTTCAGGTCCAGCACGTAGAATTTGTTGATCCACGGGGGGAAAATAATGAGCGGGATTTTATGCACTTTTTCGGTCGTCGGAGCGTATTGGATAAGCTCCAGCATCCGGTTGCGATAAACGACCGAGCCTTCGCAGGTGCCAATGTTCACGCCCACTTCAAAGGCATCGGGATCGGCGAGGGTTGGAAGCAGCTCTCCGCCATGGGCTTCAAAATCCCGAACGAGGTTTTCGAGACCCTGAACAAGGCTTTCGCCCTCGGTCTCCACCGCCTTTTCCAGGGCATCGGGGTTGGTCGCGAAGTAGTTGGTGGGGGAGAACAATTCGATCACCTGAGAGGCGAAGAACTCGACCCGCTGCTTGTCTTTGCTATCGAGTCCTTCAAGTTCCGTCACCGCCTTGCGGATCGCGTCGGAGCCCAAGACATATTGGTGGCGCACGAAGTTGAAATAGGGGTGCGTTTTCCAAAGCGGGTTCGCGAAGCGCTTGTCATCGGGCAGGTCGCTGTCGGCGATCACAGGCATCTGCCCCGCGGCCAGCGCGTCGCGCATTTCCATGTATTGAGCCATCGCCTGGCCCCAATACATCGCCTGTTGCTCCAGCAGCTTGCCGGGGTTGGCAATGGCTTCGGTCCAATAGGCGGCACCGGCTTTCAGGTAGAGGTCCTGGCTTGGCCCCGAAAGCCCCTGATCGGACGGTGTCCGCTGGCCCATGGCAGCCACAAGACGTGTGGAGAGGGCTTCAACCTTGGCCAGATTTGCGTTCAACTTCTCCAGCGCTTCGGCACCATCTGGGGCTGTGTCTTTTGTTGCGCCGTCATTTTCTGTTTTCTGTGACACCTTGATTTCCCCGTCCCGATGCTGCATCTGCATAATGACCATAATTATACGGGGACCAGGGTGAGGCGGTCCACGTGACGAAATGATCCGGCTTGTATGCAGATCATCTGCACCGGACGCTTGGAGTTACTATGCGACAGCTACTCACCTATGACCTAATGGAATCGATGCGCGTCACAAATCAGTGGATGGGCGCGTCGGCCCGGGCGCTGTGCAGCTACCCGCAGCTTGGCCTTGCCGCGAACCCCTTCATTCAGCTGACCGCCGCTTGGGGCGAAGTCACAGAGCGCAGTTTTGAGCGTATGGCAGCCAAGCCCGATTGGGGCATCTCCTCGATCCCCGGCAAAGACGGTCGCGACCACATTGTCTCGATCGAGCCCGTGGTGAAACGCCCCTTCGGCGACCTGATCCGCTTCGACGTGCAGGGCCGAGAGCCCACAGGCCGCAAGATCCTGCTCGTGGCACCGATGTCGGGCCACTACGCCACGCTGCTGCGCAAAACGGTGATCTCGCTGCTGCCCGATGCCGATGTCTACATCACGGATTGGCACAATGCGCGCGATATTCCGGTTAGCGAGGGCAAGTTCGATATTGAGGATTACACCCTCTACCTTGTTGATTTCATGCGCGAGATGGGTCCCGAAACCAATGTGATCGCGGTTTGTCAGCCGGCGCCACTGGCGCTGGCCGCCACGGCCTATCTGGCCGAGGAAGACCCCAAGGCGCAGCCCCGAACCCTGACGCTGATCGGCGGGCCGATTGACCCTGACGCCGCCGCAACCGACGTGACCGACTTTGGCCGCCGGGTGACGATGGGCCAGTTGGAAAAGTTCGTCGTCCAGCGCGTCGGCTTCAAATACGCGGGCGCAGGACGGATGGTCTATCCGGGCATCCAGCAGCTTTCCAGCTTCATGGCGATGAACGCCGAGAACCACGCCAAGGCGTTCGCCAACCAGATCGTTGCCGTGTCCAAGGGCGAGGCCGGCGACCACGACAAGCACAACGCTTTCTACGACGAATACCTCGCCGTGATGGACATGACCGCAGAGTTCTACCTGACGACGGTGGAACGCATCTTCAAGAACCGCGAGATCGCCAAGAACACCTTCGTGGTGGATGGCAAGCCGGTGGATATCGGCAAGATCACCTCGGTCGCCGTGAAAACGGTTGAAGGCGGCAAGGATGACATCTCGGCCCCCGGCCAATGCGTCGCCGCGCTGGATATGCTGACCGGTTTGCCGGACGAGAAAAAGGCCAACTACATCGAGCCCGAGGCCGGCCACTACGGTATTTTCGCGGGCAAGTCCTGGCGCAATAATATCCGCCCCCTCGTGCTAGACTTCATCGACACCAACGCGGCCCCAGCACCGAAAGTGGTGCCAATGACGGCCACGAAAAAAGCCGCTAAATGAGCGCAAGCGCCCTGCCGTGGTCCTGCCGTTGCGGGGCCACTCACGGGACGTTGGCAGTGGCGCATGGAACGGGCACGCCCGCCATTTGCCATTGCGAAAGCTGCACAAGGGCGCAGCGCCACTTCGGCGTGAAGGCGACCCAACAGGAAGGTGTGGGCGTCTTTCAGACCACCCCGGACCGTTTCAAGATTGACGCAGGCACTGACAATCTGGCCATCGCGCGTTTGTCGCCCAAGGGGCCGTATCGCTGGTATGCCGCGTGCTGCAACACACAGTTGGGGGTTTCCTCCACCACGCCCAAGTTCGCTTTCTTCAGCCCCGTTCACACGATCTTTGCTGACCCAAGCGCCCTCGGCCGGGTTCGCACCCATGCGTTCGTCGCACAGCCCGGGGGCGGGGTGAAGCACACGCGGTTGATGCCCGCGATCATGGCGTTGATGTCGCGCAGCGTGGCGGCGTTTGTGTCGGGGCGTTGGCGCGACACGCCGTTTTTCGATGTGAGCACGGGGCAGCCCGTGGCGACGCCCGAGCTTCTGCCGCGCGATGCGGGGCGCGGCTGAACCTATCGCTTTCGCGATTTGCTCACAGCGTTATCCCCTGAGTTACCCCCAGAAACCTAGGATAATTCGCACATCAATCCGTCTGCCCGGACGGCGTTGTGTCTGCTGCGAGTGCGAAGCTGTCTCCATCCCAGACCTGCGGCCCCGGACACAGTCCGGTTTCTCCGCACAGGGAGAACGTGCCCGAAATCTGCACGCCCGTCCGGCCATCGGCCATGGGAACAAGGCCCGCGTTTGTGCCCAGAAACGCCTCTCTCCGCGCGAAATCTTGAGAGGACAGGAACGCATCAATCGAGCAGTTGGCCGCGCCGCACCATCCGTTCATCCCGTCCACGCAACCCGCGCTGCCATGGTGCAACAAATAATCGTCGGTCCCGTCACCATCGAGGTCGGCAATGCGCAGGTCCGCCGCGTCCAACGTGTAGCCCGAGGCGCTGCACCCCGTTGCGGCAGCCTCTGCGATAAACGGCGGGATCGTATCGGGCGGCGGTGTGGCGGGCGCGATGACCGGATCGGGCGCAATCGCGACGCCCGCCACCTGCCCTGCCCCCTGATATCGGTCAAGCGCAGGAGGCAAGGGATTGCCCATCTCCACCCACCGCCCCACGCAATAGGAAAACGCCGTGTCCAGCGCTTGGGTCAGCCCATCCACGGGGTATTCATAAGCCACCCCCTGCCCCGGATTAAGGACGAGCCGCTGCGCCTCGAACAGGGCAAGGACCATCTGATCCGTCATTGGCAGATAAACGGCAGAACCTTGTAGTTCATTGAGTTGTAGCGGCGGCAGGCCGTAGCCCACATCGTCGACAGAAAGCACAATGCCTTCAATGGTGTAGGGCGGCTCCCACGTGATTATGGAGTCACTGATCTCCACAAGTATCTCGAACGGGTCGGTCAGGTGACTTTCGTGGCTTCCCGTCTCCATCAGCCCAAGCCCCTGGGGCGACGGTGCGGTGCAGCCAAAGCCCAAGGTTCGCCCCTCCACTTGGGCATAGGCGAACAGGATCGCCCCGGAATCCGAGGTCAGCGGTGTCCACGACTCGGCACCAACGGGCGCCGTCGCCAAAGAAAGGGTCACCAAAGCGTGAAAGGCTGATTTCATGATGTTACCCCTTGCACCGTTCCCCGGCCGCCTCGGCGTAACGGCCCATTAACTTTCCTTTGGCAGCATCCGGGCCATGCTTGCGACTTTTGAATGACCCAAACCACAAGAAGGAGAATGACGCGAAGGGAGCTATGTTTCAACAATCGTGCCGTGGTGCACGAGTGATCATCAACCCAAAGGCGATAACCGGGCCGAGGCGCGGCGGATCAATTCGCCCTCAATCTCAACCCTCGTGCCAGGCGTGCGCCCGGTTTCGATCTCTGCCAACAGCGTCCTGACTGCGGCCTCCACCATCCGGTTCACCGGCTGGCGCAATGTGGTGAGGTTATAGGACGGCCACGCCGCCATGGGCACGTCATCATAGCCGATGATCGACACCTCACCGGGAACGTCCACGCCCATCTCGAAGCGCAACGTGTCCATCACGGCCAGCGCCATATGATCGTTCCCCACAAAGATCGCATCGGGGGGCTGCGCGCTTGCCATCATGGTCCGCGCTGCCTCCGCCGCGATTTCGCGCTTGAACATCCCGTCCGCTTCCGCGTGCACAGCGGCGCCACGAGCCTTCAAGGCCGCCACGAACCCATCGCGGCGGTCACGCCCGGTAGAGGCCCCCAGCCAGCCGGAAATCGTGGCGATCCGTCGGTGTCCCGCGTCCAGCAAGGCATCGGCCACCATTGCACCGCCGACACGATTGGCAGAGGTCACCGCGCTCAGCCCCGAGCCTTCGATGCCCCGGTTGAACAACAGAACCGGAAGGCCCGCGGCGCGGCAACGATCGGTCAGCTCTCCGCTCAAGTTGATCGAGGCGGTGATGATCCCATCCACCTGATAATCCATCAGATTTTGGACGACCTCATCCACCTCGTCCACGTGATCCCGAGAGTTTCCAGCCAGAAAAATCAGGATATGATAGCCCTTTTCCTGCAAGGCCGCGCTCAGCTTTTCCAGCGCATCGGGGTAGAAGGGGTTGTCCAGATAGGCCACCACCAACCCGATGATCCTGGAGCGCCCGGTAATCAAGGAACGTGCCAAAACGTTGGGCCGATAGCCCAACGCATCCGCCGCCTCATGCACCCGTGCGGCCATCTTTTTTGATACGCTGGCCCCGGGGGTGAACACCCGGCTGACCGCCGATTGGCTCACCCCGGCCCGCTGCGCCACGTCGGTCGAGGTGACCTTACCGGTGCCCCCGTTCTGCTCGGTCATCCAGCGGTCCAACCGCCGTCCACCAGGATCGAGGTGCCGGTCACCATGGCGCTCGCCTCCGATGCAAGGAACAGGACCGCGCCCATGATATCTTCCACTTCGGCCACGCGGGGCAGTTTGATCTTGCTCTCG
This sequence comes from Gymnodinialimonas sp. 57CJ19, assembly GCF_038396845.1. NCBI lineage: Bacteria > Pseudomonadati > Pseudomonadota > Alphaproteobacteria > Rhodobacterales > Paracoccaceae > Gymnodinialimonas > Gymnodinialimonas sp. 57CJ19. The sequence goes on from NZ_CP151587.1 coordinate 3,823,477, forward strand.
ATCCAGGCGCGCTTCTCCGGGTCGGCGAAAGTCGCCGCGGTCAGGGGGGTGCGGATGAACGTAGGACACAGCGTGTTGACGCGAATGTTGCGCGGCCCCCACTCAATCGCCATCGCCTTGGTAAACCCTTCAACCGCATGTTTCGTACCGCAATACACCGCCCTGTCGATGCCCCCCACATGGCCCATCTGGCTCGACACCTGAATGATCGACCCGCCCCCCTCCATCTTCGCTGCCGCCGCCTGGGCAAGGAAGTACGCCGCCCGCACGTTGACATTACTCACCGCATCGAAATCCTCCGGCGTCGTCTCCGTCGCCGCGCCGTGCCGCGCCAACCCGGCAGAGTTACACAGCACATCCAACCGCCCCATCCCCGCAACCACCGCGCCCATGGCGTCGATGTCCGTGATGTCCAGAACCACCCCCTCGGCCGAGAGCCCCGCTTCCGTCATCTCGGCCACAGCCCCATCCACCGCCGCTTGCCCGCGGGCGGCGATAATCACATGGGCCCCCGCCTCGGCCAAGGCCACAGCGCACCCAAGCCCAATCCCCCGCGAGCCCCCCGCAACAAGGGCCCGCTTTCCGGCAAGCGAGAACGACGGTGTCTGCGGCAATGTCATCTTAAAACCTCCAAAAACCCTCAGCTCAACATGAGCTTATATCCAAGGAATTTCTCCCTTAGCCATGGGGCATTTGTCTACGCCCCCGGTGCCTCTCCCGCAACGTCCCCGCCGCTCGAACGCTCCTTCATCTTGGCCCATACAACTCCGGGGGTATGCGCATCCCTTGGATGCGCAAAGGGGGCTGGCCCCCCAAAGCGCTCCGCCCGCCCCAATCACGGCGCCCGCGCACTACTCGGCCGCGCGATACGGCGCCCCTTCTCCATAAGGCACATTCACCCCGCCATAGCGCCGGACCCGGATATTGCACTGCTCGGCGTGGCCCACGAAGCCCTCCAACATGCAGAGCCTTGACCCATATTCCCCCATCAACGTCGCAGCCTCATCGCTCACAATCCTCTGGTAAGAATGCGTCTTCAGAAACTTCCCGACCCATAAGCCGCCCGTATAGCGCCCCGCCTTCTTCGTCGGCAGCGTGTGGTTGGTGCCAATAACCTTGTCCCCATTCGCCACATTGGTGCGCGGCCCCAGAAAAAGCGCCCCATAGCTGGTCATATTCTCCAAAAACCAATCATCCCGGTCCGTCATCACCTGAATATGCTCCGAGGCGATCTCCTCGGACACGGCCAACATCTCGTCATAGCTGTCGCACAGGATCACTTCGCCGTATTCCTCCCAACTCACCCGCGCCGTCTCTGCCGTCGGCAGGATTTGCAGTATCCGCGCGATCTCCGCCAATGTCGCCTCTGCCAAGGCACGAGAGTTGGTGATCAACACCGCCGGAGAGTTATATCCATGTTCCGCCTGCCCCAGCAGGTCCGTGGCGCATAATTCCGCATCCACCGTGTCATCGGCGATCACGCAAGTCTCCGTCGGCCCGGCAAACAGATCGATGCCCACACGTCCAAACAACTGCCGCTTGGCCTCCGCCACAAAAGCGTTGCCCGGCCCCACAAGCATATCGACCGCCTCCACGCTCTGGGTTCCCAAGGCCATCGCCCCAACAGCTTGCACACCCCCAAGCACCAGAATCTCGTCCGCGCCGCCTTCCTGCATCGCCGCCACGATCGCCGGATGCGGCGCGCCGTTGACCGGCGGGGCCGAGGCCACGATCCGCTTCACCCCGGCAACCTTGGCCGTCAGCACCGACATATGCGCCGAGGCCACCATCGGGAACTTGCCCCCCGGCACATAGCACCCGACCGAGTTCACGGGGATATTCTTATGGCCAAGGATCACCCCCGGCATCGTCTCCACCTCTATATCGGTCATCGAGGCCCGCTGCGCCTCGGCAAAGCGCCGGATTTGTTTCTGTGCGAAGCGGATGTCTGCCATCTCCCGGCTCGACACCTTCTGCATCGCCGCTTCAATCTCCGATGTACTCAGCCGAAACGCCTCCGGCTCATAGCCGTCGAACTTGGCCGATAAATCGCGCACCGCCGCGTCGCCTCGGGCCTCGATATCCGCCAATATCCCCTCCACGGTGCCACGCACCTTGGCGTCGTCATCTGCCCGCTCCTGCGCAGGCTTTCCACGCTTTAGATATTCGGCCATCTGGCATCCCTCCCCTGTCATTCCCCCCAAGGATACAAACGCCGCGCCCTGCTTCAAGACGATTCTGCATACGAATGCAAAGAATGCCAAATCGCCTCCAAGCCAACGCGCCACACCCACGCTTCCTTGTTCGAAAAATATCCTCGGGGGATTTGAAAGGGGGCAGACAGCCCCCTTCACGGGGGTGTGGGGGCAGCGCCCCCACGCGGTCGGCGGCAAAGCCGCCGAACCCCCGAGCTATCGGTCAATACAACGTCTCGCGCAGCCACGCCGTCACGTCTTCCACCACCCGATCCGTCAGGGCCGGGCTCAGGATATCGCCCGCAATCACATGGTGGACCGGGTCGCCCCCCTGTTCCGGCACAGCCACGGGAACCAACGTCACCTCCCCACCCCAACCTTGGGCGAATGCCCGCAGCGCCGGGGCCGAAATCACCTGATCCGTATCAGCAAACATAAATAGCGCGGGCGTCCTCACGCTGCTGTAATCCCTCGCCCTTGTCTCCCTCAGCAAGGTGCCAAGGGTCACTGTCGCCTCTGTGGGATAGGCCGTCGTCCAATAGGCTTCGTGGTTCTCATTCACCGCCTCAAAAGACCGTTCTGCCCCGGCAATCCATGGCCCCCAGACCCTTGCCAGCGGTAATTCCAACAACGCTCCCGCCGGATTGGCCAACTCGTAATTCGCCGAGATCAGCACCATCGCCGCCACGTCCTGTGCCATTTCCGTGTCGCTGGCAGCCCAGGACGCCAAGGTCGCCCCGGTAGAGGTTCCAATCACCACAACCCGGTCGCCAATGCCCCGTGCCAATCGCAACATCGCCACGGTCTCGTCCAGCCAATCCCCGGCGCGGGGTTCCGCCAGCGCCACCCCGGACCTGCCGTGGCCGGGCAGCCTTGCAAAGATCAGGTTCGCCCCCAACGCCTCGGCTACCCGGTCAGGCACCGGGCGGATTTCCTCCGATGTGGCCGAGAACCCGTGCAGATACAGCACCACAACATCGCTTTGCGCACCCGGTTCCGTCGCCCAGACAATCCGCGCCTCTGTGCCTTCGGTGATGTCATCAAACCGGGCTTCCCGCGCCGCGAGCCAGCCATCGGGATCGTCCAGATCGGGTGCCTCGACGGCTCCACGCTGGACCTGCTCCACCGGCCCAAGATACAGGAAGGCGACCATCACAATCGCCACCAGCACGATGATCCGCACCAAGCCCCGGATCATCCTAGCCATGGGCCAGGACCTCCTCCACAGACCGCGTGATCGTGTCCAGACAGGCAGGGTCCGAGAACCGGTGATCGGCATTTTTCACCAGTTCCAACCGCACATCCGGCCCCTCGATATGGTCCAGCACCCCAAGGGCCACATCCATCGTCACATCCACATCCGCTGTGCCCTGCAACATCCGAACCGGCACGTCGATGCGCAACGGCTCGGTCAAGACCAGATGATCCCGCCCGTCCTCGATCAACCGCTTGGTAATGATCATCGGCTCGCCGTATTCCGAAGGCAGCGCAACCTGCCCCTCCTCCATCAAGGCCTTGCGTTTTTCCTCGTCCCATACCTTCCAATAGCCGTTCTCGGTGAAATCGGGCGCGGCCGCGACGGTCACAAGCCCCGCCACCCGGTCGGGCCGGTGCTTGGCCATCAACAGGCTGATCCAGCCGCCCATGCTGGAGCCCACAATCACCTGCGGCCCTTCGGTCAGCGCATCAATCGCCGCCATGGCATCCTCGGCCCAATCACCAATGCACCCTTCGGTAAACTGCCCCGAGCTCGCCCCGTGGCCCGAGTAATCGAACCGCAAGAACTCCCGTCCAGACCGCCGCGCCCAAGCCTCCAGATGCATCGCCTTGGACCCGGTCATATCCGAGCGCAGACCGCCCAGAAACACCACGCCCGTCCGGCGGCCCGAGAATTTGTGATAGGCAAGACGGCGTCCCGCGTCGGTCTCTAGATACTGCATCTCGGCCAAGGATTATCCCTCCGGTTCTGGCGCTGATTTTCGGCGCTTAATTTCTCGCGCAGACCCTGCCCCGCCGGGCCCGTTTCCGCAATCCCGCCCGTCCCCCATGGGCGGAGCATTGCCAAACTCCCGTGGCCATCAAATCATCGGCCAGCCTGTCCATGGCCCCTCCTGAAAACGCTCAGCGACCCGGCCCGCCGCACCTGCCTCATCCCTTCGCGTTCTCCCATGGCCGGTCCCCCTCCCCGATCTGAAACCTCAATCCCCCACGGCCCACTTCGACGTCATGAACCACATCCAACTAGCGCGGTTCTCCCTTCGCGCCCTCACCGCCCTGCCCTTGCAAGAAACGCGCGACCGTCGCCCCCCCAAGGGCGGTGTTCCCAAGCAGCGTTACCCCGCCCGCTCCTTCATCTTGGCCAATACAACTCAATCCAGCCCCCTCGCCGCGCGTAGCCGTTGACATTTCCCACCCCCGCCGCGAAAACGCGGCCACATACATACCCGCAACCGGGCGTTTCGTAGGCGCCAAACTGACGAGGAGCCGGAAAAATGGCCCAAATCTCCCTCACTTTCCCCGATGGCAACGCGCGTGACTTTGACGCTGGCATTACCCCCGCCGAAGTCGCCTCCAGCATCTCTTCATCTCTGGGCAAGAAAGCCATCTCTGCCACGGTCAACGGCGAACACCATGACCTCCAGTGGCCGATTGAGGCCGACGCCACCGTGGCCATCCACACCCTCAAAGACGACGCTCAAGCGCTCGAGCTGATCCGCCACGACTGCGCCCACATCATGGCCCGCGCGGTGCAGGAACTGTGGCCCGATGTCAAAGTCACCATCGGCCCCGTGCGTGACAACGGTTGGTTCTACGACTTTGACCGGGAAGAGCCTTTCACCCCCGATGACCTCGGCGCGATCGAGGCGAAGATGAAGGAAATCATCAACGCCCGTGACGCCGTTCGCACCGAAGTCTGGGACCGCGACCGGGTCCGCGCCCATTACGAATCCACCGACGAGCCTTACAAAGTCGAACTCCTCGACCGCATCCCCGGGGATGAGCCGATCCGCATGTATTGGCACGGCGAATGGATGGACCTCTGCCGGGGTCCGCACCTGCAACACACGGGCCAGGTGCCCGCCGATGCATTCAAACTCATGTCCGTGGCTGCCGCCTATTGGCTTGGCGACAACACCCGCCCGATGTTGCAACGCATCTACGGCGTGGCGTTCAAAAACCGGGACGACCTCAAGAAACACCTGAACTTCCTGGAGGAAGCTGCCAAGCGCGATCACCGTCGCCTGGGCCGGGAAATGGACCTGTTCCACATGCAGGAAGAAGCGCCCGGGCAGGTTTTCTGGCACCCCAACGGCTGGACCGTCTACACCGAGCTGCAAGACTACATGCGCCGCAAGCAACGCGCCGGCGGCTACGTCGAGGTCAACACCCCCCAACTGGTGAACCGCAAACTGTGGGAGGACTCCGGCCATTGGGACAAATACCAGGAGAACATGTTCATCGTCGAAGTGGACGAGGATCACGCCCGTGAAAAGGCGGTCAACGCCCTTAAGCCAATGAACTGTCCCTGCCACGTTCAGATTTTCAACCAGGGCCAGAAGTCTTACCGGGATTTGCCCCTGCGTATGGCTGAATTCGGCTCTTGCGCGCGGTATGAGCCTTCGGGTGCGTTGCACGGCATCATGCGGGTGCGCGGCTTTACCCAAGACGATGGCCACATCTTCTGCCGCGAAGATCAGATCGAGGAAGAAACCAAGGTCTATATCGACTATCTGACCTCGATTTACCAAGATTTGGGCTTCCCCGAATTCCGGGTCAAATTCTCCACCCGCCCCGAGGTCCGCTCGGGCAGCGATGAGATCTGGGACAAGGCCGAAGACGCGCTTTTGCGCGCCACCCGTGCCGCCGGGATCGAGCCAGAGATGAACCCCGGCGAAGGCGCCTTCTACGGCCCCAAGCTGGAGTTCGTCCTGACCGACGCCATTGGCCGCGATTGGCAATGTGGCACCCATCAGGTGGATTTCGTCCTGCCCGAACGGCTCGACGCGACCTTCATCGCCGAGGATGGTGCCAAGCATCGCCCCGTCATGTTGCACCGGGCTTGTCTTGGCAGCTTTGAGCGGTTCATCGGCATCTTGATCGAGGAACACTCGGGCAAGCTGCCGTTCTGGCTGACACCGCGTCAGGTCGTTGTGGCCTCTATCGTGTCCGACGCCGATGATTTCGTTCACGACACCGTCGCAGCCCTGCGTGCCGCCGGGGTCCGGGCCGAGGCCGATATCCGCAACGAGAAGATCAACTTCAAGGTGCGCGAGCATTCCGTGGGCAAAGTGCCCGTGATCCTTGCCGTGGGCCGGCAGGAGGTTGAGAACCGCACCGTGACCCTGCGCCGACTGGGCGAGAAACAGACGCAGGTCGTGCCTTTGGCAGAAGTGATCGACAGCCTCTCAGCCGAGGCCGTCGCACCAGATTTGCGTTAGTTTGTTGACGCCGCGCGCCTTGTGTTGGCGCGCGGCATTAACGTTCGGTTAACCTACAATCGCACTTTCGCCACATTTCGGCCCCCCTTCCGTCCCACCTTGTCCGGTATACAGCTTTCGACGCCGGAGAACCGGCGCAAGGTAGGTTTCGAGTATGCAATTAACTAACCAACTTTCGCACTCAGCAGAGCTGTGTCTGGACGAGAGATCGGAAGCCTCAGAACCGGTCCAGGTGCCGACGCTTCCCAAACAGGCTTTCGCCGCACAGACCCCCGTCCAAACCGAGCAAGGCTTTCAGGCGCTAAGCGAATTGTCCGTTGGGCAACTGGTCTTGACCCGTCTTGGCACGTTGGAGCCGATCACCAAAATCGAGCATTTCCACTTCACGAAGCGCCAGCTTCACGACATGCCCGACGCCGCGCCGGTGCGCTTTGACCCCGATGCGCTGCCCTCCATGACCGCGACATCGGCCGTTCTCCTCTCAGCTGATTGTCCGGTTTCGTGGACGGAAGACCCCAACAGCCTGACCCGGTTTCCCGCCAAAGCGTTTTGCGATGGTGGCATGATCCGCCGGGTGATCCCGGAAGAAGGCATCCACTTCATCCGTCTGCACCTGCCCTCTACGCAACAAATCTGTGCGGGCGGTATTTGGGTGGAATTGGATGTCGACGGCACCACCGATGAGGCCCGCGATGTGCAGGTGCCGCAGTTGGTTCAGGACATCCGTATTTTCCGGCCTATCCCGGCCTAGCCGCGTCGGCCGCCGTATCTCTGCAATCTGGGGCAGGACGGCGGACACGAAGCGGCCGGAACCGCAGTGGCATTCTGCCCGCGGCACCTGGCGATCGCCTAGAAGTGGGCGCGTTCTTCGTCCGGACGCCCTGCGGCGATCGCCAGAACCCCACCCAGACCACACATGGCAATAGGGAACATGGTAAAGACGCCGAACCCGAAGCCATAAAGCATCCCCGCAGCGGCCAGCAGCATCAACACGCCGCCCCAAAGCGCCCGCGCCTTGGCCATGGCCCCGCCGGCAATCGCCAGAAGCGGCGACACGAACGCCATCGTGCGGTAAAGCTGTGGGTTATCAACCTGATACGCAAGGTCCGGGATTTCCCCAAACCAATCAATGAACACCGTGTAGCCGTAGACAAAGAAGCCCACGATCATGGCGAGAACGCCGCCAATCAATCCAAGAACAAGGGCCGCGTTGCGCATTTAGGTGTCTCCGTCATTGTTGCGTTGGATATCAGATGGGGCCACGGAGGCCGTGTCAGCAGGGTGAAACACGGCGTCCGTTTCCCCCCTGCTCAGACGCCGTAGTGTGCTTGCACGTCCTTGGTCCAGCCCAGGGTCAGCGCGCCATCCTTTTCGATCACCGGGCGTTTCATCACCGTGGGATGCGCCGCGATCAGAGCCACCGGGTCCATCGCCCGCTCCGCCTCGGACAACCCGCGCCATGTGGTGGAGCGTGTGTTGACCAGCGCCTCTCCGAAGGTGCTGTGGAAAGCCGCGATCTGCGCGGCGTCCAAGGGCGTGGCCCGGATATCCACCAGTTCTGCCCCCAATGCCTTCGCCGCCTTGCGGCAGGTGTCGCAGGCCTTAACCCCGTATACGCGCATGATCTTTTCCTTCGGTCCCTTTGTCCGCCCAATACATAAGCAAACTCGCGCCGCTGTACCACCGGGGCAAAACAGGGTCTTGAGTTCCGCGAAAATCCCCGCATCATTTCACCATGCGCTGCACGCAACCGCGCATCACACCGCCGCAACGTCTGTGGGCGGGCTTTATTATGGGAAGACACGGGAACATGCCGACTGGGACAGTGAAGTGGTTTAACACCACGAAAGGTTTTGGATTCATCGCACCTGACACAGGCGGGAGCGACGTTTTCGTCCACATCTCTGCCGTGGAGCGGGCGGGCTGGACGGACCTGCCGGACGACACGAAGCTAAGCTATGAGCTGCGCGAGGGCCGCGACGGCCGCGAAAGCGCGGTGGAGTTGGTTAAGGTATAAACCGTAGACCGGGCCTCGGCCCGGTCTACAGGGGCGGACACGTTAGACCACCGTCGAGTGTCCCCCCCTAGCCGCGCATCGGCGGGCCGTGGTACGGCGATCGGACGAGTGTTTTTGCCACTTTATGGTAGCTGCTTAGGCGCTTTCTATCGGAGGAGCGCCAAGCCTTGTCGAGTGTCCCCCCACAAGCCGCGCATCGGCGGGCCGCGGTGCGGCGATCCTGCGGGTTTTTTTGCCACTTTATGGCAGCCGCTTAGGCGCTTTCTACCGGAGGAGCGCCAAGCCTTGTCGAGTGTCCCCCCACAAGCCGCGCATCGGCGGGCCGCGGTGCGGCGATCGGACGAGTGATTTTGCCACTTTATAGTAGCCGCTTAGGCGCTTTCTATCGGAGGAGCGCCAAGCGTTGTCGACGTCCCCACAAGCCGCGCATCGGCGGGCCGCGGTGCGGCGATCCAACGGGTGTTTTTGCCACTTTATGGTAGCCGCTTAGGAGCTTTCTATCGGAGGAGCGCCAAGCCTTGAGGAATCGCCGTGCCGGGGGGCGGCCCGGCGATGCGCGGCGGCCTGTGGCCTTGATTCCGCGCTTGGGGGGATTAGCGCCTTGGAAAGCGGTTGAAATCACTGGAATTTGGAAGCCACGTAGTTAACAAAAGCCGAACACAGAACAAGCATTAGTCTTGCTTCGTGTTCCGTTACACCATCGCTTCCACCTAAAAGTGCATGACGGACCCCGCTTTCGTCAGATGTCCATCCGTACAGGTTTAATATACCAGATCGTAGTGCCGGTTGGAGAACCAATCCGTTTTTCTCGGCTGCGGATAGCGCAGCTGACATGTTTTTATTCTTTTCCCCGTTAAAGGCCGTGAACGCCGACTCAACAGCAGATATGCTCTCCTTGACAGAGTTCCTATAATCCGGCGCTTCGCGATCGGAGTATTTTCTTAATGCCATCGAAATATGCGCCTTCGCGTCTGAATATTTGTTCGGTGCATTAAGCGCGGACTCAATTTCTACTATTTCAGACTCGTCAGTAATCTCTGAAAGAGTGTCGCCGACAAACCGATAAGCAGATTTCTCACTTTGCAGTAGATCATTAACAGCGGAAGTAAATTTCTCGGAGGAATTTCGAAGTTCGTTAGCCGATGTGCTGTTTTCCTGAAGGTGCTGCAAATCCGAAAAGAATTGAATCAGGTCGTACTTCTCGTTCCACTTCGATTGATCATACCAATCCCGAATAACAGCGACAGTTGTGTTAACAGTTTCAGGAATTTCATCAACCCGAGCGCCAAAGAAATCGTCCCACAACAGAAAGAAAAGCAATCTCGAAACCGAGTCTTCATTGAGAAAATAAGCTCGTTCCTGGATGAAGTGGCGGAGGAATAAGGACCAAGCCCGATTGGCGAGGCGCTCGTCCATATCTTCACGTTGGACGCTTGTCCTAGGTGAGATTAAGCCAATGCGTTGGGAAAAGCGTCTACTCACTCAAACGCCCCCATCAGCTCCCGCCATTCGCCTTTGCTCATGCCTGACGACTCCTGCGTCACCTCTTCGCCCGCAAGCCGCCGCTTCAGCACTTCGACGCCCTTGGCGGACAGGTTGATCCCGCCCATGCGGTAGTCCTCGAAGGCGCCGTAGGCGGCGGGGACCCAGTCTTTGACCATTTCGCAGATGGCGTCGGCGTAGACGCGGATCTCGTATTGGGCGTGCTCATCGGCGCGCAGGCGGAGGAAGTGGAACAGGTTGTGCAGGTCCACTTTCCAGTACCATTGGGTGTAGATGTTGGCGGGCAGGTTCATGCGGGCCAACTCGCGGGCGAGGCCTTGTTGGCCATCATCGGACAGCATCTCTTGGTAGTGATCGTAGGCGCGGGTCGCGTCGTCTTTGAGCATGCGCAGGACACGTTCGGCCTCTTCGCCCTCCAAGGTCGCGCCGCGGCCTTGGTTGTTCACCACGCTTTGTGCGGCCAGTTGATCAGGCTGGGGGATGTAGAACTCCCGGTCGAGGATCGAGTAGCGGGCGGAGTATTCGTTCACGTTGGCGGTGCGGTGGCGGATCCACTGACGGGCCACGAAGACGGGCAGTTTGACGTGGAGCTTCAGTTCACACATCTCAAACGGGGTAGAGTGCCAGTGACGCATCAGGTAGCGGATCAAGCCACTGTCATCACGGGCTTTTTTGGTGCCTGCGCCGTAGGACACACGGGCGGCTTGGACGATGGCGGCATCGTCGCCCATATAGTCGATGACCCGAACGAAGCCATGGTCCAGCACCGGCTTGGCCTCGTAGAGGTGCTGTTCCATCCCCGGAGCAACGGCCCGAAGGGTGGGCTGGGGATTGGCGCGAGAGGCTTGGATATCCTCCAGTTGTTCAGGGGTCAGGGGCATGACATTTGTCCTTGTGGAGGAATCAGGTTGGCGAGGGCCTTAAGGCCACATATTGCCCTAAGCGGCAAACCAATCGCAAGATAATGAGGCACGATGACAAGCGACGGCGTGGCGAAACTGGAACGGATGACAGCGGGATGGCCCGGCGTCATGGTGTTTTTCGCCAAGCTTTTATGGGCGGCGCTGTTTGGCGTGATGATCTTGTCGGCGATCATCGCCACAAGATTGATCTGGAACGACGACTGGCCCCTTGCACGGTATGACGCATTGGTGGTGTTCGCCGTGGTCACGCAGATCGTGTTCATCTGGCGCGGGTTGGAAACGTGGGAGGAGGCGAAAGTCATCCTCATCTTCCACATCACCGGCACCTTGATGGAGATCTTCAAGCTGGCGCAGGGATCATGGGATTACCCCGACCAAGGCATTCTGGAAATCGGTGGGGTGCCGCTGTTTTCGGGCTTCATGTACGCCAGCGTCGGCAGCTTCATTGCCCGCGCGATCCGGTTCTTTCACATCCAGTTCGCCCCCTATCCGCCGTTCTGGGCGACCTATGTGCTGGCCGTGGCCATCTACGCGAATTTCTACACGCACCATTACACTTACGATATTCGGTGGGTGCTGTTTGCGGCCACGTTGGTCTTGTTTTGGCGCACCAGGATCTGGCTGTTTATCCGGCGCAAGCCCATCGCCATCCGCCTGCCCGTCGGCGCGTTCGCGTCGGCATGGTTGCTGTGGATCGCAGAGAACGTGGGCACCTTCACCCAGACGTGGAGCTACGCGGTGCAAGGCGACATTGGCCTTGTGGATATCGGCAAGTTCGGGTCGTGGTATTTGCTGCTGTTCGTGGCCTTTGTGACGGTCACACTGGTGGTGCGTGACGCCATGTACGACGCCGAAATCCACCCCTCCCCTCGCAAATGTGACTGAACGGCGGGGTAGTTTTTGCCCCCTCCATGGCGCTACACTGTCGTGTAAAGCCGATCCCGCCCCATTCCTGAGAGGCGCGACGGCACAATGGAGACTTTGACTATGGCAATTCGCTACCTGCATACGATGGTGCGCGTGAAAGACCTGGACGCCTCGATCGCGTTCTTCAAACTTCTGGGGCTGGAAGAGACCCGGCGGATCGAGAATGAGGGCGGGCGGTTCTCGCTCATCTTCATGTCGCCTCCGGGCCAAGAGAACGCCAGTGTCGAGCTGACCTATAACTGGGACGGCGACGAAGGCTTGCCTTCGGACAGCCGCCACTTTGGCCACCTCGCCTACCGTGTCGATGACATCTACGCCACCTGCCAGCATTTGCAGGACAATGGCGTCACCATCAATCGCCCCCCGCGCGACGGCCATATGGCCTTTGTACGCTCGCCCGACAACGTCTCGATTGAGTTGTTGCAGGAAGGGGAGCCTTTGGCCCCGGCGGAGCCCTGGGCCTCCATGGAAAACACGGGGCATTGGTAGGTCAGCGCCTCCTCGGCGCGTCGGCTTACGCCGCTTGCCTCCTCGCAGCTGCGCCGATTGCGGCGCAGGAAGACTGTCGTCTGGCCCTGCAATTGGGGCTGGACGTATCCGCCTCGGTCGATACGGCTGAATACCGGTTGCAGGCGGATGGCCTTGCCGCCGCGCTGATTGATCCGGTGGTGTCAGATGCCTTCTTCAGCGCTCCCGGCCCGGTTGCGCTGTCGGTCTTTGAATGGTCCGGGCGATTTCAACAGGATGTGCTGGTCGACTGGACGCTGATCCGGTCCGAGGCCGACCTGCTGCGCATCGCAGAACGCATCTCCGGATCACAACGGGGCACCCAAGATTACCCCACGGCCCTTGGCTATGCCCTGGGCTTTGCCGCCACCCGCTTCGACGAAGCGCCGGACTGTCTGTTCCAAACCCTCGACATTTCGGGCGATGGGCAGAACAACGACGGTTTCGCCCCTGCTGCCGCCTTCGAGCATTTCGACTTCAACGGGGTCACGGTGAACGGCCTCGCCATTGGCGGCGCGTCAAGAGAGATTGAGGATTACTTCGCCGCCGAGGTCATCCACGGCCCCGGTGCCTTCGTGGAATACGCCCTGAACCACGACCATTTTGCCGAGGCCATTCAGCGCAAATTGGAACGGGAACTGCGAGCGATGATCTTCGGCGGCCTTATCCCGCCCGCCCTGACCCCCTGAAACCCAGGCGCCCTGAAACCGTGGCACCCTAGACGGGCAACATCGCAGCGCCCACGCGGCGGCCTTCAGCCAGCAACACGTTATAGGTCCGACACGCCGCCGGAGAGGCCATGACCTCCAGCCCCAAACCGGCCGCTTCCACGGCGCGGCGCAGGGCGGCGGGGGGATGGGCGATCTCGGCCCCGGTGCCGAGCAGCAACACGTCCACCTCGGTCGCGGCGGCAACCAAGGCATCGGCATCCTCGTAGCCGCCCCAAAGCGCCGCGCCCGAGGGCAGCAGCAAAACCGCGCCGTCAAACTTCTCTCCGCCGACGCGGAAGAAGCCCGGCCCATAGCCGTCCACGGGGTTGCTTTCATCAAACTGCACTTCGTTCATTCGCATCGCTCTATCCCCATATCGGCAGGCCCATCACGCCTGCCACCCCGATCAACACAAACGCAATTGTTCGGTATAGCGCCACGTTACCGGGGCGGAACAATTGCACCCCTACAAAACCACCAAGCGCGTAGGGCAGCAACAAGATCAGCCCCAAAAACAACGCCCGCGCGTCCACCAGCCCTTGCGCCCACATCATCGGCATCACGAAGAGCGAATTCAACGTCAGGAAACAGGCAAGATTGCCTCGGGTCACCGCCACGGGCTGATCGGTGCCAAGGTTGAACAAGATCACCGGGGGGCCGTTCAGGCCGGTCGAGCCGCCGGTAATGCCAGCCAAGGCGCCAACGCCCAGTTGCAGCCCCCGCCCGCCCCGCAAGGGGACTTTCCAACCCGAAACCAGCAGGGCCAGCGTCAGCAGGGTCACCACGCATACGGCGGTGCGGATTGTCACTTCGGAGGCGATGCGCAGAAGGAAGATACCCACCGGCATGAACACGATGGACATCGCCACGACCATCAGCGTTTGGCGTCGGTCAGCCGATTTCCACGCGCCGGGGAAAACTGTCACCAGTGACCCAAGCGCCGACAGGGAAAACGCCGCAATCGCCAGGGCCGGCGACATGAAGATGGTCGCCAGCGGCATGAAGATCAGCGCCGAGCCGAAGCCCGCAAAGCCGTAAACCAATGCCGCTAGAAAGCCCGCACAGATAACCCACTCCAACCCCGGCGTTTGCAGGGCCAGAGCAAGGGCCTCAGGCATCAATATTGGCGAACTGGGTGCCCGATGCGCCGCCGCCGTCCGATGGCTTGGACCAGTCGCGTTTCACGCCGATCATCAGCACCACGTTCTTGGCCACATAGATCGAGGAATACGTCCCCACAACAACGCCCCAAGCGATGGCGAAGACAAAACCACGGATCACATCGCCGCCCAGAACCAGCAGCGCAATCAACGCAATCAGCGTGGTCCCCGATGTCATCAGGGTCCGGCTCAGGGTTTCATTGGCGGACAGGTTCATCACGTCGCGCAGGGCCATCTGTTTGTATTTGATCAGGTTCTCGCGCAGGCGGTCGAAGATCACCACGGTATCATTGATCGAATAGCCCACAATGGTCAGCAGCGCCGCCACGGTGGCCAGCTCAAACCGGATCTGGAACAGGCTGAACACGCCGATGGTCAGGATCACGTCATGGATCAGGGCCGCAACCGCGCCGACGGAGAACTGCCATTCGAACCGCAGCCAGATGTAGACAAGGATCGCCCCGAGCGAGGCCAGGACCGCGATGATCGCGGTCTGAATCAACTCTCCCGAGACCTTGGGGCCGACGGATTCGACCGACGGGAAGGTCATCGCGGGGTCCACGGCCTCTTGCAGGGCGGTCTGGATGGCGGTGATAATTTCGGGTGTCACCGCCTCGGCGCCCTCTTGGGCCTGGATGCGCACGGTGACAACGTGCTGGTCGTCGGCAAAGTTCGGGTCGAACACCTCGGAAATCACCACGTCGCCAAGGTCCAAGGGGTCCAAGGCAGTCCGGTATTCCCCGACATCAACCTGCACCGTACTGTCGGTGCGGATCGTCGTGCCGCCCAGAAAGTCGATACCGAAGTTCAGGCCGACCATGGCCCAGATCACCAGCGACGCGATGACCGCCACGATTGACGCGCCAAAAGTCAGGCGGGCGTGTTTGAAGAAATCGAAGTTGGTCTCTTGCGGGACTAGACGAAGACGCATCACTTATACCTCGATTTTCTTCGGGCGTTTCCGCTCGAACCAGTAGACCACCAAAAGGCGTGTCACGTAGATTGCCGTGAAGACCGATGTCACGATCCCGATCCCCAGCGTGACCGAGAAGCCGCGCACGGGACCCGAGCCGAGCACGAACAGGATCGTGGCAATGATGAACGTCGTGATGTTGGCGTCGATGATGGCGGACAAGGCGCGTTCATAACCCAACTCGATGGCCCTTGCGGGGCCCTTGGCGGTCTTGAGTTCCTCTCGGATACGCTCAAACACCAGCACATTGGCGTCAACGGCCATGCCGATGGTCAACACGATCCCCGCGATGCCGGGCAATGTCAGGGTGGCCCCGATCAGGGACAGGACACCAAAGATCAGCCCCACGTTCAGGATCAACGCGATCGAGGCGAAGACCCCAAACAGGCCGTAGCTGGCAACCATGAAGATCAAGACGGCGGCAAAGGCGATCAGTGCCGCGGTTTGGCCTGCCTGCACGCTGTCCGCGCCAAGCTCGGGCCCGATAGTGCGTTCTTCAAGGAAGGTCATTTCCGCAGGCAATGCCCCGGCACGGAGCAGAATTGCCAGCTCGGTCGAGCCTTCCACGGTGAAGTTGCCGCTGATCTGACCCGCACCGCCGGTAATGGCCGAGCGGATGACCGGGGCGGAAATCACCTCTTCATCCAGTACGATCGCAAAGGGCGCGCCCACGTTGGCGGCGGTGTATTCCCCAAAGGCCCGCGCGCCGGTGGGGTTGAAGCGGAAGGTAACGATGGCCTCTCCGGTCTGTTGGTCAAAGCCCGGTTGGCTGTCCACAAGGTCATCGCCCGTCACGACGGGGGTTTCCTCAAGGATATAGTAGCCGTCCCCCTCATCCACCGACGGCAGCACCATCTGGCGCGAGTCGGTGTCCGCATCGGGGCCGCTGGCGCGCCCGACAACGGGGTGGAAGGTCAACCGGGCGGTGGTACCGATCAGCTCTTTAAGTTCCTGCGCTGACCCGATGCCCGGCACCTGGATAAGGATACGGTCCGCGCCTTGGCGCTGAATGGTCGGCTCCCGCGTGCCAGCCTCATCCACACGGCGGCGCACGATCTCGATACTCTGCTGCAAGGTACGGTCGTTGGTGGCGGCTTGCTCGGCTTCGCTGAGTTGCACCGTGATGACGTCACCGGCCCCGCTGACATCCAAGGTGCTTTCGCCAAAACCACCGGTCAGGCTGACAACCGGCTGGCCCAGTTCGCGCACGGCGGCGAGGGCCGATACCATGCCCTCGGGCTGACTGATGCGCACCTGAAGCAACCCCGGCTCTGCGTCGATGCGGCGGATCGTGCCGACCACATCACGCAGCCCGCGCAGGGCGTCACGCACTTCCGGCCACAGGCTGTCCATGCGCTGAACATAGACGTCTTCCACCTGCACTTCGGCCAGCAGATGCGCCCCGCCCCGCAGGTCCAACCCCAGATTAACCAGCGTCGCAGGCAGGTAACTGGGCCAGGCCGCGACATCCTCGGTCTGTTGCGGTGTTTCCGCGCCCGTCCGCTCAATCTCAGCCAACGCGTCATTGTGCCGTTCTACGGTGCCATAAAAGAAGTTGGGCATCGCAAAACTAAGGCCCACAAGAACCGTCAGTATGATGAACAGCCGGTTCCAGAGAGGGATCTGCAGCATGGGGTCGTCCTTACGTTCTCGGGCCTCGGGGGAAGCGCCGAGAGATCAGTCGTTGGCAGGCTCGGTCTTGGAACGGACCTGAGCAATCGTGGGGCGCAAAACGCGAATCTTCACGTCCTTGGCAATCTCGACCTCAACCTCGGTCTCGTCCTTGACCTTGGTGATCTTGCCGATCAGGCCACCTTGGGTGACAACTTCATCCCCGCGCCGCAGCGCCTCGACCATCGCCTGATGATCTTTCACCTTCTTTTGCTGAGGGCGGATGAGGAAGAAATACATGATCACGAGGATCAGGATCAGCGGAACTACCTGGCCGAAGGCTTCCATGGGCTTGCGTCCTTAAAGTTTCTTGGGTGTCAAACACCCGATGTTGAAAAGTTGCGGCACCCTAAGGGCGCGGTTGACTGAGTGCAATAAGCGCTAACCGCCAAATGGGCATCCCCACCCTGCCGCACAACCCGCGCCTGCAATTCGGTGGCCGGGACTTGCGGCCCCCTGTTGCGACAACGCCGAAAACCGGGTTGGATGACCCAGCCCCAGAAAGACCGCGCCCGTGCAAGAAACGATAACCCTCCCCCTCTCGCCCCCGACCTTCTGGTTGATCGTCCTCGCCGGGCTCATCGCCCTCGGGGTATCACTCGCCATCGCCACAAGGCCGGACACGCCGCCCGGCCCCACGGACAGCCCATGGCAACGCTTCCTCACCCGCAACGGCCTCGGGCAATTCCCGCCCGCCGCTGCCCTGTTCGCGGGCGCGTTCTGGCTGATCCTCGCCCTGACCCTCGCGGGCGGCATCCTGACCACCATCTTCACCGTCCCCTCCGCGTTCTCGGCCTTAACCGACGACCCGGATGATACTACCCTTCGCTGGACCCTCCTCACCCTCACCGCCATGACAGGCGCCTTGGGCGCGGTCGTGGCCTTCCCCTTCACGCTGATCCGCATCGGCCAAACCAAACGCCAGACCGATCTGCAGGACGAGGCGCTGTTCAACGACAAGATCAACGCCGCCGCCACGGACCTCGCCGCGCGCCGCACGGTAACCCGCGTCATTGGAAGGGGAGCGAAAACCCAAGTCTTATCCGAAGAAGAAGATGATCTCGTGACCCGCGCCGCTGCGATTGACCGACTGGAAGGCCTCGCCCTGGAGCGTGCCGACGTCGCCCCCCGCATCGCGCGGATGCTGTCGATCTATGTGCAGGAACTCAGCCGCGATCCGGCCCGTGCCGCCAAACCGACGCCCGCGTTTGAAGGCCGGGCGCAAATGCAGGAATGGGCCAGAGCCCTGCGCCCAATTCAACGCACCGATATGGAACGCGCCGTTCAAAGCCTCGGGCGGATCAACCCAAAAGACGACGACGCCCGCGAAGCCTTTGACCCCAAGAACATCGACCTGCGCCGCTGCAACCTGCAAGGCTTCGACCTGCGCGGTCTGAACTTCCAAGGCATTCAGTTGGGCGAGGCACAAATGCAGGGGGCGAACCTCATCGAGGCGAAGATGCAGGGGGCGTACCTCTTCGGGGCGAAGATGCAGGAGGCGAACCTCTTCGGGGCGAAGATGCAGGGGGCGAACCTCTTCGGGGCGGAGATGCAGGGGGCGGACCTCCGCGAGGCGAAGATGCAGGGGGCGGACCTCCGCGAGGCGAAGATGCAGGAGGCGTACCTCTTCGGGGCGGAGATGCAGGGGGCGAACCTCTTCGGGGCGGAGATGCAGGGGGCGAACCTCTTCGGGGCGGAGATGGATTCATCCACGGATCTGACCGGCGCATCCCTCTGGGGTGTCGCGGTCAGATCCGTGGATGATACGACATTAGCACAGTTACGCCCCCATTGGGACGCCATCATAAACTTCGCAGAGACCCTGCCCGAAGATGCCCCCGCCCATTGGGTCCAGACAGACGACTTCGACTACAACACCTTCCTCACCCAATGGCGCGCCTTCGCTGCTTCCCTCGACCCGCCCGTCACCATCGCCCACGACTACACGCCCTAACCTCTTCGCCCCACCCGGGGCTCCGCCCGTTCGCGGCTCGATGCGTCCACTGGACGCCTCGTCGGCTTTCAGCCGAACCACCGCTCCCCCTCTTCCCCCCTGCGCGCTCCTCTGGCATACCGCGTCCACCACACCATACCGGAGGCACAACCCATGCACGACATCCGCGCGATCCGCGAAAACCCCGCCGCTTTCGACGCCGCACTGGCGCTTCGGGGTCTGTCTCCTGTGTCCTCCGACATTCTCGCCATTGACGCCGCCCGACGCGACGCGATCACGCAGGCCGAAACCGCTCAGGCCGACCGCAACGCCGCCTCCAAGGAAGTGGGCCGTGCGAAAGCCTCGGGCGATGAGGCCGAGTTTGAGCGTCTGCGCGCGCTCGTCTCTGCCAAGAAAGACGAAATCGCCCGCCTCGATGAAGAGGCAAAGGCAAAAGACGCGGAGCTGACCGCGATCCTGGAAGCCTTGCCCAACCTGCCCCACCCCGACGTGCCCCCCGGCGCGGATGAGGATGACAACGTCGAGCAGCACCGCCGCGGCACCCCACGCAGCTTCGACTTCACCCCGAAAGAGCATTTCGAGATCAAGGGCGTCGCCGCATCGATGGATTTCGAGACCGCCGCCAAGCTGTCCGGCGCGCGTTTCGTCACGCTCAAGGGCGCCGTGGCCCGCGTCCACCGCGCCTTGGCGCAATTCATGCTCGACACCCACACCGAGGAAAACGGCCTGCAAGAGGTCAACGCCCCTGTGCTGGTGCGCGACGAAACCATGTATGGCACCGGCCAGTTGCCCAAGTTCGCCGAGGACAGCTACCAGACGACCGATGGCTGGTGGCTGATCCCCACATCCGAGGTCACGCTCACTTCTCTCGACAGCGGCAATACCGTAGACGAAGCCACCCTGCCCCGCCGCTACACCGCCCATTCGCTCTGCTTCCGGTCCGAGGCAGGCAGCGCGGGCCGCGACACCGCCGGAATGCTGCGCCAGCACCAGTTCGAGAAGGTGGAGATGGTCTCGGTCACTCACCCAGACACGTCCGACGACGAACAAATGCGGATGCTGGCCTGCGCCGAGGGTATCCTCGACAAGCTGAACATCCCCTATCGCACGGTCCTGCTCTGCGCCGGTGACATGGGCTTCGGCGCGACGCGGACGTTCGATATCGAGGCTTGGCTGCCCGGCCAGGATACCTACCGTGAGATCTCCTCGGTCTCCACTTGCGGCGCGTTCCAGGCCCGTCGTATGAACGCGCGGTTCAAGCCCACCAGCGGCGGCAAGCCCGAATTCGTCCATACGCTCAACGGTTCTGGCCTCGCGGTGGGGCGCTGCCTGATTGCGGTGCTGGAAAACGGCCAGAACGCCGACGGCTCCGTCACCCTGCCCGAGGCCCTGCACCCCTGGCTGGGCGGCAAGACGCAAATCACCGCGGATGGCGACCTTGCCTGATCTCTCGTCCAAAACGATGGCGGCCCTCGTCCTGATGGCTGCCATCGCCTTCGCAGTCTCACCTTTCCTGACCGAGCCGTTCTCGGGCTTTGACCCCAGCCAATTGCCCCGCCCCGTGGATGATCCCCCAATCCAACCGGCGGGCTATGCCTTCTCGATCTGGGGGGTGATCTATGTCTGGCTCATCATCAGCGCCGCCTACGGCCTGCTGTCGCGTGACAGCGCTCCCGATTGGCAAAAGATGCGCCCGGCGCTGCTCTTGTCCCTCGTCATCGGGGCAAGCTGGATTCCCGTGGCGCTCTCCGCCCCCGTCACCTCAACGGTGCTCATCCTCGCAATGCTGGTCACCGCCCTCATCGCGCTGTTCAACGCGCCCGCCGCCCAACCGGCCCTCGCCGCCGCGCCCATCGCCCTCTACGCGGGCTGGCTGTCGGCCGCCGCCATCGTTGCCAGCGCCACCATCATCGCCGCCTACACCGGCATCTCCACCACCATCGTCAGCATCGGCGGCCTGATCGTCATCGGCGCTGTCGCCACCCTCGTGATCCGTGCCACCGCCCATCCGCTCCCCTACGCCGCCGCCGTGCTCTGGGCGCTCATCGGTGTCGTGGTCGCCAACGCCCCCAACGGGGCCACCCTCTCCCTCGGGACCACCATCGCCGTCATCGCGATCCTCAGCATCCAGACCCTCCTGCGCCTCCGCCAAAAATCCTGACGCGCCCTGCAATTTCACCTTGGCCATACAACTCACTGCGCAGCGCCCCCCCAGACGCAAGGGTCAAAAGGACACGCCCCGCCCCCTTGCCACCGCTTGCCGCACTGGCGGCCACAAGCTACACCCACACCCATGCGCATTCTCATCACCAACGACGACGGCATCAACGCCCCCGGCCTTGAAGTCCTCCACGCCATCGCAACCGACATCGCCGGCGACACCGGCGAGGTCTGGACCGTCGCCCCCGCCTTTGAACAATCAGGCGTGGGCCATTGCATCTCCTACACCCATCCCACGATGATCTCGGAATTCGGCCCCCGTCGCTTCGCCGCCGAAGGCAGCCCAGCCGATTGCGTCATCGCCGCCCTCCACGATGTGCTGATGGACACGCCCCCGGACCTGATCCTCTCCGGCGTCAACAAAGGTAATAACTCCGCCGAGAACACCCTCTACTCCGGCACCATCGGCGCCGCGATCGAGGCCGCAATCCAAGGCGTTCCCGCCATCGCCCTGTCGCAATACTACGGCCCCGGCAACGTGAGCCTCGAAAACCAGTTCGAAGCCGCCAGCGCCCATGGTGCTGACGTCATTCGCAAAATCCTCTCCACGCCGGACGCCTTCACCAGCCACCCCTACAAACTGTTCTACAATGTCAACTTCCCGCCCCTTCCCGCCGCCGAGGTCAAAGGCATCCGCGCCGTGGCCCAGGGCTTCCGCGAAGGCGGCACCGGCATGGGCATGCGCGCCGACACCGCCCCCAACGGGCGCAAATTCCTCTGGATCACCGGCTCTGCGCAAAATGTCCCCTCCGGCGACAACACCGATGCCACGGCCAATCTCGACGGCTATATCTCGGTCACCCCGATGCGGGCGGATCTCACAGCCTACGACAGGCTCTCCAGCCTGAAAGATGCCATCGAATGACCGACCGCGAAGGCGCCGGCTTCGATCCGGAACGCAAAATGCAGTTCCTCTACCAATTGCGCCAAAAAGGCGTGATGGACAAACGCGTGCTCACCGCGATGGAGCGCGTCGATCGCGGCGCCTTCGTGCGCGGCCATTTCGCCGCCCGCGCCTACGAGGACATGCCCCTTCCGATCAGCTCGGGCCAAACCATCAGCCAACCCTCCGTTGTCGGCCTGATGACCCAGGCCCTCAATGTGCAACCCCGTGACACCGTGCTCGAAGTCGGCACCGGCTCCGGCTACCAGGCCGCCATCCTCAGCCACCTCGCCCGGCGCGTCTACACCATCGACCGCCACCGCAACCTGACCCGTGAAGCGGAAATCGCCTTCACCAAACAAGGCCTCGTCAACATCACCGTGCTCACCCGTGACGGCTCCTTCGGACTGCCCGACCAAGGCCCCTTCGACCGCATCCTCGTGACCGCCGCCGCCGAAGATCCCCCCGGCCCCCTGATGCAACAACTCAAAATCGGCGGCATCATGGTGGTGCCCGTGGGCCAGTCCGATACCGTTCAAAGCCTGATCAAAGTCACCCGCCACGACACCGGCTACGACTACGACGAACTGATGCCCGTGCGCTTTGTCCCCCTCATCGAAGGCACCGCCCGCGACTAGCCCCCGCCAATGGCACGCGCACCGCTCCCCCTTCATCTTGGCCAATACAACTCAATCCCACCCCCTCCCCCCGAGCGCCCTTTCGCCACTGGGAAACCGCCCCCGTCTGTCCCCCTTCCGAAACCCGACGTTTCTGTGTAAACTACGCGCAAAGAGGGCCGCAGCCCCGCATCATTGAGGAAGGTTCGAGCGCCATGCGCCTGATCACACAGTATTTTCCCGCCCGTAGGCTCCCCCTGCTGGCGCCCGTCTTTCTTGCAGCCTGCGTCGGTGCGCCCGCGGAATGGGACTTCGACTTCCGCCCCAACGCGCCGCGCACCAATGTCACCGTGGCCGATCGGCCCGATCCCGACAGCCGGGGGCTCATCTCCTACGACAGCTACCAGGTCGCGGTCGCCCGGCGCGGGGACACCGTTGCCGATGTGGCCGCGCGGATTGGCCTGTCTTCCTCGGAACTGGCCTCTTTCAACGGCCGCTCTGAAACCGATGAGCTGCGCAACGGCGAGGTTCTGGCCCTGCCAAGCCGTGTGGCCGGCGCGGCCTCTGCGACCGGCACCGGGACCGACATCGCCTCCATCGCGGGGGCGGCGATTGATGCTGCGGGCAGCGGCTCGCCCTCGGCCTCTGGACCGCAACTCCCCGATGGGCAGGAACCCGTCCGCCACCGTGTCGGGCGCGGCGAAACGGCCTACTCCGTCGCCCGCCTCTACGGCGTCTCGGTGCGCAGCCTGGCCGAATGGAACGGCCTCGGCCCCGATCTGGCGGTGCGCGAAGGCCAACACCTGCTGATCCCCATCGTGATTGAGTCCGCTGAAGCCGCCGACGACAGCCGCCCCGGCGATAGCGTGGCCCCCCTGCCGCCCTCGGCCGCCAATCCCCTGCCCGGCAGCATTGAAACCGCCGCCCTGCCCGCCCTTGACGGCGCGGGCACCGGCACTGCCACCCCTGCCCCAGCACCCGCCGCCGCCGCGACCCGCGACGCGGCACCGCTGATCCGACCCGTTTCGGGCTCGATCGTGCGCGGCTACGGCTCGGGCAATGAGGGCATTGATATTGGCGCTTCCGCTGGCACCGCCGTACAAGCGGCCGCCGATGGCACCGTGGCCGCCATCACCCAAGACACCGACCAGGTGCCAATCCTTGTGATTCGCCACTCCGGTGGGCTTCTGACCGTCTACGCCAATATCCAGAACATCGCCGTGTCGCGCGGCGACCGGATCAGCCAAGGCCAGACCGTGGCCCAGGTGGGCAGCGGCGACCCGGCGTTCCTGCACTTTGAAGTGCGTCGCGGGTTCGAGGCGGTGAACCCGGCGGAGTTCCTGCCCTAAGCGCTCCCGGCCCAGACCCAGACCCAGACCCAGACCCTTGCAAGGGTCTGATCAGGCTCTTGCAAGAGCCTGAAGCCGTGCCGTCGCCGACCTGAGCTCACTGGCTCGGGTTGCCCTACGGCAACAAGGGCCGCGCAATTAAACCCCGACGCTGAAAAACATCGCCTCTATCCTCCCCGCCCTCTACTGATGAGGGGGATTTAAAAAGTGGATTCTTTCAATGCGCAAACACCTCTTCGCGGCTGCCTTAATACTGACAGCAACCGCCACCCAAGCCACAGCACAGGATTGGTCCGGGGCCTATGCTGGCGGTCAGCTCGGATTCAGCCAAGCTGCCAACACTGGCGCCAATCCCAATCCAGCAATCAATTTCTTTTGGGACGACGAAGTGACTGGCGCGGTGGCCGGTGCATTCGCAGGCTATAACTTCCAATATTCAAACGGTGCAGTCATCGGCGTGGAAGCAGATGTCATGTTTGGCGATGTGTCTGGCGAAGTTTTGGCGCAGGGCACCTTCCCAAACAACTTCATGGGCGTGGCTTACGGTACAACCGCCTCGCTCCGCGCCCGCGCGGGTTACGATATGGGTCGCTATATGCCGTACATCGCCATCGGTGTGACATCCGCCAACGTGGAGTACGGAGTTTACGCTGCGTCTGCCAACGCACGTGGGTCGTTGTCCCGTACGGAAACGGCACCGACCGTCGCAATCGGGGCGGACATCGCAATGGGCGCGTCAGGCTCTCTTCGCGTTGAAGTGCGCCACACGGATTTTGGCACCGTTGCCGTCCCTGAAATTCAAACAGACGTACCTGGCCTTGTCTTCCTTCCCAATGAACGCGAACTGTCCCGGACCGATTTACTTGTCGGCTACGCGTTCCGCTTCTGATACCTTCGCCAACCGCTTCCGAGGCCGCGCCATCAATCGCGCGGCCTTTTTCGTAGCCCGCTCCGCTTCCACCCTTGCGCCCCACAACGGCCCGTTTATAACGCCGACAGTTTGCGCACATGTTGGGGGCTACCATGCCAAAAAGATCAGACATCAACTCGATCATGATCATCGGTGCGGGGCCTATTGTGATCGGCCAAGCCTGCGAATTTGACTACTCAGGCGCGCAGGCCTGCAAGGCGCTCCGCGAGGAAGGCTACCGGGTCATCCTCGTCAACTCCAACCCCGCCACGATCATGACCGACCCGGAACTGGCCGATGCCACCTATATCGAGCCGATTACCCCCGAAGTCGTCGCCAAGATCATCGAGAAGGAACGCCCCGATGCGCTTCTGCCAACCATGGGCGGGCAAACCGGCCTGAATACGTCTTTGGCGCTGGAAGAAATGGGCGTGCTGGAAAAATTCGGCGTCGAGATGATCGGCGCCAAACGTCCCGCCATCGAAATGGCCGAGGACCGCAAGCTGTTCCGCGAGGCGATGGACCGGATCGGGCTGGAAAACCCCAAGGCGACGATCATCACCGCCCCCAAGGGCGATGACGGCAAGTTCGACATCAACGCGGGCGTGGCCGAAGCCATCGAGGCCATCGAATACGTGGGCCTGCCCGCCATCATCCGCCCCGCCTTCACGCTTGGCGGCACCGGCGGCGGCGTCGCCTACAACCGGGAACAGTACGAGTTCTTCTGCCGCTCCGGCATGGAAGCCTCGCCCATGGCGCAGATTCTGGTCGATGAATCTCTGCTCGGTTGGAAAGAGTTCGAGATGGAGGTCGTGCGCGACAAGGCCGACAACGCCATCATCGTCTGCGCCATTGAAAACGTGGACCCCATGGGCGTCCACACCGGTGACAGCATCACCGTCGCCCCCGCGCTGACGCTGACCGATAAGGAATATCAGATCATGCGCAACGGCTCCATCGCCGTGCTGCGCGAGATCGGGGTTGAGACGGGCGGTTCCAACGTGCAATGGGCGATGAACCCCGCCGATGGCCGCATGGTGGTGATCGAGATGAACCCCCGCGTCTCTCGCTCCTCCGCGCTGGCCTCCAAGGCCACGGGCTTCCCGATTGCCAAGATCGCCGCGAAGCTGGCCGTGGGCTATACGTTGGACGAGCTGGACAACGACATCACCAAGGTCACGCCCGCGAGCTTCGAGCCGACGATTGACTATGTCGTCACCAAGATCCCGCGCTTCGCGTTCGAGAAATTCCCTGGCTCCGAGCCGAACCTGACCACCGCGATGAAGTCGGTGGGCGAGGCGATGGCCATTGGCCGCAGCTTCCACGAGTCGATGCAGAAGGCGCTGGCCTCCATGGAGACCGGGCTGACCGGCTTCGATGAGATCGAGATCGAAGGCGCCGACGCAGACCCTGCCGCGATCACTAAAGCACTGGCGAAACAGACCCCGGACCGCATCCGCGTGATCGCCCAGGCCATGCGCCACGGTCTGTCCGACGACGATATCCACGCCGTCACCAAGTTTGACCCTTGGTTCCTTGCCCGTATCCGCGAGATCATCGAGGAAGAGGCCCGCATCCGCGATAAAGGCATGCTCGCCACCGAAGAAGAATTCCGCCACGTGAAGATGATGGGCTTCACCGATGCCCGCCTCGCGACGCTGACGGGCCTGACCGAGGCTGAAATCCGCCGCGCCCGCGTCGGCGCGGGCGTTCACGCGCAGTTCAAGCGCATCGACACCTGCGCCGCTGAGTTCGAGGCACAGACCCCCTATATGTACTCCACCTACGAGACCCCCGTGATGGGCGAGCCCGAATGCGAAGCGCGCCCCTCGGACGCCAAGAAGGTCGTCATTCTGGGCGGTGGCCCGAACCGGATCGGCCAGGGGATCGAGTTTGATTACTGCTGCTGCCACGCCTGTTTCGCCCTGTCCGACGCGGGCTATGAGACGATCATGGTCAACTGCAACCCCGAGACGGTTTCGACCGACTACGACACCTCGGACCGCCTGTATTTCGAACCGCTAACGCTGGAGCACGCGCTGGAAATCCTGCGGGTAGAGCAAGCAAACGGCACGCTGCACGGCGTCATCGTCCAGTTCGGCGGCCAGACCCCCCTGAAGCTGGCCAATGCGCTGGAAGAGGCCGGGATCCCGATCCTCGGCACCACGCCCGACGCCATCGACCTGGCCGAAGATCGTGAGCGTTTCCAACAGCTTGTCCAGAAGCTGGACCTCAAGCAGCCCGAAAACGCCATTGCCACCACCGATGACGAAGCCAAAGCCGCCGCCGAGGCGCTCGGCTATCCGCTGGTGATCCGCCCCTCCTACGTTCTGGGCGGGCGCGCGATGGAGATCGTGCGCGATACGGCGCAACTCAACCGCTATATCCGTGACGCCGTGGTTGTCTCCGGCGACAGCCCCGTCCTGCTCGACAGCTACCTTGATGGCGCGACCGAGGTGGACGTGGATGCCCTTTGCGACGGCACCGACGTGCATGTGGCGGGCATCATGCAACACATCGAAGAAGCGGGCGTCCACTCCGGTGACAGCGCCTGTTCCCTGCCCCCCCATACGCTGAGCGTTGAGGTGCAAGACCGCATCATCGCCCAGACCGAGGCGCTGGCAAAGGCGCTGAACGTCGTCGGCCTGATGAACATCCAGTTCGCCGTCAAACCCGATGGGAACGGCAACGATGACATCTACCTGATCGAGGTTAACCCCCGCGCCTCGCGCACCGTGCCGTTTGTGGCCAAGGCCACCGATAGCGCCATCGCCTCCATCGCCGCGCGCCTCATGGCGGGTGAGAAACTGGCCGATTTCCCCAAGGCCAAACCCCACGTCCCCGTGGACGAGGACACGCCGATCATCCCCGGCGAGCCGATGGCGCTGGCCGATTTCCGCACCCCTTGGTTCTCGGTCAAAGAGGCCGTCTTGCCCTTCGCCCGCTTCCCCGGCGTCGATACGCTTCTGGGGCCTGAAATGCGCTCCACCGGCGAGGTCATGGGCTGGGACCGCTCCTTCCCCCGCGCCTTCCTGAAAGCGCAACTCGGCGCGGGCGTGTCCCTGCCTGAGCGCGGCACCGCCTTCCTGTCGATCAAAGAGGCCGACAAGACCGCCGACCTGGTGGATACGGCCAAGATGCTGAAAACATTGGGCTTCCACATCCTTGCCACCTCCGGCACTGCCGCCTTCCTGGGCAAGCACGGGATCGAGGCCGAGGTGGTGAACAAGCAATACGAGGGCGGCCGCACGATCGTCGACATCCTCAAGGACGGCGGCGTGCAATTGGTGATGAACACCACCGAAGGCGCCCAAGCGGTCGAAGACTCCCGCTCCATGCGGACGGTCACGCTGATGGACAAGATCCCCTATTTCACCACGCTCGCAGGCAGCCACGCGGCGGCTCAGGCGATGGTATCAGCCCGTGAAGGCGAGACTGTGGTTCGGGCGCTGCAGGGGTGAATTGACGGACCCGCCACGCGGGCGAAAGGTCCAGTGGACCTTTCGGTCAATTCACGGGCGGAGCCCCGCCTCTACAGGAGGGATATTAATGTTCTTTACCAAGGTCGGGCGCTTTGTCGCTGCGCTGCTATTCACCGTAGCCGTCGCACAACTGTTGCTTGGCTTCGCCATCCTCTTTGGCACTGAGAGCATGGAAGACAACCGCTATTTCTCTCAGCGAATTGCGGGGGAGGCAACCTCCGGCGCAATCATCGACAAGGCGTCATTATACATTTTCATCGCCATAGCCCTTGGCATCGCGACCGAGATCAGCCGCAACGTCCACCTACTCCGCGCAGATCGAGAGCGCGTCGAGGACACTATCGAAGAAGACGTCTGACCCCTCACCCCGGCCGCCCCTCCAAAAACGCCACAGCCCGCTCTGCGTCCGCGCATTTTAGCGATCGCGAAATCCGAATTACAAACGGTTCATCCAAGAGCCGAATATGATGTAACCCGACGCAACCGTTCATACTCAAGACGGGCGAGCGCCAGCCCGCCGGGGAGGCGCTGCAACCTCCCAACTCGGCACTTTATTCTTGCCAAACCCGCCCTCCCTCTCAACTCGGCACGACACTCGCAAAAGCGCCACCCCGGTGGGGCGGGCTGGCGCTCGCCCGGCGGCCTGCGGCCTCGTTCCGGGCGGGTCCGCATGTCCGTAGACCGGGCTCTAGCCCAATGCCCCCCCTCACTCCCCCCGAGCCCGAGCTATATCTCCCCATTCCGGCTTGCGCGCGCCGTCAAACATCGGGTCGCGGAACATGTCGAGGGTCTCATCTCCCTGCAACAGCCCCATCAGTTTGGCGTGCATGAAGGACCGAAGCACCGCGTTCAGGCGGGGTTGGTAGCCCGGACCCATGGATTTGAACCACTTCACCACATCGGTATCCAGCCGCACGGTCACGCGGGTCTTGGCGGTGTCTCGTTTCGATGACAGGTCGTGCCAAGCGGGCGGCACGCGGCCGTGCAGCGCGATGGCGTTGTGCATGTCGTATTCGAACCGCCGCATCGCATCGACCATGTAGAAGTGGTGGAAGCGCTCGGTCTTGGTGGGGGATTTGTCGATGAATTTGGGGGGCAATTGTCCGGTCCTTGAAGCCTTGGGTCCGGCCAGAATCGCACAAATCGGTTAAAATTTTATGGATGTGGGGGCGGTGTACGGGGTGTGTACGCCCCAGTGTACGCGTGTCACTGGAGGTTTTCCGTCCCCGATTCCCGAACATTCCCCGCAAGCCAAACCTTGCCCAAGCGCCACTGCTACCCCTACGTTATGTCCATACTTTTCTTAACGGAGGTGACCCATGCGCCACCTGACCCTTGTTGCAGCCACCGCCCTCGCGGCGTCCCTGACACCTGCCCACGCGCAAGACCCGTCGTTAAACCCGACGTTCGGCGTCTTGAACTTGGAGGCAGGCTTTTCCAACGATCCCAATTGGGTTTATTTGCTGGCGGGCGGGCTCGATCAACGCACGTTCACCGATGCCGCAAGCGGCGATGTGTGCCGGGGTTATTTCGCCGATGCCCCTGATTTTCGGATGGTTTTTGATGCCACTAATGGCGATCCTTTCTCGATCACGGCGGAATCCTACGCGGATCCTGTGTTGTTGGTGAACGGCCCCGATGGGCGGTGGTATTGCAACGACGATACCTTTGGTCTCGACAGTGCGGTGACATTTGAGGCCCCCCAAAGCGGCGTCTATGACGTCTGGGTCGGCACCTATAACGATCCACAAGGCGACTATCCCGGCGCGCAACTGGGCTTCACCGCACAAGAGCCGTTCGAGCCGCAGCGCAGGCGCTCGTTCTTCGGGGAAGACGACCGCATCGTCATGGACCCCACGGAAACACCGTGGAACATGATCGGCTTGGTGGAAATGCAATCGGGCAGCTGCACAGGCACGCTGATCGGGCCCAACGTTGTGCTTACCGGCGGCCATTGCCTTGTGGGTCTGGGAGAGCCCGACAACCCGCCGATGTTGTTCAGCGCGGGCTTTGAGAATGGCAACGCCGTGGCGACATCGCGCGTGACCAGCTACTACGTCCCCCAGCTGTGGCGTCTGGCGGAACAAGAGGGCATGGATTTCGGCTTTTTCTATCTGGAACAACCCCTTGGCGATCAGTTGGGGTGGATGGATATTGGCACGTTGACCCAGGCCGAGCTGGCGGGTTTCGCCAATGGCTCGGGCCCTGACATCCTGCAAGCAGGGTACAGTGCCGATCAACCGGGCGTGCTGACCGGCAACCTGAGCTGTCCGTTCGTCGAGCTGGCCAGCCAGAACCGACTGGTGCACCAATGCGATACGGTGCAGGGGGACAGTGGCTCTCCGCTGTTCGTGCAGGACGGCGACCGCTACCGGATCATTGGCGTGGAATCCCACACCAACTTCCTGCCCGAGCAGGAGTTCGACATGAACGTCGCGATGTATATTGCGAACGTCGTGGCTGAGTATCAGGCCTTGAACGGCCAGGCCCCGGCAACCACGGCGCTGCCAGAGCCTGTGGTGAAGTAGACCTTCAACTGCGGTGGGGGGGCATCCCCCTCGCCGCCGTTCACCCGGCGCATTGCGCCCCCTAACCCCTTTCATCCTCATTGCCGGAAAACGGCCGCCCGCGTAGTCTTTGCGGGTGTCTCCTTCATATTGGATAGCGCCATGACATTGCCTAACCCCATCGCCCTTGCCGCAGGCCTCCTGCTGGTCACCGCCCCCGTTGCCATGGCGCAGGATTACACCCTGCCCCCGACCTTTGGCGAAATCTCGTTGGAAACAAACTTCCAGCCCGACCCCCATCGCGTGACCATCGCGGCCGGCGGCCCGGTTTATGGCGCATATACCGATGCCGCCAGCGGCGGTGCTTGCCGCGGCTTTTTCGCCGACGCCCCTGACCTCCGGCTCCAGTTCACCGATGGCGACTTTGGCTTTCCGCTGTCGTTCTACGTGGAATCCGGGGCCGATACGGTGATGCTGATCAACGCGCCGGACGGGCAGTGGTACTGCAACGACGACACCGTTGACCTGAACCCAGCATTGAACTTCGACACGCCCCTAGGCGGCCAATACGACATCTGGATCGGCACCTATCAGGAAACCGCGCCGAACTTCCCGACTGCTGATGTCTTCATCACCGAGTTGGGCATGCCAGAGATCAACTATGACCGTGCCTTCTTTGGCAACGACGACCGGGTCATCATCGACGCCGCCACCGCGCCCTGGAACATGATCGGCTTCGTGGACCTGTCCGAGGCCAGCTGCACCGGCACCTTGATCGGCCCTGACGTGGTGCTGACCTCGGCCCATTGTATTGTAGAGAATGGCGTCGTGGCCACGCCCCCGGTCGAGTTCCTTGCGGGGTTCCAGAACGGCGCCCATGTGGCGCGCTCGGGCGTGCGCGATTTCTTCGTGGCCGAGGGCTATGTGAACGGCGAACAAGAGGGCACGGATTACGCCTTCATCTACCTCGACCAGCCCTTGGGCAATCAGTTGGGCTGGATGACTGTCGCCCCCCTGACCCAAGGCCAAATCGCCGAGATGTTGCAGGGCCGAGGGCCGGAAATCTTGCAGGCGGGATATAGCTATGACCAGCAAGGGGTGCTGACCGGGAACCTCGGCTGCCCCCTGATCGAGGTCGCGCCCCAGAACGTGTTGGAGCATGAGTGTGATACGCTTTCCGGCGATAGTGGCTCTCCGCTGTTTATCGCTACGGACAGCGGCGGCCATCAGATCATCGGCGTGGAATCCCGCACCGATCCGCAACCGGACGAACCCTTTGACCGCAACGTCGCCATGTATGTCGACTACATCGTGGCCGATCTGGCGCGGCTTGCGGGCGCGGCGTCCGCCACTGTGACAGCGCCTGCGCCCGAGACTAAGTAGACAGCAAAAGAGGGCGCAACTGACTGCACCCTCTTCCACATGTTCAACGGCCTTTTAGGCGCGGTTCAGGCGCCTGCTGTCCCGATCCCGTGGGCGGCGTAGACCTCTGCCACGCGGGCCACGGCGGCCTCGGGCGACACTTCTTCGCTTTCGCCGGTGCGGCGGTCGGTGAGTTCCACCACGCCGTTTTTCAGGCCACGGGGGCCGACGGTGATGCGCCATGGCAGGCCGATCAAGTCCATCGTGGCGAACTTGCCGCCTGCGCGTTCATTGCGGTCATCGTAGAGTGGCTCCAGCCCTGCATTCTCCAGCGCGGTCTCCAGCGCTTCACAGGCGGCATCTGCCTCGGCGTCGCCTTGCTTGAGGTTCACAATCCCGCAGTGGAACGGCGTGACACCTTCGGGCCAGATGATGCCCTTGTCGTCGTGGCTGGCTTCAATGATCGCGCCCAACAGGCGGCTGACGCCGATCCCGTGAGACCCCATGTGAAGCGGCACCCGTTCGCCTTCGTCGTTTTGCACGAACGCGCCCATCTTCTCGGAATACTCGGTGCCGAAATAGAAGATCTGCCCCACTTCGATGCCCCGCGCGGACCGCTGACGATCTTCTGGCACGGCGGCAAATTCTGCCGCGTCGTGGGTTTCATCGGTGCGGGCATAGCGCGAGGTGAACTCGGTCAGCACCTCGGCGCATTCATCCCAGTTGTCATAGTCAATCTCGCGGTCGCCGAACTTCAGATCGGTGATCTCGGCGTCATAGAACACCTCGGATTCGCCGGTGTCGGCCAGCACAAGGAATTCGTGCGTGTAATCGCCGCCAATCGGGCCAGAGTCCGCGCGCATGGGGATGGCTTGCAGGCCCATCCGCTCGTAGGTGCGCAGGTAGGACACCAGATGGCGGTTGTAGGCGTGCAGCGCGGCTTCCTTCGTCAGATCGAAATTGTAGCCGTCTTTCATCAGAAACTCGCGGCCCCGCATGACGCCGAAACGGGGACGGACTTCATCGCGGAACTTCCACTGCACGTGGTAGAGCGTCAGGGGCAGGGATTTATACGAGGTCACGAAGGTGCCGACCATGTCGGTAATCATCTCTTCGTTGGTGGGACCGTAGAGCATGTCACGGTCGTGACGGTCCTTCAGGCGCAGCATTTCGGGGCCATAGGCGTCGTAACGTCCGGATTTTTGCCAAAGCTCGGCCGATTGCAACGTGGGCATCAACATGGGGATGTGACCGGCACGGATCTGTTCTTCGTGAACGATCTGCTCGATCCGCTTGAGAACTTTGAACCCCAGAGGCAGCCAGGAATAGATGCCCGCGCTGGATTGCTTGATCATCCCGGCGCGCAACATCAGCCGGTGGCTGACGATCTGCGCCTCGGCGGGCGTTTCTTTGAGGACGGGCAGGAAGTAGCGGCTGAGGCGCATGTTGGCGAACCTTGGGATATGGGTGTTCCCTGCGGTCTACGCCAAAGGGAAAACTCTCACAAGGTAGCGATGGTTTGCGGTATCTCTGCGGGGACCGCACTGGCCTGCGCTGCGACAGAGCGAACCCCGATAATCAGGGCAAGCATAGCGCCAAGGATTAGGGCGATTAGGGTGATGGACAGCACGTTCATGATAGACATTTGGGCAGCTCCTTCTCTCCGATGTCATCACGATAGCGTGCTGAAACGCGGCGCGAAATGCAGGCATTCCATACCCTGACGCCGCACTGCATCGCAAAAAAACGGCCCCGCGAAGGGACCGTTGAGGCAGTGTGAACAGGAAAGTCGGTGTGGCGGGACAAGGGACAGAAGCCCACCACACCTGAGGTACACGCGTGTCAGAACGATCCGGCAGAGACAGGGGCAGCTATCATGATCGTGAACATCACAAGGATCAGCAGGACGGCTGAGCAGGCGATGGCGTTCAGGGCGATCATGGGGTCTCTCCGGTTGGGCGCTCATTTGCGATACACCAGAGATAGGGCGCGCCAGCGAATTGGCAAATGGCGGGAATCCCTACCGTCGCTTTCTTAGCCCCTTCACAATGGCTTCCGCCCCCATCGCGTTCGCCAGCGACTTGAAGCGCGATTGGGCCACTTCGCCGAACAGGTCGCGCCCCTCTTCCGAGGTCAGCGTCAGGACCAATTCGCGCCGTTTGGGGTGGTACTTCAGCCGCCCATGATCGACCGGGTTAGCGGTGGCGAACATCGCGCCAAAGCGCATGGCGCGGCCCAGGTTCTCGGCCTCTTGCACGCGGGCGTCAGAAAGGAGGTTCAACAGGTTCGGATCAAAGCCGGTGCCTGACCGGTTGGATTTATAGCGGTGCAGCAACGCCAACCCCAGATAGATACGTTCGCCATGGGTCAGCCCGCCCAGGTTGGCCCGCGTGGCGTTATCAAAGCAGACCTCGGCGCGGTAATCGGGATGGGCGCGCCAGCTGACGTCATGGAGCAGACAAGCCGCCCGCACGAGGCGCTTTTTCTCGGGTCGAGCGCCCGAGAACAGTGGCTCCACAAAGCGGTAAAGCGCCCGGCCAAAGCCCGGATGCCGCGCCGATGATGCCTCGGCATGGCGGGCAGCTTCGATCAACGGATCACGGTGGCGCAGGGCGTCCGACATCTGGTCGTAAAGCAGACCCTCGCGGATGCCATAGCTGGAGATCGCCACCTCTTTCGGGCGCACTTGACGCACCAGTTCTTTCAGCACGAGCGAGGCAATGGGCACCAACCGCATCCGCTCCGCGGAGGTGCCGGTCTCGGCCCGCAGCGCGTCGGGGTCGACTTCGCCGATGTGCTTGATCGTGTTCATGATCGCCTTGGGCGTCATCCGGTATTCGTGCAGAACCCGCAGCGGATAATCGCGGCGCACCATGTCCACGCGCGCAATCGCCCGCCATGATCCCCCCACCAGGAACAGGCGCTTGGGGGCCGTTGGAAACTCGGCCACCAGGGCGGCGACCTTTTCGCGAATATGCTTGCGGATGGCCTTCTTGCCACCCTTCATCCCCATCAATTTCAACGGTGCCAAATCCGAGGTGCGCCGTGTGCCCACGATGCCGTCACCCAACAGCTCGGCCAATTCCATGGACGAGCCGCCGATGTCGCAGATCAACC
Organism: Gymnodinialimonas sp. 57CJ19; assembly: GCF_038396845.1. Lineage (NCBI taxonomy): Bacteria > Pseudomonadati > Pseudomonadota > Alphaproteobacteria > Rhodobacterales > Paracoccaceae > Gymnodinialimonas > Gymnodinialimonas sp. 57CJ19. Next base: position 3,858,903 of record NZ_CP151587.1, read on the forward strand.
CTTCCGCGCCGGGCCACCCCAGCAGCACCCCTTGGGCCGACAGGCGGGCTTCTTCCGCGCCGGTGAGGATCTGGATCTCCAACCCGGCGTCCCGCAGAACGTCGGCCCGGAAATCTGGCCCGTCTACGGCATCGCGCACCGCCGCGGTCGCGACGGTCAGCATGGGGGTTACGTCCATCTCCTTGGCCAGCACCGCAAAGCGCTTCAACGCGCTTAACGCCCGCACCCGGCCCTCGGCATTCAGGCGGCCCGTTTCGGCGAAGCCTGCCCCCAACCCGCACAGGATTTTCTCGTTGAAATAATAGGCCGGAGACCGCGCCGCACCGTCGAAAACCACGAAACGGACCGAGTTTGATCCGATGTCGATCACCCCCACGCGGGCCAGAGATCGCGCCTCGGGGCCATCAAACAACGGCAACCCAAAGGGACCGAAATCGGGGTCTTGTTCACCCATATCGGGCCCTCCAAGGTCGTCTGGATCATTTTTGGCACGGGCGCGCCGCTTGGGTCAATCTTCGCTGTGCGTCAACTCGGGCACATCCTTCGCGCCGGCACTTCCGCGCCCGGACAGTGAAGGGTTTTCCATGAAGAAGCGGTGGCAATTGAACGGGTTATCCAATTCGCTCAGATCGGGACGCAGATAAGTCCCATCGGGTTGCAGAACCCAGCTTTGCGCCACATCGGCCAGATTGGCGGCCATGATCTGGCTGACAATCTGCGCCTTCACGGTCGGGTTCGTACATTCCACCAGCGTTTCGACCCGGCGGTTCAGGTTGCGTCCCATCCAATCGGCCGAGCTGATGTAAACCCGCGCCTTCTTGGCCGGAAGCCCGTGGCCGTTGCCAAAGCAGACGATGCGCGAATGTTCCAGAAAGCGGCCTACAATGGACTTCACGCGGATCGTCTCGCTCAACCCTTCGATGCCGGGGCGCAAGCCGCAAATGCCGCGGATCACCAGATCAATCTGCACCCCGGCCTGGCTGGCCTTGTAGAGCGCATCGATCACGTCCGGCTCGATCAGGGAATTCATCTTCGCCCAGATCATCGCAGGCTTCCCATTCCGGGCGTGCTCGGCTTCGGCCAAGATCCCGTCGATCAGGGTCTTCTTCAGCATCAACGGCGAGATAGAGAGGTTTTCCAGCGACTCCGGCTCGGCGTAACCGCCGATGTAGTTGAACACCTTCGTGGCGTCCCGCCCAAGAGACGCATCGTTGGTGAACAGGCTCAGGTCCGTATAAAACCGCGCTGTAATCGGGTGGTAATTCCCGGTGCCGTAATGGGTATAGGTGACCAGCTTGTCGCCTTCGCGGCGCACCACGGTGCTGATTTTCGCATGGGTTTTGTAGTTGATGAACCCATAGACCACATGGGCACCGGAACGTTCCAGCTTGCGCGATTGGCGGATGTTGGCGGCCTCGTCGAAACGGGCCTTCAATTCGACCAGCGCGGTGACGGATTTCCCGTTTTCCGCCGCTTCGCATAACGCCTCTACGACCGGGCTTTCGTTCGAGGTCCGGTAGAGCGTCTGTTTAATGGCCACCACGTTGGGATCACGGGCCGCTTGGGCCAGAAAGCGGATCACCATGTCAAAGGTTTCATAAGGGTGGTGGAGCAGCATGTCCTTCTTGCTGATCGCAGCGAACATATCGCCATCGTGGTCCTGCACCCGTTCCGGCACGCGGGGGGTGAAGCTGCGCCACAGAAGATCCGAGCGGTCATCACGCACCAGTTCCTTCAAGGAAACCAAGCCGATCATGCCCTTGACTTCGACGACCTCGTCGCCGGTGACGTGCAGTTCTTCGATGATCTCACGGGCCAGCTTTTCCGGTGCCCCTTCGCTGATTTGCAGGCGGACGACTTCGCCCCGGCGGCGGCGCTTCAAGGCAGTTTCAAATTCGCGCACAAGGTCTTCGGCTTCTTCCTCGACCTCCAGGTCCGAGTCGCGCAGAACGCGGAACATGCAGGACCCGCTGAGTTTATAGCCGGGAAACAGCTCGACAATATTCAGCAGCAACAGCTCTTCCAGCGGCAACATGCGGATTGAGCCTTCTTCGGCAGGCAGCGAAACAAAGCGGTCAATCTGGCCGGGAATCGGCAACAGCGCCTGCAACACGCGCCCGTCGCGGTCGCGTTTGAGTTGCAGCGCCAAGGCGATGCCCTCATTCGGGATGAACGGAAACGGATGGGCTGGATCAATGGCCAAGGGCGACAGCACAGGGAAGACCTGCGCAAGGAAGATTTCCGCCAAGTGCCGTTCGTCGGCAGAGGTCAGGTCTTCGCGGGTGACCACGGTGATGCCCGTGGCCTCCAGCTCGGTGCGCACGTCGATCCAGGCTTCTTGCTGTTTGCGCATCAATTGGCGGGCGTTGGCGTTGATAAGTTTCAACTGCTCTGCCGGGGTGCGCCCGTCGTGGGCGGGGGTATGGTTGCCCTCTTGCGCCAGTTCGCGCAGGCCCGCCACCCGGACGGTGTAGAATTCATCAAGGTTGCCCGCAGAGATCGAGATGAAGCGCACCCGTTCCAGCAGGGGAACACGGGGGTTCACAGCCTCTTCCAGCACCCGCCAATTGAAGGCGAGCCAGCTGAGTTCACGGTTGAAAAACCGTGCCGGCCCCGCCGCATCGGGGACAGAAACGGGGGCGGGGTGTGGGGCGTTCAGGAAGTCTGCAAAGCTCATGGGCGGGGCCTATCGGCAAAGTGTGACG